>JAFDVP010000001.1:0-600000 GCA_018268895.1 Acidobacteriota bacterium | reverse complement strand
TGGCTCGCAACAGGCTGGGAGCAGCCCGACCCGCTTACACTCGTCATTCATCTCCGCGACGGAGTGCAGTTCCACGACGGCCGTCCGCTTGAAGCAGAAGACGTTGCATGGACGATTCGCAGCATGATCGACGGTACGCTGATTACGGCCAAAGGAGGCGCCTTCGCCTCTGTCGATCGCATCGATGTTCGCGGCCGGCTCACTCTCGTCATCCACCTGAAGCACCCCGACGCCGGCCTGCTCTTCAACATGAGCGATGGTCTGTTTGGGATTGTTCCGCGCGGCGCAGGGAAGGACTTTGGCCTGCATCCCATCGGCACCGGGCCGTTCCGCTTCATAAGCGCCGTACAGGACAAAGAGGTCATCGTTGCCCGCAACGACCATTATTGGGCCGGCCCGCCAAAGATCAATGGCGTCCGCTTCACCGTCGTTCCCGACACCATCACCAGTGCGCTCGAACTTCGCAAGGGATCAGCCGATCTCGCCAGCAACGTCCTTACGCTCGACATGATCCATACGCTTGAGCAGGCTCCCAACGTAAAGGTCGAATCCGGCCCCAGCTCGGTCGTCATCTACTCCAACTTCAACGTAAACGACCCTGTGTTGCGTGACCGTCGCGTTCGACAGGCGATAGCCTGCGCTATGGATAGACGGGCGATTGTCGATGCAATCTGGCGAGGACAGGCCGTGCTTGCGAATACGCTTCTGCCGCAAGGACATTGGGCCGCAGCGAGTGATACCGAGATGGCGCAATATCCGCATGACGTCGCGCGCGCCGAGCGGCTGCTCGATGAAGCAGGCTTTCATCCCGGAACAGACGGCATTAGATTGCGGTTGACGTTGAAGACCTCGACCGATGAGTCCACGCGTTTGATGGCCGCCGTGCTCCAGCAGCAACTTCGCGCCGCCGGCATACGACTCGATATCCGTTCCACCGAATTCGGTACCTTTTACGCCGATGTCACACACGGCGCATTCCAGATGTACGCACTGCGCTGGATCGGGTCCAACGAAGACCCTGACATCTTTCGATATACCTATGGCACCGGCTCTTTTCCGCCCAAGGGCGCCAATCGCGGACGCTACTCCAACCCGCGCGTCGACGCGCTGCTAACGGCCGCAGCCTCAGAAACCGACCAGGCGAAACGCCGCGAAGACTATGTCGAAGTACAGAAGATTCTCGCCATCGACCTGCCCGGAATTCCTCTCTGGTATCCCAACAACGAGGTGGTCCACTCGCGGCGAATCGACGGCGTCAAACCGGAGGCATCGGGCACCTTCGACTATCTGCGCCAGGTCACGGTGAGATAGTGCATTACGCTGCGCCAGCTACCATTCAGCCAGCTCTTCTTCCGTGAGCGGTATGGGCAACACCTTCCCTTCGGCACCTGACTGGAACGATGCCTCAAGAATCGCCATGGTTGCTACTGCATCCCGCGCCGTCACCGGCAACGGCTCGCCGTTCAATATGGCGTCGCGTATCGCGATATAGTAGCCAAGCTGGTTCGCGCGCGGCGAAGCCATCTCCGTCTTCGCGCCGGTCTCTCCACTGAACAGAAAGCTGGGTGACGGATCGAAACCAAAGTTCGGATTGTTCGGTGACATCCCCACCTTGAGCTGGTCTTCCTGCACATCTCCCCCCCACTTCGCCCAGCTCGCCTTCGTGCCATGCAGAACCGAGCGCGGCCCTCCGCCTGAGACCAGCAGCGACGCATGCAGCACGACGCGCATTCGATCGTAGAAGAGCTGGACATGCGCCCAGTCGTCCGTCCTGCCACCCTCGCGCAGAATGGCAAAGCTTCCGCTTACCGAGTGCGGCATGCCAAAGAGATACAGCGAAAGATCAATCAGGTGCGGTCCAAGATCGAACCACAGTCCCGCACCAGGTCCAGGGTCTTCTCTCCATCGCCTGCGAACGTTTGGACGAAACCTGTCCATGTGACACTCAAAGTGTGTCACCTCGCCCAGCGCACCCGACTGCAAAACGTCTCTCGCCGCAAGAATCTCGCTCTCCCACCGGCGATTGTGAAAGACGGAGAGAAGCCGCTTTTCTTCCTGAGCAACCTTCCTCAAAGACCGTGCCTCTTCGAGAGTCACGGTAAACGGCTTGTCGACAACAACATCTTTTCCAGCGCGTAAGGCAGCCAGCGCCAGTTGGTAATGACTCTCGTTCGGGCTGGCAATGACCACCAGGTCTACGTCCTTGCTCGTCGGGACGTCGTCTGGCTTGCAGATTCTGCTGTCCGGAAAGACCGCTCGCAACGCCTCACCCTGACTCGATCCAATAACGCTGAGTGCCATGCCAGGTACAGCCTGGATAAGTGGCGCATGGAATGTGCGTCCTACATAGCCATAACCGATCAGTCCAACACGGACAACTCTCTTCTGCTCCGATTCAGTAACGTTCATTCCTTACCCATAGAATTTAGTGAAACCTCGCTGGCTCAGAGTAAGTCTATCGGTCAAACAACTCTTTCTTCTGCGGGACGACGTACAAAAAGATACCGGCGAAGCCACCAAAAGTGATGCTCGTTGATGATCCCCTATTGCACGGGCTGTATTGGTCGCCTCCCAGGGATGCATTTTCGTTGAAAATACAATGTATAGGTACCGCATCGAGAGAATACCCCAATTAATACCCCCAGAAATTAGGCATAAATTACAGATCTCCTTAGCGCATGAGAAATAGCTTTGGCCCCGGGCTAATACGAACAGCCGCCACGATATGAACGCTGTAAATGGAGCGGCAGAATAGAAAGCTTGAATCTACCCTGCAATGTCGATCTATTTTTTCTTGCTGTGTACTCCGAGTATCTTTTCCGACCTGCCGCTGTATACGCACGATGACACCGCACAACGGCTATTTGCGAATAAGCTGCTGATTTCAGAATAGATACATTCGATTGGAGAAATGGCTGTCCGCTTGCAAAGTCATGTACTGCGAAACATCGGCATGAAGGATTGAACTGCGTCCGGAGTTCAGGGGATCGGCCTGTCCCTATGATCAGACCGCCCGACGGCGAACCTTCGTTCCTGCCGATGTTGCCAGGAGAGACTTCATGTTCGCTCGCCACCTTGCTCGAGTATTCTTGCCCCTCTGCCTTGCCTCCACACTGATCGGTTGCAGCACCTCAGGACTGGACTCCATTCAGGTTTCACCATCAAGCCAGTCGCTGGCGGTTGGTCAGACTGCTCAACTTAGCGTCATGGGCACCTATGGAAATGCGAAACACACTACGACACAAAGTGTGACAGCGGGATTGACATGGACGTCGAGCGCTTCTGCTGTGGCAACGGTAAATGCCTCTGGATTGGTAACAGCTGTGAGCGCCGGCACAACGACGGTCACGGCCAATGCAACGGCTTTCAATGGCCCCGTCAGTTCGAGCACAGTCATCACGGTTACAGGGTCAGGTGGAGGGTCAGCTGGGGGAAACATTGCTTCGATCACAATCATTCCTGGTTCTCAAGTAGTTTCATTGCCAACGCAGACCAGCCAGTTTATTGCCATAGGAACAACTGCTTCCGGCGGAACCGTAAATCTGACCAACCAGGTCATTTGGAGTTCCAGCAGCCCACAGATTGCGACCATCGGTACAACGACCGGACTTGCCACAGCGGTGAACAAGGGAGCGGACACCATTACGGCTCTCTACACTAATCCCACAGGTGGATCCGTAGTGACGGGGACAGCAACATTTACCGTAACGGGCGGGACAAGCCAGCAATTTACGTCACTGACCATCACACCAAACACACAGGCTCTGTCGGCATCCGGGCAGACCGGCCAATTCGTCGCGCTTGGAACGTCAGGCACCACCGGTCTGCAGCAGGATGTCACGGGCTCGACGCAGCTCAAATGGAGCTCCAGCATTCCATCTGTTGCTACCGTGAGTCCAACAGGTCTGGTAACGGGTGTGAGCGCAGGTAACACGACGATCACCGCGGTGCTGACGAACAGCGATGGCAGCGTGATCTCGAATACTGCAAACGTCGCGGTTTCGACGACACAGGCACCGGAGCCTTTGCTCTCGCTCACGATTATCCCAAGCGTGCTTTCCGTGGGTGATCTTCAGGACACGGGGCAGTTTCTTGCGATTGGAACGTTCTCAGTCCCACCTTATGTGAGAGACCTGACGAATGATCCTAGTGTGACCTGGATATCTTCCTTTCCCAGCGTCTTTCCGGTTAACACCAACTTAGCGGGCAATCAGGGAGCGACGGCCGGGATTGTCACTGCTTATGGGAACGGCAGCGCCGCCATTATTGCTAAAGCCAAAAACCCAGACGGTACGATACAAACTGCTACAGCAACCTTCAATTGTCCCTTGGTTCTGCCGAATCCTCCTACGACTCCGGGATCGTGCTTTCCCGGTTCGCAGACACCTGCTCTCTTATCGACTTTGACTGTCTACAACTTAGGTTCGAGCACTGGAAATTGGGTGGTGACGGCTCCGGCCGCTTCAGGTACTCCAGGCGTGATCCATTGCGGCCCCGGTTCAACATCAGGCGGCTCTGTCTGCGTGGCGACTTATCCGATCCTGTCGCCTGCGAACGTAGGCACCACTGTTGTCTTAACTGAGACCCACCCGAAAGGAGTCACGTTCGGTGGATGGTCCTACAACTGTACCGCCAATCCTGTCGTACCAGACCCGGTCGGGCCCAACACATGCACAGTCCATTTGACAGACACCAATACGAACGTCACCGTGGGAGCTATCTTCAACTAAGCGGTAACCTCACGCCAAGTCAGCGCCGTTTCCGCTGCTCAACCGGCCCCGGCTTCAGCCGGTTCGATGGATGCCACTGCATATACGTTGCAGCATGATCCCGCGGACGCTCTGCGTAAGAGCATCTACGTCCCGAGTTGTCATCCCTGCCGTCGCGATGGGTTGCCGACGATCACCTCAAGCCGCCGCGAGTCCAGGTAGGTTTGGATCGGCAGCAGCTCGTATGTCCCTGCCAGCATCACGGGCACAATCGGAATCTGCGCCTTGATGATCATGGACTCCCGCTCCCGCTACAAGCGGCTGTGGCAAGCCGATGACGAGAGCGAAAATATCGGGAACGAGCCCTCCCGGATGCGCGATAAAGGCTATTGCTTCACGTATAGCAACGGCTGCGAAGGTTTCTTTATTTTGTTCGGCGCAGTCGAAAGCCGAGATCACTTTGAGTCGTCGGAACCGGATGTTCTCTCGACTGCGGTGTCATCGCTTTTTAACTCCATCAAGCGGTTATTTTCATCAGCCCAGATTTGTCTGTAGTGGGTCTCCAGATAGGGCTCAATCACCTGTGAAGCTGGATCGGTCTGTACTGCTGACGGAAAAAGACGGCTGACGGCCGCATCTTGGAAGTGCGTATTCCAAACAACGTACTTTACTCGATGCCTTTGTAAAACTTGCAGAGTTTCTTTGAATTCTCGATTCTTGAAGTTTGCACAAGCTGAGAGCATTGCCGGAGAAGGATCGCATCCCATCGCCTCGGCAAAGTGGCCACCAGCGAGTCCAAGCAATTCACCACGTCCACATCCAACGTCAAGCCATCGCAACGAGGCTGCATCTACGCCAGCCCGCTTCAGGAGACGCTGCATAAGATCCCATTTTCTTTTGTGAAAGTGGAGTGGGTCCTTTGCAAAATAATCTCTTGCTGGATCAGTCAACAACTCGTCATAGTCTGAGGCATAGCGATCGAACTCAGGCTTATCTCTTGCATTTGACGGCTCGCGGTTGATCGCAGCGGCAGGCAGGCTCATGGGAAACCGTCACCCCCGCACTCGAGCGAGCGGTTCATACGAAGCGGGAATGCCCTCAACCAGACGAGGCCCCGTGAGTCCACCCGGCATTTCAACAGCTTCGACGCCTTCGAGGACGATAGCTCGTTCCGGAACACGTTGCGATGCGGAGATATTGCAAGTGCTCGTAACCACATACAAGGGCCGCTGTTTCGCTTCTTCATAGGTTCTGGCCAGGTAGTCTCCTATGCCGCCAAGCGCAAGCAGGATCATGCCTGAGAATATGCACTCCAACCCTACGACAGAGGCCCAGCCTGGGATAAGTGCTGACGTGAAGAGTGCCAGGTAGATGACATAGAACAGGTAGAGAAACCCACCGCAGCTAAGAAGGCACCCCGCTGCAATGCTGATACGCAGAGGCAAGGCTGAGAACGATGAGATCGCCGTGCAGGCAAAACGCAGCATCTTGAGGAGCGGATATTTTGTCTCTCCTGCCGCGCGGGCGTGGCGTTCAAACGGCAGCAGAACTTCTTTCATGCCAAGCCACGCCACCATGCCGCGCATATACCGGTGCTGCTCACGAAGCGAGCGGATCGCCTTCACAGCGCGGCGGCTGAAGAGCCGAAAGTCTCCTACGTCATTCGTTAGTTGCTGCTTCGAGAAAAGCGACAACGAACGATAGAACAATGTGGCAGTCCAACGCTTGAACATTGTCTCAGCCTGACGCGAGACTCTCTGCGGAGAGACTACGTCATATCCCTGCTCGTAAAGAGCAACCATACGCGGCAACAGCTCAGGCGGGTCTTGAAGATCTGCATCCATGACGATGACCGCATCTCCTTCGGCAAAGTCAAGCCCGGCAGTAACTGCCGCCTGATGGCCGAAGTTCCTCGTCAACCGAAGGACCTTGATACATGGATCGCATAATGCCGCACATGCAAGTATTTCGGGGGTCTCATCCCGGCTTCCATCATCGACAAAGATGACCTCCCATCTGAAGTCGCGCAACGAGTCGCGAAGACGCGGAAACAGAAGCGGCAGGGCTGCCGATTCATTGAAGACCGGAATGACAACGGAAAGAAACATAGGTTCGTCACGGCCAGACTATTGAGTTGTTTAGGAGGATGGGTATACCGATAGCATCGACATACGCATCCTCCTGACACCGGGATAGGTTCTTGGTTTCGACTTGGCCCTACAACGACGACTAGGTGTATTGACCCAGCTTGGTAGCGATATTCGTAAAGGCGGTGTTGATACCGGTTGCCAGAGTATTCATACCTGCGGTGGCAGCCAGGGCAACCAGAGCAACAACCAGCGCGTACTCGATAAGGTCCTGACCCTCTTCATTCTTCAGGACATCTTGAACCTTGAGCGAAAGCATCCACAACTTGTTCTTCATACAATCCCCCCTCTGGGTGTTTGTTCACATAAAGTTCCAGTCTCTGACTGGGTTGACTATTTCAAAGCAAATGGTGTGCCACTTTCGTAGCAGATATAACTGATTGAAAAAGACACCCTTATCTTTGCTGCGGCAAATAACCGGGTCTTAGATGTGAACTGGTGTATACAAAGCCTAGCGGGATGCTGCGATACGTATACAACCGATCGAATTCAACTGCATGCTATAGCTCCCCTTCAAGAGAATGACAGGTAAATTCCAGCTGATCGCCGTCCTTTGTTCCTGTTCTGCGCACAGAGCCCGCCGTCAGTTCAATCACGGAGTACGCAGAAAGGCAGGCCGAGAACCTTCGCGCAGGCACAGAGTGTCGAACCTTCCTTACACGCTTGTGACGGTCCACATAGACAATATCTATGGGAAATTGCATGCCAAAGGTGTGTACCGCCTCACATGGAACGATCCAGAGACCTTCTCCCTCGCCTAGAGTTGCGCGCCCGAGCAATCCTTTGCGGCGACTCGCCGCATCGCCGGCAACATCGACAAATCGTGCCAGCTCCGTCTGCCGAGTCCGATTGACGATGCTGCATTGCGCGCGCGCCTTGCCGCCGCGATGCATGGAAAGGAGTGCCGCAAACCAACGGGTAGCCGCCTTCATGCTTAGTCACTAATGCGCCGCAACAGAAGCGCCCATTCCAGAACTGCCTGCCATACCCGAGGAACCATATGAGTTGTCGATAACTAACGGTGTCTCCGGCTGCATGCTGCGCACCAGCTTCTCAACTGCAATGGTCTGCGGTGCTGCACTCTGCGCCGCCGGAGTTGCATTGACAGGGTTGCTCATCGGTGCAGCCGTGTTGGGCTCAAGGAATTTCTCCGGGAACTTCAGTTCTGGTGTTGCGGCGCCGGCGGGTATCGGGTTCACGATCTCCGGCGTGACCAGAACGATCAGTTCTGTGTTTGTGCGGTTGACATTCATGGACTGAAAGAACTTGCCCAGAATAGGAACATCGCCAATGTACGGCATCTTCGAGAGGTTCTTCGTCTCGCGGTTGTCGAGCAGACCGCCGATGACAAAACTCTGTCCTTGGCTCAGTTCAACCTCAGTATTAACCTTTCGCGTTGTCAGTGCGGGAATATTAAACCCGGAGATGGTTACTCCGTTGGAGGGATCAAGCGCGCTGACCTCCGGCGCTACCTGCAGGCGAATCGTCCCCCGAGGCGTAATCGTTGGAATAAAGTTCAGGCGAACGCCATACTCCTTGAACTGAATAGTGACAGCACCGGTCCCACCTCCGGTAACGCCCTGGACGACGGGGTAGGGGTACTGTCCTCCAGCAAGGAAACTGCCCTGTTTCCCATTTGCGGTCAGCAGATTTGGTTCCGCAAGAACCTGAAGTACACCGTTCGTCTGCAGCGCCTGGATGGTCGCTCCAAGATTGATATCGGGCCGAAACAGAAATATGTTCAACAGGCTCGTGACATTGAAGACAGACGTGGCGGAGGTGTTTCCATCGCTCGTTGTTGACGACGACGATGTGGTTAGCCCAGGAGGAGAGAACTGCTGGGTAGTCACCGATCCGATCGTATTTCCCGCTCCCGTGCTGAAGACATTCAAACCCAGCGACTTGCCGCGTGTGCGATCGATGCTTGCAAAACGAACCTTCAACAGAATCTGGGGCTCGGGCGGTGGAACATTGACATAAAGCAGATTGACGACCTTCCCGGCAGTTGACGCTATCTGTATGGCGCGGTCGGAGCTTTCGAGATCCTTCACGGTACCGCGCAGGAAGACATTCCCTCCTTCGGCAGAGACTCGTAACGGTTGTCCAGGCAACTCTGCCCGTAGCTCACGGCGCAGGGCATCGAGATGGTCTGCCGCGACAGAGTTGTTGGCATGAACCTTCACGTTGAAAAACTGCCGGCTACCTCCTTCCTGCCACACAATAAGAGTGGTCTCTCCCGGAGCCTTGCCGTTGATCATCACCTCAGCTCGACTGACGGCAGTCGCCTCGGCAACATCGGAAGAACCAATCGCCACTCGCTCCACCGGACGTGCTGAGTCAACCAGTACAGACTTGCCCACAGCTACCACTAGATCGTTGGCTGCATCTTGTACCAATGCCTGGGGAGAGGCGCTTGGTGTCTGGGCCTGAAGTGGAGACGCAATAAAGGCAGAACAGCACAACACACACATTGAACTCAACGAGATCCCCGTTTGCACTCGCACTTTATTTGTCCTCGCTCGAAACAAATTTTTCATCCGTCCGCTTCGATCCATTGAAGACCTGAACCAAATACACCCGGTCCGATCGCAGCGGAAGTGCGCGAGAGGCCGCACGGGCGGGCTTCGGGGCAGGAGGCGCTGTCTTTTCTCCGGTGAAGAGGTTCGCCACCGCCGTGCCAGGTGGCTGGGCGATCTGCGTGTCGAGTGGATTTCTCAATACGAGCTGAATGTGTGTTTGATTGCTGGCCAGACTCAGGTTTTCCGCCTGCTCCGGCGTCACCAGCAGGTTGACGACCTGCACTGACTTCGGCTTGCCCTCTTCGTCCTTCTGAATGTCTGTACCCGCCGACAGCACCTGGATATTCTGCAGCAGCGTACGGACCTTTGGACCTTCGGCAGCAGCATTGCTTCCTGGAGGGTTGCCCGTAATCAGTACGTCGACGCGTTGTCCCGGTGTGACGAAGCCAGCCAGGCCGACGACGTCGTCCACCTTAACCGCACAGGCCCTCATACCTGGGCTAATCGTCGCAGCGAGGCCGCCACCGGAACCGACTGCCGCCAGACGGTTGTCGAGGATTGGCTCGTTCTTATAGATATTCGAGATGACACCACGGCCGACAGCTTCCTTCGTGGTCCTTAACACACCCTTCGAAGGTTCTCCATTTACGTCGGAAAGCCTCAGGTCCTCTTCTTTAAGGATGCTGCCGATCTTAATATCATTGGCGGCAACCACAACCTGTGTCGTGCTCGGCCGCGAGCCCACGATGCGTTTGGCCAAGACGCGGTAGACCATGTAGCTGCACGCAGCAGCGATCACAAACGCACTGAGAAGAATGACCACCAGCCTTTTATTCATTGACGGACCTGTCGGAGTTGCTTCAAAGGGAGCAACTCTGCCTTCAGTGTGATCATTGGCAATTCTTGTGCCAAAACCCAATGAGGGGCTCTTCCTCATGAATCAGCAGTTTGAAGCGATCTCCCTTGCTCAAAGTGTGACCCGATGTTTACCACCGTCCCGGGATGTATAGCCCTGTTGACACATCCCATCTCCTCCCGCTGCATTTGCTTCGTTTACAGGCACTTCGGTTGGCCTTCGGATTGCACATCTTCCCTTCCAGACCGGCCAACGCTATCACCGGGCGGGAGTTCATGTTTGCCATGAAACCTTCCATCACGACCCTCTTCTCTGAAGAGCCACCCCGTCATACCGCTCCGTCTGCGCTAGCCGTCTCTTTTGTCGTGCACGTGATGGGATTTTTCCTGCTCTTCCTGGGCCTTCGGCACGTCCCTCAGATGAACGACCGGTTGGAGCAGGAGCGCTATACCGTACGTCTTTTAAAGGCTCCTCGTCCAGAGATGCCGAAGAAACAGATCGAGACGAGAGAGGCATACACGAGCCCATCATCGGCTGGAGCACCTCGCTTCGAGGCAGCAACCTCTGCCGAATCGGCATCCGGTTCCGCATCTGATCGTCTCCCTGCCGGAGCACCTTCGGCTCCAGCATCGTCACAACCTCAGCTCGCACAGCTTCCTGTTCGCTCACAGACATTGATTCAGCCGGATGCTCCGCCTGATGTCCAACTCCTGCAGCCCATTCCAATTCCGGTCGCGGTAATCTGGTCGCCGGTCAATCTGCCGACAAAGACCATCGTTGCACCGCCACCACAGGAGATCACGGTTGCGGATTTGCGGCCGGCGGTCATTAAGCCAAACCGCGAACCGAAGCTGGCCGACGTGAACATCTCCTCGACCCGTTTCCCTTCCTCCGTTCCTGTTATCGCGGGCTCGACCTCTCCGGTGGTTGTGCGCGGTCCGGAAGCCCCGAAGCAGGTGCCGACGACATCGTCTGCGGAGATAGCGGAGCCAACGCCTGCGCGTGTGATCTCGCTCTCCTCGCTGCGGGCTACAGGAGATGTTGTCATTCCACTGGCGAACCAGAGCGCTCAGGGAGGAACATCGCAGATGCTTGCGCCTACGCGGCCAGACGCTTCGGCGGGTTCGGGGTCGGGTGGTGCGGCAAAGCTGGGGTCGGGCAAAACCGGAGATCAGGGTGTAGGGGCTGGCGCAGGCGCGAAAGGTCAAGCTGGGAATGATGGAGGAGATACTGCCGGAGCAGGCTCGGGTCAGGGTGGCCAATGGGGAACAGGATCACGGACCGATCGTGCCGGGGGGACAGGGCAGGGGTTGGGAAGTGGTTATGAGGGTTCGGTGACGCATCTCACCATGCCGAAAGACGGGCAGTTTGGCGTCGTCGTGGTTGGCTCATCGGTTACCGACGAATATCCAGAGGTTGTGGACGTCTGGCATGGCCGGCTGGTGTATACGGTGTATCTGCATGTAGGAACGGGCAAGAACTGGATCATGCAGTACACGGTGCCAGCCAGCGAGGAGGCAGCGACAGGCGGAACAGTGATAAAGCCAGAGGCGCCGTGGCCGTACGATATTCTGCGGCCACATCTGCCGGAGAACGACTATACCGCCGATGCGCTGATCGTTCATGGCTTCGTGAATCTGGCCGGGCGGTTCGAGCGGCTCGGCCTCGTCTTTCCGCAGGGCTTCACGCAGGCGAAGTTCCTGCTGGATTCGCTGATGCAGTGGAAGTTCCGGCCTGCGAGGCAGGGCACCAAGCTATCGATGGTTGAGGTGCTGCTGATTATTCCCGCGGAGCAGTGACCCCCCCGTATTATTTCGTGCAAAGTATTCAAAAGATTAGGGTTAGGGCTGGGCCTATTTTGCAAAGTATTACATCGAAAGGAGTTAAGTATCAAAATATAGAAAATAAAGGGGTTAGTGGTAACCCTCACTTTCGATCGAGGGGTTAGAGTAATGGCTTCGCTAAACGAGTTTTTGGGGTCTTATTTAAGTTTATCGATTTGCGGGAACTGATCGGCGGTTTTGTGAGATTTTTTATTTGCTTTGATTCGTGCCGGTTAGTTTGGATCTTGGGTGAAGCGGGGCTTGACAAGAATTTCTTGTGGAAATATCTCCGGTTGCATTGGCGCGATAGTTCTATCGTTCCGGCTGGCCTTCAACTCATACCTACGACAGTGGAAGCCCAATCATGCCGCTGCGCGTCATGATTGGGGCACCTGTGAAGGCCTGTCCTACTTATGAGGAGAGATAGAACGGGCTTTCAGTCCTTCAGGTCTCTTGACTCACATACCGTGGGGCGATGCCCAGGCTGGTATAGCGCGAACCTTCGATCCGCTGTTCGGCTCCTTCAAGCCTTTGGTGCGCTGCTCGGCTCCTTCGATGACAGCAGCCTGTTGAGCTTTTTTACAGGCATCCGGCTAACAAAACAGGACTTCCGCTGGAAGGCTCAATTGACCAGGGCTATCTGATTGACGGTATAAGCCGGCGTGGAGTTGAGGTTCATGGTAATGGATCCATTTCCCCCGAGAGCGAGGACACCGACGATGATCTCACCTTGAATGGTAGTGCCGCTGCCGGAGCCGCCGGATAGATCGAGCTCCTGATATTGGCTGGACGTCATGGTGGTGTTGTTGAGGTAAATCGTTCCCTGAAGCTGCATCGCACCTCCACCGCCTATCTGGTGCGGGTTCTTTGATGGCGTATTGTTCCCCTGCGAGTTACGGTCCTGAAAGAGAAGGATGCCCTTATAAGGGGAGGTGGTGGGAGCACCGACAAGATTGATCGTTCCGTTGGCGGTGAGGTTGAAGGCCCCGGCGGCGGCAGGACTGCCACTGCCTGTGCTGTAGAACATGACATTTCCAGTCCACCCTGTACCTGTGGTGGTATCAGTAAACCCCGTCGCCATCTGCATATTGCAGTTGCTGTGGCAGTAAAGCGCGGCGCCTTTGGCAGAGCCACTGGTGGCTGGGCCATTGATGTAGTAGATCCCGGGCTGCATCAGCGCAGTTGTGCCGCTAATAGCGATGCCTCCGTTGTACACGCCGGGCTTCCAGAGAGTACAACCTGCCGAGCCAGCCGATGTGGGGCAGGTACCTCCTCCGGGTACGGTTGCCCCGGCAACATACTTGGTTGTGGGTGGGGTAATCGTAGGCCAGCCCGTAGGAATTGGCGGACCTGGCTCGGCGACGCTAGCGAGTGGGTCCTTAATCGGCGAAGCTTTGGTTACATAGGAGCCGTTACCTACGGTGAAGGTGCCGAAGGGTTCGGAGGATGGGCCTCCAGTGGCACCAAAATCTGCGCCAGCACCGGTCGTACAGTTGCCTGGATCGGGCGGCCCGGCATGTGAAAGATTGATCGTGGCCTTGGCTCCATTGGATGTACTGGCAGTGGAACTGGTGGAGTTGACCTGGACGCTGCGGTGCGGCCCCCCGCAGATGGTGACGGCAGGGTTGCCGCTCATGGAGAAGGCACCGGAGAGAGTCGGATGAGTAACAAGAATGGGAATGGGAGAAGCGACGGAGACGATCGCGGCAGTCGCAGTGGCCTTGACGGTGGAGACCGAAGCACCACCGCCGACTATCCCGAGCATGCGCAGGATGGTCGTTTTGACCTGACGGGAGACAGTGACACGGAGGAGATTAGCAGGAACTCCGGAGGCGAGAGAGACCCCGGGTGCCGTCGAGGGATAGTCGATGGTGACTGTATCGCTTGCGGAAGTTCCAAAGCCATTTTTGCTGACGTAGGCGCAGGGAGTGCGGGCATCGGTCGTGCCGCAGGTAAACGTCGTGAGAGGAAACGCGGTTCCTCCAGTGCTGTAGGTTCCGTCGAAGATACTCATGATGCCGGCGATCGCGCCGGAATCAGCGGCAGCCTGAGCCATCTGACGCTGGGCGTAGAGGTGTGAACCGTCGATGCCAAGTCCAATTGCTCCTATGAGGAAGAAGCTGGCTGCTACAGCCACGAGAACGATTGCCTGTCCGTCGTCGTCTTTCCATCGCATACAGAGACTCCTTCAAAACATAATGACGCCTTCACTGGTGCTGCCCATGGTGGGCCCGAAGAGAGCGGAGAAGAACGGAACGATGGCGTCGTAGGGATAGGTAACTTTTACAGTGACCGGCTGTCCCGGACCGTTAAGTGGAGTTCCGGAGCCGGGATAGCTGACCGTGATGGTAAGTCTGGTGGTATCGAGGAGACCGGCGCCGGCGAAGTTTTTGACGACGGTTTCGACCTGTGTGGTGCTGCCCGGGCCACTGGGGCCGGTGGAGCCGGCGCCTGTCCTGTAGTAGCCGTGGACGATGGCGTAACGCGCCCCGGCGCGCGATGCGTTGGCGATGGTGGTGTAGACGATAACCATTCTCGACAACTCAACCACGCCGAACAGGACCATGATGAACATAAAGCTGATGAGGCTGAATTCAACGAGAGCACTGCCTTCGTCGCGGCGGAGGCGCAGCCGCGATCCAAAAGAGCGAGTTGGAATGAGGGCTGTCAATACATGGACCTCACGACGGCTCGACGATGGATCGTGGTTGGAGGCATGGTGGCGTAGAGATTGAGCTTGGCAAATTTGAACGATGCAGGAATGAACGGCTTGTAGGTGTAGGTGACGTCGACGCTGACGAGGTTGTAGGACGACGGCTCAGGGTCAGACGGGACCGAGGTGCAGGTTCCCAGCTTTGCGGTTACGGTACCACTGTTGTTTATGCAGAGATTGATGACGGCGCTGGGGTTGTTGGGCAATGAGGCGAGATCGGCAGTGACGGCGTTCTGGATTTGAGTTGCGGTCGCTGTACCGGGAGCACCAGCGGATGCACCGCCAAGCGCCATATAGTCTGCGCCGGCGCGTGCAGCATTGGAAACAGTAATCCAGGCGAAGAAGAAGCCGGCGAAGTTGATCAGATTAACGATGAGGATGAACAGAAGCGGTAGCATCAAAACATACTCCATAAGTGCCTGGCCACCATTGGAGCGGAGTTTTTTGAAGTAGCGCATGATGGCTTTTCTGTCAGCCTGAGACAGAAACGTATCGCGGGCTGCCGAGAAGATGGAGCCGCCCGAATCGAATTGCGCCTGATAGGCGTCGGCGCTAAGTTTCTTCATGAAGCGATAAATCGTTTTTTCGTCTACACCGGACGAGAAGGTGTCGCGGACCTCCATGGGAGCAGATGTGGTGGCGAGCAACGCCAGAGCAACACCATCTTTATCTGAACGGATGACCTGACCTTTGACCATGATGGCTCGATCGGGATCATTCATCGATGCCCCGGCACGCTGAAGCGAGAGCATGACAAGAGTGCCGGGATACCAGCGGTCTTCGGTTAGAAGGAAGATTCCTGCCGAACTGATATCGCGGGCGCTGTGCCCTGTAGGCACATCACCATTCCAATAGTGAACGACGAGCTCGTAGGGTATGCTTCGCTCGGCTTTGCGCCGTTCACTTGACACCAATTTGTCCAGCCACGCTGACATCTTTATCCTCTGCCTCCTCCAGAAGAATTGCGTTCACTCGATCCGCTCATCTCATACATCGAACTCACCTTAAGCCGCTGCTCCATCTCCTCAGGCCGGCAGATGACGAGCTGGTCGCCAGCCTGCGTGTGCGAGGAGTAGATGGTGTGCGTCGGCAATTCGAGGACGCTTTCCGCATGGGCCTTGAACGGACCTATGCGAAAGGAAGGAAGGTATTCGACGAGATGGATGACGTGGTGGTTTTCATCGAGATAGATCAAATCCAAAGGGAAAAGCAATCCGAATGTGTGAACTCCCTGAGATGGGACAACCCAGAGGCCTTCGTCTGACCTGAGCCTGAATTTCCCAATCAGCCCTTTGAGGCGCGAAAAGATTGTGTCCGCAGCCTTTACATTGAGGCTGAGAAAGCATTCGCGCGTTAGATTGTAGACGCAATAAGTTTTCATCTGTGTCACTTAGCCCTCCGGCCGTGGCATGCTAATCTGCCTGGCCTTTTTGCTGAACGAATCGAACATCTTCGCAAAACGTGTGGCCCGCTGCGGTGGCCTGTTGGGCAACGGACGAGCGCTGTCCGTCGCGAGATGACGAGGTGTCCGAACAGACGGTCCGCCGCCTGTCCGGCACTCATCGGAGATGATGCCGAAACCTAGCGAACCCTGGTGCGGCGACGGTAGATAAGAAAGAACAGGACAATAACGAAGAGCACACCAGCAACGACCCGAATCATTGTTACGCTATCCACGATGAATCTCCTTTTGAGTTAGAGGTACTTTTTGAACGACTCCGACATGATGATGAGCGCCGGACCCAGGGTTACGAGAAACAGTGAAGGAAAGATACACAGGACGAGCGGAAAGACCAGTTTGACCGTGGTCTTCGCAGCGGCCTCTTCCACTCTTTGCCTGCGCTGTACACGAAGCGTATCCGAATGAACGCGCAGCGTCTTGGCGACACTTGTACCGAGCTGCTCGGATTGCACCAGCACGGAAACGAGGTTGCGAACGCTGTCGACATCGGTACGTTCGGCGAACTGCTTCCAGGCGTCGGTACGGGCACGGCCAGCATGCTGCTCAAGGACGACGATGCCAAGCTCGTCGGCGAGTTCCGGGTGCGCGAAACGAAGTTCTTCTGCGGTGCGAGAGGTTGCCTGATCAAGGCTGAGGCCAGCTTCGATGCAGATAACGAGCAGATCGAGGACGTCAGGGAGACCGCGACGAATCCTGCCTTGCCGGGTGGAGATGCGATGGCCCAGCCAGAAGTCGGGGATAAGGAAGCCTAGCCCCAGAGCCACTACTCCCATAAAGAACGGGCTGTCGTGTGCAATTCCAGTGGAGAAGACCAGAAAGGTGAGCGCAAGAGGCGTAAGAACCTTGGCTCCATAAAAGAGATCAATTGCGGAGTCGTTGCGATAGCCTGCGCGAATGAGCCGCTTCTGTATGATGGAGACTTCAGACTGGCTTTTGGGCAGAACGCGTTCCAGGTGGCCAACGATGCCGCCGAGCGAGGAACCCGTCATTCGTAGCGTCGTTCGCAGATCGCGTGTCTCCTTTCCTCGCGAGGTGACCTCGGAGAGACGCTGGAGCATGGCTTCCCGGTAGAACAACAGGAGGCCGCCGCTAGCGATCAGGAGGAAGACAACGCCAAATGTAATGAGTGCAAAACCCATAGTTCACCTTTAAACATCCATGTTGACGATCTTCCGAATGATGAAAGCGCCGACGATAGTCATAATTGCAGAAGCTAGAAGCAGTTTTTGACCGATATCCCGGGTCCAGAGCAGACTCATTGTGGCCGGGCTAATAAGGTACAGAGCAAGACCAAGCAACGGAGGAAGGAAAGAAAGTATCCATCCCGTAAGCCGGCCCTGCGCGGTGTGCACGCGCACCTGCTGCCTCAATCGGAACCGTTCGCGAATAAGATAGGAAGCTTTGTCGAGCACTTCGGCAAGATTGCCTCCACTCTCTTTTTGGATCAGGATTGCCGTAGAAACAATCTTCAGGTCCTGAAGTGGCACTCGATCGACGAGATTGTCGAGCGCAGTTCTAAGCTCGAGTCCATAATTTTGTTCATCGAAGCAGATGCGAAACTCACCTGCGATGGGTTCGGGAGATTCGTAAGCGACCAGTCTGATAGCTGTCACGAGACTGTGCCCCGCACGAAGAGCGCTCACCATCAAGTCAAGAGATTCCGGCAGCTCGCGCTCAATCTGGGAAAAACGTGAACGGCGCTTGTGCAGCACGAAGGCCAGCGGACCCATGGCAGTGAGCACGCCGATCAGCAATGCGAGCGGAAACACCCTTGTCCGCAGATAAATCAGATAAGCGGGAAAGGCGAAGCAGGCGAGCGACATCAATGCCAATGCTCCGGCAGTCCATCTCAGTCCAGACTGATAAATCAGCGTGTGAAGGCGCGGAGCCAGCTTCCCGCGGGTCAGCCAGCGATTGAGCCAAGGCAGAGCGCTAAGCAGCTCAGTCTTACGGATATCGACAATCGCGTCGTGGGTGCCACTCCTTCGACTGACTAACGCTGCATCAAGATTCGCCATCGCCTGTTCGGCCTGCCTGGAGGCTCCGGAATCACCAGCCAGCATGAGAAGGGTGAACACAGCAAAGACACTCAAGAACACTAGCGCAATGATGATGAGCATGTTCGCATACCTCCTTTCCTAGCTGACCTCAAGTGTTTGTTCAAACAAAGCAGGCGAGAGCATAATTCCGGAAACCTTCAGCCGTTCGAGAAATTTTGGTCTTATTCGTGTCGGCTGGAAGACGCCGACGACTTTACCATCAGGTCCGACACCCTTTCGCTGGAACGTGAAGATGTCCTGCATACTGATGATGTTTTCTTCCATTCCAGTGATCTCAGTGATACTGACAACCTTGCGTGTGCCATCGCTCAGACGCGAGACCTGGACAACAATGGCGATGGCCGAAGCGATTTGCTGTCGCACGCTCTTCTCCGGCAGATTGAGGTTACTCATTGCAACCATCGATTCAAGGCGAGTGAGAGCGTCACGCGGAGTATTCGCGTGAATTGTGGTCATGGATCCCTCGTGGCCGGTGTTCATCGCCTGAAGCATGTCGAAGGCTTCCTCGCCGCGCACCTCACCGATGATGATGCGGTCCGGCCGCATGCGCAGGCTGTTAATGAGCAGTTGGCGCTGGCGTATCGCTCCCTGCCCTTCGACGTTAGGCGGCCGTGTTTCCAGACGTACGAGATTTTCGAGAGCAAGCTGCAGTTCGGCAGCGTCTTCGATCGTAACGATCCGTTCGTTCCTCGGGACATACTGCGACAGGATATTCAGGAAGGTGGTCTTGCCGGCACCTGTTCCCCCTGAGATGAGAATGCTGATGCGTGCTCGCACAGCGGCAGCAAGCATCTCCATCATCTCCGGGGAGATACTCTTGAGCTCAACCAGTTGGTTGGAGCCTAAAGGGCCGGTTCCGAAACGGCGGATGGATAAAGCCGGACCGTCAAGCGCAAGTGGAGGGATGATGGCGTTAACGCGCGAGCCATCGGGCAGACGAGCATCAACCATCGGCGACGATTCATCGACACGACGACCAACGCGAGAGACGATGCGGTCAATAATCTGCATCAGATGGCGGTCGTCACGAAATGCCGTGTCTACCTTCTTGAGGACACCGCGACGCTCGATAAAGACGCTATTCCTGCCGTTGACGAGAATGTCAGAGATGCTTTTGTCCGCCAGCAGCGGCTCCAGCGGGCCAAAGCCAAAGACCTCATCGAGGAGATCATTCTCAATCCTCGATTGATCGGCGAGACTCAGAGGAACCCTTGAAGCCTGGATGATCTCATTGACCATACTGGCGACACCGGATCGGGCCTGGGACGTGTTGATCCGCGAGAGCTTCTCGAGATCCAGCTTCGAGATCAGCGTTCGATGTATGTCCGATTTGAATTTATCCAGATCCAGTTGATCCACAAAATCACACCCTTCTCTAAGGCTGCATCCTTATCCGAACAGTCCGAACCTCTTCTTCCGTTCCGGCTCAGGTGTTGCGCCGGTAGCGGCCTTCGCCATCTGCTGAATGACGCGTGTTACTGCGGAATCCTTCGACACCACTGGAGTTGCGGTGTTTCTTGCGTTGCGAACAGCGTTGTAATCGCTGGGTATCTTCCAATTGGCTCGCATCGTCAATGCCTTGTTGATGCTGTCCTCGTCAATGAGCGCCATGCGCGGTGCATAACGATTAAGTACGACCTCGATGCTGGCACCGCTGTCCCTGAGCAGCTCAGAGATCAGCCGGTTGGAGTTGCGAAGCTCAGAGACGCCTACCTGCGTAATCAGATAGACAGCAGTTCCCTGCTGAAACAAAACCTTGTCAGTTCCTCCGAACCGCGACCCTGCATCGACAACAACATAGCTATAGTTTTGCTTGGCGACAGAGAGCAGCTTGTCGACGGCTTCCCCGGTAACTTCAACATCGGTGTATTGATCCGGGCCCGCCAGGACTGAGAGACCACATGGATGCTTGGCAAGTAACCGAGAGAGATAGTTGAAATCCAGGCGACTGGCGTTCTCCAGCGCGTTGGCCACAGAGTATTCTGCATGGATACCGAGCTCGATCGCTGCATCACCGAGCGGCAGATTGAGATCGATCAGCAATGTACTTCCGGTGTTCTCCTGAGCAAGCGCAACAGCAAAGTTACTGGCGACGGTGGTGACACCAGAGCCACCCTTTGCCCCGACGAAGACAAACATTTTGCCGTCAACTTTTTTGGGGGGACGGGTAGTGGGTCGGCGAACCGCAGCGCGTATGAGCGCTTCAGCGATAGTATTCGGAGTTAAAGGAGAGGTGAGAAACTCGCGTGCACCGGCGCGCATACAGCGAACCAGCATCTCCGGATAAACATGTTCGGAGTAGACCATGACAGTCGCATCGCTATCGCGGCAGATGTTTTCGACCAAGTCGAGAGCATGCTCGGGGTCGCTATCGAGCTCGATGATGATGACGTCGTAGCTCAATTCGATCAATCTTGAGAGATCGTCGATGCCAGGATAAAGATCGAATTCACGCGTCGTGCTGCCGTGCAGTCCGGCCAAGGCGGACGATATCCGGTGGCGGTGCGACTCCCTGGGCGCGATCAATGCGATCGAGATAATGTTGCTTCCCAGAGCATCCGGGTCCTTGGTAGATGTTGACATCACAACTTTCTGGCTCCCTGCCGCTACTACTGTTTCGGGTTGAAGTGAAGTTGACATGGCCCCTGCGATATCTCTAGGTTGAAAAGAATGAAATCAACGTCCCGATAGCAATCGCGGGCACGTAAGGCATCTTGCGCGATCGCGGGTTCTCCAGGACAAACTCGGGATGCGGGCGAAATCCTCGCCCCTTCCACCCGAATAGAAGGTCTCCCGTACCACTGAACATTTCGCCGACAAACCCTCCCTTGATGGCCCAGCAGACCGCGATGACGGCACCGGCAATTCCTGTTAGCACAAGGGCAAGAAGCATCTGCGAAGGGCCAATCCAGACACCAATAGCTGCGCAGAGCTTGACGTCGCCCATCCCCATGCCACCCATCAAGGCAAGAAACCCGAAGAAAGCTGCTCCGACCGCCAGCCCGGCGAGGCTTGTCATGAGACCGTGCATGCCATGAAGCCAGATCGAAGCAGCAAAGCCAGCAACCAGATATGGGAGTACAACAACATTTGGAACACGCCGGGTACGCAGGTCGGTCCACGTTACGACCGCTAGAACAATGAGCGTTGACCACCAGGCGACGGAGTGCATACAGCTTTCCCCACAACGAATGATTTAGGCAGCTCTATTTCCACGCTGAATGGTGCAATTTGCTGTCCAAATCCCGAATGTTCACGACGATTTGAAATCAGCGACTTACGGTGCCGGTATGGGAATGGCTTATTGGAGGAGTGTTCACGTTTGTATACACACTCCCAGGCTCTGAGTGAAGGGGAGGATACACGGTTGGTTTTGAGGCTTGCGTTGTTGCGGGGAACAGGAGAGGCAACAGCGTGATTGGGCCACTAACGAAGTTATAGCGACCTTTACGCCTTACTTCGAGACTCTGCTCCGGAAGTATCTGCTTCACTTTGTTCAAGTAGGCCACGTAATCTCCATCGCCGGACGGCAGAGGGAAGAAGACGAATCGCCGGTAGCGCTTCTGCGGGAGCTCACTCAACAGGTGTGTCTCCCGATTTTCCAGGGAGAAGATTCTCGACCCTTCGGGAAAATGGACCTCCGGATACTCGATCGTTTGGTAGTCCGGCAGATAGTAACCGGCATGACGATATCCCAGGAAGTGCGAGTCAAACCCGACGACGAGGGTATCGTCGGGAGAAGCGATAAGAGGAAGCGCCGCCGTAGCTTCTTGTAGCTGCGCTTCAAACTGCCGGACCGAGCGATAGGAACAATAAAGCGGCGAGGCAAGAAAAATAAGAGTGTTGAGAGTGGCGCAGACCGCTACCAGTGTTCGTCTGGCCAGAACCGACAATATGCTATCTCGATACCAATCGGCAATCCAGCGGCCAAGCCAGATGCTTGCAGGAGGCAGCAACAACAACAGGTATCCGCTGTTAACAAATTTGAGAAAGACGAATGTATAGAAACAGAGGGCAGGAGCAATCCAGACCAAGGTGAAGTGAGTCTTCCCCTTGCCGGCGGTGGACTTTTGCTGAAGTGTCCTCACAAGGATAAGTGACGGGGTGCCGCATATCAGAATGCCGATGAAAAGGACAACGCATGCGCGCGCGATCGTATTTGCCGGTGAAGAGTTGAAGACCGTGCCCTTAGAGGGAACAGTCTTCCAAAGTGTGAGCAGGGCCTCGAAGTAAGCGTGGAAGCCACCGCTCAGGATGATCATCGGAATAAACCAAGCGAGCAATGCGGCGACGAGTATCGCCGCGGCGATTAGCTTTTGCCTGAAAGGAAACTTTCGAAGTGAGTAAAGGTAAAGCGGACCGAGAAACATCAAAGACGATGGGCGAGCGCCTGCCGAGATACCGAGTGTGATTGCGGCAGGCACGATCGCCGTCATGTTTTCGCGATTGATTCGCCAGCAGAGGTAAGCAACAGATACTGAAAAAAAGGCTTCGACGCCGTAAGTTAGCGCTACAATCCCGTGGAACCACCCCAATGGTGAGAAGAAAAACACCAGGCTTGCGAAACGTGCCTCCATTAAGCCAAACCAATTAGAAGCGAACCGGTAAATCACTGCTATCGCGGCACAACTCGCGGCAATACTCACGAGAACGAGCGCAAGATTGGCGTCGTGAACGAAGAGGTTTATTAAACGAGCGAGACAGATGTATAGAAAGTACCCGGGAGGATGAGGTTGGTGTGTTTGAGGGGAAAAATGCTCGATTCCCAAGGCAAAATTGATGGAGTCGAGGTCATACAGCCAGTGGCTGCGAAGTGCAAAACGGCTCACTGCAACGCCAGCTACAAACAGTAATGGCTCAAACTTCCACGGCCTGATCATAACCGTTTAGCGTGCAATTAATAGCCCATTCGAGTTAGTGGATGCTGGTTGGTGGTATCTCACCCAGGGTCAACCGTTAGAGGCATCCAACCCATGTATTCCACCTGCTTCAGGAAGGTAACGAAGAAGCGAGTTACCACAGTTTTCTCGACATAGCCTCAAACTTCGGCTCAGAATGCAACTACTTTTCGATGATTAAACGGCTAAATAAGTTGGATAAGCCGCAGACATCGTAAATTATTTACCTCCCCGGTAGCAGCACTCCGAAGTTTGGGGGATGGATTGATGATTCGACTTGGCCTTTGTTCAGAAGACCGTGCTCTGCAGCCACTTCTTTCTTCTGCTCTCGGTAAGGATTTTGAAGTTACTCTTGTCGCGAGCAAGAATCTGACAGACGAGAACTTATCGTCTGGCATCTGTGATGTGCTGCTACTGGACATCGATTCCCCAGAGAACATAAATAGACGAACCGAAGACCTAATGGATCGGTGCGTCGCTTCGCAAATACCTGTTGTCATTATGGCCAGTGACGTACTTCGTTCTACTGCTGTTGAACTTGTCCGGAAAGGCGCCTATGGATATTGCCGGCGTCCACCTTCTATCCGGGAGCTTAAAACGATGCTTATTCGTGCGTATGAGAGTTTATCGTTGCGGCGTAAGTTGCTTCACGTGCAGCAATTGCAGGAAGCGCCAATCATTGGGAACAAAATGATTGGTTCAAGCCCGCAGATGCAACAGATATATGATCTGATGCGCCGCGTCACAAATATCAATGCCTCGGTGCTGGTGACTGGTGAAACCGGAACGGGCAAGGAATTGATTGCGAACGGCATTCATTGCATGGGCCTACGGGCCGACCGCCCTTTCGTTGCTGTCAGTTGCGGTGCAATACCCGAGAGTCTGATCGAAGCTGAGCTTTTCGGTCATGAGAAAGGCGCATTTACGGGCACGGTCGGTTCGCGCATTGGCTACCTGGAGCAGGCCGGAGATGGAACTCTGTTCCTTGATGAGATCGGTGAGCTGAGCCTGCTGACACAGGTAAAGCTCCTGCGAGTCCTGCAACAAAGAGAGTTCTGCCGCCTGGGAAGTAACAGGCTGATTCCGCTTCGCGCGCGCGTGATCTTGGCGACCCACCAGAATCTTGCGGACAGGGTGGCTCAAGGAACATTTCGGCAAGATCTCTACTACCGCATCAACGTAATGAGGATTGATGCTCTTGCTCTGAGGGAACATCCCGAGGACGTTCCGCAGATTGCTCGTCACTTTCTTAAAACCTACGCCGCGATGTATCAGATACCTGTGGTCGAGATACATGTCGATGCAATCGCGGCGCTTCAAAGCTACTCGTGGCCTGGCAATGTACGCGAGCTTGAAAACGTGATTCAACGAGCGATTATTATCGCTACCAGCGACACCATCCGGTTAGAGGATCTTCCTCCAAATATTCAGGAGGAGAGCGCTGTTATCAGTATCGATGATTATCAGCCAGGCGGATCGTTTGAGCGGCAACTCCGCGAATACAAGGTCAAGCTTGCTACCAATGCACTCCGGGACCACCACGGGAACAAAACTCTGGCAGCGCGCAGCCTGAACATCTCACGCGCGTATTTACACAGACTGATACGTGTGGCTGATCCGGAGATACTGGAAGGACTTCCTATAGAAAAGGGCGCAGAGACGGAGAGTGCGTGAATACCGCATCCATTGCGGCCACACCGGCTGACAGTCGGATATGGATTCGGTCCTTGCGAATGATCTTCTCCTTTCCTGCCATGCTGGCGGGACTCCTGACGGCCCTGGCGGTACTTACGGTGCGTGATCGCTTCGCCGATCCGGATATGTGGTGGCATCTGAAAACGGGCCAGGTCATATGGACGACACACTCTATCCCCACTACAGACATCTTTTCTTACACAACCGGGCATCATGCGTATGTTCCACATGAGTGGTTGTCGCAGTGTTTGATCTACGCTGGTTACAGATTCGGCGGCAATAGCGGCCTGATGCTCTGGCTATGCGTGCTTACTTCAGTGCTGCTAGTGGCGGGATACGGCCTGTGCTGGCTGTATTCGCAAAATGCGAAGGTTGCTTTCGTAGGAGCTCTGACGATCTGGCTGTTTGCAACAATTGGGTTGGCAGTACGTCCCCAGATGATCGGCTATCTTCTGCTTATTGTCGAACTCCTGCTCATTCAACTGGGAAAAACCCGTAATCCGCGATGGTTTTGGGGCCTGCCGCCACTGTTCGCTCTCTGGGTGAACTGTCATGGATCATTTTTTGTCGGGCTTGTAACCGCAGGCGCAATTCTTCTGTGCTCGTTCTTCAATTTCGAACAGGGCCTTGTAGCGTCGCAGCGCTGGGAGCCGCATATCAGACGAACATTTGAATGGGCGTTAGTTCTCGCTATTGCAGCCCTGTTCATAAATCCCGTTGGCCTAAAGCAAGTGCTCTATCCGATTGATACTATGTTGCACCAGCCAGTAGGACTCAGCGCATCGAGCGAGTGGCAACCTCTTCAGTTCGGCGATGGTCGCTCCTTAGCATTTCTAGCCGTCACTGTGGGCATCCTGCTGTTGGCGGTCCTTCGTTACAGGAGCTTATATTGTCAGGAGCTTTTCCTGCTGGCAATGGGAGCACAGTTGGCCGCGAGCCATCGGAGAATGCTGTTCGTCTTTGGAATTCTGACAGCGCCTACGCTTACACGGTTGCTATCCGATACATGGGAGACCTATCACCCCGACCAGGACAAGCCCCTGCCGAATGCCATTTTTATAGCGGCATCGGCACTCGTTGTGTTTCTTGCTTTTCCTGGCAGACAGACACTGGCAAGCCAGATAGAACATCAAAGCCCCGTGAAAGCCGTCATGTTTTTGGCGGCTCACCAAGTCTCCGGCAATATGTTGAATGAGTATGTCT
This sequence comes from Acidobacteriota bacterium, assembly GCA_018268895.1. Classification (NCBI taxonomy): domain Bacteria; kingdom Pseudomonadati; phylum Acidobacteriota; species Acidobacteriota bacterium. Next base: position 573,915 of record JAFDVP010000001.1, on the reverse strand, counting down.
ACGGCGGATACCTTATCTGGGCTGCGCCAGAGCATCCGGTCTTTGTAGATGGGCGAGCTGATGTCTTCGAGCAGACTGGAGTCTTGAGCGATTACGGCAGCTGGGCAACTCTGCAAAGTAACCCGACTGATCTTCTCTACAAATATAAGATCGATTTCTGTCTATTATCGCGAGAGTCTCCCATGGCAAGAGTCATGTCATTGCTCAATTGGAAGACGATCTATTCAGATGAGTATTCCATCATTCTTGTGCGAGACAAAGGCCCAATGTCGTTCTGAGAAATTGTCTCATTGATCTAAATACATTATTTAGACTGGTTGCCTCCCAGGGATTCGAACCCCGATTGATCGGTTCAGAGCCGACTGTCCTACCATTGAACGAGGAGGCAACGGATTTGAGCGGGAGCCGCAGAAAATCACTGCCGACATCCACTCTTTCGAGTGTACGGGTTAGGGGGGATTCGGTCAAACTCTTCGCGCTAAAATGCCTTCATGGACAACGAGATCGGAACGCTGTTTCTCAAGGCCTCCAGCGCCAAACTGGAGCAGATGACGGGATACCTTACCACCTGCCTCAGCAAGCTCAGCGATGAGCAGGTGTGGGAGCGGCATGGAGCGCACGAAAACGCCATCGGCAACCTCGTCCTTCACCTCTGCGGCAATATGCGTCAGTGGATCATGCACGGTGTTGGCGGTGCAAAAGACATCCGGGTACGCGACTCCGAGTTCAACCAATCCGAGGGAGTCACTGCTGCGGCTCTTATTGAAAGCTTCGTCTCAACCGTGCAGGAAGCGAAGACCATCATCGATTCCTTTCCCGCATCGCGGTTGGCTGAAAGAACAACACCGCAGGGACGCGACGTCTCCATGCTCGAAGCAATCTACCAGGTGATTGGACACGTCCAACAGCATGTGGGGCAGATTATTCTGTTGACGAAGCAGATGACAGGTAAGGACCTGGACCTGACCATACCGCGCCCGCGATAAGCCTTATTCGTAGCGCAGCGCTTCGATGGGATCGAGGTTCGCCGCCTGGATCGCCGGAACCATGCCGCTCACCACGCCGACGACGACGAGCACACCCGTTGCAACGATGACAATCTCCGGTGAAATAAGCAGATAGATGTCGGCCGCGCTGCCATTCTTTGCGATCGCGCTGTAGAACGTGATTCCACCCGCCAGCTTGCTGACGGTAAAGGCCAGCGCAATCCCAGCCAACCCGCCAACGCCAGTAATCACCATTGCTTCAGAGAGAAACTGAAGCAGGATATGGCGCTTGCGCGCTCCCAAAGCCTTTTCCACTCCAATTTCGCGGGTGCGCTGCTGCACACTCACCAGCATGATGTTCATCAAACCGATTCCAGCGATACCAAGCGTCAAAACGCCAATAAACAACAGCAGCGCTTGCAGCCCCAGTGAGATCAGCCGGAACTGCGACAACTGCGACATGATATTGGCTACCCACATGGCATTTTTGTCTGTCGGCCGAAATCCATGCGCCGCGCCCATCTGGTTGCGCAGCGCATGCTCCACCGCCATGTGATCGCCGTGATAAGCCATCCAGATACCGTCGAGATATTTGGTGTCCTTCAAATCGCCCATCGTGCTGAAAGGGATATAGACGACCCGGTTGATGTTGTCATCCCCTTCCTGCATCTTCGCCTTCAACACGCCGACCACTTCGAAGCTCACGCCATTCAGCCTGATCTTCTGTCCGAGCGGGTACATACCTGAGAACAACTTCGTCTTGGCCTCGGAACCGATGACCGCTACATGGTTTCGTTGCTGCATATCGTCCGCGCTGATGTAGCGGCCCTCGTCGACCTCCACATTCATGATGTGCTGTAACTCCGGCGTGATGCCATCCGTCTCCCACGTGAAGGTATGCAGGTCGTTCTGTACCGGGACCTGCTTCCACAGCATCGGCGAGACGTGGGTAATACCCGGCACGGTCTCCGCGATCCGCTCCACATCGTCCATCTGAAAGCGCACCTTGACACCGGCTTTGGCTCCGCCAGCCTGCTCGCTGGTGGTCCCAGGGAAAATACCGATCATGTGCGTTCCCCACTGCGCAAAGATCGTCTCAAAGGCGCGTCCGAAGCCTGCTCCATAGGCCAGCAGCAGGACCACCGTAGCAATTCCCCAGGCCATGCCAACAATCGTAATCACCGTGCGGCGGCCGTTGTGGCGCATCGCTTCAAACGCCTGACCGAAGATATCTTTCAGCATCGCCACTCCCTCGCGCAGCTACTCCTTGCGCAACGCCTCTACCGGTTCCAGAGCTGCCGCCTTGCTCGCCGGGTACAGTCCGGCAACGATACCGCATATGGTCAGTGTCCCCATCGCCATCGCCGCAGACCACGGAACAAGCCGTGGCGGATCAAACCCCATCTGGTTGTCCCCCATCATCGCGCGCAGCCCAATCATCAGGCCGGCCGATGCGAGGATCCCTATCAGCCCGCTCAATCCCGTCAGCAACAGGCCCTCCAGAAAGAACTGCATCAGAATGCTTCGCTTCGTCGCCCCCAGTGCCTTTCTGAGGCCAATCTCTTTGGTCCGCTCCGTCACCGTCACCAGCATGATGTTGATGATTCCGACCGCGCCAAGAGCGAGTGTCACAACTCCCACTCCGCCCAGGAACACATCCATCGCGGTAAAGATCAACCCCACCGTGCGCTGGGATTTGATCGTGTCCCACTCCTCGAAGGCGTCCTTCACCGAGGGGTCGAATCCATGCCTGCGCGCGATGACGCGATGAACATCCTCTTTCGCCGTCTCATTCAGGTCAGGCGTAAGAGGCTGATACTGAATCGAGCTGATCGAGTCCTGCGGGATGTTCTCGCCCGTCATCGGGAACATCTGAAGCATCGTCGTCAACGGAATATAAAGTCTCTGGTTGTCGCTGTCGTTGTTTCCCCGACCGATCTTTTCGGCCACACCGATTACCTGAAACCTTGATCCATTGATGGTGATGAACGACCCCACCGAAGGGCGCCCCGGGAACAGCAGCTTATTGTTCTTCTGCCCAAGCACCACTACCTTCCGGCGCTGCGCAAGGTCATCTGAATCGAAGAAGCGGCCCTGTGCGATCGGCAGATTGCGTATGTCGGGGTAATTGAGTTCGACCCCCATCACCGATCCGCCCGAGCTTGAAAACTCGCTCACCTGTTTCAGGTCGCCGCGATTGATAAAAGCCGTCACATTCCGGACATGAGTTGCCTCTGCACGAATCGCATCGGCATCCCCCACTGTCAGCTTGTAGGGACGCATTCCGGTGTGCTGATTGGGCAGGGCAGGAACCGTTCCGCCCCAGATCATAATGACGTCGGTGCCAAGCTGAGCCAGTCCTCTGCGTTGCCCCGACCGGAAGCCCTCGCCCAATCCGATCAGCAGCAACAGCGATGCCACACCCCAGGCGATGCCGAACATCGTCAGAAAGGAGCGTAACTTATTGGCCCCGATCGAACGGAAGACCTGTGCGAAGATGTCGAGCAAGGCGCGCATAACGATCGTTCGACTGCATTATCTCTTGCAGGTTACGTATGGATTACGTATTTGAACAGGAAAGAGTTCCCAATTGTGACCAACGAGGGATGGCACGAAAGAGTTAGTGTGTTCGCGCCTGATTCTTTACCAGCATCGGCGCATCCGGGTCGATCTCGGCACGAGGAGTGGCGCCGAGACAGGTAAAGAAGCTCTCCACCGCCGCTATGGTCTCCTGGCTGGCTATCGGTGGGTACAGAAGCCGCACCTCACCCCCCGCAACCGGCTTTCCTCTCAAAGCGATACACTTCTCCGGCCTGTAGACGCATGAGGCCAGGTCGGTAATGCTCTGCGCCTCGCTGGGAGTACAAATGATCGTCTTCGGGGGGGCCATGCGGTCGATCATACTGAAGATCTCCAGCTTCGACTCCAGCTCATCCGGTACAAAGTCGATGGCGATGTCCGCCTCCCGAACTGCGTCTTCGACGGTCGAAGCCAACTGGAGCTCGCCGAAGCCTCCGCGCAGACTCATATCCGAGTATTCGACCTCAGCCTTGCGCAGGTTGGCCGGCATCACGTCTTCGAGCACAACGTAAAACCCTGCGGCGGCGCAGGCCATTGCGAAGCTCCGGCCCGCCACCCCTGCTCCAATCACGGCCACGACACGTATCCCGAGGCCGGGAGGGGCCTGCTGCCCTGCGCTCATTTTTTTCCCGCAACCGCTGCAATTACAGCATCGTAGCTGGGATCCGCATGCTTGATATGTTCAGCAACGCGCTGGCGCTCTTCCTCAGTCAGCGACGGAAGTACGGCAAGGATACGGCGCAGGGTGACAGAGATGTCGTCGACGTAGTTCATGGTGCGGATTGCTTCGCCAGAGAGAGGCATGGGTGCTCCTGAAAGTTTCAGATTGCCTCACCAGTCTAACCGGTCTGGCCGGGCTCTGCTGCCGGACTCACCAACAGTGGTTCAATAGGAGGTTCATCCGACTTTGGCCGAACATATCCGTCCCGATCCGTCATCTCCATCAGCTCGGCAAGCTGGACGGCAAAATCAGGATGCAGCGCATGAAGGCCATAACGCCACGTCCAGTTTCCCTCGATTGCAGACGGCGTGTTCATCCGCGCATCGCTGCCAAGGTGCAGGATGTCCTGCATGGGAAAGATACAGATGTTCGCCACCGAGCGCGCCGCCGCACGAATCATCGCCCAAACGACCTCGGCTTCATGATGGATCGGCTGAAGGTAGGTTTGAAGGTGCCGGCGCTCGTGTTCACCCGTATCTTCGCTCCACCAGCCCAGGGTGGTGTTATTGTCGTGCGTTCCGGTGTAAACGACGGTATTTGGCACAAAACTTTGCGGAAGGTGAAGATGGCCTCCGCGGTCGGAGAAACCGAATTGCATCACCCGCATACCGGGCATCTTGAAGTGCTCCCGCAGCTCATCGACCTCCGGAGTAATCAGCCCCAGGTCTTCCGCAATAAAGGGCAGGTCGCCAAAGACCTCCTTCAGCCGATTGAAGAGCGCGTGCCCGGGAGCCTTCACCCATACACCATTTATCGCCGTCTCCTCTTCCGCCGGGATCGACCAGTACGCCTCGAAACCGCGAAAGTGGTCGAGGCGAATCATGTCGTAAAGTGCCAGCGACCGCCGGATTCTCGCTACCCACCAGTCGAATCCTCGCTGCTCCAGCAATCTCCACTTGTAGAGGGGATTTCCCCATCGCTGCCCGGTAGCTGAAAAATAGTCAGGCGGAACCCCGGAGACTCGCAGCGGTCTGCCTTCAGCGTCCAGCTCAAAAATCTCCGGGTGCGTCCAGACATCCGCGCTGTCGTAGCTCACAAAGATCGCAACATCGCCCAGCACGCGGATCTTGCGTTCGGAACAATAGCTGCGCAGTGCGCTCCACTGCTCGTGGAAGAAATACTGGATCACCTGCTCAACGGCAAGCTCGCGGCCATGCTCATTGAGCGTAGCCGTCATGGCCTCATCTTCGCGCCGGGCGAACTGCCGGGGCCACTCGTTCCAGCTTTTGTATTCAAATCTTCGCCGCAGCACATTGAACATCGCGTAATCGGCCAGCCACGAGATGTTGTTCTTCGAAAATTGCTGGAAGCGGCCCCTGGCCTCGTCGGAGGCGCGGTCGAGAAAGTTGCCGGCTGCCTCTTCGATCAACGGCAACTTGAGCGCCGATGCCGCGCCAAAGTCCGCCGCGCCATCGTGCCCCGGCAAACCCGCGATACGGCTTTCCGCAAGCCATCCATCGGCAACCAGCCTTTCCAGGCTGATCAGCAGCGGGTTTCCGGCAAACGCCGACAGCGCCGAGTATGGCGAGCTCCCATACCCTGTCGGGCTTAGCGGGAGCACCTGCCAAAGTCGTTGCTTCGCTTGCGCCAGAAAATCGACAAACGCATACGCCGCTGGCCCGAAGTCGCCTACGCCCCCATAGGAGGGCAACGATGTTACATGCAGCAGGACTCCGGACAGCCTCTGTTCACTCCCCGCTTCCACGCTCATTCCGCCTCCAGAACCACTTGCCGGTACTGTCTCTGTTCGATGCGTCCGTTTCGCCGCTGTCGCCTGTGTAGAGTCTGGCATGACGCTCTGCAAAGTAAAAGGCCCGTCTACCAAAGGTAAACGGGCCTTGCCAGATCAAACGGTGCACTGAGGGTCAGTTACCGCCAGTCGGCAGTGCCGGCCCCTGCTGTTTCTTCGAGTACCGGACGGCGCCCGCATCCTCGTACTTCTTGGTCACCGTTCCAACATAGACACGGAAGATCTCCTCGCGCTGATCGTTGAGCAACTGCTCACGGGTCTGGTCGAAGTTCTTCGCAATGTCCTCTGCCGTCGGCTCCTGCTTGTCGGTAACATCAAGCACGATGCCAGTGCGGCCCAGGTTGATCGCGTTGGAGATGCCTCCCTTATTCAAGGAGAAGACGACCGAAGCCGGACCGCTCATCGCGCCGATCTCGGGAACCTGTGCATCGCGGCCGACCAGTTCGCTGGTCTTGAGTGGAATGTTCATCTCCGCCGCAGCCTTCTTCAGATCGTTAAGGACTTTGGCACGGTCAGCCAGTTTGTTGAGCTGCGTATTCAGCAGCAGCGGAATCTGCTGCTCGCGATAGTCGTCCAGGATGTGGGGCTTGTAGTCGGCAAATGCAGGAGCATGCGCCGCCTTGATGTCCACTACCTGAAAGACTGCAAAGCCGTCGCCGGTCGATACCGAAGCCGGATCAGCACCCTTGACGACACTGAACGCCTGCGTCAGCAGACCCGAACCGTCAGCCACGCCGGCAATAACGCCATCCTTCGCCACGTAGTCGGTCGTCACCGCATGAAGCCCGCGAGCAGTAGCGGCCTTCTCAATACCGTTCTTCTTGGCGTCCGTCGCAAGCTGCGACGCATAGGTTTGCTCCGCCGCGCCAACGCGCTGCTGCTCGAGCACAGGAACGATCTCCGCCTTCACCTCGGAGAGCGGACGCAGGTGCGCCGTCTTCTTGTCCTCGACCTGAAGGATGTGGTAGCCGAACTGCGTCTTGATTACGTCCGAGGTCTGCCCCGGAGCAAGCGCAAATGCCGTCTTGTCGAACTCCGGCACGGTGCGTCCCCGGTCGAGCCAGCCCAACTCGCCACCCTGAGCTTTACTGCCAGGATCGTCGGAGTTCTTGCTGGCAAGATCGGCGAAGTTGCCGCCGTTCTTGATCTGCTTCAGCAGATCGTCGGCCTTGGCCTTGGCAGCCTGATCGGTCTTCGCATCCGCTCCCTGTGGCACGGCAACCAGAATGTGGCGGACCTTCACCTGCTCCTTCACCTGGTACTGCGATTGATGCTGGTTGTAGTAGGCCTGCACATCGGCGTCCGAGATCTGCGGCTTGCCGCCCGGCAGATTCGACGCGTCGAACGAGACGTACTCAATCTTGCGTGTCTCCGGGATCGCCGTTGCATACTTGGCGGCGTTGTCCTTGAAGAACTTCTCCAACTCGGCATCGGTAGGGTTGATCGTCTTCCCCAATCCGTCGGCGGAGATCACGGCGTAATCGAACTTCACCTTGGTTCCCTGCGTCTTGTAGGCCTCGCGCACAGCACCGTCAGAGACAGTGACGCCGCCGGTGATCAGCGCCTGTAGCCGCTGCAGCTCCATGTCGCTCTTGATCTGCGACTCAAAGTCGGCGCGGTTGGTCTGGAAGAAGTTCTGCACGAAGTTCATGTAAGCGTCGTCGCCAATGTACTTCCCACCGGGAAACAGGTACTGCGCAAAGGGTCCCGTCTGAAGTTCGTTGCGCAGGTCTTCGTCGCTCACCTGAAGGTTCAGGCGGTCAGCCTCGTGCTTCAGGATCTGCCGCTGCACAAGGATCTGTCCGGCCCGCTGCGACATATATGGGAGCAGAAACTCCGGCAGACGCTGCTGCTGCAACTGGCGGGACGCCAACTGGTTGACCTCGGTCATCTTTACCGCTGTGCTGTCGATGCCCATCCGGCCGAGCAGTCCGGTCTCACGCACTGTGGCAAAGACGTTGGTATCGTTCGTCCCGGTATTGTCAAAGACACCTGGAACAAGGGTGATCACCATCGTGACCACGGCAAAGCCAATAATGACAGCGAAGAGAATCTTCGTAATGCGGTTGTCCTGCTGCAGAATACGAATCATGCTTGACTGAAGACCTTCACTTCAAAACGCCACCCATCAGACACGGATTGGCGCGCGCCCGGAATTTGCGAAACCTGAGCACAGGCCCGAAGGGATGTGCCGGATGCAGGGCAAGCTACAAGTATAAATCACCTCCGCCAGAGGAATTCAGCCGCAGGCGGTAGCGATGCAAAACGAAGGATGCCCGGTCACTTAGACAGCCTTCGTCTTTATCGTTTTATCTGTAATACGGATAGAAGTAAGGCGCCGGATAGTAATACGGCGGGGGCGGAGGAGGATAATAACGACGCCTCATCTGTGGTTGCATTCCAGCCGACGGAGGAAGACCTGCTCCCAGCCGATCCAGCTCTGCCTGCGAGACTGTTGTCAGTTCTGTCTGCTGGCTCAGGCGGAAGTTCACAATCGCCTCCGAAGGAACCGTTGCCTCACCCTGCCTCGATGCCGAAGAAACTCCCAGACCGGCAACGCTGCCGATTCCGGCTCCAAGCAACGCACCCGGACCGCCGCCCGCTATCGCGCCAATCATCGCACCGACCGCGCCGAGGCCTACGGTGTTACCTACCGTTTGGCCAGTTTTGTCGTATCCCTGGTGCGACCAGGCCTCGGTCGCCAGAGGATACGTGCGGCCCTCCAGCGTCACCTGGCTCAACTCCAGGGCAAGTCCGCCACGTCCCCTGAGATCGCCGCCTGGCTGTACATCGGACACTCGCCCCTGCACCATCGCTCCCCGAGGAATAGCGACCGGCCCATCCGCCAATACATCGCTGATAACGACACCATCAAAGACCGTTCCGGGTTGCGTATGGCGGCTGTCCATTGCCTGGTTGATACGGACTCTCAACATCGTCCCCGCAGGTACAATCACCGGCTGCCCTGCCTGCTGAATACGGGTAGGTCGCTGGCTTGAATAAGCTGGATTCGGATACGCAGGATAGGGCTGCCGTTGCGGATAACCATTCCCTCCCTGCGACTGCGGCGGGTAGGGAGGGTAAGCAGAGGGCTGCTGGGGCTGCGTTTGCGAACGTCCTACAGGAGCAGAGTTTGTTTGCGGCACCGGAGCGCTCTGCCCCTGCTGAGCGCCAGACATTGTGCCATCTGCCTGCCCCTCACCCGCCCCATCAACAGGTTGAGACACTTCCGCATTGGCAGTCTCCCCTGGCGACCCGACCACCAGTTCGCTGACCACCTTTTTAACTCCAGATGTAGTTGCTACCAGATGCTCGGCTTTATCTCGGGAGGCCTCGTCGCGAACCGACCCGGTAAGCGTTACCGTTCCGTAAACGGTCGTGGTGCCAATCGCCTGGTCAGAAAGCTCGGGAGCGCTCGCCAGCGCCTTCAGAACATTCGACTCAATCTGCGCATCGGGCATCGGCCTGTCCTGGCCGCTCTGGGCAAATCCTGCGGCGGAAAGGACGGCCCCTCCCAAAATCCCCAACCCCAGATTTCTCAATCGTGCCATCGGGTGAGTCATACATCCTCCACGGCGCAAAAGCCGTTACTTCATCAAACGTATTCTCCACGAAAAAGTTACGCCATGCACTACTTCTGAAGTCGCATGAAAGCCACATGGCATCAATGAATTTCCACCAAATTGACCGCACCCCCAACACGCGATATATTTGAAGAGCGGGGTGGAGCAGCCCGGTAGCTCGTTGGGCTCATAACCCAAAGGTCGCAGGTTCAAATCCTGCCCCCGCAACCAAAGAATCAATAACTTACGGGAATCCGGTGCTACCGACAGACTCCCAATATCTCCCAATAAGAAAATTCATAGTTTAGGCGCTCGCTTTCATCGGCTTGAGCACCATCTCTACGACCTTCCCATTCGCTTCTCTTTGACGACGACATCCTAGCCCCAGGCACACCACAGCAAATTCCACCACCTTGATGAAGATGCTCACTCCGGTCCTGACATTACGAGTACTCGCATTTCGTTTTATTATTATTTGATTTACGATCATGTTATTCTTTCTTTTTATATTTGCATTGCTCAGGGCAGAACCAACCAGCCCCCATATATGAAGAAGTCTTCAAATGCCTGGAGGAAGTTGGTCTCATGGAAGTCGACAAAGGAAGCGTCCTGACAGCTAAAAGCCACACCTGGTTTGAAATCGCACAACAACCCGAGCTTTGGCCTACTACCCTGGAACATGTTAAGAGGGCTGTCCATGAGTTTGACCTCGTCGGCCTTCTTTCAGATGCGCGCGTTGTCCTCACCGGGGCGGGGACTTCTGCGTACATCGCTTCTGCCATTGCCCCGGCCTGGCACAAAGCGATCGCCGTTCCGTCCACCGATCTACTTGTCGATACGGAACGATATGTAGCAGAAGCAGATGTACTTATTTCCATCGGGCGTTCGGGCAATAGCCCCGAAAGCATGGCGGTAGTCGATCGTGTTCACGCGCTGCGCCCGCAGATCAGTCAACTCGCCATCACATGCAATGGCACAGGCGCACTTGCGAAGTCAGACATCATCCGCTCCATCCTTCTGGACCCGCGCACCGATGACAAGAGCCTGGTTATGACCAGTTCGTTCTCCAATCTCGTAATTGGCGGTCTGTGCCTTGCTCGAGCGGAGGGTTTGGATCAAATGCTTCCGACGGCCTGTGCCAAGGCAAAGGCCAGTTTTGCCGAGATCAATTCGGCAGTGAAGCACGTCGCCTCTATCGTAAAAGAGCGCATCGTTCTGCTTGCTTCATCGCCTCTGCTTGCCTGGGCTCAAGAAGGCTCGCTCAAATCCCTGGAGATGACTGCTGGAAGGTTTCCCGTGCTCGCGGAGACATACCTGGGACTGAGACATGGCCCCATGAGCTTTGTCCGTCCGGACACAGTTGTTCTTTGCCTGCTATCGAACGACCCTCTTCGTCGCCGGTACGAGCGCGATCTGGTTCAAGAGTTACGCTCGAAAAACCTTGGGCACCTGGTAGCGATCGGAGCCACGCGGGAAGAAACAGATCTCTTCGACGCAATCATTCCGGCAACTTCGCCGCAGGCTGCAGATGAACTTCGCACACCGTTTGAGATCATCGCTCCGCAACTGCTGGGGTATTATCTTAGCCTTCGCGTTGGACTTGATCCTGACAATCCGAGTGAAGACGGCATCATTACCCGCGTTGTGCAGGGTGTGCGAATCTACAAAGAGTAGGATTGGCCGCAGCAATACAAATAACCGACCAACCGTCGCGCGACACGCAATCCCGGAACCCCACACTGCTTCACGAAGCTTCTGCGATTCGTCGGCATGGGATCCATCCTCCGTACCTCGATACAGCACCTGCTGTTGTCTACGCGGTAATCGAAATTCGGACGCGCGCAATTCTCCGGCAGAATCTTCATCCAGATACAGTGCAATCCGGATGCGTTCGCAAGATAGTTGCCGGGCACACGATCAAAATCGGCTCCGTCAACGCACGATAGACAATGTGAGTCTTTCGCGGCCGGGGACAGAAGCGATCAACTTAGGAACCCGCATGAGCGCCGGAATGGTCAACGTGGTCGCGTGGTTCCCCTCTTGCTATGTTTAATTTCTATTTCTTTCTTTACATTTCACATATTACTGGATATCGCTCAGAACCTTCCGGAGGCGGGCAGTTTATGAGAGCAAGCAGTCTGATTGGAGTATCTAACATTGCACTCGGAGATTGTCCGCACCGCTTGGTGAAGCGAACCAGCCCGCCTAGAAGTTGAAGGCGAGTCCGGCCTGCATCATACGCGGGGTTTGCGCGAGGAAGAGCGTCTTTCCGTCCTTCGAGAGGATGGGACGGTATCCCTGCTCCAAAAGGTTCGTGACGTCCACCGTGGCCTCGAGCCCGGCGGGCAGCAGCGTTCCGACGCGGATGGGCTGGCGAATGAAGAAGCTCAGGTAGGCCTGGTCGCTGAAGGCCGCGAAGGGATTGACCGGCGTGACCAGCGACTCGGGCTGCCAGCGATACGACGCTCGCACCTGCGTTGCGCTGTGAATCACGCGGCCCTTAACGGCGATGGTCGCGGCCTGCGAGGAGCGCTGCTTCAACTGCGCGGCAACCGTCTCCAGGCGCATCGGCTGCTCGGCATCGGCGGCAAGAGCTGCGCCAGTGCTGTACTCGAGGGCAACCCAGAGCCCAGGAGTGATCGGCTCGGTCATCAGGATATTGAAGCCCTGCGACTTGTATCCGTCGCTCAACATGCGGAAGGTGCCGGTGGTGGTGTCGGCGATGAGGCCGATGCCCGCCTGGCCCTGGGCGTTAAGGTCCGCGGTTGTCAGCGGGCCTCCGCCTGAGAGCATCGCGCCGCCTATGTTGTCCTTGTAGTAGGAGGCCTGGATCAGTCCCTTGCCTGCCTTGCGTCCGAGTGAAAACTCCTGATGCAGACCGCGCTCCGTCTGCATCCTTCCCTGCGCAAGTACGCTGGTGGGCAGTTCCAGCTCAACCGAGTCCAGCCCTTCGAAGGATTGCAGGTCGCGCGAAGTCGCCATCCTGTATCCAACGTTCCAGTTCGATTTGGGATGCGCCGTAATCTTGAGGAACGGCCGCGACGCCATCGCGTAGCCTGGGCCGTGGACGACGAAGACCGTGCCGCCCAACTCCATGTCGACCATGTCGCCAAGCGAGGTCTTCTGCGCGGAGGCAAACTGCACGACATCGAACCCGGCCGTGCCGCCAGTGCCCATCATCTCCGGGTGCGACTGGTAGCTGATGACCGTCCTGCCCGCGCCTGCGAAGCCCAGCCTGCGCTGATACCCGGCGGACATTGATGTGGAAGGCGCCCGCAGATAAGGACCCGTCATCGCGCCCACATCGGCACGCAGCCTCATGTCGGAGCCATCGGGCAGCGACTTGTCCGTCTGAAAGACGTTATGTACGCCGCCGGTGCCGAATCCGCCGTCGCCCGAGCTGACCGACGCGCGCGCCCTGTCGGGAGCGGTCTTGTGCTCCGCCGCACTCGACGAGATCATCACCATCTCGCCGTCGTCCTCAAAGATGCGCAGGATGGGGCGGTTCGCGGACGAACGCAGCGTCCACTTCCAGTCGTCGCTCGGCTCATCGGCCTTGCGCCGCTCCGCCGGGAGCCACGCCGCGGCATCGAAGATAGCGTTCATTGTCAGGTTGACGACGGTGCGCGCTCCGGGGCGAAGCAGCAGATTACCACGCGTCGTTGGAACAAAGAGCGCCGCAGAGGCCCGCACCTCATACTTTTTGCCGGGAAGAAGATTGGCGATCAGGTAGCGTCCGTGGAGGTCGGTAAGGGCGGTACCCACCGTGGCGGAGTCCGCGCCAAGTACCTGCACCAGCGCGCCCATCTGCGCCACGCCCTGCGCATCGCGGACGATTCCCGTAACGGCTGCGGGGTTTGAAGCCCAACCGGGAGCGGCTGCCAGCAGCAGCACGAAAATCGCGATCTTCACTTGGTTTCGCTGCACCGTATTGGCACCTGGGCGTCGATGGCTACTCCAGAAATAACGCGTCCGCAAAAGTAAAGGACTGGCGTTGAGAGGTCGCGCCTGGGACCAGTTACCGCCGATGCTGTCCGCGTAACTGTGTCGCCTTCTGCCTGAATACCTGGAAGTTACTCCAGCAAAACAAATCAATCGACTACAAACGGCGCAGACTCTGCGATCTGCTGCTTGGAGATCCCATCATCCACTTTGATGGTGATCTGATATTTGCCCGGCTCCAGGCTGGCCAGCGGCATCGACCGCTCCAGCGTCACCTGGTCCGCATTCGGGTTTGTCTTCGACGTAAGCTCCTCGGTCTGAAGGATCGTCTGGTTGGTCCCCATATTGGTGACCTGGTACTCGATCTTCGCGCCGTTCTGCTTGCTCTTTTCGTCGATGCCAAGGTTATACACCTGCATCCAGAAGTTCAAGTTCTGATTGCGGTGGAAAGTCACAGGCTGCGAACCGCCAGAGGATACCCTGGGACGAATCCGGGTGTTGCCGATGACGAAGTTTCCGGCGCCGATGTCCTTCGAGGGCACCCGCTCCATCTGGTCGGCCAGGATGAGCGAGGAGGCGGCCAGCCGGTCGTCATCATACTTGGGAACGTTGATGCTGCGGCGCCACGTCCCGATGTGGTCGGGGTTATTGACGTCCTTAATGACGATGTCGACCTTGTAGAGGCCGGGGCGCAGAGGAAGCGCCTTCCAGTAGACCGATGCGTTGTTCTGGGTGCGGCCCAGCAGGTCGCTCGGCACTTCGACCTTCACCGTGTCCTCGAACGTCTGGATGGGGCGATGGCTCAGGTTCGAGACGCGGCCAAGGATATTGACGGTGCCGGTGGCGACGCCGTCCTTGTTGTTGAAGGTGATGTCCTTGTTGCGGATCTGCAGCGTCACTGGCACCAGGATGGTGTCGTTGGTGACCTTCACATAGTCGGTGCGCACGTCGAAGAGGAACGGCGGCCCGGTGAGGATCTTCGAGCTGACCATATAGCTCTCAAGATCTTTGAACTTGATCTCGGGCGCGGCCATCAGTTTTGCGTAAGTGTTCAAGCGGTCGAACTGCTTGGACTGGTTCATCGTCGACATGGGACCGGCCCCGAGCTGCTCGAGTCCGCCGCCTGAGAAGCGGTCTTTCTTTTCAGACTGTCCCATCTGCTCGTACAGCGTTGCACCGGCCCCCGGCACGTATTTGAGCGCGTCTTTTTCCGAGCGGTCGATCGTCATGTGATAGTCGCCGCACATGCACGTATCGACAAACTCGATGTCGATGTTGTCGCCGATTCCCTGGATATAGCGGTAGTGCCACGTCTCGAAGGGATAGGTCGAGGTATTTCCGCCGCCTTCCTCGATCGGGCGCTGATAGTTTCCGCCGCTGGGGTGCGATTCGGTCGAGTCCGGCTTGCCGAAAGCGATGTATATATGGCCGCGGTCTGTCTTCCAGCCCGGCTTGCCCGCGGCGAAGTGCTCGTTGGCATAGGCGATGCGGCGGTAGTGCTCGTCGCGGTACTCGTTGTCCGGCGAATCCGGGTTCGGGTTGCGGCGGAGCCAGAAGTTTTCGATGAAGGTGTCGCGCTCCTCATCGTTGGCGAGCGATTTGAATGCCGACATCTCCTGGTCGGTAATGATCCAGCGAACGTCCTCGTCCAGCCACTTCTTGTAGACGCCCTTCAACTCCTGCCGGAGCGCCTTCTGCTGGGCGAAACGTTCCTTGTCGCTTGGCTGCCGCTTCAGAGGGTCGGGCTTCTCCTCGACCGGCTTGGTCTGGGTCACGCCGTCCTGCGCGCTGGACTGCGCGGCGAGCCACTGGCTGCCAGGCAGCGCAAGCGTAAGAAACGTTGTACCAAGGACAAAGAGCCGGGAGGTCTTCATGATGCTGGAAATACTCCTGTTACCAACCTCTATTGTAGTGCCGGTTCCATGGTGGTTACAAGGGTGGAACATTGGATTATGCCCCTGATATGATTCCGCAACAAAGCCTGTGTTGAATAGACGCACGCTCCATGGTTTTGGGCAGCCAAGTCCAGCCGGCAGCGTACCGGCCGGCCGGAAGATTCGGCGGAACCTAATTCATCCAGCTTCCGTATCTTCTTTTTTGCCGCTACTTTAACGCGCCCCCCTCATCTGAGGAGAGGCGGGTCCATAGAAAGCCAGAAAGCCCAGAGAACAGCAAATCGATGAGCGCTAAAAAAATTGTCCTGATCGCAGTGGGTGTGCTTGTTATCGCAGGCATCGTCGCCGCGAGCATTGTCCATAGCCAGAATTCTGTTACCAAGGTCGCTACGGGCAAGGCCGTCCGGCAGGACCTCGTCTCGATCGTCAACGGTACCGGGCAGATCAAGCCCAAGACCTACGTCAACGTGGGAGCGACGGCCTTTGGCCGCATTACGCACCTGAACGTGAAGGAAGGCGACCATGTCAAGAAGGGCACAGTGCTGGCCACGGTGGAGAACGTTCAGCCCTCCGCCACGGTCTCGGCGCAGCAGGCGGCGATCGACAGCTCGCGGACGGACGTCAACAGCCTGGTAGCAGCCGAACGCACCGCCGAGGCCAACATCGCCCAGGCCAAGGCCGACCTCGAGCAGAAGAACCTCGACTTCCAGCGCGCCCAGCAGCTCTACAACGAGAAGCTGATCGCCAAGCAGGACTTCGACGCCAAGAAGGCGGCCTACGACATGTCGGTCGCCACGCTGGCCCAGCGTCAGGCGGCAGCTGCTCAGGCCAAGGCGCAGACGGCCTCGCAGCGCGCGCATGTGAACCAGGCGGTCGCCTCGCAGCGCGCCAACTACGACTCGCTCGACAAGACCATCAGCCGCGCGCCGTTTGACGGGCTGGTCACCAACGTTCCTGTGCGCGAGGGTGAGACGGTTGTGGTCGGTATCCAGAACGCCGGCGGCTCGACCATCATGACGCTGGCCGATATGTCGGTCATCACAGCCGAGGTCAAGGTCGATGAGACCGACATCGTCAACATCAAGCTGAACCAGCCCGCCGACGTCACGGTCGATGCCCTTCCCGGGCGCGTCTTCAAGGGCCACGTCACCGAGGTCGGCGACCAGGCGCTGCTGCGCACCACGGGGCTCTCGACCACGCAGAGCACGACCGGCACCGAGGAGGCCAAGGACTTCAAAGTAGTCGTCACCCTCGATCAGCCCTCGGACGATCTTCGTCCCGGCCTGTCGACTACGGCGAAGATCACCACGGCGCACCAGCAAAATGTGCTGACCATCCCGATCCAGGCGCTGGTGCAGCGCGTTCCCGCGACGGAGAAGGCGCTTGCAGCGAACGGCGGCAAGCCGCCCAGCGCAGGCGCGGTCGCTACCGCGGGCGCCAGCCAGACATCGACCAAGGCCCCGGCGGTCCAGGGCGTCTACGTTATTGAAACCGAGAAGAAGAAGCTCAGGGCCATCTTTGTTCCAGTCACGACCGGCATCACCGGCGCGACCGAGATCGAGGTCCTCAGCGGGCTGAAACCGGGCGACGAGATCGTCACCGGGCGGTACAAAATTCTTCGCACCCTTAAGAGTGGCACGCCAGTCAAAAGAGACAACACACCTGAGACCGAGGCAGACAAGTCATAGCCCCGGCGGTAGTGCTGTGCTGGGCGAGGCGCGGAGACAGCGCTTCGCCACTGGCTCCTTTTCTCTCCCGAATTCACGGCTGCGGTTCCATGGAGGGAACCTGCGCCCACTTTCGGACGTACCTGTTCAGTGAAACGTACTATCCTGTAACCTAACCGCACCGGAGAACCGGATGGCTATCGAAACCGCAGTCGAGACCACTACAAGCACGGCAGCCGGCCCCCGGCCAGGCGACGTTATCGTCACCGACAATCTCTGGAAGACCTACGAGATGGGCGACCAGGAGGTACACGCGCTGAGGGGCGTGAACCTGCGCATTCGCCACAACGAGTACGTTGCCATCATGGGTCCTTCGGGATCGGGCAAGTCGACGCTGATGAACCTGATCGGCTGCCTCGACTCGCCGACGCAGGGCAAGTACTGGCTTAACGGGCACGATGTCTCCGAGTTGAACGACGACGAACTGGCTCGCATTCGCAATAAAGAGATCGGCTTCGTCTTCCAGACCTTCAACCTGCTGGCCCGCGCCACCGCCCTGCACAACGTAGAGCTGCCGCTGATCTACAACGGCACCCCTGCCGCCGAACGCACCGAACGCGCCAAGGCCACGCTTGAGAGCGTCAACCTCGGCACCCGCATGTTGCACAAGCCAAACGAGCTCTCGGGCGGCCAGCGGCAGCGCGTCGCCATCGCCCGCGCGCTGATCAACAACCCATCCATCATCCTTGCCGACGAGCCGACCGGTAACCTGGACTCGAAGACCGGCGACGAGATTATGGCGCTGTTCGACGATCTCCATGCCAAGGGGAACACGATCATCCTCGTCACCCACGAGCCCGACATCGCCGAATATGCCCACCGCATCGTCACCATCCGTGACGGCGTCATTGCGGGCGATCATCTTTCTCCCCGCAAACGTAATCAGTAGAGCACATTAGGGGATTTGCCCCGCTTTGCCATCCACTCTGGCGTTGCCAGCCGTCTAAGATGGAATGATGGCATTTCTGTCCGGTCGCCTGAAGGCCATAGCTCTTGCTCTATCTGTTACGCTGCCGTTTGGCTCTGCCGCTTTGCGCGCTGACTCCGGACGCTTCGACCTCGTTGGCCCACGCATCGACGTTCGCGTCACCCGCGGGGACAAGACGTTGCCGATCGCCTCTGTCCCCAATCTTCAGGCTGGCGACAAGCTGTGGCTGTTTGCCGACCTTCCTCGCACGCAGTCGGTCCACTACCTTCTGGTAGCGGTGTTCCTGCGGGGAACGACCAACCCTCCGCCGGATAGCTGGTTCACCAAGATCGAGACATGGAACAAGAAGGTGCGCGAGGAGGGGGTCACGATCACCGTGCCCGAGGAGGCGCAGCAGGCCATCCTCTTCCTCGCCCCTGAGACCGGCGGCGACTTCAGCACGCTGCGCTCGGCCGTGCAGGGACGCCCCGGCATCTTCGTCCGCGCCTCACAGGACCTGTCGGAGGCCGGCTTCGAGCAGGCCCGCATCGAGAAGTACCTTGATTCGATCCGCCAGACGCCTCCAGGAGATCCCAAGGCCCTGCTCGACCACTCAAACTTTCTTGCGCGCACGCTGAACCTGAGACCGAACCAGGAGTGCTTCACCAAGCCTGTCGACCAGCAGTACAACTGCCTCACCCAGACCGGGACCCAGACCCTGCTGAACGACGGGCATGGGGAGACTGTGGCCTCCATGCTGTCGAGTGGCGATACCTCCGCCTTTATCGGGGCGGCCTCGCGTACCGCTGTGATGGGAGGGGGTATGTACAGCGCATACGTCGGTGCGGTGGTCGATCTGGTGCGCCTGACCAGCAACCTGCACACAGCCCAGTACCAGTACATCCCTGCGATCGCGTTTCCCAGGGTGGAGCAGCTTAACCTGCGGCTGAACACGCCGCCGTCGTTCCACAACCCGAAGTCGGTGATCGTGATCGGGCTGCCTTCGATCCAGAAGGCGGTGCCTCCGCCGCTGCGCGCGGCTGAGTCGCGGCATGTCACCTGCCTGCTGGAGCCAACGGTCGTTCTGCCGGTCGAGGGCGCGCCTCTGGTCTTCTCCACGGGCTTTGCGCACGACTTGTATCTGCATGTGACGGGTGGCGCACCGCGGGCCGACATTCCGCTGGAGGCTGATGCCTACAAGGGCGGGCTTGTGATTGCTCCGGCAAAGGAACGCAAGGCGCTGCCGTCGCCATCTGAAGAAGCTGCCGCGCCGGTTGCCGATAATGCCGATCAGGGTAAGGTCAAGGAGCCGACCGACCCGGATGCTCCGCGCACCGCTGTCACAGGAACGATCATGGGCCACTGGGGCTTCGACCCCTTCACCGGGCCAACGCTTCCCTTGCAGGACGTTCCGGGAACGGGGTGGAAGCTGTCGTCGGAGGGCGTACTGATCGCCGGGCGCGAGAACCACCTGAACCTGTCGTCCTCGGGCACCGCCTGCATCGACACGATCACGCTGGAGCGGCCCAGCGGCAGACAGGTGGACGTGAAGTGGAAGCAGTCGGACAAGCCGAGCACGGTGGATGTAAGTCTCTCGTTGAAGTCGGTAGATCCCGGCGCCATTCATCTCAAGGTGCGCCAGTTCGGCGATCACGATGTGGCCTCGGTGACGGCGCAGACCTTCTCCGAGCCGTCGCAGCTTGCGAGCCTGAACCTGCACGCAGGCGACACGAAGGCCATACTGACGGGCACCAGCCTGGAGCAGGTGCGCCAGATCACGCTCGACACACTCGTCTTCACGCCTTCGGGCAGTCCCGCGGCTGTTCCGCGCAGCGAGACTTCGCAGACACTGTCGTTTACGCTGCCGCCCAATGCTCCCGCGCCCGCCTTGAAGCCCGGCGACAGGCTCATAGCTAAAGTCGTTCTGAACGACGGCCGCACCCTGTCGGTCCCGGTGAACATCACCAGCTCGCGCCTTGAGGTTGCGTTGCTGAACAAATCGGTGAACCAGCCCACGGGATCTCCGATTCACCTTGCGAACCCGGACGACCTGCCAATCACGCAGCGGCTGACCTTCTCGCTGCGCTCGAAGGCCCCCTTCCCCCGCAACGCGCAGGTGGAGATTGCGGACGAAGACGAGACGATGCGCACCACGCTCTCCGTCACCGCGGGTTCGCTGGTGCTTCAGAACTCGCATACGGTTCTCGGCACCTTCGACCCGCTGAAGGCCTTCGGAACCTCGGCGTTTGGCCCGGTGCGGCTGCGCGCGCTTGGTCCCGATGGGACACCGGGCGACTGGATTCCTCTGGCTACGCTCGTTCGCCTGCCAACGCTCGACACGCTACATTGCCCGTTCGATCCGGCGGCGGCGTGCAAGCTGACCGGCTCGAATCTTTATTTGGTCGACGCCCTTTCGACCACCTCGGACTTCGGGACGGCCGTGGATGTGCCGGAGGGCTTTGTCGGCAATACGCTGAGTATGCCGAGGCCACCGAAGTCCGGCTTCTACCTGAAGCTGCGGGACGAACCGGAGTCGGCCAATCTGGTGAGCCTTGCGCCGCAGATCCAACGCGGACCGCAGCCCGTGCCCGCTCCACCGCCGCCTGCTGCAACCGCGACCCCGGCGACGGAGCAGCCTGAACCGGCAGTGACGACTCCACCGGCCGCTGCACCGCAGACGCCTGCTGCGCCGACACCCGCACCGCCAGAGCACCAGACGCATTAGGGCGGCATGCTTACAGCGCTTCGTTTGTGTTGGCATTGCGTACCCAGGCCTGTCGGCCCAGGCTGTTATGTTGCGGGCCTTCGGCCCTGAAGACTACACCTGCGAGGAAAATGCTCTACGGCACAAGAAATCCGCTTTAACAAGAGAAAGCCGAGCTCCGCCGGGCGTTGGCCTTATGGAACTCGGCTCTCCTTCTCTCTTCTGTTGCAACTCTCGCGGACAGCACGCCTATTCCAATGCGCCCTGGTTTACTTTCTGCTGCACCTTGCTATGGTGTCTGCTATACGCGAAATAAATCACCAGACCAACTGCCAACCAGACAATCAAGCGAATCCAGGTATCGAGCGGCAATCCCAGCATCATGGCAAACGAGACCAGGATTCCCGCTATTGCCGTAAATGGCATCCATGGAACTTTGAATGGCCTGGGAATGTCGGGACGCTTTCGCCGCAACACCAGGGTTCCCGCGCAAACAATGATGAACGCCAGCAATGTGCCGATGCTCGTCATCTCTCCGAGCTTTGCCAGCGGAATCGTAGAGGCGAAGACGGCTACCACCAGTCCCACGGTTATCGACGAGATCCAGGGGGTCCTGAACTTCGGGTGCACATTGCTGAAAAATTTCGGCAGCAATCCGTCCTTGGACATGGAAAAGAACACCCGGCTCTGCCCAAGCAACATCACGATCATGGTGCTCGAAAGTCCGCCGAGAGCCCCAAGCTTCACGAGTAGGCTTCCCCATCGAACACCGGTCACGTCGATGCCAACGGCAAGAGAGTCCGGCACATCCAGATCCTTGTAATTCACCAGTCCGGTAAGTATGCCCGATACCAGGATGTACAGAATCGTGCAGAGCACGAGCGATCCCAGAATCCCCATCGGCATGTCCCGCTTCGGATTCTTCGCCTCCTGGGCCGCGGTGGATACCGCATCGAACCCGATATAAGCGAAGAAGATGACTCCGGCCGCGCGCAGGACGCCGGAATAACCGAATTGCCCGAATTTCCCAGTGTTCGGCGGCAAGAACGGATGCCAGTTGGCCATGAGTTCACGATGGTGCATCAACGTGTATCCACCAAGGGCAATGAAAATTACCAGCACTGCCAACTTAACCGCGACGATCAGGCTGTTGAAGTTCGCCGATTCCTTAATGCCGATCACCAGAATGGTCGTCACCAGCAGAATCCCAACAAAAGCAATCAGGTTGAAGACGCCATAGCGATGCGGTAGCGTTGCCGGATCGATTCCCAGCTCTGTCAGCTTCGCTCCGATCCTGCCCAGATATTCCCAATGACCGTTGTAGAGCACGAACTCCGAACCTGGCGTTCCAGCCAGTTCTGGTGGCAGGCGCAGCCCGAAATCCTGCCCCAGACTCAAGACATACCCACTCCATCCGGAGCAGACTGTTGCAGCGCCGAAGGCGTACTCCAGCACAAGGTCCCACCCAATGATCCATGCAAATATCTCGCCCAGCGTCGCGTATCCGTATGTGTATGCCGACCCGGCTACCGGGATCATCGCCGAGAATTCTGCATAGCAGAGTCCCGCAAAGACACAGGCGACCGCCGCCAGAATAAACGCGTAAACGACTCCCGGCCCGGCATAGATCGCGGCAGCTGGACCGGCCAACACAAAAATGCCGGTCCCAATAATGGCGCCAATCCCAAGAGCTACAAGATTGCTCGCACCCAGAGATCGTTTCAGCGTATGTTCGCCTGTTTCGGCGGCCTCACCTAGAATCGCCTCCAACGGCTTTGTTGCCAACAGCTTCAACATCAGTATCGATCTCCCTCCTCTTTCTCATCTCACCTGCTGGCAAAATCGCTTCAGGCTAACGACGCTGCATTCCCCAAACGCTTCCAGACGAGATATACCGGAACGCCGAGCAGGACGAGAATCAGGCCCGGCCACGTGTATTGAGGTTTGTAACGCAATAGTACAAGACAAATCCAGACTGCCATGACGATATACAGTGCCGGCAGGACTGGATATCCAAATGCCCGATAGGGGCGGGAGACGTCGGGCCGCTTTCTGCGCAGGACGAAGAGGCCGAGAATCGTCAGGATATAGAAGACGAGCACGGCAAAGATCACGTAATCCAGCAGTTGCCCGTAGCTGCCTGAGATGCAGAGCAGGCATGTCCAGGCACACTGAAGCCACAACGAGTTTACCGGCGTCTTTGACTTCTCATTAAGCTTGCCCACCGACTTGAAGAACAGGCCGTCGCGGCTCATCGCATAGTAGACGCGAGCGCCGGCCAGCAGCATACCGTTGGCGCAGCCGAAGGTGGAGACGAGGATGGCCAGCGCCATCAGCCTGGCTCCGCAGCCGGTGAAGGCGCGCTCCATGACGGCGGTGGCGACGCGGTCTTCCTGCGCGTACTGAATTCCCCGCGCGACGATCGTGGTGCCGTGCGGGTCGCCCGCCATGGGAAGCACGCTGAGGTAGACGAAGTTGCAGAGGATATAGAGCAGCAGCACCACGCCGGTGCCGATGGCGAGCGAGAGCGGAAGATTGCGCTTCGGGTTGCGGATCTCGCCGGCGGTAAAGGTGACGTTGTTCCAGGCGTCGGCGCTGAAGAGCGACCCCACCTGCACGATGGCGACGATGGTGAGGATTCCGACGAGCTCCGTGCCGCCGGGCTGGGCGGGGTGCAGCGAACCCCAGCCGGCGCCTGCCCAGAAATTGTGCCAGCCTGCGCCGAAGTTCGCAGCAATGGCTACCGGGTCGCGCACCACGACGCCGACGAGGACGACGATGGCGAGGGCCAGCACCTTCGCCGAGGTGAAGAGATTCTGAATGGCAGCGCCCATCCTGATGCCGCGCGTGTTCAGCAGCGTCAGCAGGACGATGATGACGATCGCTGTGAGATTGGCGGTGTTGACGCCGATGTCCATGTTACCGAGGACCATCGGGCCGACGTGCCAGGCGGGAACGCGGCCGAAGTGCCACAGCCAGTTGCTCGTGCCGATGGAGGGAAAGAAAATGCCGAGGAACTTGCCGAAGGCGACGCCGACGGCAGCGATGGTCCCTGTCTGGATGACGAGGAAGAGTGTCCAGCCATAAAGAAAGCCCCATAGGGGGCCGAGGGCTTCGCGAAGGTAGACGTATTGTCCGCCCGCTTTTGGCATCATTGCGGCGAGTTCGCCGTAGCTGAGCGCTCCGATGATGGTCATCACCGCTGTCACCAGCCATGCCGCAATCAGCAGAGCGGGCGAGGCCAGGGTGCGCGACATCTCGGCCGAGACGATGAAGATGCCCGACCCGATCATCGACCCCATGACGATGGCGGTGGCGGAGTAAAGGCCCATCCCCTGCACGAACTGCGGCGCGGCGGGAGATGCAACCAGTCTCTCTTCGGAAGTTTTCACGTTGCTGTATGTTCTACCGGAAATATGCGGGAAAGTCTTGCATGATTGTTATCTCGACTAGCGGTTCATGCCATGAATGGTGCACACAGCATTTGAGGCTGGATTTTGTGTCGCGCTTTCAGCGCTTCGGTCGCGTTGGGATTGCTGACCCTGGCCTGTCGGCCCAGGCTGATATGTTGCGGGCCGTTGGCCCTGAGCTGCTGCCTGCACTTCGCTCTGAATTGCCCGTCTGCACTTCAGAGAGGGCAGTTCGCGCGTTGCGCGAATGATCCCACCTTAGCCGCTTCGCGGCGAAGATGGGGCACCCGGTGTGGGGCTTCATAAGCTATGCCCTCATTGCGGTGACGGCGAAGTAGCGGAACCTCTCGGGTGCCCAGAAGGGCGAGGGCCAGTCCGAGACGGACTTCATCATGAAGTGCCGCTCGGCCTCCTTGTCGCCCGCGGCGCGCGCCGTAAGACATGCCTTGAATGCCTGATAGCTCATGATGCGGCGACGCCAGATGGCGCGGCCGATACCGTGAAGGCCGGCCAGAAGCACGTCGTCCAGCATCTTCATGAAGTCGTCGTACATGTGGCCTGCGTCTTCTGCGGGGCTGTCGGCGCTGGAGCGGTAGTCTGTCAGCGGCTCAGGACAGACGCAGAACGGCCCGTGCGCGATGAGGCGCAACCAGAGGTTCCAGTCTTCGCACCCGTTGAGCCGCTCGTCGAAGCCTGCGCCAAGTCTTTCGAGCGCCGAGCGCCGCAGCAGAACGGATGAAAGCGGGATGCCGGGGTTCGACCAGCGCAGGACTTGGCGCAGAGTAGAAGGATCGGGCGGGTTCAGGTCGACGAGGTGTTCGCCGCTGTCGCCGACGATGCGGAGGCCGGTGTAGCAGGCGACGGCATCGGGATGCTGCGCGAGAGCGTGAAGCTGGGTGGCGATCTTCTCCGGCTCCCAGAGGTCGCTGGCATCGAGGAAGGCGATGAACTCGCCGGTCGCGGCGCGCAGGCCAGCGTTACGGGCGCTTGCGGGGTTCTCGGCCTGCTGCTCGATGAGCATTGCGCGGCCGGAGTACTCCTGCGCGACGACCTGGCGGGTTGAATCTGTGGAGCCGCTATCGACGACGACGACCTGGCCGACGGCGTGGGTCTGCTTCAGAACGCTGTCGAGAGCGCAACGAACGTATCGTTCGCTGTTGTGCACCGAAATGATGACCGTCACCGATCCGGCTTGAGATTGTTTCGCTTCGAATACTGCCATCCAGTTTCCTTCTCCGCGTTGCTGGCGTATCCCTCGACGGCCAAAGCCGCGCTGAATTCATTGTCCGCCGGGCATGTTTTCGAGAAACTTCTTTACGAGGTCTGCCGGCCTTGCATCGGGTTGCAGGAGAGCGCCGATCACCGCGACCGAGTCTGCGCCCGCTTCAATGACACTTGCGGCGTTCTCCGGCGTGATTCCGCCGATGGCGACCAGGGGGCGCGAGGTGAGAGCGCGGGCGTTGCGCACGCCTTCGAGGCCGACGACGGGCTCGGCGTCCGGCTTGGTTGTCGTGGCAAAGACGGGGCCGATGGCGATGTAGTCCGCACCGGCTTTATTGGCCACTGCGACCTGCCGGTCGTTGTGGGTCGAACAACCGACGATGCCTTCGGGCAGCAGCACAGCCCGTGCATCTTCGACCGCGGTGTCGCCTTGTCCCACATGGACGGCGTTCCAGTCCGAGAGCATCGCAAGCACAGGATCGTCGTTCATGATGAGGGTGCACTCGACGCCGCGAAAAACCTCCTGCACGATCTTTGCGTTGCGCAGAATCTCTTCCTGGGTACCGCGCTTGTCGCGGTACTGCAACAACGTCACGCCGGCATCGCGCAGCTCGCTGGTGAAATCGAAGAGTGTGAGGTTGCGCGCCTGAAGCATCGCGGCATCCACGATGGGATACAGGCGCGGAAGTATGGGGAGGCGCGATGGCGACCGGCGGCGTGCAGATTTTCCCACGTCGGGCCCTCCCGCCCCTATTTCTGACGTTCCAGGAACCGTTCCATGAACTTGGTGTCGAACTTGCCGGAGCGGAACTCTTCGTCGGCGAAGATCTTCTGGTGCAGCGGGATCGTGGTGTGGATTCCCTGCACGACGAACTGGCTCAGCGCGCGCTGCATCTTGTTCATCGCCTCTTCGCGGTCTTTGCCGTGACAGATGAGCTTGGCGATCATGGAGTCATAGTAAGGCGGCACCACGCCTTCAGCATACTGGGCGGTATCTACTCGTACACCATTGCCGCCGGGAACGTTGAAGGCCGTGATCTTGCCTGCGCTGGGGGTGAACTTCTCCGGGTGCTCGGCGTTGATGCGGCACTCGATCGCGTGGCCGCGAATCTCGACGGGGCCGGTGACGATCGAGTTCAGCTTCTCGCCTGCGGCGATGCGAAGCTGCGCCTTGACGAGGTCGATGCCGGTGACCATCTCCGTAACGCAGTGTTCCACCTGAATGCGGGTGTTCATCTCGATGAAGTAGATCTTGCCGTCTTCGTCCATCAGGAACTCGATGGTCCCGGCGTTCCAGTAGCCGATGTTCTCGAGCGACCTGCGGATGGTCTTGCCGAGCTCTTCGCGCAGCTTGGGCGTCACCTGAAGGCTGGGGGCCTCTTCGATGAGCTTCTGATGACGTCGCTGGATCGAGCACTCGCGTTCGCCGAGGCTCATCACGTTGCCGTGCTCGTCGGCGAGCACCTGGAACTCGATGTGGCGCGGGCGCTCGATGAACTTCTCCATGTAGAGGTCGCCGTTGCCGAAGGCGTTTGCCGCCTCGGTGGAGGCCTGGTTGTAGAGGCCGGGTAGCTCCTCGGCGTTGCGGCAGATACGCATACCGCGACCACCGCCGCCGGCCACTGCCTTCAGGATGACGGGATAGCCGACGCTCTTCGCCCATTCGAGCGCTTCGCCTTCACCGGCGATGACGCCGTCGGAGCCGGGCAGGATAGGAACTTTGGCCTTCTTCATGGTCTGGCGCGCGGTGGACTTTTCGCCCATCATGCGTGTGACCTCGGGCGGAGGCCCGATGAACTTGATGTTCGAGGCGCGACAGACCTCGGCGAAGTTTGCATTCTCGCTGAGGAGACCGTAACCGGGATGAATCGCATCGACGTCGGCGATCTCAGCCGCGGAGATGACCGCGGGAACGTTGAGGTAGCTTTCGGCAGAACGCGCGGGGCCGATGCAGATCGCCTCATCGGCAAACTTCACATGCAGCGAATTTCTGTCCGGCTCGCTGTAAACCGCCACCGTGCGGATGCCCATCTCCTTGCACGCGCTGATCACGCGCAGTGCAATCTCCCCACGATTTGCAATCAATACCTTCCGAAACATAAATCCAGATGCCTTCCGTCGAACCGTTGGATTGTAGCTACCGTGGAACTATCGTGGACGGATTTCGAACAGCGGCTGCCCGTACTCGACCGGCTGGCCACTGACGCCGATGCGCTTGACCACTTCACCGGCAACGTCGGATTCGATCTCGTTCATCAGCTTCATCGCCTCGACGATGCAAAGCACCTGGCCGACTTCAACCTGGTCGCCAATCTGTACAAACGCAGGCGCTCCGGGCGCTGGCGAGTCGTAGAAGGTTCCGACGATGGGCGATTTGACTTCGTGCAACTTCTCTTCCACAGCGGCAGGAGCAGCAGCAGGCGCGGGAGCCGCAACGTGGGCGTGCGCTACCGGAGCAGCAGCCACCGGAGCAGAAGCCATTAGCCTGCTCAACTGCGCCAGGTCCAGGCTGCTTTGGACCGCAGCAGGCTCGCCCGCAAACTTGATCCGAACCTTCAGATCCGCCTGCTCCATGTCGAATTCTGCGATCTCGTTCGCCTTGAGGAATTCGACCAGTTCGCGCAGCTCTTGCATCTTTGTTCCGTCCATCATCTCTCCCGTGCCTGTTGCGGCACTTGCTACGTTATTACAGCTCTATCCAGGCCTTCACACTCGGCGTCAGCACTTCGCCACCCGACGCCGTCACTAAAACCATATCCTCGATCCGCAGACCGAACTTTCCGGGCATATAGACTCCCGGTTCGATCGTGATCACCATCCCTGCCTTCAGCGGCTGCGTCTGTTTCGCAGCGAGCCTTGGGCCCTCGTGAATCTCCAGTCCTACACCGTGGCCGGTCGAGTGGGTAAAGAACTTGTCCAGCCCCGCCCGGCGCAAAATGCTTCGCGCGGCCTCGTCGACATCACCCGCCGTTACTCCCGGGGCGACTGCCGCGACCGCTGCTTCCTGCGCTTCCAGAACCGCATCATACACTTCCCGCTCGCCCTCAAGCGCCTTGCCAAGGTGCACGGTGCGAGTCATGTCGCTCATGTAGCCGTCGAGCACGACGCCAAAGTCCATGGTGACGAAGCCGCGCTTTGGGAGCTTCGTCGCGCTGGCACGTCCATGAGGTAAAGCGCTACGTTCACCACTGGCGACAATCGTCTCAAACGACATGGTTTCCGCTCCAGCCAGACGGGCTGCATGTTCAAGCTCTGCTGCCACCTGCATCTCGGTAAGCCCTGGCTTCAGATAGCCGAGCATCTGGTCAAACAGCTCACAACCCAGCAGCGCGGCACGGCGAATCTTCACCACCTCGTCCGCATCCTTCACCTCGCGCAGACGGGCGACAAGGGACTCGGAAGCAACAAACATTCCACGCCTCAGCTTCGCCGGGACAGCCTTGCGCATGGCTTCGAGCGCGGCGACGGTGGTATTCGCCGCATCGAAGCCGCAGCGTCTAACCCCTTTATTTGCAAGCCATTCACAGGCCGATGGAGTTGCGGGCTTATTGGCGATCACGACCTGGGTTCCCACCGCCTCAGCCTTTGCCTGGACGGTATAGCGGCCGTCGGTAAACAGAACAGCGCGTCCGCCAGCGAGTGCCAGCGCGGCGTTTGAACCTGTAAAGCCAGAGAGATAGCGCACATCGGGAAGATGGGTGATCAGCAGGCCATCCAACCCGGCAGTCTTCGCCGCCGCCGCCGCCCGTCTCTTCCGTGCCTGAAAGTTCATCCCTTTGATTCTACTCAACCAATGGGGCATGTGCCGGAGGAGATTTACTCCTTCGGAACCGCTATCATGAACTATGTCCTCTCCCCAGGGCGTTTCTTCGCCGCCGGAGTTGTCCAAATCGAGACCGTCACCAGCGAGGTTCTCCCGCCGCACTTTTATTGTTGGATCGGGTGTAACCGCAGCCGGACTGGCCTTCTATTCGGGCGAGATTGCCAGGCACGTGATCGACAAGGTGGAGACGACGATGCGGATTGTGGATCTTCCAACGGAGTTCCACGGCTTCCGCATCGTGCAGATATCGGACATCCACCTGGACGAGTTCACGGAGCCTCTGTTCCTCGAACACGTCGTCAATCGGATCAATGCGCTCACGCCCGACCTCGTGCTGGTGACCGGCGACTTCGTGACCCGGGGTTCGCTCACCTTTGTTGCCAGCAAACATGCCGCGCACCGGGCGGCGGAGATACTGAGCCAGCTCAAGGCGCCCGAGACCTACACGATTCTTGGCAACCACGATGTCGCGGTAAGTCCGTCGCTGGTGACGGGGGCACTGCGATCGTTCAAGATTCCCGTACTCGTCAACCAGCATGTGGCGATCGAACGGGGCGGCTCACGGTTTTGGCTGTGCGGAACGGATGATATCGGCAACGGCCACCCCGATCTGGATCTTACGCTTCCTGAAAAGAAGGATGCCCCGGTGATCCTGATGGCCCACGAGCCCGACTATGCCGATACCGTGGTCCAGCACCCGAAGGCAAAGATGATCGACCTGATGCTGTCGGGCCACTCGCACGGAGGACAGGTGCGGATCCCCTTCTACGGTCCGCTGATCCTTCCGCCGCTGGGGCAGAAGTATGTTGAAGGACACTTTCGCTTTGGGGATATGCAGCTTTATGTGAATCGCGGCATCGGGGCGGTCGGGCTTCCGTTCCGCTTCGCCTGCCCGCCTGAGATCACGGTCATTACGTTGCAGCCGTCCTAGCGTGGGAGGCCTAACCTTACTTCGCCGATTTCCGAAAGCAATTCAACGAGTGATCGTTAACAATGCCGGTCGCTTGCAGCCACGCGTAGACGATCACAGGCCCAACGAACTTGAAACCCCTCTTTTTGAGAGCCTTTGACATCTCCTCGGAGAGCGGAGTCTTTGCGGGTACGTGGCCCGTTGTATTGCGGATCGGCTTATCGCCCGCCATCCCCCAGACGAACTTTGAGAAGTCCTCGCCGTCGGCCTGCATCTTCAAATAGGCGCGAGCGCCTCCGATTGTCGCTTCGATCTTTGCACGTGAGCGGATGATCCCGGGGTTTTCGAGAAGCCGCTTCACATCGGCGTCTTTCATTCGCGCTACCTTCTCGGGGTCGAAGTTGTGGAACACCCTGCGAAACTCATCGCGCTTGCGCAGGATGATCAGCCATGACAACCCAGCCTGGAAGCCATCGAGCATTAGCTTCTCCCATAGGGCGCGGCTGTCGTGCTCGGGAACACCCCACTCTTCGTCGTGATACGTGCGCAGCAGAGGGTCGCTCTCTGCCCAGGAACAACGGACAATCTCTTTCATAGTCCATTCGATTCTACGAATGGTTCAACGCTGCAAGGAATAAACAGGATTGTGATCGAGGAAGGGAGATAAGAATCGAGCCTTTAGCGTGCCCGACCTGCGGGCTTTTTCTGCTTTGGGGAGACGGGCGCCTGCGGTGGAGCAACACCGCTCTTCTCGTCCATCCAGGCGTCGAGAAGGGATTTTTTGAACCGCCAGCGGTTCCCCAGTTTGAAGGCAGGGATGAAGCCTTCAGAGGCGTAACGGTACAGCGTGTCTCCGCTGATGCCGAGATACTCGGACGCCTGCCGGATGTCCATCACCTCGCGCGGTGCAGCCTGTGCCATTGGTGCCATTGGATAAGAACGCTCCAATTCCAGAAAGAAACGGGCGGAAAACCGGGAAGAGCCCGGTTGAAACCCGGCACACTCTTTGTATCCCCTTTTCTCCGCCCGTTCAATCAATTTTTTAGGGTATTTACCAGTAAATAACTGATAACTAACCGCTAAACAGCATTTTTAGGAGGCTGGAGGCCGGTCATCACATCCAGCAAATCCTGCCCGACGGTGCGTGTCTTTGCGATGGCATCGGCCAGAGGGATGTCGGAGATCTCAGTTCCCTTGAGCACGACCAGACGTCCGAACCTGCCCTGGTGTACAAGGTCGATCGCCTTGACGCCGTAGCGGGAGGCCAGCATACGGTCGTAGGCCGAGGGCGTACCGCCGCGCTGCGTGTGTCCGAGGTTGACGCTGCGGGTCTCGTATTTGGTGCGCTTCTCGATCTCTTCGGCCAACTGCTGGCCGATACCGCTGAGGCGGACGTGGCCGAAGGAGTCGACGGACGAGCCGTGCGTTGCCTGGTCGCCTTCGGGCAACTTTGCACCCTCGGCTACCACGACGATGCCGAACTTCTTGCCGTGGTCGTGGCGGTACTTCAACAGGCGGCAGATCTCATCAATGTCGATCGGCACCTCGGGCACGCAGATCGCATCCGCGCCTCCTGCAATGCCTGACGTGATGGCGATCCATCCGGCGTCGCGTCCCATGACCTCGCATACCAGCACGCGGTTGTGCGCCTCCGCGGTGGAGTGCAGGCGATCGACCGCCTCGGTTGCGATGGTCACCGCGGTGTCGAATCCGAAGCAGGCGTCGGTGCCGCTGAGGTCGTTGTCGATAGTCTTGGGAACGCCGACACACTTGACGCCGCGCTCGCTGAGCGCCAGCGAGATGGACTGCGTGTCGTCTCCGCCGAGCGCGATCAGAGCGTCGAGCTTATTTTTGGCGATCACCTCAAGGCACTTCTCAAAGCCGCCGGGGATCTTCTTCACATTGGTGCGCGACGAGCGCAGGATCGTTCCGCCCTTTTGCAGAATCCCCGATGTGGTCTCCATGGTCAGCGGCATCGTGACGTCGTCAATGACGCCGCGCCAGCCCTCCATAAAGCCGACGAACTCGTCGCCGTAGTGCAGAATCCCTTTGCGTACCGCTGCACGAATGACAGCGTTCAGACCGGGGCAGTCACCGCCGCCCGTCAACATCCCAATGCGCATTGCATCTCCTTTTTAACGTCGGGAAAATCATAAATCAGTTGGACGGGTGGGGTTTTGTACGTAAGAAAATGCAGGTCCTTCGACTGCGCGCTTCGCTCAGGATGACAAATTATCTTTTATGGGGATTTTGTGTGAGACGGCCTGACTTTAGCGCCACCAGTCGGAGCGAACCTCAGTAGCGGCGACGACCTCGACGGGCTCACCGGGCTCGGGCGACCAGAGGGCGATTCCCTTCTCAGCCGCCACCTCGAGCATTCGCTCGATCGGCTGCCGCCATCCGTGCAATGCCAGGTCGAAGAGGCCCCAGTGAATTGGCATCAGGAGTCCCTTGCCGCCGAGGTCTGCGAATGCCTGCGCCGCGCCGTCGGGGCCCATGTGGATGTCTTTCCACAGCTCGTTGTACGCGCCGATCTCGAGCATGGTGAGATCAAAGGGGCCATACTCGTGACCGATCTCTTCGAAACCCTCCCACAGTCCTGAGTCGGCGCCGAAGTAGACCTTGTGCTTTGGCCCCTTCAGCACGAAGGCCGACCAGAGCGTCTCGAAGCGGTTAAACATGCTGCGCCCGGAGAAGTGTCTTGATGGAACGGCAGTGATTTGGAGCGCGGAGTCGCCGATGCTTTGTGTCCAGTCTAGTTCGGCGATTCTGCGACGCTTTACGCCGTACTGTTGAAGGATCTCTCCAACGCCGAGCGATGTGATCCACTGGGTGTCGCGCATTGCGTCCATGCGCGCGAGCTTTCGTATCGTCGATTCGCCGAGGTGATCGTAGTGGTCATGCGAGATGAGCACAGCGTCGAGGCGCGGCAGCTTTTCCAGCGGCAGCGGTGCATCGAAAAACCGCTTCGGCCCGGCCCAGCGAAAGGGCGAGGCACGCTGGTCCCATACGGGGTCTGTCAGCACGCGCATGCCATCGATCTCGATCAGCGTTGAGGAGTGGCCCATCCAGGTAACGCGCAGGCCGCTGGCCGGAGCGGCATCGTAGAGAGCCGGGTCGGTGCGAAACGGCCCGAGAGGGTTCTTGGGGAACTTCTCTTCCTTGTTATTGAGGTAGAGCGGTAAGGCGTCGCGCAGCGTTCTCCACCCGCCGACCGATGTTGGAACCGGGTTGAGAAATCGCTGCTCCTGCCGCTGGGCATGCCGCAGGAACCTCCGGGCCTGTTCGATCTCAGCCGGGTCTGCCAAATTCATCTTGTGTCGCCTCCGCAGGGTGCAGCAACATCAAGGCAGATAGTAGAACGGATTCGGCAGCTTAACGCTGACCTTGCCGCGAGCATCACCGTTCAGGTCGCTCCACTGGTCGCCCATGTTCAATACGATGCGGTAACCGGCATCGACGATCTTCTTTCGCTCCTCGCTCTTGTAGGCGACAGTGGTCATCTGTTTTTGCGGGCCGACACGCAGGGCGAGGCCCTTCCACCCTTTGTAGCCGGCAAGCTGCAGGTTCTTCGCCGTCGCATCGCGCTGCTCGTCCCATCGGCCGGTGATGAAGAAGACCTCGACGCCCGCGGCGCGCGCCTTGTTGAACAGCCTTACCGTTCCCGGAATCGGCACAGCGGCCTCGGGAGTGACGACCCACCTGTTGAAGGAGGCGAGAAGAAATCCGTAGTCTTCGCGGCGCAGCTCGCAGAAGCCGGACATCGACGTCTCGTCGATATCGAGCACGATGGCGAGCTTCTCACCGGGCTTTGCGAGCGCAACGGCGCGATCAAGCGCGGCCTCGGCGCGTCTGGTCTGAGCGTCGAGATCGGCCCAGTAGCAGCCGCCGCTGCCAACGCACTCTGCATAGTCGGCAAGGCGATAGCGCTCGGTGCCGAAGTTGGGCACAGGCTCGGCCGCGACGATGATGGAGGGGTCGGCAGCCGCCGTCTCGGCGGTTTGTCTAATCTGTTCCGCGGTGGGACGCTTTGCGGGCGTGATGCTTACCGGCCTGCCGCCAGGATTCGCCGGACAGGACGGTGGCGCGGATTCCGTGGTGACCTGGCCAACACTGACAGCCGCCGACAAGGACAGCATCCCGAACAGTCGAAACAGAGCCTTCATCTCTCCTCCAAACGGGCTTTTGCACTACGTCGTACAACCCGCAGATCCTTCGACTACGTCATTGCTTCGCAATGACTCGCTCAGGATGACAACATCGTGAAGTGAACGTGAGGGCACATACTATCCCTTCGACGTGGCCTCGTCGGCGTAGAACTCCGCAATCTGCCGTGCGTGCTTCTCGTTTACGACGCGTCGCTTCAGCTTCATGCTGGGCGTCATGGTGCCGTCTTCGACACTCCACTCCTCGGGCACGACGCATACGCGCTTGATGCTCTCGAAGTTTGCGAGAGTGCCGTTCACTTTCTCCACAATCTCGCGATACGCCTCGACCACCTTCGGTTCTTTTACCAGCAAGGCGGCGTCTTCGGTAGCAATTCCCTGTGCTTTGGCCCAGTTCTTCAACGCCGCAAGATTGGGCGAGATCAATACGCAGGCAAACTTGTGCTTGTCGCCCACCATCGCCGCATGACCCACCAGGATATTCGCCTTCAGCTTGTTCTCGATAGGTTGCGGCGCGATCAATTTGCCTCCGCTGGTCTTGAGCAGCTCTTTCTTACGGTCGGTGATCGAGAGGAAGCCGTCCTGATCCAGGTTGCCGATGTCTCCCGTTCTGAACCAGCCGTCTTCTGTGAAGACCTCTCTGGTCTCCTTCTCCTTGTTCCAGTAGCCGGGAAAGATGGACGGCCCCTTGACCTCAAGCTCGCCGTCTTCCGCAAACCGGCACTCCACGTTCGGGAGCGCCTTGCCGACAGTGCCGATTTTGTATGCGTCCGGGTAGTTCAGCGCGATCACCGGCGAGGTTTCGGTGAGGCCGTAGCCTTCAAGGATGACGATGCCGGTGTCGGCAAACCAGCCCGCTGTGTCCATCCCAAGGGGGGCACCCCCTGAGATGAATGTCCTCGTCCTTCCCCCAAAGGCCTCGTGGATTTTGCTGAAGACCAGCTTCCCTGCCAGCATCCACGCTAGGCTCCGCGGATGCCTGCCGTTGAGCGTCGCATCCCGGTTCTTCCGGCCCACGCCCAGCGCCCAGTTGAGTATCTTCAGCTTCAGCGGCGAGACGGCAGACTTGCCTTCTACCGCCTGGCGGATTTTTTCGTAGACGCGGGGCACGGCGACGAAGATGGTCGGCTGCACGACCTTCATCGCGGCTGGAAGCTGATCGAACTTCGCGCAGTAAGCCAGCTTCGTTCCATGGCACAGCAGCGCATAGTCGAGGTGACGCGCTGTGACGTGCGACAGCGGCAGAAAGGAGATCGCGGTGTCCTTGTCGCTCAACCCCAGCGGGCCGGTCGAGTAGTTGAGATTGCTGGCGAGGTTTCCGTGCGTGAGCATAACGCCCTTCGGCTCGCCCGTTGTGCCCGAGGTATAGATGATGGTCGCAAGGTCTCCCGGACGCGAGGTCTTCGCCATGACATCGAACTCCGCGTCACGCTGCTCGCGCTGCTTTGCTCCGGATATCAGCGAGGCGAAGCTCTCCGCTCCATCGAAGCTGCCGGGATCCATCACAACGACATGCTCAAGGGTGGAGATGTCTCCGGCGGCCTTCACCTTCTCATACTGCTCCGCCGTCGAAACCACTGCGACTCTAGCGCCTGAATCCTTGAGCATGTAGGCGATCTGCTCGGGTGTCAGCGTTGGGTAGAGCGGCACATCGACTCCGCCCATGACGAGTGTGGCGAAGTCTGTTACCGCCCACTCCCACCTGTTCTCCGAAAGAATCGCCACGCGGTCGCCCTTGACGAGCCCCCAGCCGCGAAAGACATCCGCCAGCGCACACACCCGGCCATAGAGCTCGGTAGAGCTGATGGGCGTCCACTGGTCCACGCCGCTCTGCTCCATCATAACTGTGCGATCGCCGCGCCACGTGGCCCGCACAAAAACATCGTTTACCGTCCGCAGATCAAACATGCCTTCGCCTTTTCCCTTCAGCCGGCTGTCGCGATGCCGTTCATCAGAATGTCCATCACCTGCCGTGCCGTGACCTTCGCATCATAAACGCGCTCTGTGAAAACAGCGGAGCTGAGCAGCTCATCGATCGCGCCGAACATGCAGTGCGCGACGACGCCGTCGGAGATGTCCTGACGGAAGATGCCCTCCTGCTGGCCACGGCGGATGACCTCGCGCACGACCTGGATGTACTTGACGAGATGATGGTGCGAGAACTCGGCGATGAACTTCGCGCTCTGACGCATCTCGGTCTGCATCAAGACCGCCATGCTGCGGTTGACCTGGTGACTGGCGAGATGCACTTCGGCGATGTACTCCAGTTGCTCGCGCGGATTTTTTAGCGTCTCGAACCTCTCCTCGACCTGAGCGTAGAACTTTCCGAAGGTCGAATCGATCGCCGTGCGCAGAACATCGTCCTTGCTTTTGAAGTAGAGATAGATGGTGCCGTCGGCCACGCCGGCGCGTTTTGCAATGGCACTCACAGGCGAGTTGAAGTAGCCGCGTTCGGCGATAACCTCGACCGCGGCATCCAGAATCTTCTGATACTTTTCGCTGCCCGGCCCCGTAGAAGGCCCCCCCGGCTTTTCTCTCGCCTCTTCGTTTGATCCTGCGGCTTCTTCTTTGTGCTTCAGGTGGGCCTCACGACCGGAAGTTTCCGGTCACCCGCCACTCTAAAGAAACAGTCCACATTTGCCAAGAATCAACTGGCATTCGGGATGAAAATACATGGCTTTGGCGGTGCATGCGCTGGCGCTATCTACCGTGGTGCGACAGGGGAACAGCAGATTCCTCGCTTCGCTCGGAATGACAACAAAGGAGGTAGTGCAAGAATGTTATTTGGAACCGTGAGGCGCGATGGAACCGGCCTGGAGCTTTACCAGCTCCGGCTCAGCGAACTTGCTGGGGCCAAGCACGGCGATACGGGGGATGGGGCCGCGCGCCATGGCGACCTCGTCGCAGGCGTAGAGCCGCGGGCAGTTCTGGCAGTCCTTGTAGATCTTGTCCGGCAGAACGGTGCGGTCGACGACACGGAAGCCGAAATGAAAGAAGAAGTCGGGTATGCGCGTAAACAGGCAAACTGAGGTCACACCCTGGTCTTCAGCCTCTTCCAGCAGGGCCCGCAGCAGCCTTCCGCCAGCTCCCTGCCCCTTCGCCTCAGGCTTTACGACGATCGATCGCACCTCGGCCAGATGCGGTCCGTAGAGATGCAGTGCACCGCAGCCGAGGAAGACTCCGCTCTCGCTCTCTGCTACCGAGAAGTCGCGCACATTCTCGCAGATCTCGGCGTAGCTGCGGCGCAACAGGGTTCCGTCGCCGGAGAGTGAATTGACCAGCTCAAAGATGTTCGCCGCGTCGGGCAGCTTGGCCTTGCGCGTTACCGCTCCGCCGACACGCGCCCGCGTCGACGCAGTCGATTCGCTTGCTGCCATCAGTGAAGAGTTAGACACTTGCAACCTGCTCCACGCCTTGCTTCTGAGAAGAAGCAGACTTAAACGAGTTTATAGATGCAAGCGAGGCCCTATCGGTCGCAATCCTTACCGAGGCACCTTCCAAGGCATCCCTCACCTGCGCCCTTGCCGTTCCGCCGATGACGTCGTGGCAGTCGAGCGTGGCCTCGAGGGTGATCGCATCGAAGAAGTCGGGGCCGAATTCTTCGCCGAAGCCACGCAGTTCATCGAGCGAGAGGTCGCTCAATTCGCGGCCCGTCTCAAGCCCTAGCCGCACTGCGTTGCCGATCTTCTCGTGAGCCTTGCGGAACGGGACGCCTTTGTGCGTGAGATAGGTGGCCGCAGCCATCGCGTTCAGGTAGCCCTTCTCAGCCGCAACCTTCATGACGTCCGCTCGAAAACGAAGCGACCGGGTGAATGCGGGAAGCACGCGAAGAATTCCTGCGATGGTGTCGGCGGCATCGAAGACGGGCTCCTGCCCTTCCTGAAGGTCTTTGTTGTAAGCGAGCGGGAGTCCCTTGATGATCGTCGCCAGAGTGATCGCCGCGCCCTGCAGGCGTCCTGCCTTGCCGCGAATCAGTTCGGTAAGGTCTGGATTTTTCTTCTGCGGCATCGCGCTTGAGCCGGTCGAAAACTTCTCCGGGAGGTCGAGGAAGCCGAACTCCGCTGTAGAGTGCAGCGTCAGCTCCTCGGCAAAGCGGGAGATGTGCAGCCCCAGCGTGGTCAGTGCCTGGGTAAACTCGAGCGCAAAGTCGCGGTCACTGGTTGCGTCCATGCTGTTCGGCGTGGGCGCGTCGAAGCCCAAAGCCTTGGCTGCAATAGCGCGGTCGAGCTTGAGGGTTGCGCCGGCAATCGCACCTGAGCCCAGGGGGCACAAATTCAACCGCGCGCGGCAGTCCTGCAATCGCGAGAAATCGCGCTCGATCATCGCAACATACGCCAGCAGCCAGTGAGCCACGAGCACGGGTTCCGCGCGTTGCAGATGCGTGTAAGAGGGCATCGCAGCGCCGCCAGCCGCACGCGCCTGTTCGACCAGGGCCTCGCGCCAGTCGAGCAGGCCTGCCAGCGTGGTGTCGATAGCATCACGAACAAACAGACGCATGTCGGTCGCAATCTGTTCGTTGCGGCTGCGGCCTGTGTGCAGCTTCAGCGCGAGGTCGCCAATAATCCTGGTCAGCGTCAGCTCGACGAAGTGATGGATGTCTTCGGCCTCGGGATGCAGCTCCGCAATCGCGGCAGCCGATCCGGCATCGAGTTTCGCGCTGCCGCACTCCTCGAGCGCGAACGGGATTACTCTGCCCAGCCCGTCGAGCATCGAGGCGAGTTCAGCCTGCGTGAGGATTCCCACCGCGGCGATTGCGCGCGCATGCGCTTTCGACGCGGCTACCTCCTGCGGAAGCAGCCGCACGTCGAAAGGAAAAGAACGCTGCCACGACTCGAACCCGGGATCGAGCGGTTCCCGGAACCGCCCCGACCACATCTTGCTCACTGTTTGCTCCTTGCGATGATGCGTTTCTGTCTACGTCAGCGACGGACGCTTGCGGGCCTGCGTTCCACGGCCACGTCCACTCGATATTCGCTTGGCTCCGCCCAGCAACATCAGCAACAGGGCCTTCTGCGCGTGCATGCGGTTCTCTGCCTGGTCGAAGACGATCGACTGCGGACCGTCGAGCACAGCGTCTGTGACCTCGGCGTTGCGGTGCGCGGGCAGGCAGTGCATGAAGACGGCGTCCTGCTGCGCGTGCCTCATCAGGTCTTCGTTCACCTGGTAGGGCTTGAAGATCGGCGCGCGCTTGGTCGCCTCATGCTCAAAGCCCATGCTGGTGCAGACGTCGGTGTAGACCGCGTCCGCGCCAGAGACGGCTTTGACCGGATCGTGCTGGATGGTGATGCTGCCGCCGGTCAGCTCCGCGATCTCGATTGCCTTGTGGATGATGTCGAGCTTTGGCTCAAAGCCCTTGGGGCAGGAGACGGTGCAGTGGGTGCCAAGCTGCGCCGCGATCAACATCAGCGAGTGGCATACGTTGTTGCCGTCACCGATGTAGGTAAAGCGTAGACCTTCCGCCGAGCCAAAGCGCTCTTCGAGAGTGAAGAAGTCTGTGATGGCCTGGCAGGGATGCTCGAGGTCCGACAGCGCATTGATCACGGGAACCCTGGAACAGGCGGCCATCTCGGTGATGGTCTCGTGCGAGTAGGTGCGCAGTACGATGACAGACATCCAGCGCTCGAGGTTGCGGGCCATGTCGGACAGCGACTCGCGCTCGCCCAGCGGCGACTGCGTCTGGTCGACGAAGATGGCGTTGCCGCCCAACGTGTTGATCGCAGCTTCAAACGTGAGGCGCGTGCGCAGCGATGCCTTCTCGAAGAACATCACCATCTGCTTTGCGTCGAGCGCGTGGCGGAAGTCCTCGGGATGGTTCTTGACGGCGTGCGCCAGCTCCATGATGGCGGCCGTCTCCTCGACAGTGAGGTCGGCGATGGAGCAGAGGTCGCGTCCGCAAAGGCGCTTCGCGGCTTCGTTGAATGCTGTGTCCGACTGGATGCCCAGGGTTACAGCAGGCTTGCGGACGGGAGGCTCCTGCCCTGCGTCCGGCTTTGCGTTCATCACAACGGTCTTGCTACCCATGTATCTTTTCTCCGGCCGGCACGGCGCCGGCGTACTCTCGATTGGCCTTCAGCAGCTCATCGAGCGCTGTAACCGTCGTATCGACGTGCTTGCGCTCCAGAATGTAGGGCGGCAGAAAGCGAAGAACCGTCTCGCTGGTCCGGTTGATAATGATGCGGCGCTCCATCATCTGCGCGGCAACCTGTTTGGCAAGCTCGGCGGAGTGCAGCTCCACGCCAAGCATCAGGCCGAGCCCACGTACTTCTTTGATGCTGTCGTGGCGCTGTTTGAGGCCTTCGAGCTGCGAGCGGAAGTAGTTGCCAACCTCCTCCACATGCGACAGGATGTCTTCCCGCTGGATGGTGTCGATGACGGCAATCGCGACGGCGCAGGCCAGAGGGCCGCCGCCGAAGGTTGTGCCGTGCATGCCGGGCGTAATGGCTGCCGCAGCCTTCTCCGCGCAGAGCATCGCACCCATGGGGATGCCACCCGCGATGGGTTTGGCAACCGTGGTTACGTCGGGAAGAATACCGTAATGCTGATAGGCAAACCACTTGCCGGTGCGTCCGATGCCGCTCTGGATCTCGTCGGCGATCAGCAACGCTCCGGTCGAATCGCACAATTCACGCGCGGCGGCGAAGAACTCCTTTGAGATGGGATGGATTCCACCCTCGCCCTGCACCGGCTCGATGCAAATGCCGCAGACATCCTCGGAGAACTTTGCGCGCAGGTCGGCGACGTCGTTGAAGCGCACGAACTCGACATCGGACATGACGGGGCCAAACGGCAGGCGGTACTTTTCCTTGTGCGTCGTCGCCACTGAACCCATGGTGCGGCCGTGGAAACTGTGTTCGAGCGCGAGGAATTTTGTGCCGATCTTCTTGCCTTCCTCGCGGGCTTTGGTCGCGTTCGCACGGGCCAGCTTCAGCGCCGCCTCCATTGCCTCGGTCCCGCTGTTGCAGAAAAAGACGCGATCGAGGCCGCTGATTTCGGTCAGGCGCAACGCGAGGTTGGCGGTGCCTTCGTGAAAGAAAAGGTTCGAGGTATGCAGCAGGCGCGCGCTCTGGTGCGCGATGGCCTGCTCGATTGCCGGGTGACCGTAGCCGAGAGCGCAGACGCCGATGCCGCTCAGCAGGTCGAGGAAGTGCTCGCCGTTTTCGTCGCGGAGATAAACGCCTTTGCCATCGACAAACAGATAGGGATTCCGCTCATAGGTATTCAGCAGCAGCTTGTTCTCGGCTGCCTGGATGGATGCCAGATTCATGCGACCATAACCTCCGTTCCGTCATTGACCCGTGTGGAGCAGATGTCCGGCAACGACGCCGCGGCCTCCGCAGGAAGAATACGCACGCGCTTGACGCCATGCGTCAGCGCCTCGCGGCAGGCGTTCAGCTTGGGCAACATGCCGCCGGAGATGATCTGCTGCTTCTCGAGCATAGGAATCTGTGCCAGCGTCAGCCACCGCATCACGCTGCCATCGGCTCCCTTCACTCCCGGCACATCGGTGAGGAAGACCAGAGCATCGGCCTTGGTGGCAACGGCGCAGGCCGCGGCCATCTCGTCGGCGTTGATATTGTAGTACTCACCGTCGAAGCCGAGCGCGATGGACGAGATGACCGGGACGGCGCCCATCGTCCAGATGGCTTCGAGCCAGCGCGGGTCGGTCGCGGCGATCTCACCGACGAAGCCAAGGTCAGGGTTGGTCTTCTTCTTGCGCGCGCGGAAGACGTGTCCGTCGCCGCCGGAGAGGCCGACCGCCGCCTGGCCGTGCGAGGCGAGGGACGCCACCAGCGACTTGTTGACGCGGCCGGCGAGCACCATCAGCGCGGCGTCGCGGGTTTCGGCATCGGTCACGCGCAGGCCGGAGATGAACTCGCTCTTCTTGCCCATTTGAGCCAGCGTCTTTGTCAGCTGAACGCCGCCGCCATGCACAACGGCCACCTGGTTGCCGTCGGCGACCAGCTCGGCGATTGCTTTACCGCAGGCGTGCAGCAGCTTGGGATTTTCCAGGCCCGCGCCGCCAAGTTTTACGACGAATTTCACAGCAGACCCTCCTCTTCCTTGAATCCACACATCACATTCATGTTTTGCACGGCCTGTCCGGCAGCGCCCTTCAAAAGATTGTCGAGGCAGGAGACGACGATCAGCCGCTGGCCGTCTTCAGCCAGTACGAAGCCGAGGTCGCAGAAGTTCGTGCGCACGACGTGCTGTATCTGCGGAAGCTGCGGCGTCCGGTGCAAACGCACCATCGGGCTGCCTTTGTAGAACTCCGCAAACAACTCGCTCACCTGCGCCGCGGTGGTCTTCTGCTTCAGCTTCAGGTAGACCGTCGACAGGATGCCGCGCGGGATCGGCAGCAGGTGCGGCGTGAAGACGACCTGGTCGGAGGTAAGGTGCAGCTGCTCCAGCAGCTCGCCCGTGTGGCGATGATTGAAGACGGCATATGCGGATAGGTTGTCCGCCGCATACATGAAGTGCGTCTTCGACGTGGGAGCCTTACCCGCGCCGCTGACGCCCGACTTCGCATCGCAGACGATGCCGCGATCGAGATCGACGGCTCCAGCCCGCGTCAGAGGAGCAAGGGCGAGGATCATCGACGTCGAGTAGCAGCCGGGATTGGCGATCAGCCGCGCCGTGCGGATGGCATCGCGATGCAGCTCCGGACAGCCGTAGACGGCTTCGGCCTGCAACTTCGCTGCCAGCGCGGGGTCGGCATCGTGCAGCTTGTAGATGGCGCGGTTGGCGTCTTCGTCGAGACGCCACGCTCCGCTGAGGTCGATCACGCGGATGCCGCGCGCGATGGCTTCAGGGGCCCACTCGCGCGACTGCTCGTGCGGCGTGGCCATGAAGAGAATCTGGGTGCCGGCATCGGCGAGCTTGTTCCAGTTAAATGACTGAACGGCGTGCGTGGCGCTGCCACCAGGCTGCGCAATGCCTGCCAGATGAGGATGAAGCTCCTCGATCGTTGTGGTGGCCTCAGTCGCGCTTTCGCCCGCGCGCCCGAGAAAGAGCGGTGCGGCATCTTTCATGCCGGGATGGCGCAACAGCAGACGCGCAAGTTCGCCGCCCGCATATCCGCTGACGCCTGCGACAGCCACGCGCGGCGAACGCAAATCTTCCGCCTTTGCTCCGGCGGACTCCGTCGTTGTCTCCATCACTGCCGAGTTAGCCAATGTACCCCTCAATCCGCGACTTCAGCCGCCCTGCCTGCTCCCCGTCGGGGCAGATAATTAATACTGTGTCATCTCCCGCGACTGTGCCAACCACCTCGGCCCAGTCTTCGTAGTCGATGCCGGCGGCGATGGGTTGCGCGCCTCCGGTCTTTGTAATCAGCACCAGCAGATTGATCGCCTGGCGCACCTCAAGTCCAAAGCTGGCAAGCACCTCGCGGATTCCCGGGATCGAATCGTCCTCGTCGCCGTTTCCGTTTGAAAGCGAATATCCATCCGGCCCCTTCGACAATCTCAATTCATGGATATCGCGGGAGAGGGTTGCTTGTGTAACATAGAAACCACGCCCCGCTAATTTTTGCCGTAGATCGTCCTGACTCGCGATAGGAGCTTTACCAAGCAGCTCTCGAATTACGGTATGACGTTGCTGTTTCATCTCTGTATCTATTTT
Organism: Acidobacteriota bacterium; assembly: GCA_018268895.1. Taxonomy (NCBI): domain Bacteria; kingdom Pseudomonadati; phylum Acidobacteriota; species Acidobacteriota bacterium. Next base: position 529,989 of record JAFDVP010000001.1, on the reverse strand, counting down.
GCCGTTTCTTTTTCGGCTCGGCGGTATTCCCGCCCTCGTGCATAAATATACAACTTGATGTATATTTATGCAAAGGACTCCACGAGGAGTCCTGTCCAAACCTTGACGGAAAGGTATCTCCGATGGAACTACCCTTTCATCGGACGTATAGTGAACTATGGACCGGCCCTGCGCACTTGTCTCTGCTCCTACGCCTTTACCCTCCCGCGCGCGTGAGAGATCGTCATCGCCATCCCTGATTGATGAGCGTTTCGATCACGACTCCTGCGGCGTTGGTTTCGTTGCCTCCATTCAAGCGACCCCCACGCACAGGATTCTGGAACAGGCCCTGACGGCGCTTGGCCGCCTTGCGCACCGTGGTGCGACCGCCGCCGACGGCAAGAGCTCGGACGGTGTCGGGATCCTGGCGGGAATCCCACGGGACCTTCTGGTTCGTGAGGCCGGACTGACCATCGCTCCCGAGACGGTCCTGGGTGTAGGGATGATCTTCATCCCGCAGGAGGAGACGCGGGCCGAGGGCCAGATCGAGCGCTGCCTGAAGTCGCACGACCTCAAAGTTCTTGCGTGGCGCGATGTGCCGATCAAGACCGAATATCTGGGCGAGATGGCGCTCTCGACCATGCCGAAGATCCGGCAGGTGCTGGCGATCGATGCCGAGGACGCCGAGCCGGGGACCATCGAGCGGCGGCTTTATCTTGCACGCAAGCAGTTTGAGCGCGCTCACGAGCGTGGCGACGTCAACGGATATATATGTAGTCTCTCGACACAGACGATCGTCTATAAGGCGATGTGTACGGGAGTGGACCTGGCGGCGTTCTATCCCGATCTTGCAACGGAAGATTACGTGACGCCGTTTGCGATCTTCCATCAGCGCTACGCGACCAATACTCTTCCCTCGTGGCACCGCGCCCAGCCCGGCCGCACCCTTGGACATAATGGCGAGATCAACACGGTGTGGGGCAACCGCGCGCGCATGGCCTCCCGCGACTCAACGCTTCCGGTCGAGTGCAAGCCTGTCCTGACGCAGGGCGGCACGGACTCCACCAGCCTCGACGAGACGGTGGAGATGATCTCGCAGAACGGCCGCACCCTGGCGGAGGCCATGCGGATGCTGCTGCCTCCCGCGGCGGTATCGGGTCACGACTCGTCGTTTTTGCGGTATCACTCCGACGTGACGGAGCCCTGGGATGGCCCCGCGGCGATCGCCTTCGCGAATGGCTCGCTGGTGGGAGCGATCCTCGACCGTAACGGTCTGCGCCCCTGCCGCTTCGCCATCACCACCGACGGCCTGGTCGTTGCCGGGTCGGAGATTGGCCTGGTCGATCTCGATCCGAACGAGGTTGCGCACAGCGGCCGCCTTGGGCCGGGACAGATGCTGGTGGTCGACCTGAAGAAGCACAAGGTCTACGAGGACGAGGAACTGCTTGGGCTGTTCGACGCCGATCCCATCTACGCCCGTCTGCTTGAGGACGCGCCGCTTGTCCCGGCGGTAGTCACCTCTGCCGATGCCGCAAAGCTGACCGCCTTGCAGAAGGGCTTTGGCTACACGCGCGAAGACGTCAAGATGATTCTTCAGCCGATGGCCGCCGACGGCAAGGACGCCGTGTGGTCGATGGGCGACGACACTCCGCTGGCCTTTCTGGCGCGCACGCCGCGTCCGGTGTATGCGTACTTCCGGCAGCGGTTTGCCCAGGTGACGAACCCGGCGATCGATCCTCTGCGCGAGGCCTGCGTGGTCTCGCTGCATACGCGCCTCGGCCCCTGGCCCCACCTGCTGGACAAGAATGCACCTCTGCCGGGCGTCTCGCTTCCCTCGCCCTTCCTGTCACTGGGACAGGTGGAGTCGCTTCGCAAGGGCGATTATCCGCACGCCGATGAGCTGCGCCTGTCGGAGCTTTCGTGCGTCTTCGCTCCGAGCCTCACGCTGTTGCAGGCTCTGGACGAGCTTTGCAACAAGTCCATCGACCTGGTCCGCAACGGAGCGCGCATCCTTCTGCTGACCGACCGTTACGCCAGCCCGGAACAGCTTCCCGTCCCCATTGCGATGGCGACAGGCGCGATCCACCAGGCGCTGGTTGCAGCGGGACTCCGCACACTGACCGGTATTGCTGTCGAGGCCGGCGACTGCCGCGACATCCACCACGCCGCCGTGCTGATCGGTTATGGTGCTGGCGCAGTGTGTCCGTGGCTCGCGCTTGAGACCGGCCGCGCCCTTGCACCGGCAGGGACCGAGCCTGAGGTCGCCGAGAAGAAGATGCTCAAGGCCCTGGACGCCGGACTGGCGAAGGTGATGTCGAAGATGGGTATCTCGGTCGTCGACAGCTACCGCAGCGCGCGGCAGTTCGATATCCTCGGCCTGCACTCGAGTGTGGTTGAGCGTTGCTTCCCGAATACACCTGCGCCGCTGTCGGGCATTGGTTTTACCGAGGTCGATCGCCAGCTTCGCTATACGTGGCAGCCGCCGACGGAAGCAGCCGCTACCGACCTGCCGGACTATGGCTGGGTTCGCTTCCGCAAGGCGGATGTTGCCGAACCTCATGCGTGGCAGCCGCCGACGGTCAAGGCGTTGCAGTCGGTGGTGGGAAGCGCGCGCAATGTGCCGCAGCCGACCGATCCTGCAGGCGCGTTCGCCATCTATACCAAGGACGTTATTGCGCGCGACCCGGCGGTGCTGCGCGACCTGCTGGAGATTCGCCCGGCCGGCCCCGAACTCGCTCTTAGCGATGTTGAGAGCCCGGCCAGCCTGACAAAGCGATTCATTGCCAGCGCAATGTCGCTTGGCTCGCTCAGCCCGGAGGCGCACCAGACGATCACGGCCGGAATGAACATGCTGGGCGCGCGCTCGAACACGGGCGAAGGCGGCGAAGACGCAGCCGTCTACCGCGTCAATCCTGTCGTTGCAGGACAACCTTCATCTGGCGGTGGCGCAAGCGCAGCCATAAGCGCACAAGGCAATGTCGCGGTCGCTGAGCCTCTGGTTGCGGCACCGGCAGTCCATGTTTCGCTGAACAACAAGATCAAGCAGATCGCCTCGGGCCGCTTTGGCGTCACAGCAGAGTACCTGGCTCACGCGGAAGAGATCGAGATCAAGGTAGCCCAGGGAGCGAAGCCCGGCGAGGGCGGACAGCTTCCCGGCCACAAGGTTAGCGGCCTGATTGCGCGGCTTCGTCATGCGCAGCCGGGAGTCCCGCTGATCTCGCCTCCGCCACACCACGACATCTACTCGATCGAAGACCTGGCGCAGCTGATCTATGACCTGAAGCGCGTGAACCCGAAGGCCACGGTCGGCGTGAAGCTGGTCTCCGGCTGCGGCGTGGGCACGGTTGCGGCAGGCGTGGCCAAGGCATATGCCGACTACGTTGTGATCGCCGGCAACACCGGCGGCACGGGAGCCGCCGCGCTTTCGAGCATCAAGTACGCGGGTAATCCATGGGAGCTTGGACTGGCCGAGGCGCAGCAGGTGCTGATGCAGAACGGCATGCGCGGACGCGTTCGCCTGCGCACCGACGGCGGCATCGCCACGGCGCGCGACGTGCTGGTGGCAGCTCTACTCGGCGCCGACGAGTTCGCCTTTGGCACGGCAGTGCTGGTTGTACTGGGCTGCGACATGGCCCGCCAGTGCCATCTGAACACCTGTCCCACCGGCATCGCAACGCAGAAGCCGGAGCTGCGGGCCAAGTTCCGCGGCAAGCCGGAGCATATCGTCCGCTTCTTTGAGCAGATGTCGGCCGACCTGCAGCATCTTCTGGCGCGCTACGGCCTGCCTTCTCTGGAAGCAGCCGTTGGCCGCTCCGATCTTCTGGAGCAGGTGCGCTTCGACGGCAATCTGGATCTGTCGCCGATGCTGGCCCCTGCGGGAGACGGTCCGCGCCGCTGGATGGGCGGGCGCAACGATCAGCCCCTGCCTGAGCCGCCGATCGACGAGAAGTGGGTTGCACCGGCGCTCGAAGCGGTCGAAGCCGGGAAGCCTTATGTCGTCGAGTCGGAGATCGCCAACCGGGACCGTTCGGTGGGTTCGCGGCTCTCGGGCGAGCTGGCCTTGCGCCGCGCGCAGAGCGATCTGCACGCCGATGTGACGTTCAACCTGCATGGGACGGCAGGCCAGTCCTTTGGCGCATTTGCCGCCGACGGGATGAAGCTGGTGCTCGATGGACAGGCGAATGACTTCGTCGGCAAAGGACTGTCCGGAGGAGAGATCGTCATCAGAGCTCGCGGGCTGGCGGCGAAGGACAGCGGACAGCACGTGATCCTGGGGAACGTTGCGCTGTACGGAGCGACCTCGGGCAGATTGTTTGCCGCTGGACGCGCGGGCGAACGCTTCGGCGTTCGTAACTCGGGCGCAACCGCAGTGGTGGAAGGCGTAGGCGACCATGGCTGCGAGTACATGACGGGCGGAATGGTCGTCGTGCTGGGCAAGACCGGGATGAACTTCGGCGCAGGCATGACGGGCGGACTGGCCTGGGTCTACGACGCAGGCGGGGAGTTCATCAAGGGTCACCGCTTCCACCCCGAGTTCATCGACCCGCAGCCGTTCGATGCGGTCGACCCGGAGTCGCAGGAGTTCCTGAAGCACCTGCTGGAAGAGCACAGCGCACTGGCGGACAGCGGGCTGGCGAAGACGATGCTTGCCGGCTGGGCGACTTACTCGAAGGCCTTCGTCAAGCTGACTCCAAAGCCGCAGGTATAAATCTCAACGAAGAACATAAGCCCCGGGCGACCGGGGCTTTTTCTTTGCTCCGATAAACGCTCCTTTTCATTCTTTTTCAGTCGCTATTTGGCCAAAGTGAAAATACCATGTCTCCGTCTGGACGATTTCGAGTACATACTGTGTATGTCGATGCGCTAAGAGGAGATATTGATGGATGCCCTGACGCTTCATCGGATCCACTTTGCTTTCACCATCACCTACCACTATCTGTTCCCCCAGCTCACGATGGGGCTGGCGCTGCTGATCGTTGCGATGAAGACGGTCGCGCTGCGCACGGCCGATCCGGAAAAGCGCGAGCTTTACGATGTTGCGGCACGCTTCTGGGCGCGCATCTTCGCGGTGAACTTCGTGATCGGCGTGGTCACCGGCATCCCGATGGAGTTTCAGTTCGGCACCAACTGGTCGGAGTTCTCGCGCAGGACGGGCGGCGTGATCGGCCAGCCGCTGGCCATGGAGGGAGTTTTCTCCTTCTTCCTGGAGTCCGCCTTCCTCGGGCTGCTGCTCTTTGGCGAAAAGAAGATCTCGCGCGGACTGCACTGGTTTGCCGCCTTCATGGTCTTTCTGGGCTCGTGGATATCGGGGTTCTTCATCATCGTGACCGATGCCTGGATGCAGCACCCGGTGGCATACAGGATCATGCCGAACGGAGTGTACGAGGTTACCAGCTTCTGGGGTCTGCTGATGAATCCGTGGGCGTGGATTCAGTATGCGCACAACATGTCAGGCGCGGTCATTACCGGAGCGTTTGTCGTGGCGGCAACGGGTGCGCTGTACCTGCTGCAAGGCAGGAACAGCGATTTCGGGCGCATCTTTGTCAAAGTCGGCGTCGTCGCGGGTGTGATCTCGTGCATCGCGCAAATTTTTCCCACAGGTGACCTGCATGGCAAGTACATGGCAAAGCATCAGCCTCTTGCAGTGGCAGGCATGGAAGGACTCTTCCACTCCACGCCGGGCGCGCCGATGGTGTTGATGGGCCAACCCGACGTCGAGAACCAGACGATCGACAATCCACTGGTCGTCAACAAGGTGCTCAGCTTTCTGATCTACGGAACGACGCAGGCTGAGGTGCAGGGACTCGATCGGTTTCCCAAAGAGGACTGGCCAACGGCGCTCCCGCTGCTCTTTTACTCGTATCACATCATGGCAGGGCTTGGGACGTACTTCGCGGCATTGATGGCTGTGGCCGCGTTCCTGCTCTGGCGAGGGAAGCTTTACTCGACGCGATGGATTCTGTGGCCGCTGCTGTTGAGCTTTCCGCTGCCCTACATTGCCAACACGGCGGGATGGATGACCGCAGAGCTGGGACGGCAGCCGTGGCTTGTTTACGGGCTGATGCGGACGTCGGAGGGCTACTCGAAGCACGTCGGCGCCGGGTCGAGCCTGTTTACGCTGCTCGGGTTCCTGGGGATGTACTCGCTGCTTTCCATCCTGTGGATTGTGCTGGTCTACACGGCGATTCAAAAGGGACCGCGCACGCCTGTCGTCGACGCAGGTCATGACGGACACACGCTGACAACGGCTTAGACTTCCGCGAGGAGAGACTATGGGAACGCTGTGGTTCTGGATTGTGGCGGCAATGCTGGCGATCTACGTCGTGCTCGATGGCTTCGATCTTGGTGTGGGCATCGTCTACCCGCTGGTCGCGCGCACGGAGCAGGATAAGCGCAAGGCCATGCACGTGATTGGGCCGGTGTGGGATGGAAACGAAGTCTGGCTGATCGCAGGAGGGGGAACGCTGTTCTTCGCCTTTCCTCTCCTGTATGCGTCGTCGTTCAGCGGCTTCTATCTTCCTCTCACCATCGTGTTGTGGCTTTTGATTGTGCGCGGCCTGAGCATCGAGATGCGGGCGCACACGCATGACGAGGTGTACAAGAGCCTCTTCGATGCGACGTTCTTTCTATCGAGCGCGCTGCTGGCCGTCTTCTTTGGAGCGGCACTGGCCAACGTTGTGCGCGGAGTACCGCTCGGCGCTGACGACTACTTCTTTCTGCCGCTCTGGACCGACTGGAGGACTGGCCCCAACCCGGGGATTCTCGATTGGTACACGGTCACCGGCGGCGTGCTGGCGCTGCTGGCTCTCGCGTTGCATGGGCTTCTCTATCTTGCTCTGAAGACGGGGGGCGACTTGAACCAGAGAGCAACTGCGCTGGCGAAGAAGCTATGGCCGGCCGTTCTGCTGATCACACTGGCAAGTGTGCCTGCGACTGTCATCGCTCGCCCTGATTCTCTGGTTCATTATCATGAGCATGGTCTTGCGTGGCTAGCACCGGCGGGGGTTCTCGCAGGACTGGTGACGATAGCGGTTTCACTGGCCAAGGGAGCGGAGTTTCGCGCCTTCCTCGGATCGTGTCTGTACCTGATGTCGATGCTGGTTGGAGCAGCCGCCGGTTTGTATCCCGTCGTGCTGCCCTCCGTGGGACCTGCGGGACAGAGCATCACCATCGACCGCGCGCTTGCGGGGCCGCATACGGTTCGAGTGGGCCTGGTGTGGTGGAGCTTCGGCATCACGCTGGCGCTGATCTATTCGGCTACCGTGTACTGGCTCTTCCGCGGCAAGGTGCCTGAGCATGCAGAGGGATACGGGCACTAGGGTATTTCCACCCAGAGGTATTTTGTGTCGCGCTTTCAGCGCTTTATTCATCTCTGATTGCTTACCTGGGCCTTCGGCCCAGGCTGATATATTGCGGGCCGTTGGCCCTTGGTTCTGCCGTTCACCACGCGTGATGGAATCCGTCTTTTTCGGTGAGCCGGACCTCGGTGTGGAAGAGATCGCTCAGGCGATCTGCTGTCAGCAGTTTTTTGCGCGGGCCGTCGGCGACGATGCGGCCGTCTTTCATCATCAGGATGCGCTCGATCTCCGGGATGATGTCGGAGACATGATGCGTGATGAGGAGGATGCCGGTTCCCTGCTGCGCCAGGCGGCGGAGAAGTTCACGGAGGTCGCGCTGCGCTGCAAGGTCGAGCGCATTCGATGGCTCATCGAGAAGAAGCATCTGCGAGGACGCTACCAGAGCGCGGCCGATCATAATGCGGCGCTGCTGACCGGCAGACATGTGACCGACGAGTTTGTCGCGGAGCGGCTCGGCATCGATCAATGTGAGCACCTCGTCGGCGCGGGCACACATCTCGCCGGTGACGGTGAGATTGGGCCACAGCGTGGAAGCGGAGAAGAAGCCTGTAAGCACGGCATCGCGGCCTGTGGTCGTGAGCGTGTGACGGCCGGGCAGCTCGGGTGAGACGACGCCGAGGCGCTTCTTCAACTCGGTGAGGTCCCAGCGGGCTCGGCCGAAGATGCGGACGTCCATCCCTTCTTCGGCGATGGGGTAGCACTCGCAGGTGATGGTCTTGATGAGTGTCGACTTGCCGCAGCCGTTCGGGCCGAGGATGGCGATGTGCTCGCCCGCGTTGACGGAGAGATTGATGTCGTGCAGGACGACGTTTTCACCGCGGGCTACATTGACGTGACGCAGTTGCAGGAAGGCTTCGGTCGATTGCGGGGCCATGAGTCAAGCATAGCCGCTCGATATGCCTGCCCGGCCCTACATGCATCGAATGAATATCGCCATTAGTGGACCGACGGAGACACGGTCCATGAAGTTTGTAGAGGCGAAGTATGAATCTGGCTGAGATAAGGGCGAGGTTCGGCAGGGAGATGGCCGCCAAGGCAGGACTGCCGGAGGACAGCGCGGTTGCGCACGCGTTTGCAATCGTCCCACGCGAGGACTATGTGGGTGCTCCGCCCTGGAGGATCTTCGGTGAGCGAGAGGGTTCGGAGGCAGTAACGGACAACCCCATGGCGCTGTATCAGGATGTGCTGGTGCAGTTGAAAGGGACCTCCGCTCCCCATACGGGCCTCAACAATGGACAGCCGAGTCTTCACGCTCTGTGCTTTGGCGCTTTACGAATCAACGCGGGCGAAACGGTGATCCATGTAGGCACGGGGACTGGGTACTACACGACAATGTTAGGAGTTCTGACCGGGCCCGAGGGTCGTGTCGACGGGTATGAGATTGTGCGTGACCTTGCGGAGTGTGCGGTGGAGAACCTGCGCGCGATGCCATGGGTGCGAGTCCATGCTGCGTCAGGAGCGATGGCCCCACTGCCCGAGTGTGATGTGCTGTATGTGAGCGCGGGGGCGACATCTCCGCTGAATGCGTGGGTGGCTGCGCTGCGAAGGGGAGGACGGCTGTTGTTTCCTCTTACTCCGGATGAGGGCTATGGAGCGATGCTGCTGGTGACTCGGCTGGACGAAGGCTATGCAGCCAATTTTTTGTGTGGCGCAAAGTTTGTGGGGTGCGTGGGCGCGCGAGATACCAGGATGGAACAGAGCCTGATTGAGTGCTTTCGCACGGGCCACGCGGGCGGGGTGAGGTCGCTGGTCCGCGACGATTGTCCGGATGAGACGGCCTGGTGCGTGGGAGATGGATGGTGGTTGTCGACACGCTCACCGTAACGCGAGTGTTTGCTAAAGTAAAATGCGGGGATTCCTTGACTACTCGGTTCAACGGTCCGCGAGGAATGACATCGGGGTTTCTATGCGATAAAGCGCGGTCTAGACGAAGCCGAGATTGCTCGCGCTGAAGCTGCCGATGTTGGGGAAGATGGCGGGGAGTTGCGCTGTGCTGACTCCGAACCATTGCGCCAGGGTTGCGGCGTATTGCACCGCGCCTGTGGTGGGAACCCAGCGGCCGTTGGAGCCGGAGTCGTCGGGCCCGGCGAGGGCAAGCGTGGGGAAGGTGCCGTACATCTGCCCTCCCTTGACGGCTCCGCCGATGACGAAGTGATGCGAGCCCCAGGCGTGGTCGGTGCCGGTGTTGGAGTTTGGCTGGAAGGTGCGGCTGAAGTCGGACATGGTGAATGTGGTTACGTTGTTCTGGAGACCGAGCTCGATGGTGGCCTGGTAGAAGGCAGCGAGGGCAGCAGAGACCTGGGCGAGCAGGCCGTTCTGAAGAGTGAGTTGGCCGGCGTGCGTATCGAAGTTACCGATGCCGGCGAAGAAGATCTGCCGGTTGACGCCGAGCGCGGCGCGGACCTGCATGATCTGAGCAATCTGCTGGAGCTGCGCTGCGAGGCCGTTGCCGGTTGGGAAGACAGTCTGCAACGCAGGAACGGAGGCCGTTGCCGCGGTGAGCACCTTGGAGTAGTTGTAGGCGTTCGAGGTGATCGTGTCGTCGGCCTGCACAAGCGTGAGTCCTGTGTCGAATGTGAGCAGGGCCTGGGCGGTGGCGAGCCGCGCGCCACACTCGGTTGTGCCTTCGGAACAGGCGGCGGCGCCGAGGTTTCCGGGACTGACGGAGACCGGCGTGCTCGCCGTGCCGTTGCAGAAGAGGGTGTCTCCGGCGACGGAGGTGATCATGGGGACGAGGCCGTTGGGGTTGTAGCTGCTGTTCAGCGTGTCGGCGATGCGGCCGGCCCAGCCGGTGGACGTCGCTCCGCTCTGCGAGGCGTTCTGCCACTCAAGCTGTTGATCAGGGTGCGAGAAGAGGTTGGTGGGGAGGGACTGGTTGGCGAGAAACTGCGCGCGGGTTGTAGGCGCGACGAGCGTTCCGACGTTAGCGACGATGGCCGCATTGTTGTTGTTGAAGAGCGTCTGAATATCCGGAAGACTGGGGTTGAGCGCGAAGTTGGGCAGCGGCGTCAGCGGCAGAAGCTGGTTCTGTGCGATGGCAAGGGGCCCGCGAATCTTTGAGTAGTTACCGTAGCCGGTGGTGTCGTAAGGAATGAAGGTGTTGTTGGCATCGTTGCCTCCATAGAGAAAGACGCAGACCAGCGCCTTGTAACCGGAGGCGCTTTGCGCCAGCGCGTTGAGCGCACCGAAGGGGCGGAGACCGATTGCGTTTCCTGCGGCGGCGAGCGAGGCGCACCGGACGAAGCTGCGGCGAGTGGGACGCATCTGGAGTCTCCTCTAGTGCAGAATCTTGTACTGCGACGAACTGATGACGAGGTAGGTCGCCACGCGGACGCGCTGTGCGGGATCGGTGAGCGTGGTGATGTGGTTGACGATGGCGGTGCGCATCTGCGACGACATCTGGCCGTGCATGAAGAGCATGTTGAGCGAGTCGACGAGATCGCCGGGCTTGGCTGCGAGGACTCCCAGCGGGCTGGTGGCGGAGAGATCGACGCTGAAGCCTGAGATCTTGTTGAAGACTACGGTATTGGCCAGCGAGAGGCGGAGGACAGAGCTGGCCGTATTCTCGAGGCTGAACTCTGGCGCATTGGTCGAGCTTCCGGGGATCACGTATTCAGGCGGAAAGAAGTTGAAGACGCTGGGCGAGGCGTAAGGTCTCTCACTGAGGGAGGCGGTGTAGTTGCCGAGGGTGTTGTAGGAGGCGTTGGCGACGACGTCCTTGCCTGCGACCGCGTCGTTGTTGGTGAAGCCGAGGCCGCGAATGAGATTGGTGAGCCAGAGCATAGGCTCGCGCAGATGGCCGCCGGGAGCGGTGGCGTCGGTGTCGCCAGCGCGCGCCTCCTTGTCCATGAGGATGGCATTGATGACTGCCTTCATGTCTCCACGAACGTTATTGCCGTTGTTGGCGAAGACGGCTGCAACACGCTGCACGTAGGCGGGGCTGGGATCGCTGGAGACGAGATGCTGGATAAGCTGGCGGCAGACGAAGGGGCCAACATTGGGGTGATTGAAGATGTTCGCCAGCGCGCCGTCAAGGTCCTGCGCGGCGGTCTGTCCCGCAGGAAGCGTTGTGCCATTGAGGAGAATCTTGGCGGCAGTGTCATGGTTGGCATCGACCGATCCCATGGGCATGGTGTAGTTGATGGCGTTGGGAAATTTGGAGGGGCTGCTGCCGTCGCCGTTGGAAAAGGTCCATCCCGTGTAGGCGCGGGCGAAGGCCTGCACCTGGGCCTGGGTGTAGGCCGGAATGGGGTTGCCGCTGGAGTCGAGCTGAGGCGTTCCATCGGGATTGATCAGGAAGAGTCCCATGGTGAAGAGCTGCATCAGCTCGCGCGCATAGTTCTCGTTCGCGATCTGGACAACGCCATTCACCGTTCCCGGCTTGTTGCTGTTGATCATGTTGAGATAGGCGCCCATGCCGGTGGAGAGGGTGACGTCCTTCATGATGGTGGAGAAGTTGCCGAAGGCGTCGTTGACAAGCACGTTCTGGTAGGTAACAACGGCGCGCGCGTTGACGGAGTTGGTGGAGATGACGAACATCTCCGCGAGGGCAAAGGCAACGCGCTGGCGAAGCTGGTCGGGCGCGGTGAGAGTAGCCTGCCACCACTCTGACTGCGAGCATGGGATGAGGCTGTTGACACAGGGCGTAGGCGGCGTTGCGGGCAGAAGCGGCTCCGTGGTGGGCTGCGCTGCAAACTGCTCGTTCAGATACCCTTGCAGACCCGCGTCTTCGACGTGCTGGATGTCGGAGAGCGTTGGCCCGAAGGTGGCCTGGTCGAGCAGCCGCGCGGCTGCCGTGACAGTAGCGGCCGGATAGAGGATCGATTCGGTGAGTGAGCCTGAAGCGGAGGCCGACGCCTGGCTGACCGCAGTAATGGTGACCGTGTTTGGGTTGGGGACTGAAGCCGGAGGAGTATAGAGGCCGGTCGATGAGATGGAGCCTGCGGCGGATGTGCCGCCAGAAACTCCGTTGACCTGCCACGTCACAGCGGTGTTCGCAGTGTTGGCAACGGCTGCTGTGAACTGGGTTGTTCCGCCGAGCCGCACCTGACTGTTGCCAGTCACAGTAACGTTGACCGACTGGGATGAGCCCGAACCGCTGCCTCCACATCCGGTAAGTGCCGCTAACGGGAGAAACAGGGCAGCTTGCGCGGCACGTCTCAAAAAAGAACTTCGCAAAAAGGCACAAGAATCCATATCGCCAGACTCCAGTCTGTACGTTCGGGGCTATCGTTGCCCGGCAGCATGTAGCTGCCTTGTTGCTCAGCAGGCATCCTGTATAACATCGCTGTGCGCAACAAGTCGCGGAAATCTTTAAATAATTTTGAGTGGGTGAAACTTTCTGCGAGGTTACGGCGTCTGGCAGCGCTTCCTTTAGCGATGGAATGGACGCCGTTTTGAACGATAGCCGATATTTTCCAAATTGACGACGTCAACAGTGGCTGCAACGAACTGCCTGCGGACTGAGGATTCGGAGTATAGTCGGAACTGTAGTTCCCTTCTCGCCTCCAGCCTTCAAGGCTTCGCTTCAGACGAGCGTCTTTCAAGCAGACCACCCTCGACTGGAGTTCCGATGAGCCTGTTAAGAAATACTGACGTCAAGAAACATCTCGCGCGCGCCGTTCCTCGCTTTGTCTCACCTGATACGGAGAAGAGTCATCAGGCGAATGGTGATGCCGTTGTGGCTCCCTCGATACAGACTGAAATCGTCCCGATTCCAGAAACGACTGATGTGCAGCAAAAAGCTGAGACCGCATGAGCACCCCAGCGGTCTATCTTTGGGAGTTTCAGCGTTGCAGGAGTCACGATCCATACACGCCATATTATTCAGCAAGAGGCGCATCGTTATCTTCGCCCAATAGTCGGCTAAGGAGCTCAAAATGATCCCGAAACGGTTCCCCGGTAAATTGTCCGGCGGTATCTCGCGCATTTTGTGGAAAGAGCCGGAGTGCCCGGTGTGTACATCAATCGAGTTCCAACGGTCGCCTCCGCGGTCAACGGACGCTATGCTTCGACTCGTGAACCTCATTCCATTGCAGTGCACAAATTGCTGGAGATACTTTTATTGGCTGCAGAATGATCAGGCCTTCGTCGCGAATGCTGACCGGCGGAAGTGGGCTAACTAATGGAGTAGAGCTTGAGAATGTCCTCGAACTACATTCTCAAGCAAACGATGGAGCAACTTCGCGAGATTCATCGAACGCGCAAGTCAGCTCGACTGATCTTCAACGTACGGTGTACTCAACTTACGCGCTCCAGTCGAGAATGACCTTGCCTGAGTTTCCGGATCGCATGGCCTCGAAGCCCTTTTCGTATTCGCGCCAGTTGAGGCGGTGCGTGATGACGCCGGAAATGTCGAGACCGGATTGCAGCATGACGGTCATCTTGTACCAGGTCTCATACATCTCACGGCCGTAGATGCCGCGAATGGTGAGCTGGTTGAAGACGATCTGGTTCCAGTCGATGGCGATCTGCTCCGATGGGATGCCGAGCATGGCGATCTTGCCGCCGTGGCTCATGTTGGAGAGCATCTCGCGAAAGGCGGCTGGGTTGCCCGACATCTCGAGGCCTACGTCGAAGCCCTCGTGCATGTGGAGCTGCTTCTGTATCTCCTTGAGCGGCGTGGCTCGTGGATCGACGGCGAGGGTGACGCCGACCTTCGCGGCGAGGTCGCGGCGGTACTGGTTGGGGTCGGAGATAACGACATAGCGCGCGCCGGCGTGGCGGGCGACGGCTGCGGCCATGATGCCGATGGGGCCGGCGCCGGTGACGAGGACATCTTCTCCCAACACCGGAAAGGCCAGTGCAGTGTGGACAGCGTTGCCGAGAGGATCGAAGATCGCGGCAATCTCATGTTTGATGCCGGGAGCATGCTGCCAGATGTTGGACATGGGCAACACGATGTACTCGGCGAATGCTCCGTCGCGGTTGACGCCGACGCCGAGGGTGTGGGCGCAGAGATGGCGGCGGCCGGCGAGGCAGTTGCGGCAGCGTCCGCAGACGACATGGCCTTCGCCGGAGACGAGCTGGCCGACGGAGATGTCTGTAACGTTGGAGCCGAAGGCGACGACCTCGCCGACAAACTCGTGGCCGATGACAAGGCCCTGGCGGATGGTGGAGCTTGCCCAGGCGTCCCAGTCATAGATGTGGAGGTCGGTGCCGCAGATGCCTGTGGCAAGGACACGGATTTTGACGTCGTTGATACCGATTTCGGGCTCGGGTACATCCTCGAGCCATAGGCCGCGCTCGCTGCGGCTCTTTACTAATGCCTTCACCTGGAATCCCTTTCATGCCGCATACGTCAAAGCTCGAACCGCACCGCAATGTCGACCGCCAGTCAAAGCCATTCTACTGCCGCAGCAGGGGATAGGGCCAATGCTTGAGCCGCATATAGGCCAATTGGTGTATCGAAAAATCCCTGTAAACCAAGGCTATAAGGCTGTGAGATGATTTTGTGGATGGATGTGAAGGAGAGTTCCAATGCGTAACCAAAATGGCGTAAGCCGCAGGGGATTTGTTCAGTTGATGGGAGCAGCAGCCGTCGCCTCTCCTGGACTGTCCATGTTTGCTTCCACTTCTGCCGCAAAGAATGGTTTTGCTTACGTCGGCTGTTCCGGTGGAGAGGACGCGATCGAGGTCTTTGCGATTCGGGGCGGACGCTGGACTACCATTCAGCGCGTCAAGAGCGATCGCCCCGTCAGTATGGCGCTCTCGGCGGACCGGCGCTTTCTTTACGTCGTCAATGAAGTCTCCGAGTACAAGGGGCTGCCGGTGGGCACGGTGGAGGCCTACACAGTGGCGCGCGACGGCAGGATTGCGCTTCTGAATAAGCAGGCCCTTTCGCTGTCGGCCACGATGCCGCGACACCTTGCCATCTCGCCCGATGGGAAGAGCGTTGTTGTGACTGCGCAGGGTGGAGGCGCTTACAACCTGATGCAGCTTGGTGAAGACGGTTCGGTAGGGTGCGCATCGGGAATTCTGAAAGAGACTGGCACCGAGACTCAGGCAGCGCAGCCGCAGATGGCGATCTTCGACGGCGCGGGCCGCGTGGTGAGCGCCGACCAGGGCACCGGAATGCTGAGCGTGTTCAAGACCGAGGACAACGGATTGGAGGCATCGGCGCGCAGTCTTACGGAGAATGGAAGCGGGCCGCTGCACATCGCCATGCACTCGAGCGGAAAGTCGCTTTATATCGCCCACGAAGATGCGCTGCAGCACTTCGAGTACGACTCGGCCGCCGGGCAGATCGGCGGCAGGAGGCAGCATATCGCCGGAGCGGGCGTGGCGGATGGCTCCAGAACGCTTGCCGTTCATCCCTCAGGAAAGATGCTGTTAGCCTGCAACAACGACAAGGGCATCACGGCGTGGCAGACGAACGGCTCCTCTGGCGCGTTGCGCAGCATTGGCCGTTATGCGGAGACATGGGGAACGCTTCAGGCGATCGACCTTTCGCATGATGGAGGCTTCCTGACCGCGATCAGCCGCGAAGACGGCAGAGTTCTGGGAGCAACGATCGATGCCGCGACCGGACAGGTGAACGACAATGGAACGCTTGCCCGCGTCAAGTCGCCGGTGAGCCTGGCCGTAGTACTGAGCTAGCGAGTGCGCCGCACAAACACGCGGCGGAAGCAACCAACGAAATAAAGAGGAGAGATGATGGCACGAATTTCGAGGCGTGGGTTTGTAAAGAGCTCTGCTGCGGTTGCGGCGCTGAGCGGCAGCCCCCTGGCTGTGCTGGCGAAGTCTTCGAGCGAGCATAAGCTATTCGTCGGAACATCGACCGGGCAGGGTAGCAAAGGTGTCTACTCCTACACCTTCGACTCGACGACGGGAAAACTGAAGCAGACGGGACTCGCGGCAGAGGCCGACAGCCCGACCTTCCTCGCCATCTCACCAAACGGCAAGACCTTGTTTACTGCAAACGAGATCAACCGGTTCCAGGACAAGCGCAGCGGAGCGGTCTCAAGCTATGCCATCGACCGTGGCTCTATGAAGCTGACCAAGATCAACGAGGTCTCCGCCGGAGGTTCGGGCACGTGCCATGTAACGGTGGACCACACGGGCCGCTGCGCCTTCGCGGCGAACTATGGTGGAGGAAGCGCATCGTCGTTCGCCGTGGATCCCACAGGTAAGCTGAGCGATGCCGTCTCCTTCTTCCAGTACACGGGGAGCGGGCCAAAGCCGCAGCAGCGGGGGCCGCGCGGACATCGCGTTACGGTCTCCCCCGACAACAAGTATCTGTTTGTGAACGATCTTGGCCTGGACGAGATCCACGTCTACCACCTGGACGCTGCGACGGCGAAGCTCACCGCACAGGACCCGCCGGCGTGGAAAGCTGAGCCCGGATCGGGCCCGCGTTCCCTGCTCTTTCACCCGAACCGCAAGTGGGCCTACTGCGTGAACGAAGTCGGCTCGTCGGTGAACGTGCTGGACTGGGATGCAAAGAAGGGCGTGTTTACGACGAAGCAATTGATCTCGACCGCTGCTGCCGACAATACGGGGCCTTCGGCCCCGTCGGATATCGTCATGGATAAGAAGGGGCAGTTCTGCTACGTGGCGAACCGGCTGGCGCCGAACGACTTCATGGTATCGTTCTCGATCTCACCGGCGGATGGCAAGCTGACGCTGATGGAGAGGACCTCGTGCGGTGGAAAGACACCGCGGCACATTGCGCTCGACCCCACCGGCAAGTGGCTGCTGGTGGCCAACCAGGCAACGGACAATCTTTCGGTATTTGCGCGTGACAGCAAGACAGGCAAGCTGGCGAATGAGGGCAAGGATTTTCCCCTGTCGAAGCCGCAGTGCATTCTGTTTCTGTAGAAGCCACTTATTTTGCAGACAAGAAAAACCGCTCAGGAATCGCCTGAGCGGTTTTACTTTGGATGGTGCCGGATGGATTAGTGGCTGTTGTTGTCGCTGGGGCGCTGTACTGGAACGCGAGGCGCGAAGGTGGTCCAGCGATAGGCATAGGGTGCATTGGCATCGGGCTTGGCATCCCACTTCTGCGCTTCCATACCGTTGAGGTCATACACGATCTTGCCGCCCTTGATCGTGATCTCGGCCACCAGCTTCTTCGTTCCATCGACGCGGCCGTTGACCATATCGGTGAATCCGAAGTGCCCGTCTTCGAGGCGCAGAACCGCAACATCGGCGACTGAGCCGACGGAGAGGTTGCCAAGCTCCTCGCGCTTGATCTCATGCGCGGGATGCGAGGTCATCTCGGCCACGGCTTCCTTCAGCGAGAGACCGATCGCCATCATCTTGCTGGCGACGTTGAGCTCGTCCTTGGTTGCGCCATTCATGCTGCCGATGTGCAGGTCGGTCGAGATGGAGTCGGGGATGAAGCCATCCTTGACCATGGGAACGGCGAGCGAGAACTTGAAGCTGCCGCCGCCGGTGCCGGTGTCGAAGAAGACGCCGCGCTTGCGGCCTTCGATGAAGGCCTTGCTCGGCCCCATGGTGACGGGGTCCTGCTCGTTGCGAAGACCGGAGTACATGTGCGTGTAGATGTCGCCGGGGCGCAGCTTTTTGGTGAGCAGGTCGTACAACGGGCGGGTGTCGGGATGGTTCTCGCCGAAGTCGACCATGACGGGAATGTTGGCCTTGGTGCCGGCGATGACGGCCTGCTCAACCGGCGTCCACTCAGGACCGGCGTAGTGCGCGGTCTTGATGCCGACTACAACCTCAGGATACTTGAGCGCCATCTTCGCGGTGGCCTCGCCATCCATATCGGCCTGGTTATTCTCATACTTGCCGCCGCGCATGCCGGCGCCAACGATGTTGAGCATGACCAGAATACGGGTCTTGGAACGATCAATGATCTTGTCCTTGAAGTCCTCAAAGTTACGCCAGCCGGAGCAGCCTGCATCGACAACTGTCGTTACGCCGGTACGGAAGGTGAAACCGTCGGGAGGGATACTATTGTCACCGGCATAGGAGTTGCGCTCGCCGGTGCCTGTGTAAACATGCACGTGCAGGTCAATCAGGCCAGGCGTAACGTAGAGGCCCTTCACGTCGATAGCCTTGAGGGCATCGGTCGAAGGAATGTGCTGGGCGACCTTGGCAATCTTTCCATCCTTGATCGCAACGTCCATCACGGAGTCGACGTGGTTCTTGTCGTCGAGGACGTGGCCGTTCTGGAGGATGAGGTCGTAGGCGATGTTTGCCGGGGGCTGAGGGAGCCGGGGGCGGTTCCCCTCCTGGGCGAAGGCATGAACCGATGCCGCGGCCAGTGAGAGGACCGCGCAACAGGAGGCGATAGACCGTGTCGATCTGCGAAGTGAGTGAATCATGGTGCTCCTTATGATTTGAAACCGCTGATGATAGTTAGGCGCGAATGGCCTTCCACGTTGCATCGCCAAACTCGCCCATGTTGACTGTACCGGCAACCTCGTTGCCCTCCACTTTGCCTTTGAAGGTCCACATGATGGTGTTGCCTCCAACGGCCATGCCGCTGTGGAGCTCCAGTTGATCGGCGTGAATGCTTCCCTTCATGCTGGTTTTGTAGATCTCGCCGACCTGCTCGCCGGTGACATCGTTGCCACTCTGGTGCAGCGAGAACTTCTGCTCGCCGGTGCCGCGCGGATAGTCGATGGTAACCGCCCAGTCGCCGCTTACCTTTGCGGGCTCGCCGGTTGGGATGACGGGGTTTTCGTAGTGGCCCGGCTTCGTCAGCGCTTCGTAGATGGCGTCCGCGATGATCTTGTCTTCGCCGGGGTCCATCATGTAGGGCATGACGGAGACGGAGCTTTCCATCATGTCGGGCCGCTTGCCGCGCGCGCCAGCGACGGCAATGCGCGGCGTGCCGTCGAAGAGACGAGCGGCAAGTTCGGTGCCGGTAATCTTCAACACATTCGCGTCCCACTTGATCTGCAAAACGGGAGCGTGATTGGAGAGGTCTTCAGGCTCGTGGTACGCAAAGCTGGTCGATGGCAGGCCCTTGAGGCGGTTTTCGATATTGTTCAGCCACGAGCGCCACATCTTTTGCTCAGCGGCATGATCACGCTTGTACCAGGTTTCGACGGCTGCGAGAACGCCCATCGCCTCTTCTTTGCTGCACTTCAACGCGCGGCCAAAGTTGTGGTGCGGCGCAGCCTGAAAATAGGCCGCCTTGCAGAGGTCTTTCTGGCCGAGAAGGATTCCCGAAGACTGCGGGCCGCGAAGGCACTTGCCGCCAGAGTAGCCAACCAGCGTCGCGCCGTTCTGTATATGGATGTTGGGGCTCAGCGGCTCTTCGGCTGCGGCGTCGACGAAGACGGGTACGTTCTTTGTCTTTGCAATGGTGCAGACGTTCCTGATGCTCATTGGCCCGTTGGCATTGCCGGGGTTGGACATCATATAAACCATCGCGACGCGATTGGAGAGTTTGGAGTTCAGCTCTTCCGGAGTCGAGACCTCGACGATCTCAACGCCCAGCATGCGCACGCCGAAATCGTACTGGTTGCGCGATCCTTTGGGGATGATGACCTGGTCTTTTTTCTTCTTGTAGGGGAGGATCTGACTCTCTTCGACGTTGGAACCGACCATGCAGGCGATGGTCGCGAGACAGATGGCCGCCTCGCAGCCTGTCGTTGCAATCCCCCACTCAGCGCCCATCAGCTTGCCGAGTTGAGCGCCAATGCCGTTCATCATCTCGTCGAGGTGAACGTAGTAGAACGAGGCGTCGTACATGGCCTGTTTGACCTCAGGCAGCGAACGCGAGCCGCTGAGGATCGTAAAGGTACCGCGTCCATTGACGATGGGACGGACACCAATACGTGTGAAGAGGTTGTCGGAGTCATTGCCCTGCCGTGCAGGCAGCTTATGCTCGGAGCCAGGCTTTGCAGGAGCGGACGCTCCTGCAGCAAGCGGAGCGACGGCGTTCGCCGCCCCCAGAGCCGAGAGCATCCCGGTCTGCTTGATCACATCGCGCCTCGACCAGCGCGTCTTGCCAAAGAGGGACATGGGCTTACCTTTTCCTATCAGTTTTAGACTGCATCGATCCAGTGAAGCGGATTACATATAAGCGATGCAGTCGATCTCAACGAGCGAGTCCCCTGGGATCCCGCCAGCCGCTGCAATCGTCGTTCGGACAGGGGGAGTATCGCCCCAGTTTGCATTGGCATAGACACTGTTCATCGCGGTGTAGTCCTTGAGGTCGTTGAGGTAGACATTGACCTTGAGCACCTTCTCCATCGACGAGCCCGCCTTGATGAGGTTCTTCTCCAGTTCGTCAAGAACGTGCTTGGTATGCTCTTCGACGGTGCCCTTGAAGTGGGCGCCGATGCCGGCCAGAAAGACCATGTTGCCGTAGGTGATGATGCTGGAGAACAACGGCTTTTTCGCAGGGGTGGTGGGGACCTTGTCGGCCTGGGTCTTCGGAGGAATGGATCGCTTCTCCAGCTTGCCTGAGACCTGTGCGCTGGCGGTCTGCGTTATCGCCGCTCCACCGGTTACGGCAACGGCAGCTGCGGCCGCGTTCTTGAGAAGACCTCTTCTGGATTGCTTTTCCATGGTGCTTGCTCCTTCGTCTCGGTTAGTGGAACTGGAATACACGGGGCTATGCCTTCTGCGTCAGCACGGCATGAATGCGGCGGCCGACGATCTCTGCTTCACCGGGCTGTAGCATCCAGACACCGACAACGAGCGTGTTCGCGTCGGACGGAATACCCTGGTTGGGCTTGTGGCCGGTGTTCGGGTTGAGCTCGACCCGGGGCTTCTCCGCACGCAGCCTCTCGACCACCTGCGGCACTGTGACGCCGACGACGGAGGGGTCAAACTTCAGCAGCAGGTGCGGCACATGGTTGGCGATCTTCGGGACCACCACGCTCGACTGCATCGACGGGATGTTCTTGACGGCGTCCGAGATGATCTTTGCGCGGCGGTTGTACTCCTTCTCGTTCGCCTCGTCGGACTGCTCCAGCAGCCAGTCCACGGCGGCCACCATGCCGACGATCTGCTCCTTGGCCACCTTCATGCCGCGTCCCACTGCGTCGCCGTTGGGGTTGGTGTTGCGCAGGGCGAGATCGGTGAGGTGCTTCTTGCCGAGCAGCAGCCCGGCGTTCTGCGGGCCACGGATTCCCTTCCCTCCCGAGAAGCAGACCAGGTCGAAGCCCATCTGCGTGTACTTCCAGAGATTTTCGATCGGAGGCATATCGGCGGCCGCATCGAGATGGCAGGGCACGTTGTGCTGGTGAGCGATCTCCAGCCACTGCTCGCGGCCGATCTGGGCCTGCGGGCCATCTTCTTCTTCGGCGGCGTTGAAGAAGTTGGTCATCACTGTCTTCTCGTTGAAGGCGTTCTTGTAGTCGTCGAGTGTGACGACCTCGCGGATGACGGCGCCGCTCAGCATCATGGCGTGGTCGTAGCTGTAGCGGTGGGCCTTCTGAACGATGACCTCGTTCTTCAGTCTGCCTGCATCCTGGGGAAGCGCACCGGGCTTGCTGCCGTTGGCGCTGGTAATGCAGGCCGCAGTCGCCAGCGTGATCGCGCCAGAGGCCCCAGAGGTGACAAGCGCACCCTCGCAGCGAAGCTTCTTCGCGAGATACTCGCCTGATGCCACCTGCAGATCGTGCAGATAGACCGGATGCAGCGCTGCACGTTCCACCGCGCGGATGACCTGCGGAGGCATACATGCCGCAGTCAGCGTGGTATAGGTGCCAGCAGCATTGATGATCTTGGTGACGCCCAGCTTGTCGTAGTAGTCTTCGCCCTCGGGCTGCTTTGGCACAGCAGCTTCTGCCTTGCTGCCGATAAGAGGGGCCGCGCCAAACATTGCCATGGCGGACTGCGACCAACGCAGGAAGCTGCGCCGGCTGAGACGTGTGGAATTACCGTTGCTGGACATGCCGTTCACCTCTGCTTGCTTTGTTTGAACCGGATCGAACCGTTTGTCATCGCAGACTGAGCGTTGCCGGTACGCGCTCAAATCCTGCCGAACTGCTTCACTGCTTCCTGGATGGAATGGAACTTTTCAATGAAGGGATACATCGAGTGCTCACTGTTATCGAGCTTCTGTGCGAGCACGAGAACTTCGGCTGCTTTGTCGCGCGGCACCACGACGACTCCATCCTGGTCCGCGACAATGATGTCGTTCGCATTGACGCGAACTCCGTCGCAGTCAACGGGGATGTTCATTCCGCCAAAACGATAGTGGGTGACCGATGTCGAGGGAACGGGGCCAGTCGAGAAGACCGGGAAGCCGATCTTCTTGAGCTGCGGGAGGTCGCGCACGCCGCCATCGACGACTGCACCGGCGAATCCACGCGAGAACATCGCTGTTCCCATCAGGCCGCCCATACCGGCGATGTCGGCGCCATCCTCAACCTGCATGACGTAGACGGAACCGGGGCCGCCGGAATCAATTGCTTTCAACATGCCGCTCAGCGCGTCGGCGTCGTGGTTCTCCTGCTTGACAAGCTTGACGGTCAGGGCAGGGCCGGCAAACTTGGCCGGGAAGATTGACTGCATACGATGCGACATGTACCGCTTCTCATGCAGCAACTGCTCGATGGCGTCGGAGACGGACGCGGCCTCGACGTGGCGGTAGGCGTCGATCATGAGGGCAGGATCGGCCTGGTAATCGGCTGCGGTCTTCGGCACGTCGGCATGAACGATTATTTTTGCCGTAAAGAGAGAGCCGCACACGATGATCGCGGCGGCTGAGAGGCGGATGGCGCGGGACCGAAGGGCGGAAACCAGAGAGAACTGCTTCAAGGCTATTCGACTCCTTATAGAGAGACAGGAGAATGTTACTCGTGTTGGGTTAGGTTTTGGAGGGAAGGAAGCTGGCCGCCGGGGACTGCCCGGCGGCCAATGGACCGGGTTAGAAGTTGATCTTGCCTGCAATCTGCAACACACGAGCGCCAAAGTTTGTATTGGCAGCCGTAATGTATCCGAAGGTCGCGCCGCCGAAGGTTGTGTTCGGGCTGCCGGGGTTCGGATGATTGAAGGCGTTGAAGGCCTCTCCGCGAAGCTGGAAGGTAACGCTCTCCCAGATGGGGAAGTTCTTGAAGAGGGAGAAGTTGGTATTGGACACGCCAGGAGCGTTGATCGAGTTGCGGCGCACGTTGCCAAATGTTCCGGAATTCGGAGTCGCATAGGCTGTGGCATCGATACAACTGTTCTTATTCGATCCGCCAGGTCCTGTAACCGTGGCGCGGCTGCAGGTGACATGTGGATCGTGGACGTAGTTCGGACGCTGCGAAGAGCCTACGCCGCCCACATTAGCCTGGTTTGTGCTAATCGAGATATTGAGTGGAGTGCCACTGCGAAGATCGACGATCGCATTGGCCTGCCATCCACCGACGGCCTGGCGGATAAGCATGTTGTGACCTTCGAACTTCGGAAGCTCATAGGTGACTGTACCGACAAAACGGTTACGGATGTCATAGCCGGAGTTGCCATAGTCGAGCTTCAGGTGTCCCTGCCACATCGCCGTACCGCCGTCGTTGGAGCTATCCGAAGTATCCATGGAATGCGACCAGGTATAGCTGAGATTGGCGCTCAGGCCACGGGTCATACGCTGACGCAGAATTGCGGTGAGGCCGTTGTAGGTAGCAAATCCATCGTTATGAATCTCGCGAATCTGGCCGACGTTGGGATTCGGGCGGCGCGACTGAGAAAAGATGATGGGAGAAGGATCGGGCTGGTTTGGATAGTAGCTTTGATCCAGGTGGATGGTGCGCGACCCGAGGTACTGCAGCTCGAATCCGCCGTTACGCCATACTTCATTACCCACATCCAAATTCCACTGATACATACGTGCTGTCGGCAGATTTGGGTCAACCGTGAAGTTGGCATATGGGTTGGCAACTGGACCGGGCCATGCCACAGGAGCAGGCACGTTCGGGTTTTCCAGCGTGAACGCAGGTGTCGCGCCGAATCCTGTGGAAGGCGTGACGACTGCCGAGTAAGGATAGTTGGTCGAGGAAAGGGTATAGGAGTTCAACTGGTTAGCGTTGTAGTAGATGCCACCTCCGCCGCGAACCACAATTTTGTCAGTAGCGCGATAGGAGAAGCCAAGACGCGGGCTGATGTTGTCATGGTTCGAGCCACTGAACTTGAAGCCAGGATATTTCTGTGCATTCAGAGGCGTTGTGCCGCCAATCTGCGGATACAACGTTGTCAGGGTCGGATCCATGATTCGTCCCACACCGTTCAGACTGTAAGCGACCTGCGGAAGCTCGTACCGAAGGCCAAGCTGAAGGGTGAGATTCTGAGTGACCTGCCAGGTGTCTTGAACGAAGAAGCCGTCGCGCCACTGACCAATGGAACCCTTCACCTGGAAAAACGGCGAAGTGTAACTTGTTGCCGTGCCCGCCATGAAAGCGGCAGCAGGATCTCCCAGCAGCTTTGTTCCCTTCGTAGGATCGTTAGCATCAACTGGTACTCTGACACGATTGAGGGTTGAATCGAATACAAATTGACCGCGTGCTGTGTTTGCAGCAGAACGGCCGATCGTCATCTTGCGGAAGCTAACGCCTGCCATCAGCGCATGCTTGCCAACCGTATAGCTGATCTGGTCGTACCAAGTAAGCTGGCGATCATCCTGATACCAATTGGTACCGCTCTGAGCAATGCCCTGGTAGACACCGTTGTTCAAAGACATATCGACAAGTCCGGGGTTGCCGCTGTCTACGTCAGCCGTAAATCCGGGTATGCCGAGTGCTGAACCGGCGCTCGTCTGCTTGAGCTGTGCCTGCTGATTGAGAATGAAAGTGTTGACAACGTTGAACCCAAAACGGAAGTCATTGACCAGCTTTGGCGTAATGATGTGCGTATAACCTGCCGCGCCGTTCCGCGTCTTGGTGGTGGTATATGCGGTATTGGCAAGGTTGACTGACTGGGTGAAGTTGTTGACCGACTGCCAAGCAAAGCGCCCGAAGAGGATGACCTTGCCATGAATGTTGTGATCGACACGCTCCATGGTGGAGTCTTCGTTGACCTGATTGGGAAGATTGCCCGTCCAGTTATTCGTGGTTCCCGCCTGTGTTGGTGCCGCAAGGTATGGCAGCACCTTGGCCGCAACAGGGCTAATCGGAACAATGTTTCCAGGATATGCAGCGGCTGGGCATTGGTAATCGGGAGCCGAGCAGAGGGTAAAGCGCGTCTTGGGGTTATAAAGCTGAATATTCTTCGTTGGGTCAGATGAGTACAGTTCGCTAAAATCGCCCTGACGCATCTTGTTTGAAAGCACAGTTGATGTCGTCGCCGTGGCTCCGGTGTTGCGAAGGCCTTCATACGATCCCAGGAAAAATGTCTTGTCTCGTCCATTGTAAAGTCCGGGAATCAGCACGGGGCCGCTCAAAACTCCGCCAAAGAGGTTGTAGCGCAACGGGCTCTTCTTCGCGCTTGGTCCTGTCGTTGGCTGAAGCCAACTCTTGGCATTCATCGCATCGTTCTGCAGGTAGTCGTAGACCGTGCCGTGGAACTTGTTGGTTCCGCTCTTCGATACCAGGTTGATGTGAACGCCGAGATAGTCGCCATACTGCGCGGTATAGTTGCCGTTCTGCGTCTGCACGGCGCTGAGAGCGTCGGGGTTGGGCGAGAGTGTGGCAGTCGTGATCAGGTTGTTCATGATCGAGATGCCGTCGAGCGAGATGCTGTTGTTGATGTTGCGCGTACCCGAGCCGCTGGCGCGGTTGCCGGGGGGGTTGCCGGTGAGGGCGTTGCCGCTGATGGTGATGTTCGACGCAGTGGCGGCCAGGTCGATGGCGTGACGGCCGTTCATGGGCAGGTCATGCACCTGCTGCGAGTCGATGGTCTCGCCGAGGAGCGCGTCGTCGGTCGAGAGCGGAGGGGTGTCGGCCGAGATGCTAATCTCTGCCGTCTCCGAGCCAACGGAGAGCGCAAAATCGGTACGCACGGCGTGGTTGATGGTGACGATCACGCCGGTGCCTGTCATCTTCTTGAAACCTGACATCTCTACATTGATGTCATAGGTGCCTGGGCTGACGAACGGAATGGAGTAGAAGCCTTCAGCATTGGTCGTGCCGCTGTAGACCACCTTTGTGTCGCGGTTGGTTCCGGTTACCTTCGCTCCAGAGACGACACTGCCGGTTGGGTCGGTTACCGTTCCCACCAACGCAGTGTTATCTGCAACCTGGGCATGAAGGAACAGCGGAGCAAGGAGAAGAGTAAGTAAACAGCCGAATATCTTTTTCACTGGAGCCTCCTGGTTACTGTGAAACAGGGCGTGCAAACGGTACGGTAATTGATGTCAAAACTGCAGAAAATGAGCTTCGCAGCGCTCGATCTTTGCGCGATGCTGCTCTTCTGTGCGTGTGGGAACGATTCTCATGACATTCACACACTGTCGTCAATCGGACGGTTGTCAGTCGGATGAATAGGACAAATGCCTTAATTTTATTCCAAGTTAATGAAAATAAATAAGTTGAGCTAATCAATCGAGGTGAACTAGTCCCCGCTGGAGTGCATAAATAGTTGCCTGCGTGCGATCACGGGCCCCCATTTTGTCCAAAAGCGAGCTGACATGGATACGGACGGTCTTCTCGGCGATCTTCAGGTCCTCGGCGATCTCGCGGTTGCTGCGCCCCTGGGTGATGCAGGCCAGCACCTCGGCTTCGCGCGGCGTCAAGTCGACAGAGGGCATTCTCTCGGCCAGCCGGTCAAGCGCACCGTGAGGCAGGTAGCGCAGTCCGCGGTCGACGCTCTGAATGGCGCTGAGAAGCTCCTCGCCGCTCGCGTCCTTTGTCAGGTAGGCCATCGCTCCATTGCGCACGGCGCGATAGACATCTTCGCTGCCGTGGTAGTTGGAGAGGATGACGATGCGCACACTGGGGAACTCCTTGCGCAGGGCAACGATGACATCGAAGCCGCTGACGCGCGGAAGCCGCAGATCGAGCACCACGACGTCCGGACGCAACTGCCGGTACATGGAGATACCGAGTTCCCCGTCGCCTGCCTCGCCCACAATCTGTATCTGAGGGTGCCCTGAAAGCACCGAATGAAGAGCGATGCGTGCTAAAAAGTGGTCTTCGATCAGAAGAACTCGAATCTGCTTCATATCCCAATCCAACGTATCACATGGTGTTGCTCATTAACTGGTTGCTGCATGGCATTGAAAGCGACCTTGACCATCACTTCGGTTCCTGCGCCAACAGAGGTTTGAATGCGAAGGCTTCCGCCGAGCTTGCGCGCGCGCTCCTCCATAACGGGAATGCCGAAGTGTCCTCGACGCGAGGCCGCACGATCGGCAGGGAGAAATCCGTGTCCGTTATCGCGAATGGAAAGAGAGAGAGCATCGCTGTCATAGCGAAGGTTCACCAGGATATGCGAGGGCTTTGCATGACGGATTGCGTTCGATACGGCTTCCTGACCGATGCAGACCAGGTGATGCACGCAGCCCGGTGCGAGATGGACTTCGTCGCCCTCGACATCGAGTGTCGTCTCGATGGCGGCCTGGATATGGCTTGCAGAGAGAGCGCGCGACAATGCCTGCGAGAGGACATCTGTGACCTCGCCGGTGTCGCGCAGGTCCCAGATGATGCGGCGCGCCTCGGCCTGACAGTGCGAGACCATACTGCGCGCAAGATCGCACGACTTCGCAGCCGGAGTGGTCTCCGCTCCGCTGTCGCGAAACAGTTTGGCAGTGGCTTCGAGCTGCCATGAGATTGCGGCGAATCCCGCCATCAGAGTGTCATGGCACTCCGACGCAATTCTGTTGCGTTCTTCAAGCACAATCCCCAGTCGCCCGGTCATCAACTGCATCTTGCGCCGCAGAAGATACACAGAGAATGCAACGATAGCGATCGACAAAACGAGATAGAAGTACAAGCTCTGATAGATCGACGGAAGACGGCTCACAATGCGGGCTTCGGCGCTGCTGCGGTCTTTATCGCTGAGTGTCTCGAGAGGAGCGCTGCTCTCGAGACTGCCAGGGGTGGCGCGGACGAGGCCATCGCGCTCCAGGCGCCACAAACCATCTGAGCTTGTGCCGATCCACAGGTTCCCAGCAGCATCTCCCTGCAAAGCAGTGACAGGACCATGCACACTGGCATGAAGGACCGCTTCGTATGCGGGTTGCGCCAATGGAGCGAACACGCTGGCCTTTCGCGCAACCAGTTCATAGACACCAGTGCGAGTTCCAAGCCAGACACGCTGCCGGGGATCGCGGTACACGGCGACCACTGCGTCCTCAGGCGCAAGCTGAAGAGGCAGCCGGCGAACCGCCCCCTTCTCCCACTGAAACAGCCCATCGGAGGTAATAAAGAACATGCCTCCGTTGCCGTCCTCGGCAAAAGGAGCGACGATCTCCGGTGAGATGCCTCCAACTGCCGGCAGGACTTCGAGAGAGTTCCTCGTCAGCCGTTCGACTTTTCCTTCTGTCGCAACCCAAAGTACGCCCTGCTGGTCGCGATAAATCTGTCGAACGCCGTCGCCCGTCTCTGGAACCGGGTGTTCAGCAACGATTGAGCCAGGCTGGGGCAAGCCTTCATCTGCGTAGCCGAGGACTGACACGGAGAGTATCAGCGCAAGCAGAACGATCAGCCGGCAGAACAGCCGAAGCGAGACCATTCGCGCGAGATTTCCCCTGTCGGTCATATGCAACCCTTAGCACAATGCAATCGCATTACGCATCCAACGGTCTCTCTGGATGCACGGTGAGCCAGCAGATCGCGCCAAGAATGGCCAACGCCGACGCTACGGCGAAGGAGGTTGTCCATCCGAAGCGGTGGGCGATCCACGGGGTCAGCGACGCAGTGACCGCCCCGCCAATCTGTCCTCCCATGTTGACCATACTGGAGAAGACGCCGGAGCTTCGCCCCGCGATATCGTTGGAGACCGACCAGAAAGAGCTTTGCGAGAGATAGAGGGTACCGCCGCCGCCCGCAAGAATAAACCCGGCAAGTTGCGGACTGTGCGTCTGCGATCCCAGAACCAGAAAGACGGCAGCAATTGCGAGAGCGGCTGCAGCTAGACCGCAGCGGCCAACCCGAAGTCCGAAACGGGTCGTAAGCCTGTCGCTGAGAACGCCTCCTACAAGGCAGCAGACGGTCATCAGCAGGAACGGAAGCATGGCGAAGCGCGCACTGGACTTTAGATCGAAGCCGCGCACCTGCACCATGTAAAGAAAGAACCAGCTAAAGAAGATCCACGCGACATATCCGAAGGCGAAGTAGCCGATCATCAGGGCGGGCAGGTCGCGGCGATGCAGGATTGCCCGCCATGATATGGGAGCGTCTTTGTCGACAGCATTTTGCGACGCAGTCTGGACTGGTGTGTAGCTCAGGCCGTCGCGTATCTTGCGCAGCTCTGCCTGAGAGACGGCAGGATGCTCGTCGGGAGTATCGCGTGCCGCGTACCACCAGATTGCTCCGACGATCACGCCCACAATGGCGCTGAACCAGAAGGCGGCTCGCCATCCCTGATTGGTAATGAACCAGGTGAGCAATGGCGGCGTAAGCCCGCTTCCCGCTCCCACACCGGCGAAGATCAACCCGTTGATAAAGCCGCGTTCTTCAAGCGGAACCCATCGGGCAACGAACTGGTTGGCTGCCGGATAGACAACCGCCTCGCCTGCTCCAAGGGCAAAGCGGATGGTAATCAGAAGTAGAACGGCATGAGCGATTCCTGTTGGCAGCATGGCGGTAAGTGCTGTCGCAACGCCCCACCATAGGACACCGAGAGTCAGCACCTTTCGCGGCCCAAAGCGTGCCGCAAGCCATCCGGCCGGGATTTGGAAGACGGCGTACCCGATCAGAAACGCGCTGAATATCCATCCCAGGCGCTGATCTCCCAGACCATACTCTCTGCTGATCTCAAGGCCGGCGATGGTGATATTTGTGCGGTCGAGAAAGGCAACACCGCTGATAACAAAGAGCCAGAAGGCAAGAAAAAAACGGATCCTGGTACGACGCTCGTCGGACATCATGCTCCTGACAGTCGCTACGCGACCGTCTCTATCTATATGTTTGCAAGTTTGTTGCAACTGAACCATCCGGTACCCGAATGGCACCTGAATGGTATCGGCGCGCGGGAACCATGCGCAAGGGCTATATGTCTTAGTTGGAAGGATGGCCTCTGAGCGTTGATGGAACGAATTGCCATCTCAATTTCAAAAAATCATGAAAACGCGCTGTAGAGGACCGGGAACCATTGTAATTTCGTAAACTTAAGGGATGACTGCAAAGAAACGCTCTCCGCTGTACGTTACATCGCTGATCGCGGGAGCATTTTTTATGGAGAACCTCGACGGTACGATTATCGCTACCGCCCTTCCCCAGATGGCGCGCAGCTTCCACGTTGGCGCCGTCAGCCTCAACATTGGTATGACCGCATATTTGCTTACACTGGCGGTCTTTATTCCAATCAGCGGCTGGGTGGCCGACCGTTTCGGTTCCCGCTCGGTGTTTGCATCGGCCATCGTCATCTTCACCGTGGCATCGCTCCTCTGCGGTATCTCAAAGACGCTGACACAATTCACGCTGATGCGCATCCTGCAAGGCATCGGCGGGGCCATGATGGTTCCTGTCGGCCGCCTGGTCGTACTGCGCAACACGCCGAAGGACCAGCTCGCGCAGGCCATCGCCTATATAAGCTGGCCGGGCCTTACAGCTCTAGTGCTGGGCCCTGCGATTGGCGGCTTTATTACGACCTACTGGAGCTGGCACTGGATCTTCTTCCTCAACCTTCCCCTTGGCATCGCCGCCCTTGTTCTTACGCTGCTTTGGATTGAGAACGTTCGCGCCGAAGAGGTCCATCCGTTTGACTGGTTGACCTTCGCGCTTGGCGGAGCGGCATCATCGGGCGCCGTCTATGCCATGGAAAAACTCGGAGCGGAGGGGCAACACTGGCAGGGCCCGGTCGCGATTCTATTGTTGAGTCTTCTTAGCGGGGTAGCAGCGATCGTCATCGCGCGACGCAGACCCACAACTTCGTTCATCGATCTGGAATCGATGAAGCTAAAGACGTACTCTCTCTCTGTTTATGGAGCCAGTCTCTTCCGCATCTCAGTCTCGGTCCTTCCGTTTCTGTTGCCGCTCATGTTTCAGATCGCCTTCGGCATGAGCGCCTTTCACTCCGGTCTTTATCTGCTCGCTCTCTTCCTTGGCGACCTCAGCATGAAGTCCGTCGTGATTCAACTGCTCCGGCGCTTCGGCTTCCGCAGACTTCTCATCATGAACGGATTGATCACGACGGCGTCGATGATGGCGTGCGCCGCGCTCGGTCCGGCGACTCCTCCAGCTTTGATCGCCGCCATTCTGTTCTTTCACGGCGCGTTCCGGTCGCTCGAGTTCACCTGCATGACGACGCTCGCGTACTCCGAGATCACCCCGGAGCGCATGAGCCGCGCCAACGGCTTCCTGAGTGCTGTCATGCAGCTCAGCATGGGGCTGGGCGTTGCGGTGGGAGCCATCACGTTGCGCTTCATCGCGCACGCGCGTGGCCACTCTGCCGCAATGCCCCAGCTTCTGGACTTCCGGCTCGCGATTCTGGCCATCGCCGTGCTGTCGCTTGGACCGGTCTTCGACAGTCTTAGCCTGCCACCCGATGCGGGATCGACCACCAGCGGTCATCTTCATAACGAGCTGGAAGTCACTCCGGTCTAACGGCTTCGGATAAGACAACAAACTAAAACTGGCTTGCTGAGTTGCTAACTAATTTATTAGTTGACCGTCTCTCCAGTAGGAAACGATGCCGCCGAAGAGATCCAACACGCTGACGGAAGCGGAACTTCGACTGATGAAGATTCTGTGGGAGAGAGGCGAATCCGCCGTATCCGATCTCGTATCAGGTCTGTCGGATACGGTTCCGCTCGCCTACACGTCGGTCCTGACGACGATCCGCATTCTTGAGAAAAAAGGTTATGTGCGCCACCGCCAGGATGGACGCGCCTTTCTCTACAGCCCCTGCGTTGCCGAAAACGATGCCAGCATATCGGAGGTGCGGCAATTGTTGCAACGCTTCTTCGACAACTCGCGCGAGCGCCTGCTGCTTTCGCTGCTTGGCGATGACGAGATCACTCCAGACGAGATCAAACGCCTCAAGGAGGCGATTGCAAATGCGCCGGACGAACCAGCGGAGGAGTTCTAACAATGGTGCATCTGTTTGAAACCGCGTTGCAGTATTCCGCAGCGGCAGCCTCTTCTCTGGTTAACGCCGTTGTCGAAGGCGTATTGCTTACCGTCTGCGTAGGCGTTGTGCTGTATCTATGCCCGCGTCTCAAGCCTTCCATCCGCTTCGTCATCTGGGCTGCCGTTATGCTTGCGGCAGTCGCATTTCATCTTGTGCCCCTCAGGACAGGGGGCGGGCCATCGATTGCCGCTTCCGCGAATATCTTTCACATCAACGCGTATTGGGGAGTGGCCATTGTGGCGGTATGGTCGACCGTTGCCCTCTCCCGTATCACAGGCCTTATCCGAAGCGCTGTTTCACTGCGGCGCATCGCAGCCGGAGCCTCTCCCGTTGTTCCTGACGCGGCTTGTGAGGTATTGCTTCGCGGCGCGCGCAGGCGGGCAACTCTGTGCACCTCAACCGAGGTCGACAGGCCAAGCGTAGCCGGGTTCTTTCGTCCACGCATTCTGCTTCCGCAGAGTATCGACGCGCAGCTCTCGTCGCAGGAGCGCGAACAGATCGTTCTGCATGAGATGGAACATCTTCGGCGCTGGGACGACTGGACGAACCTTGTGCAGAAGATCGGTCTCGCCCTGTTTCCGCTGAACCCCGCGCTCAACTGGATCGAGCGGCGGCTCTGCATGGAACGCGAGCTTGCCTGCGACGACTGTGTGCTGGCCGCCACATCGGCCCACAAGGCTTATGCCTCCTGCCTCACCAACCTTGCCGAGCAATCGTTGCTGCGCCGGAACATCTCACTTGCACTGGGAGCGTGGGGAAGAAGGCCGGAGCTGGTCCATCGCGTTCAGCGCATTCTGTCGAGACCTGTCGGCACCATGGGGCGCACCGCGGGGTATGCAGTAGCCGGAGTCTTTCTGGCAGGACTGACGGTTGGGGCAGTGTCACTGACTCGAATGCCCGCACTGGTCAGCTTCTCCGCTCCGACTGCCTCGGTTGCTCT
Organism: Acidobacteriota bacterium; assembly: GCA_018268895.1. Taxonomy (NCBI): domain Bacteria; kingdom Pseudomonadati; phylum Acidobacteriota; species Acidobacteriota bacterium. The sequence continues at coordinate 496,635 of JAFDVP010000001.1, read as the reverse complement.
CGCGCCGTCCGCGATATCGTCAGCAGAGATCGTTCTACCCGCCACACGCGACGAGAAGCCTTCGGCAACGTTGGTGAAAGCAGTGATGCCGCAAAAGTCCTCGACGAACGCTGTTGATCGCAAGCGTTCGCATCGCGCTCCGGTTGTCAAAAACATCGTTCATCGTCAGCACAAACCTGAGCCGCAGGACCTGCTCATACTTACCGGATCGGATATGCAATTTGCTCAGCCGCGCCTGACACTCACGATCTCGGAGAGAACAGGGTCCGCCTATGCAGCCGTTCCTGTTGGAAACGGCTGGCTGGTCATTCAACTTTAACTACCAAACCGCCCAGAGGAGGGCACCGTCATGTCCGCACCAACTAATCAATTAGTAGCAAAAGGAAGGAAGTTCGCAGTACCGGCTGCAATTGCCGGGGCCTTCACCCTGGGGGCCGCGATCTTTGTCGGCAGTGGAGGCGTTCATGCCGCTGCATTCTCCGCCTCTCCGCTCGACGACCACAGCGTCTCGGCACTGACGTCGCTCGACCAGGCGATGGAGTCGGTAGCATCGCGCGTGACTCCGGCTGTGGTCAATATCTCGGTCACGGCAAAGAGCCAGGAGCGGGCGACGATGGATCAGGACCAGATGCAAAATCTTCCTCCCGGCTTTGCACAGTTCTTTGGCCAGGGTGGCGGAATGCCGCAGCAGCCGCAGTTGGAGCACGGCATCGGCAGCGGCGTCATCATATCGCCCGATGGATATATCGTCACAAACGGCCATGTCGTCGACGGAGCGACGCAGATCAAGGTCACGCTTCATGACCGGCGGGTGCTGTCGGGAAAGCTGATCGGCGTCGATAAGCTGACCGACCTCGCTGTGGTAAAGATCGATGCAAGCAATCTGCCCAGCATCGCCTGGGGAGACTCCTCGAAGCTTCAGCCCGGCCAGACTGTTCTTGCCTTCGGCAGTCCATTTGGATACTTCCAGTTCTCCGTCACGCGCGGAATCGTAAGCGCGGTCAACCGGCCGAATCCTTATTCGGACGATGCGCGTAAGCCTGGCGGATTTATCCAGACCGACGCCGCGATCAATCCCGGCAACTCCGGCGGCGCTCTGGTCAACGCGCATGGCGAGCTTGTTGGAATCAACACCTTCATCATCTCGAACAGCGGATCCTTCGCCGGCGCCGGTTTCGCGATTCCATCGCAGATCGTCCGCTCGACGGCTGAGCAGCTTATGAAGAACGGCAAGGTGGAACATGGATATCTCGGCATCAGCCTGAACGATGTAACGCCCGACAACTCGCGCTTCTTCAACCTTGATGAGGCCTCGGGAGCGATCATCTCGCAGGTCACTCCGGGGTCGCCCGCGAGCAAGGGTGGGCTGCACCGCGGCGACGTGATCTCCGCGATCAATGGACAGAAGGTTGCCAATGGAAGTGCGTTGCAGGTGGCGGTAAGCCAGTTGACTCCAGGCACAAAGGTCAATCTGGGCATACGCCGCGACGGCAAGCCGGTGTCGCTGGACCTGACCTTAGGGCAGTTTCAGAAGAACACGGACGTAGCCAGCAACGACGATAGCGGCGGGTCGCAGAGCGGAAAGCTGGGATTGGCCGTCAGCGACCTTACTTCCGATGCAAAGCAGCAGATCAACGCTCCCGATCAACTGAGCGGAGCTATCGTTCAGAGCGTTCGTCCTGGCAGCCCTGCAGAAGATGCTGGGTTGCAGCCGGGCGATGTCATCATGGAGGTCGATCGCAAGCCGACGGCCTCTGCCAACCAGTTCGTGAACCAGGTGCACCAGAACGCTTCGGGCAAAGACCTGCTTCTGCTGGTCTGGTCGAAGGGCAATGCAAGCTATCGCACCATCCATCCTGAAGGACAGAACGGATAGTCAGCAGGGGCGGCCCCTGCATCATTTCTTCTGGCAAGCTATCAAGGGACACACGGCCGACCTGCGCGTGTGTCCCCGTTTTATTGCTGGATGCTAGGATTGAATACAGATCGATAGACATCAACGCAGGGTTGAGAGATTGATTTTGAGCACGCGAAAGTGGCGAAATTGGCAGACGCACCAGACTTAGGATCTGGCGGAGCAATCCGTGGGGGTTCAAGTCCCCCCTTTCGCACCATCACCTCCTCTTCCCTTTGAAAGCACACCTATGAGCCAGCAAAAATCGCCTACAGAACCCAAGGTCAACCTGACGGCAACGCCGGACTATAGGGACGGATACGCAAACAGCGTGCAGGTTCGCATGTCGGTATGGGATTTTCTCCTTGTCTTCGGCACGATGACGCAGGAGTCGGCCGATGAGCTGAACATAAAAAACTTTCAGGGCATCTACCTCAGCCCACAGCAGGCCAAAGCATTGTTCAACGTGCTGGGCAGCAATCTTGCTCAGTATGAGCAGACCTTCGGCACCATTACGCTCGACCAGCAACTGCCTCAGCCCGGCGGACCAGTCCACTAAACCTTAACAACTTCCCGATATCGAACCGCGCGTGAGATTCTCTCCCAGCAGCCGAACCCGCCGTGGTCCTGCAGACATTCCTCTAGGGATGCTGTACCCGCTGTTCTTCGCAGCGATCTATCTGTCGCACATCACGCTGCTGCGGCTTCCCTACTTCTGGGACGAGGCTGGCTACTACATTCCCGCCGCGTGGGATTTTTTCCGCACAGGATCGCTGATCCCGCAGACGACGCTGACTAACGCACATCCGCCGCTGCCATCCATTCTTCTGGCTTCGTGGTGGCATCTTTCAGGATTCGTCGTCAGCGGAACGCGCACCCTGGTGGTGATGATCGCCGCAGCCGCGCTGCTGGCGGTCTTTCGCCTTGCGAGGTCGTTGCTCAACACTCCTGCCGCTATCGCGACGACCGTACTGACGGCGGTCTATCCCATTTGGTTTGCGCAGAGCACGCTGGCGCACGCCGACATCTTCGCCGCCGCGTTCACCTTGTGGGGGCTGGCCCTCTACCTCGAACCCAGCTCCGAGAACCAGATACTCGTCTCGGGCCTGTTCTCGCTCGCCGCGCTCTCAAAAGAGACGGCAATTGTAACGCCGGCTGCACTAGCGGCATTTGAAGCGGTCCTTCTCTATCGCTCGCGCACGGTCTCCATGCAACGGCGGGCACACGCACTCTGGATTGCTTCGCTTCTCTCGCCATTGATTCCTCTGATGGCCTGGTATGCATACCATCGACACCAGACGGGATTCATCTTCGGCAACCCGGAGTATCTCCGCTACAACGCCACGGCCAACTTCGGCGTACACCGCATACTGCTGTCGCTGTGGCACCGGCTGCTGCACCTTGCGGCACATATGAATATGTACGTGCCGGTGGTATGCGCGATCGCTGCATCGTTTGTCCCCGTGAAGCCGTCAACGCCAGCGATACTTCCGCGCCGCACGCTCGCGGCGATTGCGACGATACTGGCGGCAAACTGGGTCGCTTTCTCCGTGCTTGGCGGAGCGCTGCTTACGCGCTATCTCCTGCCCATGTATCCGCTCGTCATTCTTCTGTGCGTCGCCACATGGCAGAGGCATCTGAAACAGTGGTGGGCATTGGCAGCGTTCAGTGGGGTGGCTTTTCTCGCGGGCATCTGGATCAACCCGCCCTACGCCTTCGCGCCCGAAGACAACCTGACGTACCGCGACATGGTCATCCTGCATAAGCAGGCCATCTCGCTGATCGAGCATCGCTATCCCCAGGCGACGGTCCTCTCCGCATGGCCTGCAACCGCCGAGATGTCGCGCCCGGAGTTGGGCTACGTCTCTCATCCTCTGAAGGTTGCGTCCATTCAGAACTTCGCCATTGACCAGATCGAACAAGCGGCCCAGGACCCCGGGGCCTATGACACCGCACTGCTCTTCTCCACTAAATGGGAGCCGCAAAACGGAATCAACCTGGGCCGCGCGAACCGCCAGTCCGACGCAAAGTACTTCGACTTTCACCACGATCTTTCGCCGTCGGAGGCCGCAGCATTGCTACATGGAGAGGTCGTCTGGCAGACACATCGCAAAGGCGAGTGGGCCGCTGTCCTCCGTTTTCCCCGGGCCGTAAGCGCCTCGCTTGAGAGGCCAACACGGCCGATGCGGCTACTTCGCTGAAAGTATCTCCGTCAGCGGCTTGCCGTCTACGTTCGTCAGTGAAATGTTGAGCAGCCGCGCGATCGTCGGCGCGATATCGACATTGTTGAACTCGGCGATCTCACCCTTGTTTTCGATTCCCGCTCCTGCCGCGATGAATATCTCTTTCATCAGCGGCTCGGTGTTCGGGTATCCATGAGCACCCGTCTCTTTGGCATCCACCGCGAATTGATCTGCGTTGCCCGAGAAGGCGTAGCCATTCTCCGCATAGAGCAACAGGTCTGGAGCCTGATTTGTCTCGGCGGGAGTAGGCCAGCCATCCTTCGACGCCTCGGTTGGGGTCAGCGCTGCACGAACCCCGGCCTTCCCCGCAAACAACGCCTTCAGCGCGTCCGTGGACTCCTCTGTCGCATGCTTCTGGTACAGCAGCGCATAGCCGCCTTCAGGAATCGCAAACGTCGGATTTACAGATGAAGCGCCCTGGAGTCCAGACTGCCTCAAGAGAAGGTTTGCATTGAGATGCTTATGCACACTCATCTGGCCGTGATCGGAGACGATCAGGAACGTCGTGCGATCCAGGTCGCCTGCCTCGCGTACGGCGTCGATCACATCTTTCACGCGGTCGTCGAGGAAGGCGATCGTATTCCTGCCGGAGTCATTCCCGTAGCCCGTCTGGTGCTCAATGCTGTCGAGCGCCAGCAGGTGCAGCAGCATCAGGTCGGGATGATGCTTTTTGATAATGTCCACAGCCGCAAGCGTATAGATGCGGTCGCGCCAGGCCTGCGATGGCTTGTTGAAGTGCGCAAGCTGCTCCTCGGTCATTGCGCCCTGCTGTACCAGGTCCCGCTCGATAGGCCCATGCGGATCGGAGTATTCGGTGAACCTCCACGTAATGCCGTCGGCCTTTTCAATCGCGACCCAGTCGACTTCAGCCGTAACCAAACCAGCTTTGTGCGCGGCGTCATAGACTGTCGGCACGGCCACAAGCTCCGCGCGGGGAGTATGCGGCTCTATCTTCGGGGGCGTGTCCGTCCTCTGGTTCACGATCAGGCCGTTGACGATCACATGATGCCTGCTCGCGTTTACGCCGGAGACCATCGATGTATGGTTCGGCCAGGTCACCGTCGGGTTGATCGGCTTCATCGACGTTGCATAGGCTCCCATCTTCATCAGGCGGTGCAGCGTTGGCGCGGGCAGTTGGGGATCGTGAAGGCTCTCCGCGCCAAACGCATCAAGGCTTATCACGACAACCTTTCGCCCTGAAGGCTGCGCAGTCATACTGGCGCAGCAGGCACCTACCAATACCGATACAGCAAGAGCCGCAGTTACACGATGCAACATCCTCTTACTCCTCTTCTAAACTTCCGGTTGTAAATCGCTTCTACGGTCTCCGCCTGTACGATCATCCTGTGTCTGGAAGGTTATCAGCATTGTGCGATCTGAGATGTCCAGCCAACGCGCCGCAGCCAACCCTTCTATACTCAAGCTGTGCGACGGTCCTCTCTATCTCGCTTCAGGCTTTGCGGATTACTTCTCGCCCTGGTGTGCGCGTCTTTTTTTGCTCAAGCGCAGCCGGACCAAGCCACTGACGCTACAGCAGCCATCGCGGGACGCGTCGTTCTTGTGCTTCCCTTCGACAATCGTTCAGGCCAACAGGATCTCGGTTGGATTGGCGAGTCCTTCCCCGACACGCTGAACCAGCGTTTCAACTCTGCCGGGTTCCTTACCATCTCGCGGGACGACCGCCAGTACGCGCTCGACCATCTTGGCCTGCCACCCGACTTTCGTCCTACGCGCGCCACAACCATTCGCATTGCGCAGACACTCGATGCGAACTACGTCGTCATCGGCAGCTACAACGTGGCACGCGGACGCATCTCCGTTCAATCGCAGGTCCTCGATGTCAACAACCTGCACATGTCGTCGCCGCTTGAAGACTCCAGCGAACTGACGCGGCTCTTCGATGTACAGAACGCCATCGCCTGGAAGATCGCCCGCGCGATGGATCCTCGATTCAATGTTGCGGAACAGACCTTCCTTGCCACGCCGGGACAGGTCAAGCTCAGTTCTTTTGAGAACTACATTCGCGGCATCTCTGCCGCTACGCCACAGGAGCGCATCAAGCGGCTTCAGCTTGCCGTTCAGGAGTCGCCCACCTATGCCGCGGCACTGCTGGCGCTTGGCAAGTCGCAGTACATTGAACGCGACTACGATCACGCCGCTACAACTCTTGCGCGAATCCCGGCATCCGACCGGCGCGCGCTCGAAGCAAACTTTTACCTGGGCCTCGCGCGATTCAACTCCGCCCGCTATGCCGACGCCGAAAAGGCCTTCGCATTCGTGGCGACGCGCCTTCCCCTGCCCGAGGTCATCAACAATCAGGCTGTAGCCTCAAGCCGTCAGGGCCACAATGCGACCGCTCTGTTTGAACGCGCCGTAGCAGCAGATCCCAACGACGCGGACTACCACTACAACCTCGCCGTCTCGCTGCTGCGTCAGAGCAACTTTACGCGCGCTCAAACTGAGGTTGCGCAGACCCTCCGCCTTCGTCCGAACGACGCAGAAGCCCAGGAGTTGAAGGCGCTGATCTCCTTCGGGCGCCCACCGGCTCCAATCGCGCTTCCTTCACCGAAACCGGCGGCCACTGGTTCTGCAACCGCCGCCAAACCTGCGGCATCTTCGAGCTCTACCTTCGAGCCGCTGGAACGAATTCGCCGCACTTACTCGGAGGCATCTTTCCGCCAAGCTGCCTTCCAGCTCGACCAGATGCGCGCGGCCCGTATGGCAACACTTCCTCCAGCGCAGCAGGTGGCACAGTACGTGCAACTTGGGCGAGATTATCTCGCTCAGGGACTCGTGCCGGAAGCGGAGCAGGAGTTCCAATCCGCGCTCGCCATCAACTCCTCCAGCGCCGAAGCCCGCGCCGGTCTCGCGCAGGTGCGCGAGTTGAGCGGCGATACTGCTGCGGCGCGTAAAGAGGCGCAGGCGTCTCTCCAGCTTGCTGCCAACGCCACGGCGTACCTGGTGCTTGCGCGTCTTGAGCTTCACGACAACCAGATCGCGGCCTCCGCCGCCAACGTCAGCAAGGCCCTTAAGCTCGAACCCAACAATACCGCCGCACTCGGTATGAAACAGGCTTTAGCCGCGCGCGGCCAGAGCCTGCCATGAGAGCCTTCGCGCCAACCCGCGTACCGGCGTTCCTTCTTCTGTTGTTCCTCTGCCTGGCGTCAGCGCAGGGCGAGCCTACTGTAATTAAGCTCACGCTTCACGACACCATCCAGCCCATCTCCGCCGGTTACATTCAGCGCGGTCTCGACGAGGCTCGCCGAACAAACGCATCAGCCGTGCTGATCTCGCTCGGCACTCCCGGCGGTTTGCTCGACTCCACCCGGACGATCGTTCAGTCCATCGAACAATCGTCCGTGCCGGTCATCGTCTACGTCTCGCCTGCGGGCAGCCGTGCTGGCTCCGCCGGCTTCTTCATTCTTGAAGCAGCCGACGTTGCTGCCATGGCGCCCGGGACCAACGCCGGAGCCGCGCATCCCATCATCGAAGGACGCCAGCTCGATCCCATACTCAAGGAAAAGGTTGAGAACGATGCAGCAGCGTTTCTCCGCTCCTATGCCTCACGCCGGGGCAGAAACACTACCGCAGGCGAAGACGCCATCCGCAGCTCCAAGTCGTACAGCGATGAGGAGGCGCTGAAGCTGAACCTGATCGACCTCACCGCTCCCAACGATGCCTCGCTGCTTCGCCAGCTCGACGGCCGGCAGATACGTCGCCTCGACGGCTCCACGCAGGTATTGCATCTGGCTGGCGCGGCGATCAGTGTCTTTCGACCCTCACTGCGCGAACGCATCCTCGGCCGTCTGGCCAATCCTGACCTCGCGGTGCTCGTCCTCGTTATCGGCGCGTTGTTGATCTATCTGGAGTTCAACGTTCCGGGCACCATCGTCCCAGGTACGCTCGGGACCTTGTTTGTCCTGCTGGCGCTCTTCGGCCTGAACCTGCTGCCCATTCATCACACATCGGTCTTTCTACTGGTCGCCGCAATGGCGCTTATCGTTCTTGAGGCGAAGTTCGCGAGCCACGGCATACTCGCGCTTGCTGGAACCATCGCACTGGTCTTCGGCCTGGCCACGTTGGTCGATGGTCCCATCCCGGAGCAGCGCGTTCACACCTCGACCGCCGTCGCGCTGGGGCTCGGCTTTGGCATCATCTCATTTGCATTGGCATTCATCGCCTTCAAGGCAAGACGGAACAAGGTCCTTACCGGACCGCAGGCCATGATCGGTTCTGTGGCCATGGTCCGTACACCTCTTGCGCCGGCTGGGCAGGTCGAGGTACGCGGCGAGATATGGCAGGCCCGCCTTCTCGACCCGGCATCGGCACCGGCACCCATCGGGGCAACAGTGCGCATCCGCGCTGTGGAAGACCTTATGTTGCTCGTCGAACCCTGAATTGACCCACTGGCCCACGAAGTGCGGTCAATTCAGAGTAAACTGAACTGGCACCACTTTTCGCCTTAAGGGAGTTCCTTGCTGATGTCGAACGTGTCCCGCGCGCTGCTTGTACGGAGCCTCGTTTTTTGTCTTTTCACAACTCTTGCAGCTCCGGCTGTTCGCGCCCAGGCAACCAGCGGCAATCCTGCCCTCGACAAGCAGCTCTCCCGTATTGATTTTGCGATCAGCGGCGTCGGAATGTTTACGAAAGATGTCACCGGCGTCAACAAAAAGCATGGTGCCACGGTGACACAGAACGCCTCGAACACTCTCGGAGCGCTTATCTCGATCCGCTACACCAAATCTCCATGGATCGGCGGCGAGTTCAACTACGGCTACGCTCGCTACACGCAAAATTTTTCCAACACCACAAACGCGCTGATCAACCACCAGTACATCGTCGGTGGCGCACAGACCAATGCCAATGAATACACGCTTGGCTATGTCGCTCATCCCCCCCACCTAATCCTCGGCGCGCAACCTTTCGTCGCAGGCGGTGCAGGCTCCACGGCCTTCCGCCCCACGCCCGGTGGCGGCCAGGGGCTTCCCGTTCAGGCTCGCATGACGTACTACTACGCTGTTGGTGTTGAAAAACTAGTGTTAGAACACTTTGGTTTTCGCGCTCAGGTCCGTCAGACCTTCTTCAAAGCTCCGGACTTCGGTCAAGACTATCTCACGATCCAGCAGCGCACCTCGACCTTTGAACCCGGGGTCGGCTTCTTTATCAAGTTCTAGCTCTAACCGGCTTTCTCGGTCAGCTCGGCCCAGCGAGCGTAGAGCTTGTCCGACTCGGTTTGTGCGGCATCGAGAGCTGCAAGCGCTTCTGTCAGCTTTGTCACATCGATGGAGACTTCAGGATCGTTGACGCGCGCTTTTGCTGCTTCAAGAGCAGCGTCGGCAGCTTCTACTCGCTGCTCGATATCGGCGAACTCGCGCGCTTCGAGATAGGAGAGCTTCTTCTTCGCCGGGACAGTTGACGACGCAGTCGACTGCACCGGTTTGGATGGCTCGTCGCGCGCGGGCTGGGCTGCATCCTGCGACGATGCCTGATCGAGGAACCACTGCTCCCACTGCGCGTAGTCGGCGAAGGTCGCGGCGCTTCCCTTCCCATCAAGCCCCAGAACGGTCGTAGAGACCCGGTCGAGCATATAGCGGTCATGCGTCACCAGCACAAGCGCGCCTTTGTATTCGAGCAAGCTCTCTTCGAGGACTTCGAGCGTGGCGATGTCGAGGTCGTTGGTGGGTTCGTCGAGCAGCAGGAGGTCCGCAGGCTCGAGCATCAGCCGCGCAATCAACACGCGGGCACGCTCACCCCCGCTCAGCCGCTCGACCGGCTGGTTGAGCTGGTCGCCGGTGAAGAGGAACTTCTGCGCGTAGCTGGCGACGTGGACGACGCGGTCCTGATAGACGACGGAGTCGGAGTCGGGGGCGAGCGCGCGGCGCAGCGTTACGCCTTCGGGAAGCTCACGCTTCTGGCTGAAGTAGACGATGCGCAGCGAGCCTGCCTTGTTGATCGTGCCCGTCGATGGCGTGAGCTCGCCGGTGAGCAGGCGGAGGATCGTCGTCTTGCCGCTGCCGTTGGGGCCGACGAGACCGATGCGGGTTCCATTGGCGATGAGGAAGTTCAGCTTCTCGACGATGGTTCTATCGCCGAGCTCGATGGCGATGTCGTTCAACTCGACGAGGCGTTTGGTCTGTCGCTCCGTTGCAGCAAAGTCGATGGATGCGGTTGCGGTCTGCGCACGAGAGGAGACTTCCTTGAGCTGGCCGATGAGCTGGTGGGCATTGTCGATACGCGCCTTGGCCTTGGTAGCACGGGCCTTCGGGCCGCGGCGCAGCCACTCGATCTCGGTGCGGACTCGGTTGCGCAGGGATTCTTCTAGCCGCGATTGCGATTCAAGATAGCTCTGCCTTGCTTCGATGAACTTCGAGTAACTACCCTGCACGCGCAGCAGCCCATCGGCATAGACGCGGTTCAACTCGACGATCTCAGTTGCAACGTTCTCTAAGAAGTAGCGGTCGTGGGTGATGATGACGGAGGCAAAGTCTCCAGCGCTGAGCATTCCCTCCAGCCACGCGATCCCCGCCAGGTCGAGGTGATTGGTCGGCTCGTCGAGAAGCAAGACATCTGGCGCCGCCACAATTGCCTCGGCGATGGCAAGGCGCTTGCGCCAGCCTCCGCTCAGCTTCGCAGCTTCAACGGAGAGATCGGACAAGCCGATGCGTCCGCTCGTCTCACGGAGCTTCCCCTCGCGCTCAGCCTCGGCGACGTGCCCGGCGTGGAGCGCGGCTTCAAGCACCTCCCGCACGGTAATGCCCGTGGCGAAGGTTGATTCCTGGCGGACGTAGCCGATGCGCGCCCGCTTACGGACAGCTACATCACCCGCATCGGCATCTTCCTCAGCAGCCAGTATCTTGAGCAGGGTACTTTTACCCGCGCCGTTGGGGCCGATCAGGCCAATGCGGTCTCCGTCGGAGACGGTGAAAGCTATCTCGCTGAAAAGTGGCGTTGCACCGAAGCTTTTGGACAGGCCTTGCGCGTTAAGAATCGGTGGCATGGATTTAGTTTAACGGAGAACCCTCATCCGAAGATGAGTTGGGGTTCGCAGCTGGTCTGAGAAAATCACTCCCACCCTTCGTTTCACGAAGGATGGGCGCCCGCTGCAGGTCGACACGATTGGGGAACGAAGCAAACGCAGATCCTTCGACTCGCCTTCGACTCGCTCAGGACGACAAATTGATAGGTGGGTTGAGTTGCGATCAGGATGACAAATTCTTGGGCCAGCCTATGGATTTCAATCGAGGTCGAAGTCGCGGAGGGGACGGTCGGTCAGCGGTGTTTCTTTGGCCTTCTTGACGGCCTCCGCAAACTTCTTGGCGAGCACATCGTCCTTGTTCTTCTGCGCTTCGACAGATTGCTGGAAGATGGAGTCGCGGCGGGCGTCGGCCTCGCGGAGGGCCTTGGCGGCTTCGCCGAAGTCTTCGAACATCTTCTTCTTCGGGGCGGACTTGTGGGCGATGATGGCGCGCGTGACCGGATCGATCTTCAGCATCGCACCGCAATCGGGGCACATCACTTCAAACGGCTGGTCGCTCAGTCCCATAACAACTCCTCGCCAAGCAATTCTAAAGCGCAGTGGGCTGAAGTTGAAGGGGCAGGTTACAGGCGAACGACGACGTGGCCCGGACACTGGTTGCCAGCGACCTGAACGATACGCTCGATCAGTTCCTCGCCATAACGCGCCATGAACCAGACTCCCGCCAGCACGCGCTCCTGGGGATGGCCGTTGGAAAAGAGATTGAGCGTGATCGCTGCGGCATGTTTTCCGAGAGAAGCCTCTTTCTGCAGCTCGTAGGTTGCAGCCATGCGGCGCAGGCGGTCCATCTGGTAGCGCATCTTTGAGCTGGAGGTCTCCGCCGCAGTACCGAGCGAGGAGTCGATGCCACGCAGGTACTCGGTAAGAGCGTCGAGTTCCGATTCCAGAGCATTGCCGGCAGCGGCCAGCTTGCGCTTGAGCGGAATGGGCATGGCGCGCGCACCAAGCCGCTGCGCAAGCTCCTCGGCCGTGGTCATGGCATCGGGAAGCTGCACCTCATCCTTCTCCATTATCGTGGTGATCGCAGGCTCAATCAGGGTAGCGCTCAGGCGAGGCAACACTGGCGTAAGGCGGCCAAGAATCTGCTGGTAGAGCACGGCGCTCTGGGCGAAGTATGCAATCTCCGCCGGGCCGCCGACGTAGGCCGCGGTAGGGAGCACGGTGTCCTGAAAAACGGGTCGCAGCAGCGCATTCGGGCTGAGACGCTCAGGAGCAGTCTCCAGAATTTCCAGCAGCGCCACGGTGGTATAGATGTGGGACCCCGCGCGCCATTGAAGTTCATTCGTTGCCGGGTCGGAGGTCCGGCGCAGGGCGACACGCTCGCCAGTCGTCTCGTCTACAAGAAAGAGCAGCGACGAAGCCTCTGCAACAAGCACCTGCGCGTGGTAGCCGTGCGAGGTAAGCTGCTCCGTCCTCGCAAGAAGCGCCTGATGAAGCTGGTCGGTGTTTTCAATGGCATAGCGCAGCGTTGAAGCGCCCATGGAGTGAAACTCGCGGCCTGAGGCGTCGACAACAATCAGCCCCTGGCGGGCAAAGATACGCGCAATAAGACGTCCGAAGGCCTGGGCCAGCGTGGGCCGGGACTGAGAAGCATCGGCGGGAAGGTATGCCTCACGGATCCAGTCGGCAACGGGCGCATAACCCAGCAATTCTGTGGCTTGCTCAATCGCCTGTTCAAGATCAGGCGCCGCTTCGGGCGTCAGTTCAACTCCGCCGACTTCGACAGGGTGAGCAACACGAAGGCCGGCGCGAAGCGTCTCGACTGTGGTCTTGGTGAGGAGCGCAGCCTGGTCGACCTCGGCAAGATCGTGGTCTTCGGTCGCCATCCAGAAAACGGGAACATGAGGAACTCCGCTGATGCGCGTAGCGTCTTTCGCGCGCGAGATGGCTGTGGCAGCCTTCAATAGCGTGAGAAGCGGCCCACCGAAGAGAACTACCTGCTGCCCGGTAATCACCGTGCGGGCCCCCTTGCGAACCAACTCAATGTTTGCAATCGTCTCGGGGCTGGCTTCGAAGGATTTGTTCTGACGAAGCAACTCATTCGCGAGGCGATCGGCTGAGGCAACAGGCGGAAGCTGTGTGCGCATCCATCCACCGGCGAACGGCCCGCCGTTCGCTCCGGATCCATACCACTGACGGACGGGTGCATCCGCCGCGCTATCACCCATGACGAGGTAGTCGCGGTAAAGCTGCGACACATGAGGCAATATCGTAATCGGATAACACTCAACGCTCATCGCGGCGGCCTTCGTCCTCAGTCGTTTGTCTCAATCGGCTGAGAGACAGATTTGGATGCTTTCGGATTTGGATGCAGCATCCTGCAATCTCGATGCAGGATGATACCGTAGGGCTATGGTACAGAAGACAAAGACTGCGGTACAGAAGACGGCGCGCCCCAATGACAAGGGCACGAAGAGGACGACCAGCGGAAAGACGGGCGACGGAAGTAAAAAGACGCGGGTGCTTTCCTCAAAGAAGGTCTTTCAGGGACGGGTCTTCTCGGTATCCCGCGACGAAGTAATTGAACCGGGGGGCCATAAAAACGTCCGCGAGGTGATCCGGCACAACGGCTCAGTGGTGATTCTGGCTGTGGATGAGTCGAAGAACCCGCACGACCCCGATGTCATCCTCGAGCGTCAGTACCGGCACGCCACGGGGCAGTTTCTGCTGGAACTTCCGGCTGGCCGGGTGGAGCCAGGCGAGTCCACACTGGCAGCAGCGAAGCGCGAGATGATTGAAGAGACGGGCTACCGCGCGAAGAGATGGACCCTGTTGACGAAATACTTCGCCAGCCCGGGTTTTCTCGGCGAGTGGATGCAAATCTACCTTGCGCGAGAGATCCGCCTCGGCGAGGCCCAGCCCGAGGAAGACGAAAAGATCGAGATTGTGCGCATGCCGCTCTCGCAGGCATTGGCCCTGACCACGGCCAACAAGATTCACGACGGCAAGACGCTGATTGGGCTGATGCTCTACGACCGCCTGAGGCAAACGCTACGCTGAGCGATCCTTTCGATTTCCATCTCGCATCGGACGGCGGCTGCTCTAAAAATCTTCTGCCGCCCAATGCCTTTTTAAACCAATCACTTCTCTATCACGCCTTCAACGGGCGCCTGACGGGATCCTCTTAACTCTGCAATAGCGCGAGTTACGCATGCCCGTCCCTTGTGGAGCAGAGATAACCCATGCGATGGTCTTTGCGTCAGATGGAGTGAACTCCTGTACCTCATGGTGAGTCGAGTGGGTATATGCGAGTCGATTTGAATGCAAGGAGCAAGAGTCTTGGCACAATACAGAGGAACCGTGAAGTGGTTTAACAATGCGAAGGGCTACGGGTTTCTGGGCCGCGACGGCGGTGCGGACGTCTTTGTGCACTACACCTCGATTCAGCGTGATGGCTACAAGAGCCTGAAGGAAGGCGACGAGGTGGAGTTCGACATCATTCAGGGAACGAAAGGACCCCAGGCAGACCAGGTCTTCCGTCTCAAGGAAGTGCCGCACGAGCAGCAATCCGATCATGAGCAACACGCCAAAGCCTCCTAAGTCACTCCCCCGGCTTGCACGTTTTGCAGCCGGGGAAAAGAACTTCCGTTCTGGCGCTATGAAACAGCTTTACCCTGCTGCATACTTTCTCAGTAGCTCTACGAGGCTCTGAGTTCCTGCCAAATGGATAACATCACAATCGCACGTTTGTTGGACGAAACGGCTTCGCTGCTTGAGATTGACGGAGCGGATACCTTTCGTGTCCGTTCATATCGCCGCGCGGCCGAGGCTGTGGAGCAGCAGACCTCTCGGCTGGCCAGTATGGTGGATGACCCGAAGCAGCTGCTCGCCATCGCGGGTATTGGCAAAGGCATGGCCGCAAATATCGTGGACATCGTGAGCACCGGCACGATGCCTCTGCGCGAAGATCTGCTGGCGAAGTACAAGCCCACCATGCTGGATCTGTTGAAGCTGCCCGGTATGGGACCTAAGACGGTAGCGTTGATCTGGTCGGCGCTTCAGGTCGGAGACATCGATGCGCTGGAAGAAGCCGCGAAGGCCGGACATCTGAACAAGCTGCCGCGCATGGGCGAGAAGTTCACCACCAAGCTGCTGAAGGGCATCGAGGACTATCGCAAAAACTCAAGCCGGTTCCGCATCGATCACGCACGCGAGCAGGCAGACCGAATCAGCGAGCTCATCCGCGCGTTCCCCGGCATTGAGGAGATCACCCCCGCCGGCTCCCTGCGCCGCGGCCGCGAGACCGTCGGCGACCTGGATCTGCTGGTAACAGGACCGGCATGCGAACCCGACGTTGTAGCGGCTGCCGTCCAGCATGTCGCCAGCCTTCCGCTCATCGACAAGCTGCTTGCCAGCGGCCAGAACAAGGTCAGCTTTACGCTGCGTAACAACCTTCAGGTCGATGTACGCCTGTTGCCCCGCGCCAGCTATGGAGCCGCGTTGCAGTACTTCACAGGGTCGAAGATGCACAACGTCGCGCTGCGGCAAAGGGCGATCAAGCGGGGACTGACGCTGAACGAGTACGCTCTGCTGCGTGTGGAGGACAACACCATCGTCGCCGCCGCGACGGAAGAGGCGATCTATCGTGCGCTCGAGTTGGACTACATTCCTCCAGAGCTGCGTGAGAATGGCGGCGAGCTTGAGGCTGCCGCGACGCACGCTCTGCCGGAGTTGATTGCCGCGACCGACATTCGCGGCGACCTGCACATGCACACCAACGAGACGGACGGCGTCAACACGATTCGTGAGATGGCCGAGGCCGCAGCGGATCGCGGACTGAAGTACATCGCCATCACCGACCACTCGAAGAACCTCGCCATGACCAACGGCATGGACGACCGGCGCGCGCTGGCCCACGTGAAGCGCATTCGCGAGGTTGACGCCGAATTGAAGGGCCGCATAAGAGTGCTGGCCGGCGTCGAGGTCGACATACTTGCCGAGGGCGAGCTTGACCTTGCCGACGAAACGCTGGCCGAGATGGACATCGTGGTCGCCAGCGTCCACAGCCGCTTCGACCAGACGATCGAGCAGATGACCGACAGGATCCTGCGCGCGATCGAGAACCCCTACGTGCGCATTCTCGGGCATCCGACGGGGCGTAAGGTGCTGAAGCGCGATCCGTACGCGCTGCACATCGACGCAGTGCTGAAGCGGGCGGCGGAGTTGGGCGTTGCTGTCGAGCACAACGCCAATCCCGCGCGCTCCGATTTGACCGACCTGCATCTTCGGCAGGCGAAGCAGCATGGATGCAGGATTGTCGTGAACACAGACGCGCACTCCATTGCCGAACTTGACCAGATTCGGTATGGGATTACGCAGTTGCGGCGGGCGTGGCTGACTGCGACCGATGTACTGAATACCCAGCCGACGGCGGAGGCGCTGCTGGAGAAGATGCGAGCGCGGCAGTAGGTTGCGGGTTTGGAATCGGCTCGCGCTTTGCGCGAATAACCCACATCTGGCGAGAGGCCGCCAGATATGGGCACCCCGGCACCCGCGCCGATAAGCGCCCACCGTGAAGACGCGATATTCTTAGTACGTGGCGCAATCCGCGACAACCTCGACGACGCTTTCGGCAAAGGCCCTCACGGAGCCGAGGCTCTTTGCCGACTACGCGACGCTGTTCAAACTGCGCGTCTCGGCGATGGTGGTCATTACCGCGGGCGCGGGGTTCTATCTAGGCTCGCTGGCCAGCGGCATCAGCCCGTTTCATGCGGGCATGGTACAAGCACTGGCCGGAATTGCCGCGGTTACCTGCGGGTCGAGCGCACTGAACCAGGCCCTGGAGAGACGCACCGACGCCCTGATGCGGCGAACCTCGAACCGCCCCATGGCCGCGGGACGCATCTCTCTCGCGCATGGATTGATTCTCGGGTTCGCGGCGATCTTTCTGGGATCGCTCTACCTCGCCGTCACGACGAACCTGCTGACTGGCACCCTCACCCTTCTGACAGCCGTCGGCTACGTGGGAATCTATACCCCGCTCAAGCGGATTACCGTAGTCAACACCTTCATCGGAGCATTTCCGGGCGCGTTGCCGCCGCTTATTGGATGGACGGCTGTGCGCGGCGTCATTGAATGGCCGGCAGTCGCGCTGTTCGCGATTCTTTTTGTATGGCAGTTTCCGCACTTTATGGCCATTGGCTGGATGTACCGCGACGACTATGCGGCTGCGGGAATCCGCCTGACGCCGACCCAGCCGGACGTCAGCTTCGCGGCCCGCTCGACCGTAATCCAGTCGCTGTTCTACGCCGTGCTGATGGTGCCGGTAAGCATGTGGCCAACCTGGCTTGGCGTTACAGGAACGATCTATGAGGTGGTCGCAGCTCTGCTTTCGCTTGCCTACCTCTGGTACACCGTGAGGTTTGCCCGCATCACGCAGTCGCCCGAAGAACCAGCGTCACGCAGATATGCCGGCGATCTGCTGAAAGCTTCGGTGATCTATCTGCCCCTGCTGATGGCTGCACTGATGCTCGACGCGAAAGGACGCCTCCTCTTCTGATGAGCAATCCAACGGCACTTCCTTCGTCAACCGTTCGCACCCCTCTGGGGGTGGTCGCAGGCATTATCGCCGTCAGCGCCGCAGCAAGCGCCTTGATCTGCTGGCTTGTCTACTTTCATACGCCAACGGACGTAGCCGGGACACAGCTTCGTTCCCTGCCTCTGGTCAACGCCGTGCTCAATGCGCTCTCGACCGTCGCCCTGTTTGCCGGATACTGGTTTATCCGTGCTCGGAATGTCCCCGCACACCGCGCAGCGATGCTGACTGCATTCTTTTTTTCCACAATCTTCCTGGCCTCATACCTGGTCAACTTCGCGTTGCACGGCGAGACAAAATTCGATCGCCTGAGCGCGTGGTGGCCCTTCTACTGGAAGCTGTTGCTGTCGCACATCGTTTTGTCGGTCTTTGCACTGCCGATGATCCTCATTACTTTTTTCCTGTCGCTGACGGGCCGGTTTCCGGCACATCGGCGGCTGGCGCGCTACACCTATCCCGTCTGGCTCTACGTCTCCATTACGGGAGTTATCGTCTACTGGATGCAGTCTGCTATCCACTAACCAGGGCGGTCCTTTACTTCATGCAGCCTGATACGCAAAAACTTCTCCGCAGCGGACTGACGATCTTAGGCACTGGCATACTGGCTGTCGCGGCGACGATGACGATCTTCGGAGGCATCGGCCGCCAAGGACCGCATACCAACTCCGGCTGGCTGGCGCTGGTGCTGGCCCTGGGATGCCTGCCGACGGGGACCCTGACGCTGATTCTGGCCCTGATGAAGCTCTTAGCCGACCGCCGCCGGTAGCGGCTCCGTTCTGCTATTCTCAGCTTCTACACCTGAACGACACTGGAGCATCCGCAATGGCAAAAGGCGTCAATAAAGTTCTTCTTCTCGGCAACGTCGGCAAAGACCCCGAGATTCGTTCCACGGCCGGCGGCACGACCGTCGCCAGCTTCTCGCTCGCCACGGCCGATCGCGCCAAGGACCAAACCGGCAACTGGGTCGACAAAACGGAATGGCACAACCTTGTCGCCTTCAATCGCACCGCCGAGATCGTGCGCGACTACGTCAAGAAGGGCACGCAGCTCTTTATCGAAGGCAAGATCCAGACCCGCTCGTGGGACGACAAAGAGTCTGGCCAGAAGAAGTACAAGACCGAGATTCTGGTCAATGAGCTGAGCCTGCTCGGCGGCGGCCCTGGACGCGGCGAAGGATCCAGCTCAGGCGGCGGCTACTCAAAATCGAATACGGCGAGCTACGACCAGCGCACACCTTCTTCGCAAACCGAATACGCAGACCAGGGCATCACCGACGACGATATCCCCTTCTAGGCCTTACCCGGCCCATCCTCAACTCCATTGAACAGTTTCTCTGGTAGACAGGATGGGCCGAGGTTCCTCTTCACGAAGACATCCTCCGCATCACTTCTCTATACTCCCAACTATGTTCCGCATCCTGATTGCGGGCGTTGTCGCCTGCACCCTCACTGCAAACGCGCAGCAGTTCGATCTCGTGCTTCGCAATGGCCACGTCATTGACCCCAGAAACAACGTCGATGCGAAACGCGATGTTGCCATTCGCGACGGCAAGATCGCGGCCATTGAGCCGTCTATTCCCGCTGACGCGGCGAAACAATCCGTCGACATCACGGGCCTCTATCTCACGCCAGGCCTTGTCGATATTCACGTGCACGTCTTCACCGGCTTGCGCCACAATGCCTGGGGCAATGGAGACCTCTCCGTCCCCGCAGATGTGATGTCCGTTCCCTACGGCGTTACGACGGTAGCCGACGCCGGGTCTTCCGGCTGGCGTGACTTCGCCGAGTTTCGCCGCCGCGTGATCGACAACGCGAAGACGCGGGTCTTCGCCTTCGTCAACATCGTGGGCGCGGGGATGGCCAACAGCGACGATGTGGCCGAGCAGAATGAGCACGACATGGACCTCGACGCGCTCTCGAAGGTGATCGAGCAGAACAAGGACATCATCGTCGGCATCAAGACCGCGCACTGGCAGCAGCCGAACTTCATTTCGGTCGAGAAGGCCGTCGCGGCGGGCAATCGCAACCATCTTCCGGTGATGGTCGACTTCGGCTGGTTCGACAACAAGTCGTACGAGACGATGGTTTCGACGATCCTGCGTCCGGGGGACATCAGCACGCACGTCTTCCGCATGCCCGCGCCGCTGCTGACGCCGGAGGGCAAGCCCGCGCCATACATGCTGGACGCGCGCAGACGCGGCGTGAAGTTCGACGTGGGCCACGGAGGTGGCTCATTCAACTTCGCGCTCGCCGAGCCGATGGTGAAGGGCGGCTTCTTCCCGGACTCGATCTCGACCGACTTGCACGTGGCGTCGGCCACGGGAGTAATGCTGAACCTACCCAACGTCATGAGCAAGATGCTTGCGCTGGGCATTCCTTTGCCCGAGGTGATTCGCGAGTCGACGACCAACCCGGCAACCGAGATCGGTCATCCAGAGCTTGGCCAGATCGCCGTAGGCTCCGTCGCAGATATCGCGGTTCTGCGTGTGGATCGCGGCAGCTTCGGCTACGCCGATCTCGCAGGAGGGAAGGTCGATGGCACGGAGCGGATCGTGCCGGAGATGACGGTCCGCGCGGGCAAGGTGGTCTTCGACCTGAACGCGCGGACGGCTGTTCCCTGGCGCACGGGGCATCTGAAGTATGCGACGCGGTGAGCAGCCTCAAAAGCCGAAGCGCGTCGTCACCGCCAGGCCGCGGTTGTGGGTGTGGTAGCTGGTGACTGACGTCTGAAAGGCGACGCCGAAGATCAAACTGAGGCGGCTGGCGGGGTCCTTTGGCCGCAACGGAATCTTGCTGAGCAGGCCTGGCGAAAGAAACATCTGCGTCTTTCCGTCGCGTGTGCCTCCGACCCATGTGTTCGAGTTCAGCTCGAGCTCGGGCGTGAGGTACTTGCCTGTCTTATATTGGGCCACCGTATTCCAATGAATGGTCCGGCCTGAAGTAGCCGTGCCTGAAGCCGGCAAAGCGACGCCCACGCTGCTGAACAACGCGAGCTTTCCGAAGCCCTTGCCGCCCATGACCGTCGGCGTCAGGATGGTGCTTGGGGCGCCGTTTTTATAGCTTCCGGTCGGAATATGAATACTTATGGCTCCGCTGACGGCGTAATTGCCCTGCTTCTCATTGGCAGCGGCAAAACGATACTTGCCGATAATGTTCGTGTCGGCGAATCCGTCTTCGGAGGGGCTGGCGCCGTGCAGAATGTAGCCAGGAAAGAAGACATCGATCTGCGTCCGCGCAAAGGGAATGAAGTTGAAGCCCTTGTTTCCACCGATGTTCCAGTTGTCGTACCCGCCGGCAACACGCTGCCTCGTGTAGTCCAGCCGGAAGACCTGCGCCACCATGGGGAACGGCGAGTACATGGGAACCGCCCACTTCGGCTGTTCGGCCTGGGTCCTGGTGGCGCGAGCCTGCCATGCCTTGCCAAACTTCTCGACGGCGTTGCCCTCTGCGGTGGCGTTGAACGGAGCGAGACCGAGAACGGTCAACAGTAATAGAGTCCTGCGCAAAAAATGCTCCTTCTATCCCGTTGCTTCTTCTCGAAATCACGCGGCCAAGGATCATTGGCGTCCAAGCTCACTCTTCATCGATTTTACCGGACGCCGCGCTCTGGTGGCGCCATACGCGACCGGCTACACTAAGTTCATGCTTGATGAAGTCACCTTTCGCCGTGAGTCCGACCGCGCCCTTGAATCTCTGAAACAGTCGCTGATCCGTGCGGAGGAACAGAGTGTGGCTGAGGAGATCCCCTTCGAAACCGAAGAGAAGAACGGCGTGCTGAACGTAGTGTTCGAGCACGACGGAAGCAAGTTTGTCTTTACCCCCAATACCCCAGTGCGGCAAATATGGATCTCGGCCCTAACCACCAGCTTCAAACTCGACTGGTCCAATGACGTCTTTCGTCTCGCGAAGACCGGCGAAGATTTGCGGACGTTGACGGAGCGGCTGCTCCGCGAGCACCTCGGCGACGACAGCATCACGTTGTCTTAGCGCAGCAAGAAACGCGTATAGAATTCGACCATCGAGAGTCTTTTTGGCTCGACAATTCCTGTAAATGTGTCACAATCCCTCTATTACCTCGCCTGAACGGGGGCCACGTCAGGGCTTATGCTTCTCGCATCCGATTCTCGCCAACCTGCGACTGCGGGGAGCACACGCACCGAAACCATGCAGCCAAAGCTATCGGTCGCGATCATCACCCTGAATGAAGAAGAGAACCTTGCGCGGACGCTTGCCAGCGTCCAGTTCGCCGACGAAGTCGTTGTGGTCGACTCCGGCTCAACCGACCGCACGCTTGAGATCGCTCGCGAATATGGCGCGCGCGTTATCTTCGAACCCTGGAAGGGCTTCGCGCAACAGAAGAACTACGCCATCGAAAAGTGCTCGGGAACGTGGGTCTTGTCGCTCGACGCCGATGAGGAACTGACCCCGGAGCTACAGCGTGAGATCGCCGCCCTGCTGAAGGGCAGCCCTTCCGCCGACGCCTACCTTCTACGCCGCCGCAATATCTTTCTGGGCCGCTGGATTCGCCATGGCGGCTACTACCCCGATCCAAAGCTGCGACTCTTCCGCCGCCACTCGGCGAACTTCGCGCCTCCCGCGCGGTTTACCGAGCGCCCGGTGCACGAGACGATGGCGTTTGAGGGCAGGCTGGAGACGCTGGAGCATGACTTGGTCCACCACGCCTATCCGACGATCGAGAGCTACATCGAGCATATGGACCGCTACAGCACGCTCGGCGCGCAGATTGTTCTCGACAAGGGCAAGACGGGCAGGTCGCTGTTTGCCTTCTTCAACAACATCTTCCTCATTCCTTCGTTCACCTTTGTGTGGAACTTCTTCTTTCGCGGCGGATTCCTCGACGGGCGCGAGGGGCTGCTGCTGCACCTGTATCACTCGACGTATACGAGTTGGAAATACTCGAAGGCATGGCAGATCGCGCGCAAGAGGTAGTCTCTCTGTATGCGCTTTTCAGCAACCGCACCTATAGCACTGTTCTCACTTGTTCTGCTCGCGGCACCGCAACCTGCCCTCAGCCAGACGATCGACCGCGCCGCCAGTCTCATCCGCGAGCAGGACCTTCGCGCCGACATCTACTTCCTCGCCTCCGATGCGCTGGCCGGACGCAATACAACCAGCCCTGAAGACCGCATCGCCACCGAGTTCATCGCGTCGGAGTTCATGCGCCTGGGCCTGAAGCCCATGGGCGACAACGGCACGTTCTTCCAGAGCATGGACATCGTCACCGGCGAGTGGGACCGCGACCACACAGGGCTAAGCGCAACCATTAACGGCACGGAGCATACCTTCAAACTGGGCCCCGGCGTTCAGACGGTCCGGCAGAGCATCCATCCCGGCAAAGCCTGCGGCCCGGTTGTATTTGCAGGTTACGGCATCGACGCGCCGGAGTACGGCTACAACGACTTCAGCAACGTCGACGTGAAGGGCAAGGTTGCGCTGGTCTTCGTTCGCGAACCGCAGGCCAACGACCCGCACTCAAAGTTTATGGGCACGCTCGACACCTACCACGCCTTCCAGTGGCACAAGCTGGAGGAGCTGCGCAAACGCGGCGCAGCGGGAATCCTGATGATCCAGGACCGCGTGCCTCGCGTCGTGAAGCCGATCCCGCCGACGTCTCCGCGCCCGGCAGCGACCACCTCCTACGCACTTGCGGGCGAGATGTGGGACATCCCCGCGCTGCTCATCAAGCGCGAGGTCGCAGACGAGCTGCTTGCTCCCTCAGGCAAAACGACAGACGCGCTGCAGGAAGAAATCGACCGGTCGCTCGCGCCCGCATCGTTCGAGATACCGCAGGCATCGGCTTGTGTAACAAAGGCTTTCACCGGCATGGAGACGCGCAGGGGCCGCAACGTCGTCGCGATGCTCGAAGGCTCCGATCCGAAGCTGAACGCGGAGACAATCATCGTGACCGCGCACCACGACCATATGGGCGAATCCGGCGGGCATATCTACTATGGCGCGGACGACAACGCCTCGGGCGTGGCGGGCATCCTCGGCGTGGCGCGCGCGCTGGTGAATGGGAACATTCGCCCGAAGCGCAGCGTGCTGTTCGTCGCCTACGATGCGGAGGAACGCATCTTCCTGGGATCGTACTACTACGTGACGCATCCGGTGGTTCCGCTGAGCCAGACGGTCGCGACGATCAACCTGGACATGATCGGCCGCGATGAGGACGACGCCAACTGGCCTACTCCTGCCGATCACAATCGCAACACGGTCAACGTGCTGGGCACGCGCTACAATCCTGCGCTGCGCCGCATCATCGATCGCAACAACAAGGCCGAGGCGCTGAAGCTCGACTACAAGATGGACGCCGTCGATCCCGATTCGCTGTGGTCGCGCAGCGATCACTTCTGGTTCGCCACGCTGCACATTCCGCAAGTGGAGTTCCAGACCGGGCTGCACCCGGACTATCACACCGACAACGACACGTGGGACAGGATCAACTACCCCAAGACGACGCGCATCGTTCAGCTCGTCTTCCGGTCGGTGGCGGAGCTCGCGAACTCCGGGGAGGCAGTTCCCTTTGTCGCCGCCGGGGCACCTGTAACACCGGCACAGCCCTGACGTATACTCACGAGCGAATGACGAAGCCTCCTATTCGCGTTCTTGTCGCCAAGCCCGGCCTCGACGGCCACGACCGCGGAGCGAAGGTGATCGCGCGCGCGCTGCGCGACGCAGGCATGGAGGTGATCTACACCGGCCTGCGGCAGACGCCGGAGATGATCGTCTCGGCGGCCGTGCAGGAGGACGTCGACTGCATCGGGCTGTCGATCCTCTCCGGCGCGCACAACGTGATCGTGCCGCGCATCGCCGCGCTGCTGCGCGAGCAGCACGCCGAGGACATTCTGCTTGTGCTGGGCGGCACGGTTCCCGAAGGGGACTTCCCTCGCCTGAAGGAGAGCGGCGTCGCGGCCATCTTTGGCCCCGGCACGCCGCTTGAGACGACGATCCAGTTCATCCGCGAAAACGTGAAGCCGCGCAGACTGCTTACCAACTGATCGCTTCGCCCAGGTGGAAGAAGCCGCCCGTCGGCCCATCGGGCCCGAGCGTCGCGAGCTCGACCTCGGTCTTCGCGCCGTCGACGACGTTCATCGGAGCGGCGTCGGTCCCCATGTCGGTCTTCACCCAGCCGGGATGCGCCGAGTTGACCTTGATCTTCGTGCCCTTCAGCTCGTGCGCAAGATGGATCGTGTAAGCATTCTGCGCGGCCTTGGAAGCATCGTAGGCCAGGGCCTTCGCCTCGTAGATCGGCGATCCCTCCGTTGCATGGAGCGTGAGCGAGCCGAGGATGCTCGAGACATTGACGATGCGGCCCGCGTCGCTCTTCTTCAGAAGCGGTAGAAGCGCATTCGTGACCGCGATCACCGAGAAGAAGTTTGTGTCGAAGGTCTTGCGAAGCGTCTCCTCGGAGATCGTGCTCGAGTTGTTTCCGCCGATCGGCTCGAACATCACGCCTGCGTTGTTGACGAGAATGTCGAGCTTGCCAAACTCCTTGGCGATTTGAGCCGCGACTGTCTTCACATCCGCCGCGTCGACGACATCGAGCTTCACCGCCCTTCCGTCGATTCCCTCTTTCTTCAGCGTGGCCGCCGCAGCTTCGCCTTTGGCAAGATCGCGCGCTCCGAGGATGACCGTAACTCCCTGCTTGCCAAGCTGGCGCGCGGTTTCAAAGCCGATCCCCTTGTTTGCTCCCGAGATCAGTGCAACCTTCTTTGCTGTGCTCATAGTGCCGCCTTCCCGTTCGATTGTCCTGCAATCGTTCGATGAGTATTTGATTATGAGATGAGCACCTGGGCAAAACGCTTCGCATATTTCTCCGGCAACCGCGATCTTTTCATGTCCCTGCCGACAACAACATGCGACGTCTCGCCCTCGCACAACAACGCCTCGTCCGCTGCACGGACGATCTTGTAGCCAAACTTGACGACTGCGCCGCGGGCTGCGAGCAGGCGCGTCTGGATGACCAGCTCATCGTCGTAGCGGGCGGGAGACTTGAACCGTGCCGACACGTCGACGACAGCGATGCCGACGCCGTCCTCGCGCTCCATCGTCTTATAGTCCAGGCCCAGGCTGCGGATAAACTCCACGCGGCCTACTTCGAACCAGATGAGGTAGTTGGCGTGGTAGACCACGCCCATCTGATCGGTCTCCGCATAGCGGACGCGGACGCGCGCCTCGGCGATCATGGGCTTGCTCACAGTCGATTCACTCATGCTTCAAGTTTATCGAACTGAGTGAGGCGGGGAGAGCGCAGGAAATTACTCGCTCCACACTGGTTTGCGCTTTTCGAGAAATGCCGTCACGCCCTCGCGGAAATCGTGCATGGCGCGGGCCTCGGCGTTCGCCGTCAGTGCGTGCGCGATGGCCGCATCGAGCCAGGCGCGGTTCTGCGTCGCCATCAGCCGCTTGGTCGCTGCCATTGACTGCGGACTGTTGGTCTTCAGGCAGGCGGCCAGAGCGCTGGCGCGGTCGGCAAGCTCCTCGGCGTGGTAGACATGATTGACCAGGCCCAGCCGCTCAGCCTCCTCGGAGGTGAACAGGCGTCCCGTCAGCAGCAGGTCGCGCGAGCGCTTGTCACCGACCTGTAGCGCAAGGAACGCCGAGACCAGCGCCGGCACGAAGCCGATCTTCACCTCGGTGAAGCCGAACTTCACGCCGGGAGCGGCGAGCGTGAAGTCGCAGATCGTCGCAAGGCCGGTGCCTCCGGCGATGGCCGCGCCGTGGACCACTGCGATCGTGGGCTTGGGCAGCTCGTACAATGTGCGAAAGAGCCGCGCGACGCGCTCGGCGTCGGCCACATGCTCGGAGAGAGACTTGTCGGCGATGGCGCGCAGGTGCACCATGTCGAGCCCCGCGCAAAAGGCCTCGCCCGCCCCCGTCAGCACGACCACGCGGCAGTGCCCCACCGCCGCCTTCTCGAGCGCGGCGATCAGCTCGTCCTGCATCTCAGGGGTCATGGCGTTGCGCCGCTCAGGCCGGTTCAGCATGATCGTCTTCACGCCGTCGACTTCGCTTACCAGGATCGTCTTGTAGCTCATGGTCGCTCTCTACTCCCTATCCCCTACACCTGCTCCCTGCTTTACTGCATCTTCGCTCCGAACCTGCGCGCGATCTCGGAGGTCGCCGATTGCAGACCGTCCAGCGGACGCATAGGTGGAAGCTCGGCGCCAAGGGCGCGTAACTCCTCCAACACCAACTCTGTGGGAAGGTTGCCCACCAGAACATCCTGTGCGAAAGGGCACCCGCCAAGCCCACCGATCGCCGCGTCGAACCGCCGGCAGCCTGCATTGTAAGCCGCCCGTACCAGCTCACTTGCACCTTCATAACGCGAATGCAGATGGACGCCGATCTCAATGCCGTCGTGCACTGCCATCACATCGCTCACAACATCGGCGACGAGCTTCGGCGTCGCCATGCCTACCGTGTCGGCGAGCGATATCTGCTTCACGCCAGAGTCGATCAGCAGATCGCAGGCGTCGACGATCTCGTCGATCGACCAGGCATCGCCGTAAGGATTCCCGAACGCCATCGAGATGTACGCCACCAAATCAAGCCCCGCCTTGTACGCCATCTCGCCCACGCGCTCCAGCGCCTCCAGCGACTCCTCCGGCGTCTGGTTCTGATTCCGCTGCAAAAACCCCGGCGAGATCGAGTAAGGAAACCCCAGCGTCTGCACCGACCCCGTCTTGATCGCGCGCTCCGCCCCCTTGGCGTTCACCACAATGCCGATGATCTCCACATCATCCGGCGGATCAAGATACTCCAGCACCTTCTCCGAGTCAGCCATCTGCGGCACCGCACCCGCCGAAACAAAGCTAACCGCATCGATATGCTTGAACCCCGCCGCAATCAACACGCGCAGGTAGTCCGCCTTGACTTCGGCAGAGATATGCACCGGCAGTCCCTGCCAGGCGTCACGCGGACATTCAATAATCTTCACCACAACCAAAATCCCTTCTGCAGCTACGCTTTCTATGTGCTGGGCAAAACCTCTACATCTTCGAGCATACAAACATAGTCGTTATGTTCGTGAACAAAACCCAGTAAGACTGAGCCGTCGCCCGCCTGTTCAGCCTGAAGAATATGCACAACCGTACCTTCAGGTGGAAGACTCTCAGAATCATTCGACTTAATTGTGACGCTTACAGGAAGCTCGCGACCGAATGAATAGGGTACGCTGCGATCATCAGGGATATAGAAAATTGCTCCATTGGGATGTACGTCTGACTCATTCGCAACTCTTCCATTGATTACACGATCCATACATTCTCTCCTCAAGCTCATTTCTCACGTCTGCAACACCCCCGGATTAAACCTCGCCACCTCCGGATTCAGCGCACAAGCCTCCAGAGCCGTCATCAGTACCTCACGAGTCTTCGCCGGATCAATGATCGCATCCACCCACATCCGCGCCGCGCCATATCTCGGATCGGCCTGCGCATCATACGTGGCTTTAATCTCCTCGTAGATCGCCTTCTTCTCCTCCTCCGACAGATGCTTGCCACCACGCTCCATCTGCTTCACACGTACTTCGACCAAAGTATTCGCCGCCGAAGCCCCACTCATCACCGCATACCGAGCCGTCGGCCACGCAAAGATAAACCGCGGATCGTACGCCTTCCCGCACATCGCATAGTGCCCCGCGCCAAAGCTGCCGCCGACAATCACCGTGATCTTCGGCACCACGCTCGTACTCACGGCCGACACCATCTTCGCCCCCGCGCGAATAATCCCGCTCCACTCCGCATCCTTGCCCACCATAAAGCCGTTGACGTCGTGCAGAAAGACCAGCGGGATGAGGTTCTGGTTGCAGTCCATGATGAAGCGGGCAGCCTTCTGCGCGCTCTCCGTGTAGATCACGCCGCCAAACTCCGTCCGCTTCGACCCCGCCTGCGGCCCCATCGCCACCGTCTGCTGCTGATGCACCTTCTGGTTGGCGACGATCCCCACCGCACGCCCGCCGATCCGCGCATAGCCGCAGAGCAATGTCCGCCCAAACTCCGCCTTGTACTCATCGAACTCCGAACGATCCACAATCCGCGCAATCACATCGCGCATGTCATACACATTCGTCGCCGCCTTCGCCGGATCGGGATCGATCAGCCCGTACAGATCTTCCGCCGCATACCGCGGAGCATCCTTCGCTGCGTCATACGGCACCACGCTGAACGGAGCACCCGGCCGCTCGCCGATCTTCTCCACCAGCGACCGCAGCCGCGCGATGCACAGGTGGTCGTTCGCCTCCTTGAAGTCGACCGTGCCGGAGATCTCGGCGTGCATCGCCGCTCCGCCCAACTCTTCGGCGCCAGTCTTCTGCCCGATCGCCGCCTGCACCAGTGAAGGCCCTGCAAGAAACAGCCCAGAACCCTCCGTCATCAGCACCGTGTCCGTCATCACCGGCAGATACGCCCCGCCCGCAACGCACATGCCCATGATCGCCGTAATCTGCGGAATTCCCTGCGAGCTCATTACAGCGTTGTTGCGAAACACCCTCCCGAAGTCGTCCTGGTCCGGAAACACATCCTCCTGCAGCGGCAGAAACACCCCCGCCGAATCGACGAGGTAAAGCGTCGGGATGCGGTTTTCCAGAGCAATCGTCTGCGAACGCAGCACCTTCTTCGCCGTCATCGGGAAGAACGCGCCTGCCTTAACCGTGGCGTCGTTGGCCACGATCATGCACAACTTCCCGCTCACTCGTCCCAGTCCGGTAACAACTCCCGCCCCTGGTGCACCACCAAACTCCTCATACATCCCATGCGCAGCCCAAAGACCAAGCTCCAGAAAGTTCGGCAACAACAGCCCGGGTGCCCCATCCTTCGCGCTCTTTGCGAACGGTGGATTCGACACACTTTCGTCCACAGGATCGAGCAGCAGCGCCAACCGCTCGCGCACGGTGAGGCGTCCCTTGGCCCGTTGCGCCTCGGCCGCCTTTTTGCCGCCACCCTGACGGATCGCCGACTCCTGCTCGCGCATACCACCCAACAGCGTCATCAACGCCGCACGATTTGAAATAAACCGCGCCGACTTTGTATCCAGCTTCGACTCGAGACTGCCCTCCAACTTCGCCTCCCCTGCCATCGCCACCACCCGCGTAAGACTCGTCAGCATAGCATCTTAGTCTTTACGCGCGCTTCAACCTACTTCTGCCATGTAACCTATGCTGTGACGGCTTTGCGAAGGGGGGTTTGAGGATCAATGAAGGTGTTCATGCGCCTGACAGCTTTGGCTGTGTTCGCCTGCTCCGTTCTGCCCCCGGCGCAGGGCCAGAACAGCCATGCAGATATCGAAAAGTCGATTGCGGCGAATATCAGTGACCCGGCAAAGTTCCAGGCCTTCTTCGCAGACCTCAAGCAGGCGGTCCAGAGGCACGACGCCGCTGCCGTCGCCGAGCTCGTCAGCTACCCCATCACGATCAACCCGCGCACCAGATCGGCAAAGCGCATACGCACCCCCAAAGCATTCACAGCGGGATACGACAGGATCATCACGCCGCACATCGCCGATGTCATCGAGAACCAGAAGTACGAAGGCCTGTTTGTGAACTCCCGGGGAGCCATGCTCGGCTCAGGCGAGGTTTGGATCGGCGGCATCTGCAAAGACAAGCAATGCAAACAGACCGACATCCGAATCATTACAATTCAGAACACCAGCGGCGCTAAGAAGCACCCCTAACCGGCATCGATTGCTGCACCACGTCCATTCGCGGACTCGCTGGCCTTACCCTCTCCAGCTCAGCCTTCATATGCGGCAATCCAAAGATCGCGCTTAACGAGGTCATCACCACCACCGTTGCCAGCGGATAAAACACATACCGCGCACGCGGCCAGACAAGCCCCGGCCATTCATTGACCAGCGTGTCGGCAAGCGGCGTCACCGGCCTCTGCCGCTGACGCCGCTCCATCGGGCGGTTCCGTGCCTGCCAGCGCCGCGCAAGCACCGTCGCGCGGATGTTCAGGAACAGCAGCACAATTGCAGTGATGCCTACCATGGGATTGCCTCCCCCCGGCGCCCCCAGCAACAAAGCCTCCAGCGAAGCCACACGATCGAGAAACAGGCAAAGAAACATGAAGACCGACGCCGCCAGACTATATCGCCTGACACCCATTGCACCTAGAAAATAGGTAGCCGCAATCAACAGCCCCAGCGAGGCATGCGCCGTAAAGAACGCCCCAATCCCCCAGGCCGTCGCCACCACAAAACAGATCCAGAATCCCTGCTGCCCCACCAGGTCGACATCCTGCCGGTTCGCAATCCTCGGCCAGAACAGCCGCCTCAGCCACCCGTCTGTAGGCTGCACACTGGAAAACTCAAGCGTCTCAATCAACTGGGTCGCACCTCAAAGTATCGTTCGCCAGTCTAGAAAATCCGTTACCGCTTACGACATACCCTATTTGTGGCAGACTTAAGTTACCGTGCAGCTCCAACCCACTGATGCCCTGCTGGTTATCGACGTCCAGAACGACTTCTGCCCGCCCATCAACGGAATCGGCGGCGCACTGGCAGTCAAAGACGGAGACGCCGTCGTCCCCATTATCAATCGCCTCGCCACCCGCTTCCAGCACGTCATCCTCACACAGGACTGGCACCCGGCAGGCCATATCTCCTTCGCCTCATCACACCCCGGCAAGAAACCCTTCGAGACTACCGAAATCGCCTACGGCACCCAGACCCTCTGGCCCGATCACTGCGTCCAGGGCACATTGGGAGCCGATCTCCACCCCGGCCTCCACATCCCCCACGCCGAACTGATTTTGCGCAAGGGCTTCCGCCGCGAGATCGACAGCTACTCCGCCTTCCTCGAAGACGACCATACGACGCCTACGGGACTCGCGAGTTATCTCCGCGAGCGCGGTTTGAAGCGGTTGTTTATCTGCGGGCTTGCCTATGATTTCTGCGTGCGGGCTTCGGCCATTGATGGCACAGCGGCGGGGTTTGAGTGCATAGTCATCGAAGATGCCACGCGAGCTGTCGGGTTGCCTGATTCCATTACATCTGCGCAAAAAGCGTTGGCGTCTGCGAGTGTCATGCGAATCGATGCCGAGGAGATTAGAGATTGATCTGGCCTAAATTTAATGAGGTCGAAGTGACAGAGGCGATCATGTTTGCCGCGCCGAAACTGAAGGCTCTCATCATCTCCATACTGCTCACAACGGTCACATTCCTGCTCGTTCGTCGGAACAAATTCCCTACGGGATGGAAGCAGAAAACAATATTTGGCTTGGGTCTTTTTACGGCGCTACCAGCAGCCATATCTCTCTGGATCGCTTTCAGTTCACTAACTTCAACCGACAAACCGCATTTTTTCGTATCGCCTGACCGTAAACACGTAGCAGATCTGACGTATGAAGCCGGATTTTTAGGTCGGGATTTTACCGGCGTTACTATTCGATCAAGTAATAGCCTTCATGGTGAAGAAGCCTACTTTTATTTCGGCCCAAGCTCTTGGGAAGATACAAATGTTCGTTGGCTAGACGACCAAAACTTAGAGATTGGATATCGTCCCGACTCGCAAAGAACACAGGCATGTAAACCTGTAGCCGCAGGAATCAGTGTTCACTGCAAATCTCACTAGCTACCCGCCAGCCCCAACTCCCCGGCCCTATCCTGCATCGCCTTCAGGCAGTTCCCCAGATGCTCCTCAAGCGAAATCCCCAGCAGCTCCGCTCCGCCGGTAATATCCTCGCGCTTCACCGCCCGTGCGAAGGCCTTGTCCTTCATCTTCTTCTTCACACCAGCCACTTCGACATCGTGAATCGACTTCGTCGGTTTCACCAGAGCACACGCCGTCAGAAACCCCGCGAGCTCATCGCAGGCAAACAGCGCCCGCTCAAGGTGCGACTCCCTCGGCACGCCGGAGTAGTCCGCATGCGCAAGGATCGCGTTCAGCACCGGCTCCGGCCAGCCCGTCTCGCGCAGGTGTTTGACGCCGACAAACGGATGCTCTTCCAGCGAAGGATGCCGCTCGTAGTCCATGTCATGCAGCAGCCCGGCGCAGGCGTACGCCTCGACGAACGCATCTGCCTCAGCGCCGTTCAGCCCAAGCCGCACGGCCTCGCGACGGCCGTAGGATTCCGTGCACACCGACACCGCCATGCCGTGCTTGCGTAGCGACTCGCTCTTCGTCCACTCTTCCAGCAACGCCAACGCTGCTCTGCGTCCATACCCTTCGCCCATCCAGAACCTCCGGCCTTCTACTCCCTACACCCTATTCCCTACTCCCCGCCTTTACTACTTTGGTTCGCTTCTGGTTTTTACCGGTTTTTGTGCTAATAATCAACGGGTTTCTCTTGACTATCCAGTAACCCAGTGTCACTCTAGGCACATCGCATTGCTCCGTTATCGGACATGTGCCGCGGTTCCTTGCTCTGGGTCCGCCCGCGTTAAGACAACTTATGGCAACTATGATGGCACCCGTCGAACAGCGTGAGGTCCTGCGCTGTGACCACTGCAGCCTGGTGCAGTTCCGCACAGCAAACTCGCTGTGCCGCCGCTGCCACAAATCGCTCGAGGTCGAAGAGCCCGAGCCGGTAGCAGCTCCACTATCCATCGTTCCGGCAACGACGCCCTCCCCTGACGGCCTTCAGGTCGCCACGGCGGTTCGTGACCTTCGCCACGTACGCAATCTCTCGCAGCGTCAGCTCGCCGCACGCATGAACGTGCCGCGCACCTACATCTCGAAGATCGAGAACGGCAAGGCGATGCCGACCCTCTCCTCGCTCGACCGTCTGGCCAAGGCGCTTCAGGTCGACATCTCCACCCTGCTGCGCGACTCGAACACGCGCCACCGCGACGAGACGGCTGTTCTGATGACGGACCCGTTCCTCGCCGAGATTGCCGCTTACACCTCGCAGCTCGATGCTCTGCAGCGCTCCATCTTCCTGAACCATGTGCGCGAGCTGGCCGCTGGCCGCCGCCGCTCGGCATAGCGAAGACCCGCGCAGCAACAATAACCTCCGTGCCGCATCCAACCGCAATCTGCGGAAGGGTGCGGCACCCTCCGCCTCTCTCTTCTCTTGCACAGTCTTGTCTTTGCGAAGCTCCCTCCCGGTGTGCTAGCGTCATGCTTTGAGAGGTAGATTTGTCCCCCACGTCCCCCAGCCGCGTTCACGAGCTCTCCCAGGAGGAACAAGCCGTCTATCGGCAGCTCGATCTCTCGCGAATTCCGCAGCATATCGCCATCATTATGGATGGCAACGGGCGCTGGGCAGGCAAGCGTGCACTCAAGCGTTTTCTGGGGCACCAGCAAGGCGCCGAGAGCGTCCAGTACGTTGTGGAGACGGCCTCGCGCATCAATCTCCCGTTCCTCACCCTCTACGCTTTTTCACTCGAAAACAACCTCCGCCGCCCCAAGACCGAGGTCAGTTTTCTGATGAAGCTGCTTAAGAACTACCTGATCGGCAACGTCAAGCGGATGAACGACAATAACGTTCGCATGTCCTACATCGGCCGCACCTACGACCTCCCGCAGGAGGTTCAGGAGACCATGCAATGGGCGATGGAGTCCACCGCAAAGAACACCGGAACCACGCTGACCCTGGCTCTCAACTACGGCGCCCGCTCGGAGATCGTCGATGCCGTCCGCCGCATCCTGACCGATCTCACCACCGAGGCCCACACACGCGGCTGCTCGGTCGAAGACCTGCTTGGTGCCGGTGCCCTCGACTCACTGGATGAGTCGACCATCTCGAAAGCGCTTTATACCGCCGGCATGCCCGACCCCGACCTGATCATCCGCACCTCGGGCGAGCAGCGTATCTCGAACTTCCTTCTCTGGCAGATCGCCTACTCCGAGATCTTCATCACCGACCGCCTCTGGCCCGACTTTCGCGGCGTTCATCTGCTCGAGGCCATCGCCGACTACCAGCGCCGCGACCGCCGCTTCGGCGGACTCAGCGACAACTCCGACGAGAAGATCGACACGTTGCAGCCCGTCTCAGAGCTCGAAAACGAAATAGCCAATGAACTGCACCCACCGCGCGAACTCACCCGCCGCTAGCCTAAACAACATCCACCGCTAGTGTCCGATACCTATTGAGGGTGTCATTCTGAGCGAAGCGAAGAATCCCTGTATCCTCCAGGAGCGCCAACCAATCCCAGGGTCTGCCTACGCATTGACCTGGCCAGCACCCTCCAGCTGTCGCTTCAACTCTTGAATAAACTAACCAAGCGCAGGACTTATCGCGGCAAACATTGGATCGTTGCGATGAGTGAGCACCACCTCGCCAAACAGCTTCAGGCCGACGCCAAGTGAGGCAGCCGTGCCGGCGTCGAACGGAAGCCTCGATTCCAACCTCTTTACAATCGCCAGGATGTCGTCATGGTTGGCCGCGTAAAAGCTCAGGCTCTCGCCATGCACGGGTTGCCCTTTCGCATCGTTCAGCTTTTCCACCGTGACTCGGTAACGGTACGAGTTCATCTATACCCTCTCTATCTGCTTCGCCGCCGCGTCGATGATGTCCGTGACGGCGTTGATCTGCTCTGTCGTCAACGAGCCCATCTTCATCCGCAACGCCATCCGCAGGTTTTCCACAGCGCGCTCGATCTGCTGCGGCCTCTGGCGCGCATACTCCTGGCGCAGGTTCTCGATCCGGGAGAACAGCGCATCGACCATGGTCTTGTTCTCTGCCAGAGCCTTCGCTCCCTCTTCCGTGATGGTGTATTGCTTGCGCGAGCCTTCGGCAGAACCGGCGATGTGGCCCATCTCCTCGAGCATGGTCAGCATGGGGTAGACCACACCGGGGCTAGGAGCATACGTTCCGCCCAGGCGCTCCTGGATCGATTTGATGATCTCGTATCCGTGGCTCGGCTTCTCGGAGATCAGTTGCAGGATGACGTAGCGCAGGTCGCCCGAGCCGAACATCCGTCCGCCCCACGGGCCCCTCCCCCCCCTGCCACCATGCCGTCCTCGGCCGAAGTCGCCAAAGTTTGTGCAGAATCTCTCCCGCAGTTGTTCTTTCATCCCGTGGAAGTCTTCTCCGCCGCGGAACCCTCTAAAGTGTTCATGTTGATATTGGTATCTCATGTTTTAGAAAGTATCAAGATATATCTTTATATGTCAAGAGTGATTTAATGTCTCTCCCATCCACAGATATACTTGTCTGAATCTTCATGAAGCGAATCCTCACCGCCACCGTTCTGATCGTTGCCGTCTTTGCGCTGATCTTCTTCGGCCAGCTTTGGATGATTACCCTGGCCGCCGCCATCGTCGCCGAGCTAGCCGTCTATGAGTACCTCAAGCTGGCCGCCGTCGGAGCAGAAGCAAATGGAGCGCACCTGCGTATCCCGGTCTGGTGGATGGCCATCGCTACCGCAATCGCCTTCATCGTTACCCTTCCCAACTTCCCCGTCGACGCACAGCTTCCCGTCCTCAGCGGGCTCACCCTGATTCTTTTTGCGTGGAACGGATTCCGCGCCCCCCTCATTCAGGTTCTGCCCGATACTGCGCAGGGGTTATTCGGTCTGATCTGGATCGCCTACCCCCTCACGCTCGTTCCTCTGCTCTGGAAGCAGGAGAACGGCCCCGCGCTCGTCGTCTTCCTGATGGTCTGCGTGTGGGCAGGCGACATCGCCGCGCTCTACATTGGTAAGGCCTTCGGCAAGCACAAGCTCGCCCCCCGCCTGAGCCCCGGCAAGACGTGGGAGGGGTCCATTGCCTCCATCGCAGGCAGCATCGCCGCCGCAGGACTCGTCATCTGGATCGGCGACGTACTCACAGCACGTGGCAACCTGATACTGCACATCACCGAACCGGTCTGGCAGACACTCGTTCTCGCAGCTGTGCTGAACATCGCCGCCCAACTCGGCGATCTGCTGGAATCCGCCATAAAGCGCGGCGCAGGAGTGAAAGACTCTGGCACCATGCTTCCCGGCCACGGAGGCATCCTCGACCGCATCGATGCCCTGCTGCTGGCCGCACCGGTGCTCTGGTTCGCTCTTGTGATCAAGGACTATTTGGGGCTCGGGCGTTTCTAACTGCCATCTGAGAAAATAGATCACGTGAAAAAGCTCGCCATCCTCGGTTCGACCGGCTCCATCGGTACCTCTACTCTTTCCATCTGCGAATCCTTCCCCGACCGTTACAAGCCCATTGCGCTGGCGGCTGGCCGGAATGTCGACGTAGCATTTGCCCAGTGTGAGCGCTGGCATCCGCAGGTTATCTCTATCGCTACCGAGGAGCTCGCGGCAAAGCTGCAATTGCGTTTGAAGGCCGCCGGTATTAGCGGTATTGAAGTCGTCTACGGCACCGCCGGTACAGTCCTCGTCGCTACGCTCTCTGAAGTCGACTTCGTCGTCTCCGCCATCGTCGGAGTCGCCGGCCTTGAAGCCACCTATGCGGCAGTCAAAGCAGGCAAGACCATCGGCCTCGCCAACAAGGAGTGCCTGGTCGCCGCCGGTGAACTGATCATGGCAGCGGCGAAGGAGCACAACGTTGCGCTGCTCCCCATCGACTCCGAGCACAACGCCGTCCACCAGTGCATGAGGGGGGGGACTCCTGCCGAGGTCCGGCAGATATGGCTTACGGCTTCAGGTGGTCCCTTCCGCAATACTCCGCTGGCCGACTTTGAACACATCACCCCGGCGCAGGCGCTCAAGCATCCGACGTGGGTGATGGGACAGCGCATCACCATCGACTCGGCGACGATGATGAACAAGGGCTTCGAGGTGATCGAGGCCTGCCGCCTCTTCTCTCTCCCACCTGCCGAGGTCCGCGTCACCATCCACCCGCAGTCGACGGTTCACTCGCTGGTGGAGTTCATCGACGGCAGCATCCTGGCGCAGATCTCTGTGACGGACATGCGGCTGCCGATCCTCTATGCTCTGGCCTACCCTGAGCGGGTCGATGCCTCCTCTGCCCCAGGTCTGCACTTCGACCTCGCCGCGTTGAGCCAACTGGACTTCTCCGCTCCCGACCTCGTCCGCTTCCCCTGCCTGCGGCTCGCCTATGAGTCCGCCGAGGCCGGTGGAAAAGCCTGTATCGCTTTGAATGCAGCAGATGAGATCGCCGTCGCGGCATTCCTCGAAGGGCGTATCCCCTTCCTCGGCATTCCACGTACAATAGAGCAGGTGCTGATGCAAACGCCGGGTGGCCGTCCAACGTCTATCCATGAGGTTCTCGAAGCGGATATTGCTGCGCGAACTACTGCGCGTAATGTGATTGCCCATCAGCTCACCGGTGTACGATAAGCCGCACAGGTAAACGAGGTTCCTACTCCCTTTTATGTCCACCATCATTCAGCTAGGCATCGTGCTCGGCATCATGGTTCTTGTCCACGAGTTCGGCCACTTTGCCGTGGCAAAGCTCTGCGGAATCCGTGTTGAAACCTTCTCCATCGGCTTCGGCAAGCGACTCTTCGGCTTCAAACGCGGAGATACCGACTACCGCCTTTCGCTGCTGCCGCTCGGCGGTTACGTCAAGATGTCCGGCGACAATCCCGGCGAAGCCCCAACCGACCCCGGCGACTTCAACGCCCATCCACGGTGGCAGCGTATCCTCGTCGCGCTGGCTGGCCCCTTCGCCAACTTTATTCTTGCCCTCGGCCTGATGACCGGCGTCTCCATGTTGCACAACGAGGTGCAGGAGTACATCTCGAGCCTCGCGCTCACCGACTACATCCCGGTCAGTACTCCGGCCTCACAGACGGGCATAAAATCCGGCGATCTCATCGTCCACTACGACACCGTCGAGAACCCGACCTGGGACCAGGTCGCCATTCGATCGCTGCTGAACATCAACCAGAACGTCGCTTTCTCTTACATGCACGACGGCCAGCGGGTCGACACCAAGCTCTTCGTCGAGTCCAAAGGCGGCGCTGACAACTTCTCGCTCGATAAGCTCGGCCTGATCCCCAAGATGCAGAATGGGCCTGTCCAGGTAAACAACCTCTCCGGTGAGGAGAGTCTGCCGGCGGCTCGCGCGGGGATGCAACCGGGTGACAAGATCCAGACCATCGACGGCCTCCAGCTTCACTCCGTCTCAGCCCTGCTGGCTTACCTGCAGGACACCGCCGGCAAACCCGTTTCGCTCATGATCAATCGAAACGGCACCTTGATTCCGATGCATCTCACTCCCGTTCTCGGCGATGCCGGCGATGGAACGAAGTACTACCAGATGGGCTTCCGGCCCGTGCAGCCTCCAGTCAAGATCGAACGGCTTCCCTTCACCAAGGCCGTCGCTGCCTCGTGGGAGTACAACAAGAAGGGCTCGTTGCTGATCATCGAGGTCATGAAGCGGATGTTCACCCGCCAGGTCTCGGTGCGCTCGCTCTCCGGCCCCATCGGTATTGGACAGCAGATTCACCAGGCCGCTTCGATGCCGGGCTGGATGCCCATCATTGGACTGATGGCGTACATCTCTATCAACCTCGGTATCTTCAACCTGCTGCCGATCCCGATCCTCGACGGTGGAATGATCCTCTTCCTGTTGGTGGAGTCCCTGCTGCGCCGCGACCTGAACCAGCAGCTCAAGGAGCGCGTCTACCAGGTTGCGTTTGTCTGCATCCTGGTCTTCGCGGCGATGGTGATCTTCAACGACATCAGCAAGTTGGGTTTGTTCGCGAAGCTCAGACCCTGATTTGAGCCAGCATAAAAGCGGTCAGCGAGGGTATCTTCGCTGACCGCTTTGCTTTTGCATCTGTGTTCACAAAGCCATGGAGCGGGCCTTCAGCCCTCATATCGCGCAATACTGGCTTCAACCCTGCGGCCGCGACCCAGGCTGGTGTAGTAGGGGACTTTAGCGCTTGATGGCAGTCCACTATCTTTTGCAAGCAGCAATAGACTGTTGCCTAGTCGTCGTCTCCGCCGCTCACGCGACCTTTACTACCGGGAGTGCCCGGTTGTTTATCCAGCTCCGAGCGACCCCACCTGGTCTTGCCCATCGTGATGGCAAAGACAAAGATCAGGAGAAGAACCACCACACCGCCCCAAATCACAGGATTCATGGTACAGCCCTCTTCCATCTCAGAGAACTGTAATCCTTCTGCGGTTGCTCAGACGGATATTTCTCGGGCTCGCAGTTCGACGGCAATCTCTCCGGCAGCCTTGCGTGCGTCGTCTTCACGGTCGGGTGGAAAGCTGACCGCTCCCACACGCGCGTGCCCGCCGCCACCGTAACGCTCGCAGATCTCCGCCAGGTTCGCCAGTTTCTTCTCAGAGAGCCTGGTCCAGGGATTCGTCCCCACAGCGACCTTCGTCCGGAAAGACGACTTGCTGAGCCCCACGTTGTACGTTCCCTCAGGAAACAGGTAGTACGGGATGAACTTGTTGTAGCCCTCCGTGGGATGGTCGGTGATGTCGAAGGCAATCACGCCCCTGTCGAGAGACGCCCGGGACTTGATCAGTTCCAGCCCCGCCCAGTGGCGTTCCATCAAGGGCCCCAGCAATTCCTGCACAAACGACTGATCGAGCACCTCTTGCAGTGGCATCTCCGTGAGCAGAGGAATCAGGCGCTTCACCAACGTATCGTCCTGCGTGCTCTCAATCACCGCCGTCAGCTTCATCGCGGGAGCAGCCATCTCAACGGCAGCCTTAGCGTTCTCATACTTCGCTCCATCGACGATGTCTGCCCAGTAGCGCAGCTCTTCAAGCCCCTCGGTGCGGAAGCCGAACTTCTGTGCGGCGACATCCATGATCAGCCCCGTGCACGAGGTGTAGGTCGCGTCGTAGAACTTCCGCATCGCCTGGGAGCCGTTGGCCTGTCCGCGCTCAAAGTCAGCCTGGTCTTCAGGAGTCAGGAACGCGCTCAGGTGGTGATCGAACCACCATGTCACCTTCTTCGAAGTGGAGTACTTGAAGTCGACGATCGCATTGTCGCCGTCGATGAAGTCGCTCTCGTTGAAGAGAGCTCCCGCGCGATGCACCAGGCCATGGTAGGAAAACGTCGACGCCGTCTTCACGCACTCACGGTGAAAGCGGGTAAATACTGAAGCCGAGCAGGCTCCGTCGAAACACTTGTCGTGATAGAAAACTCTGCAATCCAAACCGTGAAGCTCCTGTCAGCGAGCGTCTTTTCTCTCGCACTCGAAGCCTCTAGCATATCCCACCTTCTTCCATCGACAAGCTGAATGGGCTACGACGCACTGCTATATGCTCACAGACAGGCGACACCATTCGCCACGAGGTCCAGCATTGCAAGAAGATCTTCCCGTCACCCCAGAGCACACGACCGCGCACAACGAGCACTCGCCCGTCTTCTTCGGTCCTTATGGCCTTCGCGCCGGATGGAGCATCGTAATCGCCATCGTCATGCTCGTCGTCTTCTTCAAG
Source organism: Acidobacteriota bacterium (assembly GCA_018268895.1). Lineage (NCBI taxonomy): Bacteria > Pseudomonadati > Acidobacteriota > Acidobacteriota bacterium. The sequence continues at coordinate 455,645 of JAFDVP010000001.1, read as the reverse complement.
TGCATGAACGGTGTGTTGCAGGCAACTCACCTTGTCTCGCCACATACGATGGAACACGCTCCCGGACCGCTGCCGGTCTTCGTGCTTGAGGTCTCAGGGTTCCTTGTTGCGGCGCTGGTCACCTGGGTGATGGCGAAGATCGAAGACCGACCTATCAGCATCTACGGTCTTGGCGACGATAAAAAGATCGTCCGGCTGCTGAGTGGCGCCATCACCGGACTCGCGGCCATCTCTCTGCTTGTTTTCTTTCTGCTCAAGGCGAATCTGCTCGTCATCGACCGGCGGCTTCTCTTCGGCGGCGACGCCTTCCGCTACGCTCTGCTGTGGATTCCCGGCTTCCTGGCCATCGGTTTCTTTGAGGAGTACCTCTTCCGCGGATTTCTGCAATACACGCTCGCCCGCGGCCTGGCTGGACTTGCTCCACGCATCTCGGCGAAGATTGATCCACGTGCCTTCGGTTTCTGGGCCGCAGCCGCACTGATCTCGTTCGGCTTTGGGGCCGTGCATGGCTCCAACCCCGGAGAGAGTCCCGCCGGGCTTATTTGTGCGGGGCTTGCTTCCCTGCTCTTCTGCTTCAGCCTTTGGCGCACGGGTTCGCTTTGGTGGGCCATTGGACTTCACGCTGCGTGGGACTACGGCCAGTCATTCCTCTTCGGAGTTGCCGACAGCGGGACCTTCGTTGGACATCGTCTGCTCGCAACGCATCCCGTTGGGACGCCGCTGTTGAGCGGTGGGGCCACTGGCCCCGAAGGCAGTGTCTACTGCCTTCCTGTGCTTGCGTTGTTGGCGTTGCTCGTTCACTTCACCCAGCCGCGCAACGCCTCCGATTACGCGACGAAGATGCCCCTGCCTCCGCCAGCATCCTCTGCCGAAGACGGCACCGCGCTCGCTAACTGATCTGGTATTTGCTCTCTTCCAGGTCGAGCACGCGCTCCATCTTGCGAAGCACATCGTCGGAGATCGCTCCCTCGTCACGCAGGTGGATGATCGTCTTGCGCTCCGCTTCAAGTGCGCCGCGCGCCGCACGCACCAGCTCCTGGTAGACCTGCGATTTGGTGGCTCCGTGCTCCGATTCGTCTTCGATCAACTCGGCGAGGCGATGCTCGTAACGGTCGATCAGGTCGTCATACGCGTGAGCATAGGCTTCGCTCTTTCCCTGCCGGCCCTGCTCCAGATATCCGAGGGCCTCCTTCAGAGCGAGCCTTCGCGCCTCGCGCTCTTCGGGCTCCATGCCGGTCTCACCCTCCAGACCGAGAGCGCGGATCACTGACGGCAACGTCAGCCCCTGCAACACCAGCGTGACCAGGATCACCATGAACGTGAGAAAGACGATCAGGTTGCGCGGGCCGAACTCCTGCCCATTGATCATCTCCGGCACAGAGACCGCGGCGGCCAGCGCGATAACGCCGCGCATCCCCGTCCATCCAATCACAAAGGTCTCGCGTTGCGAGATATGTTCATTTCGCTGCTTCAACCAGTTCTTGAAATTCGCCAGCCATACAGCCGGCGCAACCCAGATCATCCGCAGTGCGATCAGGATGGCGCTGAAGGCGGCGCCGTATTCCAACAGCGTCACCATGCTGTAGCCACCCTGAATTCCGGCCAGCACATAGGGCATCTGGAGGCCGATCAGCAGAAAGACGATACCGTTCAGGACAAACGTCATCGCCTGCCACGCGCCCGTCACCTGTATGCGCACGGCGGGCGAGAAGATTCTTGCGCTCTGGCGGCTCACATAGAGCCCACATGCCACAACCGCGAGCACACCTGAAGCCTTCGCTTCTTCGCCTGCAAGATATGCCGCATAAGGAACGATCAGGCTCAACACCAGTTCCACCGGGCCGTTGTCAACGAACTTTTCAAACCAGGCAACGACCAGACCGATCAGCAGGCCGATCCCCAGCCCTCCTACAATCATGTAGGCCAGCCTTCCCAGGCTTTCACCAAGCGTCGGGAGATCGCCGCGCGCAAGCAAGCTCAGCCCAATCTCTAAAGCGAGCAGGCCGGTCGCATCGTTCAGCAGGCTCTCGCCTTCAAGAATGTCGACGATACGCCGCGGCAGCCCGAGCGATTTGGCCACCGATGTCGCGGCAATTGCGTCGGTCGTGGACAAGACCGCGCCCAGCAGGAAGCCGGCCTTCCAGTCGAGCGCCGTGATGAAGTGCTCGGAAAACACCGCAACGCCCCACACCGTGAACCCAACCAGCCCCACGGCAAGCAGCGAGATGATCAGAAGATTTCGCCTGAAGTCTCTCCATGAGACAGTCCATGCCGCCGAATAAAGCAGCGGCGGAAGAAAGATTACAAAGACAAAATTTGGGTTGAGCGGGATACGCGGCATGTGCGGCATAAAGCTGAGCAGAAGCCCTGCCAGCACAAGCACGATCGGATACGGTGTCTTCAACCTGTGGGCGATCACCGCAAACGCGGCCACCATCACCAGCAGCAGAAGCACCACCCGTTCGATTGCATGGAGACTCGCTACCGACTCCAAAAGCCCTCCTCTCAATCAACCTAGACCTTCAGTAAACCAAAACTTCAACTCTTCGTGCCACCAACCCGTACGTTCCACGTAACTGCATCCAAACATTTAGACTTTTGCTAACGCAATGAGCCTCCCTCAACCGACTCCGGAACCGGTCCTTATTCCCCGACGCCCCCGTACCGAACAGAGCATCTCCCCACAGCGCTCCGGCCGCTTCGCCAAGGCTGCGACGATATCGACCTGCATCCTTCTGATCCTTCTGCTCACGGCCTTCGTCGGCGTACGGCACTGGATACAGCAGACGCTTACAGCCTCCCTGCCGCAGATCGACGGCACCCTCTCCGCTCCCGGTCTCTCGGCCAACGTCACGGTGCAGCGTGACGCTCGCGGCGTACCGCACATCCATGCAGCCACGCTCGACGATCTCGTCTTTGCGCAGGGCTTTACGACCGCACAGGACCGTCTCTTCCAGATGGACCTGATGCGCCGCCATGCCGCCGGCGAGCTGGCCGAGGTCCTAGGGCCTTCACTGCTGCAACACGACCGCATCCAGCGCGTCCTGCAACTTCGCGCCACGGCAGACCGCAGTATCTCCTCTGTCCCTGCCGAGCAGCGGCACTACCTTGAGGTCTACGCGCGCGGCGTCAACGCCTCCATCGAACAGCAGCGCTCTCACCTTCCGCTTGAGTTCCGCGTCCTTCGCTACCAGCCCGCGCCGTGGACCGCACGCGACTCCCTGCTCATCGGGCTCGTCATGTTTCAGGATCTGACCAACTCGTTTCCCTCTAAACTTAACCGCGAGGCGCTCACAGCGCATCTTGCACCGGAACTTGTTACCGACCTCTACCCCGTCGGCTCGTGGCGCGACCACCCGCCGGCGCAGCCGCAGGTCGACCTGACGGCACCGCAGGAGCTTCCCGACATTCCGCTGGACGAGTCACAATCGAAGCTCGCTATCCCAACAATCCCGGGTGCCCCATCTTCGCCGTCAAAGACGGCTAAGGTGGGCCACTCGAGCGAAGCTCGAACTGCTTCGTCCTCGGATCTCATCGCTCTTACCCATGCGCTCACTCCCCTCTGCGAAGGTTGCCGCGCAGGCTCCGGAAACTGGGTTGTCTCGGGAGCGCGCACCGCTTCCGGCCGTCCTCTGCTCTCGAACGATATGCACTTGAGCCACACCCTCCCCGGTGTCTGGTATGAGGCCGACCTCGAAGCATCCACTGCCGCAGGAGACTTCCACGCCGCAGGAGTCTCCCTTCCCGGCGTGCCCTTCATCATCGTCGGCCACAACGCTCATATCGCCTGGGGCTTCACCAACCTCGGCGCCGATGTGCAGGACATCTACATCGAGCACCTGCGCGGCAGCGGATCCTCCACGGAGTTTCAGTCCGCAAATGGAGAGTGGCACCCCGTGCTCCATCAGACCGAAGTGATCCACGTGAAGGGAAGGCCCGACGTGACACTCGATGTTGCGTCCACACAGCACGGCGAGATGCTTACCCCGGTCATCACAACGCTGCTGCCAAGCGAGACACGCACGCTCACTCTGCGCTGGGCCATCTACGATCCCGCCACCCTCTCCGCTCCTCTGCTCGACATCAACTCAGCCTCCGACTGGCCCAGCTTCCTTGCGGCCTTCGCCAGCTTCGGCGGCCCAGCGCAGAACGTCGTCTACGCCGACGACCAGGGCCACATTGGCTACCACGCAGTGGGACGCATCCCCATACGCGTCAATCCCGATCAGCCTGCTCCGCCACCCGCAATTCCTGCGCTCCTTCAGCCTGCACCTCCCGCTGAACCGGGCAACGCTGCACAGCCTCCCGCGCCGGTTCAGGTTGTGCAACCGACTCCAGTCAGCCCTGTGCCGGTCGACGCTGTTACCGGGCACTTCGACTGGATCGGCTACATTCCCTTCGTCGCTCTTCCGCAGTCCTTCGATCCCCCAGGGGGAGTGTTGGCCACCGCCAACGCGCGCGTGACCCCGGACAACTACCCCTACACCATCACGCTCGACTGGGCCGCGCCGTACCGCAATGAACGCATCTGGAAGGTGCTCTCCTCACGCGACCGTCTCGCGCCCAGCGACATGCTCTCACTCCAGACCGACGTCTACTCCGATCTCGACCGTGTCATTGCTCAGCGTCTGGCCTACGCCATCGACCACTCCTCCACGAAAGACCGCCGCCTCCACCAGGCTGCCGATATCATGCGCAACTGGAACGGCTCGGTTGAGATCGACGCCGTGGCTCCCTCCATCGTCGATGCCGCACGAGCTGCGCTGTGGGAACTCATTCTCGATCCGCGGCTCGGCACGGCGACTGCCGCAACTGCGTCCATTCCCAAAAACACCACCGCGCCTGCAACACAGGCTGCGCTCTACACGTGGGGAGCGAAGAGCTACGCCGCCGAGCAGATCATCATGCACACGCCAGCGCGCTGGCTGCCATCCGGTTACGCCAACTGGGATGACCTGCTGACTGCGGTGGTGGATCGCGGACTACGCGACCGGGAGGCCCCGTCCGACCTCAGCCGCTGGAAGTACGGCCACACTCATCCTGTCGATATCGAACATCCCATCTACAGCCAGTCGCGCCTGCTGCGTTACCTGATAGGGCTGCGCATCGGTACAGGCGTTCAGCCGCAGAGCGGCGATGACAGCACGGTGAAGCAGGTGGGCCGCACCTTCGGCCCCTCCGAGCGCTTTACCGCCAATCTGGCGGACCTCGATAACTCGACGCTCAACGTTGTGCTGGGCGAGTCGGGCAATCCCGCCAGCCCTTTCTTTCTCGACCAGTGGCCTGCATGGTACAACGGCAATACCTTCCCTATGCCATTCTCGACCGCAGCCACCAATGCAGCAACAAAACACATACTGACACTGACACCCTGAGAACCTGCCCGTTATGCTGCGTGACCGCCGACCGTACATCCTGCTTCCGATCGCAGCGTTCATTGCCGTGCTTCCGATGATCGTTCGCGGCTGCTCGTGCGGCCACGACTTCGACTTCCACATCATCAGTTGGTTCGAGGCGGCCCGTCAGTTCGCGCACGGAACGATTCATCCGCATTGGGCCTTCACTCCTGCCTGGAACGCAGGCGAGCCGCGCTTCGTCTTCTATCCTCCGCTCTCGTGGGCCATCGGCGGAATGCTCGGCCTTATCATGCCCTGGGCGTGGACCCCAGTCGTCTACATATGGATATGCCTCACTGCCGCTGGCCTCGCGCTCAACTACGCGGCTCGAAGCTTCACAACACCTAACGCCGCTCTGCTGGCAGCCGCGATCTACATCGCAAATCCGTATACGCTCTACACCGCATACGAGCGAAGCGCCTATGCGGAGCTTCTCGCCGCGGCGTGGCTTCCGCTTCTGCTTCATGCGGTACTGAGAGATCGCGTCACCATACCCCGCATCGCGATTCCTGTTGCTTTGCTGTGGCTGACCAATGCGCCTGCTGCTGTCATGGGCTGCTACGCTCTCGCTTTGCTTGCGGCTGTCCGGCTCTTCCTCTCATCCTTAAATCCGGGTGCCCCATTCATGCGGCGCTTTCTGCCGCTAAGGTGGGCATCGCACAATAGAACGACCGCTTCTGCAACCAGTGACACAGCTCCACCGGATGCTGGAACGAATAGCCTCCACCTCACCGTTAATACCGTCACCGGCACCCTGCTGGGACTCGGTCTCGCCGCCTTCTACATCGTTCCCGCTGCTTACGAGCGTCGCTTCGTCCAGATCGCATTTGCCATCCTTCCCGGCCTGCGCCCGCAGGACAACTTTCTCTTCCAGCACACAGCCAATCCGGAACACGACGCCGTCCTCAAAACGGCTTCAATTGTTGCCATCTTTATCATTGTTCTTACCTTCGCGGCTCTGGCTCTGCTTTATCTCACGGACCGCGATGCCGCCACCAAATCGGGTGCCCCATCGCACAAAGGCGCGACCGCTCCTGTTCAGCTCACCTTCTCTCTCGCCGTCCTCGCGCTGGCGATTGTCTTCATGCTTACGCCGCTGTCCGCCTTCTTCTGGCAGCATCTTCCGGAGCTTCGTTTTCTCCAGTTCCCATGGCGTCTCGTCGCCATACTCGCAACCGTCTTTGCTTTCGCACTGGCAGCCGCTCTATCGCGCCTCTCATTGAAGACTACACAGGCAGTCGTCGTTACACTTGTATCGGCAACCATCTTTGCCCTCCCCGCCTACAGTATCTTTCACCAGCGCTGCTATCCCGAAGACACGCTACCCGCGCGCCTCGCCATCTTTCATTCTTCCAACCCAGGCACCGATCCCACCGATGAGTACACGCCCATTACCGCGGACAACGACTCGCTTGGCGATCGCAACCCAGGCTACTGGCTCAGCGCGGATGCGGCATCCCCGCCTACGAACGGCGCAATGCCAGGCCCAGCTCCGCGACAGCTCGATCTCGCTCCGGCAACGCCACAGGCGCTCATCCTCAACCTCCGAGACTACCCGGCATGGCGCATCACGTTGAACGGCGCATCCGTCAATACGCGTCTGCGGCGTGATGACGGACTCATCGCCGTTCCCCTTCCTTCAGGACCAGTCCACATCGGCATCGAATACGTCGAGCTAACCGACCAGGATCTTGGCTACCTGATCAGCGCGCTCTCGCTGTTTTGTTTCACCGTGCTGCTTGTGCGTAACGTATTGAACAGGCAGGACTGAACCGGCCGAGTTCGCCACGCTGATTTATCATCGACATCAGATGAACGTCTCAGTCCAGAATCTGCTCCGCACCGGCGTCGAAGTTATCGACGCGGCTCTCGAACGCCTTCTCCCGTCTCCTGATACCGCACCGCATTCGATCCATCGCGCCATGCGTCACAGCATCTTTGCGGGCGGTAAGCGCTTGCGCCCCATTCTCGCAATGGAGGCGGCACGGATGACCTCAGGCACAGGCGAGGTTCCTGTTGGAGCGGCCGACCTCGGCTCCGCGCTCGAGATGATCCATACCTACTCGCTCATCCACGACGATCTTCCCGCGCTCGACAACGACGATTTGCGCCGCGGCAAGCCTACCTGCCACGTCGTCTTCGGAGAAGCCATCGCCATCCTCGCGGGTGACGCTCTACAGACGCTCGCCTTCCAGACTCTCGCCGCACTGTCCACACCGCCTTCCACTACCGTCTCCATCGTGCGTGAGATATCCCTCGCCATCGGCACAGGTGTCGGCGCCAACAGCCCGCTGCCTCCGGGCATGATCGGCGGCCAAGTCGTCGATATCGAGTCCGAGGGGAAGCAACCGACCGCCGAGTTGGTCGAAGCCATCCACCGCGCCAAGACCGGAGCGCTCATCACGACTTCAATCGTCTCCGGGGGCATCTATGGATTGGCTCACATCGACCACGACTTCCACGCCGACACCATCGGCCGCCTGCGCACCTTCGGCGAAAAAGCAGGGCTCGCCTTCCAAATCGTCGACGATGTTCTCGACATGACGCAAAGCTCGGAAGAACTGGGCAAGACCGCCGGCAAGGACACGGCCAGCATCAAGGCCACATGGCCCGCCGTCTACGGCATCGACCGCTCCATCAAGGACGCCGAGGATCTGATCTCCGATGCCTTTGCCGCGCTGGAGCCCTTCGACAAAGCCGCCGACCCACTCAAGGCGCTTGCCAGCTATCTGGTCGAACGCAAGCACTGACCGCAAATGTCTATCCTCAGTTCAACGATGCTCACCGAAGCCGACATACTTACTGCTCTCAGAGACTGCTACGATCCAGCGCTCCCCTGCAACATCGTCGACCTGGGACTCGTCCGGGCCGTCTCAGTCATTCGCGATCCCGAAGCCCCCGGTGCGGGAATTCCAGGCGTTCCACAAAAACACCGCATCCGCGTAGAGCTTACCCTTACCAGCCCGACCGACGAAACCGCGGCTCAGGTGACCGCACAGATTCGCAACCGTCTGGCGGGGTTGGAGGCGGCAGGCGACACAGAGGTCGTCGTGCTCACTGAGCCTGCATGGACGCCGCAGCAGATTACCCCTGCTGGCCGCCGCATCCTCGGTCTCGAAGGCAACCCCAACCTGGTCCAGATCCGCTAGCGCATGTCGAAATCAAAGACCACCACGAAAAAAGTACAGCCGATACGCCCACGCGATCTGCTCAAGGCGACGGCAACGCCGATCCACCCCTTCGACCAGATTCACGGCACCGACACCAGCGGCCTGGTTCCAGCAAAGGACCTGGTCACTGGCCACGAAAACGACGAGCACGTTACTGCGTACTACGGCGTTGCTCCTTCCATCCTGCGCACTCTGGTCGAGCGCTGGCTTGCGACTGCCCCACCGCATCACATCACCGACTACATCTTTCTCGACATTGGAGCAGGCAAGGGCCGCGCCGCCATGCTGGCCAGCGAGTTTCCCTTCCGCAAGGTCATCGGCGTAGAACTAAACGCGGCCATGGCCTCTATTGCGCAAGCAAATGTCGATACATGGGCGCGCACTCACACAGGCGATCCGACTGCCCCGGCCGTTGCCCCGATCCAGATCGTACATGAGGATGCACTTAGCTTTGATCTTCCCTCGACCCCGGCACTGGTCTTTCTCTTTCATCCGTTCGAAGCACCCGTGCTCAAAGCCTTCCTCCGCCGCATCGAGTCGGCCTTCGCCAAACGGCCCGGCACGCTGGATGTGCTCTACGTCAACGCGGAGCATACTGCCACATTCGACCGCCACCCTGCGTTCACGCTCCTGTGGCAAGGCCCCGTGCCGATGACTCCCGAAGACCACGCTGCCGATCTTGAGGCGATCGCCCAGCAGGAAGAATATGGTTCGACCGGCGACGAACTCTGCGCGATCTATCGTTACACGGGCCGCGGCGACGTTAGGTAACGCTTTCAAGGGAAAGCGGAAACACCTCTCCCAGCAACACTTACGCCAATCACAACCGTCCCGGATGCCTCCAAAGTGGTATTACTGGACGGCTTCCCAGCTTTCATAATCGGCCACATGAGCAAGCGCAGATTGTTTCTCCTCCCCGTACTTCTGCTCGCTGTCTCGCTTTCCTGCGTCGCTGCGACTCCCGGCATCGGTCAGTATGCCCCGGACTTCACCCTTTCAACCCCCGGCGGTGAGCAGGTGACGCTCTCCTCGCTAAATGCATCCGGCAGCGTCGTCCTGATCGTCCTCCGCGGCTACCCGGGCTACCAATGCCCGTTCTCTCAGCTCCAGTTCCAGAGCTATCAACAAAGCGCCGCGCAGTTTGCCGCGCTCGGAGCGCAGGTACTGTTTGTCTATCCCGGTGCCGACAGCAAGAACCTGGTCGAAGATGCCCGTCAGATGATCGGCAACACTTCCCTGCCGTCCAACGTTCGCGTCCTGCTGGATCCTGACTACCACTTCACGAACCAGTACGGTCTGCGGTGGAACGACGCCAACCAGACGGCGTATCCAAGCACCTTTCTGCTTACCAAGGGTGGCTTTGTGATCTACGCCCATACCGGACGCACGTCGAGCGACCAAACGCCCCCGGCAGATGCGCTCGCCGTCCTCACGGCCAACACCCACTCCCAGAAAAATTAGGGACCGTTCTTGACCGTAGCGCTTTACACCTGCGCAAAAGATCGTCTTCGCCTGACAAGGCATTCGCATCGGCTCACACACACATACCTGTGGGCCGATTTTTTTTGCAAAAAGACAGCTTAGCGCCAGCGAACCATCATCGAGCGCTCCTCGCCCTCGCCATGTTCCATGGCGATCTCGGCGTCGGCGCGCGTTGCAATACTCTCGAAGCGCTCACCCCACTCCACCAGCACCAGCGCATTGGCTTCTGACGCCATCTCGTCGACGCCCAAAGATGCCAGTTCCCGTTCTGTTTCGAGGCGATAGAGGTCGAGATGATAAAGCTTCACCTTCGGTCCAACGTACTCATGGACAAGGGTGAAGGTCGGACTGGTGACATCTTCTTCGCCTGCGGCCCCCAGGGCAGCAGCGATTCCCTTTACCAGCGTCGTCTTTCCGGCTCCGACTTCGCCGCGGAGCACGACCAGCTTCGGCGTTGGCAGCAGAATCTCCGTCATCCTCTCGCCCAGCGCGAGCGTGCCTGCGACGCTGCGTGTCCTGAATCTCTTCTCTCTCGTAAACTTCGTCAACGGTTCTCCTTCTGTCATCTCAATCCGCATAGCCACGTCAGGCCGTCCTCATCGCACACGCGATAACGGAAGGCATCAGAGAGATGCGCGACCGTGTCCGTTGCCAAAACGGTGTGCTCATCCATCGCGCGCGCAGCGAAGTCTCCCGCAAGGCCGTGAAGATAGACCGCGGCCTCAACCGCAGAGGAGACATCGCCGGAGTATTGCGCGAGCATCGCAGCCACAATGCCGGTAAGAATGTCGCCGCTCCCTCCCTTGGACATCGATGGGTTACCGCTGGTGTTTACCGCGATGCGTCCATCGGGGTGTGCCACCAGGGTCCGCCATCCCTTGAGCACCAGGGTGAGTTTATGTTCTGTAGCGAACCTTCGCGCGAGACCGATGCGGTCAGCCTCCACTGCTTTAACTGTCAGGCCGGTAAGGCGTGCCATCTCGCCGGGATGCGGCGTAAGGACCAGCGTCCTGCCTGCTCCGTCCAACAGATCGGAACAGCCATCGAGGGCATTCAGTCCGTCGGCATCGAGCACGAGCGGCAGCTTCGTCTTCGCCAGAAGCTCGCGCGCAACAGATTTCGCGTCTCCACGCTGCGAGAGGCCGGGCCCAACCGCCAGCACGGTTATGCGTTCGAGCAGAGCATCCAGTCTCGCGCCATCGAGGTCTGCCAGAGCAATTGCGCCATCTGGCCCTTCCTCCAGCGGCCTGACCATCAGCTCAGGCGCAATACCCGCGACCAGGTTGACGATCGACTTCGGCACCGCCGCCGTTACGAGACCGGCTCCGGTACGCAGAGCGGCAACGGAGGACATTGCGGGGGCTCCCGCCGTGCCATAGCTTCCTCCCACAACCAGAACGTGGCCGAACCTGCCCTTGTTCGAATTGGGGCCGCGGGGCTTTTCTGCAATTGCTTTCGACGAACCTGTCCAGTTCAGGTTGTTGTCGGAGCACACGACAGAATCGGGAGATCCAATGGGAGCCACGACGACTGGCCCCGCCGTCAGATAGCCGAAGACGTGCGCGAGCTTCGGCGCAGTGAAGGTGACCACCGCATCGGCGCGGTATGCTCCTTCGTCGCTCTGCTCCATCGAGTCGGCATTCCACCCGCTTGGCAGGTCAACAGCGACCACAGGAGCATCGAGCGTGTTCACGATTGAACGTGCAGCTTCAGGAAGCCCACGCAGTGGCCGACGAAAGCCTGTTCCCACAACCGCATCAATGAGAAGATCGACGCCATCTTTATCCTTGAAGACCCCGGTCAGAGCCTTCTCATCCTCTATCTCAAGCAAAAGAGTGTATGGGGCTTCGGCTCTCAAGCGGGAGAGCGCCGTAGCCGTATCGCCTTTTACTTCACTGGCTTTGCCGAGAAGGACAACGCGAACATCGAGACCTGCCTGCAAAAGCAGACGGGCCGCCACGACGCCATCGCCGCCGTTGTTTCCCTTGCCGCACAGCGCGACGATGCGCCTCGCTGCGGGATATTGCCTGCGGCAGAACGCGGCTACGGCCGCTCCGGCCGCTTCCATCAGCGCGCTGAGCGGTGTGCCTGCCTCCTCCGCGGTGCGCCGGTCAGCCGCTCCCATCTCCGCCGATGTAAGAATCTTCATCGCTTACATCCTTCTATCTCATTCAAGGCGTTGAAGCCAATCGGCGGCCAGCCTGGTGAAGGCACTGCAAGCGGCCAAACTCTGCGAAAATAGACAATGAGGACGTATGGCGGCCGATTCGACCAACACGATTGCTGTAGCCATGTCCGGCGGGGTCGACTCCTCGACGGTGGCGGCGATGCTGCGCACCGAAGGACAGAACGTGGTCGGGTTGACGCTCCAGTTGTGGAACCAGCGGCGCCTGGCCGGGCACGACGGAATGCCTGAGGCTGTACAGGGGCGCTGTTGTTCGATCGACGATGTTTACGACGCTCGGGCGGTCGCGGAACAGCTTGGAATCCCCTACTACGTCGTCAACCAGCAGGAGCGGTTCGAGGCCGATGTAGTACGACCCTTCGTGAACGAATATCTTGCCGGTCGGACCCCCATTCCCTGCACGCTGTGCAATAACCATCTGAAATTCGACCAGTTGCTGCTGACAGCACGGCAGATCGGGGCGGAACGCATCGCAACAGGCCACTACGCCCGCAACCGCTACGACGAGGCACGCGGGCGGTGGATTCTCTCTCGGCCTGAAGACAAGTCGAAGGACCAGACATACTTTCTATTTGGACTGACGCAGGAGCAACTGTCGCGCACATTGTTTCCGCTGGGCGAGATGCAGAAGCCCCAGGTGCGCGAGCGCGCTGCCGAGGCCGGGCTTGCGCTTGCGCAAAAGCCCGATTCACAGGAGATATGCTTTATCCCTGGCGGAGACTACAGCGTATTTCTGAAGGCTTACCTCGAAGAGCAGAATGAACCGATGCCCGATCTTTCAGGAGAGCTTGTCTCAACGACTGGCGAGGTGATCGGGCACCACGAGGGTATCCATAGCTTTACGGTCGGACAGCGCAAGGGGCTGGGTATCAGCTCACCGAATCCGCTTTACGTGCTGGCGATTCACCCCGACTCGCACCAGGTGACGGTAGGGCCGGATGAGGGCCTGATGTCGCGCGAACTGACGGCCGACCGGCTGAACTGGATCTCGGTGCCAGGACTGGCTGAGGGTGAAGAACTTCGCGTGACCATCAAGATTCGCCACCGGCACGTCCCTGCCGTTGCGACGCTGACAGGCGCAAGAGATCGGGTTCACGCTATGTTCGACGAGCCGCAGCGAGCGATTACGCCCGGACAGGCGGCCGTCTTCTACCAGGACGACGAGGTCGTCGGTGGTGGATGGATCGTTTAGCTTCTTTACTTAAAAGCTGCGTTCGTCTTCGTCGGGGTAGATCTTGCTGCGATGGTTCTCGCCGCGTCCAACCAGAACATCCAGCCCTGCTTTGAGTCCGCTCATGATGCCGTGAAACTCGCGCACGGGAACCTGTACGCCCTTCTGTATCGTCGATGCGATGCCGGCAGTCGTATCGAGGACGGATGAGACCATGTCATCGACGCGCTCGGTCTGCGCTCGTGCGCGCTGATTGACGTCGGTAATGGTGGCGTCGAAGTCCTGCGCCTTGGATCGGACGACATGGCTGGTCTCGACGAAGTTGTCGGCAATGGTACGGATCTTGGGCTGGAGATCGTGCACGATGCCGTGCGTGCTGTCGATCACGGGAAGGGCCTTCTCACGAACCTGTTCGGCGATCGCCGTCAGACGTTTCGCCGTTCTGGCCGCAATGATAACGCCCACGATGACGAAGATCGCCTGAACCAACATGGCTACGGCGACCATTCCGACAAAGAACATCAACAGACGTGAATTCCCGCTCGAGATCGAATCCGCATCCTGCAGCAACATTCCCAAAATCATCATGGAGTCTCTCTCCTTAACCATGAACCTGCGACAGGGTCCGGCTTTTCATCAAACCGGCCCCTGCACAATGTACAGGCTACGAAGATGTCTCCTGCGTTGCGCTGGTATAGGCCTGCTTGCCGGCGTCGATCGCGGAGGAAATTTTGCTCTGCTGGTCTTGAACAAGGCCTTTGCCCTTTTCGACATACTGCGACCACTGTGTCCGGCCGCGGTCGTAGTACTCGCGCCCGCGATCAATGTAGTCATTGAGATGTTCACGGCCCTGCGTGGCATACTCGGAGGCGCGTTCACGGCCTTGCTGCGCGAGCACAGAGGCCCTCTCTTTGGCGTCCTGAGCACTGGCTTTCAGGTCTTCACGCGTCTCTTTTCCGGACTTGGGCGCATACAGAACGCCTACCAGCGCACCAAGCCCCAGCCCTGCGAGGAACCATCCCAGTCCGCTTGCTCCGTTGTCGTTATCAGCCATATGTCTTTCTCCTCCCGGGCCTCAAATGGTCCCGCTGCTCTACACTGTGTTTCCTCAGGTTTACAGATAATGTGTTTCCTCAGGTTTACAGATAATAGGCGAACGCCGCAACCCGTTGACGAAACAATGTACTCCATTCCGGTATTCGCGGGCTTGTAACAGTCTTTCTGTAGCATAAGCCCTGCAAGGGTTCCGACGCGGCCATCTATCAGTGGATGCCCGCCCCCCCCATTAGGTTGCGCGTGCCTTCAGCGAACCTTCGCCTTCCGGCGCCGCCTGCAAGTTGCTCTCAGAACGTGTGATGGAGCGTCAAATAAGTGAACCGTATGTCCTGTTGCGAAACCTCGAAATTTCGGCGTCAGGACATAGACCGCATCGGATACACTCGCATAAACTCGCACACCGTTGGCGTTTCCATTAAGTTCAACCAGAGTGCCGAAGCAGGAAAGAGACGAAAACGATGACTATTCAGGTGACATCCCCAATACGTACGCTCGCAGCTATATCAGCCCTGTCGCTTGCGCTCAGCACAGCGGGCTGCAAAAGTTCTTCAGCCCCGGCTACGGATGACGCTACTCTCGCCACCGCAGTGCATAGCCGCCTGGCAGGCGACGGTGCACTGAGCTCAGAGCAGATCCAAAGCTCGGTCGACAACGGAATCGTAACCTTGAACGGAACCGTCAGCAACGAAGCAGCGCGGTCTTTGGCCGCATCGGACGTAGCCCAGGTAACAGGCATCAAGACGGTCGTGAATAACCTGACCGTTGCGGCACCTGCGCCCGCAGCAGCTGCGGTTGCGCCAACACCAGCACCCGCCCCGGAGCCGGCAGTGGCGAAGGCCGCAAAGAAACCCGCCCCGAAGCCGGTTGCTGCCCCCAGACCGGCACCGATCGAAAGACCTTCCGTTGCACAGACTGCTCCTGCCCCGGCCCCCGCGCCAGCTCCCGTAGCTGCTCCCGCGCCTCCGCCGCCACCGGCTTTCAAGACGGTGACCATTCCCGCAGGTACTACCATCCCAATACGCATCACGCAGACGCTTGATAGCGCGACGACGCAGCAGGGGCAATCGTTCTCAGGAACGCTCGCCACCGATGTCATGGCAGACGGCCTGGTAGCCATTCGCCAGGGTACTGGCGTTACGGGCCGCGTTTCGGCTGTGCAAGAGGCTGCACACTATAAAGGCAACTCTCTGCTGACGGTTGAGCTGGTGAGCATCAACCGCAATGGCGATTCGCTCGCCGTAAGCACGCAACCCTACAGCGTCGAAGGAAAGGGACGCGGCAAGAACACGGCAGCCAAGGTCGGCGGCGGAGCGGCGATCGGCGCGATTATCGGCGCTATTGCTGGCGGCGGCAAGGGCGCAGCCATTGGCTCGGCTGCCGGAGCAGGCGTCGGAGCCGGTGCCAATACCGTCACGCGCGGCGAACAGGTAAGAATTCCGTCAGAGAGCCTGGTGAACTTCCAGCTCACGAACACTGTTACGGTTCGGGTCTCCACCGCAAACACGTTGAGCACGACTGGGGCCCACGGCAGCGGCCGCCGGCCTATGAACCCACCCGATTCCACCGATCAGCCACAGTAATTCGCAGAAGACGTTTAGCTGAATTCTCCATTGAAGCATCCAAACCAAAGGTGGCAGGCTGGTTAAAAGGTCTGCCACCGTAAATTGCAGAGTTCGTCGTCTGAGAAAATGGGTGGTAGACTCTCAGCCACGCACATCTCAACAGGCGAACGATATAGCAGTTCGGAGCAGTCCAAGCAGTCTCACCGGCCGAAACGGCTTGAGGTGTTGGTTTTGACCAAAGCATCATTGAACGCGGCAAAACGCCCATCTGGATATCTGACATTCACGCTGCACGCGCATCTGCCTTATGTCGTGAATCACGGAACGTGGCCGCATGGGATGGAATGGCTGCATGAGGCAGCCGCCGAGACCTATCTGCCGCTGCTGCGCGTGCTGGGAAATCTGGAACGCGACGGGATCCGTTTCCAGTGCAATCTGAATCTCTCTCCCATTCTGCTGGAACAACTCTCGCACCCAGTCTTTATCACGGAGTTCCCAAAGTATCTGACACGCAAGATCGTCGCCGCACGCGAGGATGAAGCCTACTTCCTGCAAGCTGGCGAAGCGCATCTTGCGGAGACGGCACGCTTCTGGCACCGCTTTTTTTCTCAGGCGCTTGAGGACTTCCGCGCCCTTGACGGCAACATCATCGCAGGGTTCCGTCACTTCAATGACATTGGACTGATTGACATCATCACCTGCGGGGCGACGCATGGGTTCATGCCCCTGCTCGGGACAGACGAGAGCGTACGCGCACAGATTCGCACCGCAGTGAAGACCCACATACGCCACATCGGCAAGCACCCTCGGGGCATCTGGGCACCGGAGTGCGGCTATCGTCCAGCAGGCTTCTGGAGTTACCCGGTGCCATTCGCAGACGGCGGCAAGGCCCCTGGGTTCGACCGCATCGGCGTGGAGCAGGCGCTGTCGGAGTCCGACATCGAGTTCTTCTTCGTCGACACGCACCTGGTTGAAGAAGGCAATCGCGTCCCTTCACCTTACGAACTGCTGAACGGGGCCGTGCCGACCGATGAGCAGACGATCGCCATGACGCATACCGGCCATCGTTCTCTGTACCAGCCCTACTACGTCGACGGGCCTTACGATAAGCGATACGCAACGACGATCTTTCCGCGCGATCCGCGCACCGGCGTCCAGGTCTGGTCGGGGGACTCAGGCTATCCGGGCGATGGCGTTTACCTGGACTTCCACAAGAAGCGCTGGCCAGGAGGTCATCGCTACTGGCGCGTCACCGGTTCAAAGGTAGACATGGGTGACAAGCAGCCCTACTACCCGCAGGAGGCTGCGGAGCGCGTCAAATCGCACGCATCGCACTTCGTTCATCTTGTCTACGAGGCATTGAAGTCGGGCTTCAACGATGCCATTCCGCCAATCCTCTGCTCGCCGTTCGATGCCGAGTTGTTTGGTCACTGGTGGTTTGAAGGGGCCCTTTGGCTGGAGGCGATCGCGCGGACACTGCACCAGTATGACACCGGCATTCAACTGATCTCATGCAGCGAGTATCTGGATCTCTATCCTCGAGCAGGCTTTATTGCTCTGCAGGAAGGATCATGGGGAGCGGGAGGTCACAACGAGGTCTGGATGAATCCGGACACAAGCTGGACCTACACCTACATCTACCCTGCCGAGCTGTACACGCGCGAAGTTGCAACTGCAGGAGCATGGCTGGAGTCGGCCCTGGGGACACGCATCGTGAAGCAGCTTTGCCGCGAGTTACTGTTGCTGGAGTCTTCGGACTGGCAGTTCCTGATTACGACTGGAGCGGCCCGCGATTATGCAGAGGCACGCTTCACGACCCATAAGGACCAGTTCAACGAGGTCAAGGCCATCTGGCAGGCGTTTGAAGCGAATGGCCAGCTATCACCGGGCGAAGAAGAGCGGCTGATCGAGATCGAGAGGCGAGACAATGTCTTCCCCGACATTGATCCGCGTTTGTGGGCTGCTGGCGCGAAACAGACGCGCGAAGCAGCTCCATCGCAGTCGGCCGTCGCGGCAAATCCTACGCTGACAACTTCGGGCCTGTAGTTATCTCCATTCCGATGGGGCATCGATGACACGATTCCCTAAAATGGATAGGTGGCTGGTAAGAAGAAATCTCCGCTCCACCTCTGGCACCTGCTGTCGTTGGACGCTCCGACGGTAGCCACGCTGTGGACCTGGTTCATCACCCGCGTCAACCATATTCATCTAAACGTAAGCTCTCTGCTGGCAATGGCTGCAGCCGTTTGGATGTTGTATGCCGCCGACCGTCTGCTCGACGGACAGGCGACGTCGCATACGGACGCGCTTGAGGCGCGTCATCACTTCCACTATCGCCATCGCAACGCCTTCCTAACCGGGATAGCGATTGCATCAATCGTGCTGGCGCTGCTTCTTCCACGCATTCCGATAGAGGCAATCAGGCTGTATCTCGTTCTCGGCGGGCTGGTCTTCGGCTACTTCGTCGTCATTCACGCAACCAGCAGCGCGCACAGGCTCCCGAAGGAGATTGCTGTCGGCATCTGCTTCGCTGCGGCGGTCTTTATTCCAACGGTTGCACGCCAGCCAAACCTCAGGGGTACACTGCTGCCTTCCGCGTTGCTCTTCGCAGCGCTTTGCAGCCTGAACTGCCTGTTTATCTATGCGTGGGAGCATCCTTCGAGAGCCGCACAACAACAACCGCATGCTCTAACCGCAGCTGCATTGCGCCACCTCTCTTCCCTTGCCGCCGCGGTAGGGACTGCAAGCGCGGTGGTCGCCCTTCTGCATCGCCACACGCTCTGGCCCATATCGACCGCCATCGCTCTCTCTGCATTTGCCCTGGTGTCGCTTCATCGAGAGCGTGGGCGGCTCGATGCCTTGACTTTGCGCGCCATCGCGGACTTTGTCCTGCTGACGCCGGCGCTTCTGGCGGGGTTGCTATGACAGAAAAACAGGCAGATTTCGACTGGATCGCACGACCGTACCGCGCGCTCGAATATCTCACTCTTGGGCGCATGCTGGAACGCACACGCGAGCACTTTCTTCCGCAGCTCAAAGCCTGCCGCAATGCGTTGGTCCTGGGCGATGGCGATGGACGTTTTTTGGCCAAGCTGCTCCGCGCCAATCCGCAGTTGCATGCCACTGCTGTCGATACCAGCGCCACCATGCTCGCGCTCCTCAGCAAGAGGTGCAACCCCTACAGCAACAGATTCCGGATACTGCAAGCCGATGCCCGGCAGGCACTTCCCAAAGCAGACGAACCATACGATTTGGTAGCAGCACATTTTTTTCTCGACTGTCTGACGCAGGATGAGCTTCTCGATCTTGTGCAACGCGCGAAGCCTCTGCTTGCCCCCCGTGCGCTATATGTTGTCTCAGACCTCAGGGTTCCTGAAGGCCGTCTGCGGCTGCCCGCATGGCTCTACGTTCGGGGACTCTACCTGTGCTTTCGCATCCTGACCGGACTGAGAACGACGCGGTTGCCCGACCATACAACAGCCATGAGCGATGCGGGCTTCGTGTGTGTGGACAGGCAACTCCTGCTTGCTGGAATGCTGATCACCGAGGTGTGGCAGAATGGCGCAGACGGGGCTCCATAGAACCTTGTAGCGAAGACCGCCCGACACGGCTTATCTTTTTGGCATCACATGGAATGAAACGACAAATGCGTATGCAGGGACCTTCGATCGCTGCCATCATCCTCGTTCTCAGTCCGCTCGCCATGGGCGCGCAGAGCATCGCTACCAACTCTCCTAACGGCGCTCCACTTTCGGAGCGCGTGGTCGCCTATACCATCGATGCGCGTCTGGATACGATCAGAAAGACGCTGGACGCCACCGAGTCGCTGACATACCGCAACCTTTCCGGCCAGCCGCTTGCCATATTTCCATTTCATCTTTATCTGAATGCCTTTCGCCCGGAGTCGACATTTAGCGCAGAGACTCGCGCTGGCGGCGGCGTTCGCGGAAGCATCGATAGCGATTACGCCAGGGAGAAGATCGGCGGAATTACCGTCTCGCGGGTCGACGCCGATGGCTACGGCGACCTCACATCGGCCATGCGCTTCACCGCGCCCGACGATGGCAATGCTCAGGACCACACGGTTGTGGAGATCACGCTTCCGCGCCCTCTCGCTCCCAACGACTCTGTCACCTTTCACTTTGTCTTCCACGATCGGTTTCCCGAATCCGTCGCGCGCAATGGTTATAAGCGCGACTTCATCATGGGCGGACAGTGGTTCCCCAAGATCGGGGTCTTCTCGCATGGGGCGTGGAACTGCCACCAGTACCATGCCACCACGGAGTTCTTCTCCGACTTCGGTACGTACAACGTACGGCTGACTGTGCCTCGCAACTACACAGTGGGTGCCAGCGGCGTTCCCACCGCGCAACAACCGAATGCCGACGGAACGAAGACGCTCACCTTCGTCGGCGAAGACATTCACGACTTCGCGTTCGCCGCCAGCCCGAACTTTGTCGTCACCGATTCTATCTACCTCTCCTCGCTTGGCCCCGTACAGATTCATATCCTCGCGCTGGCCGCTCATCCGGGCATCGGTCAACGCTATCTCGATATCACGCGGTCTTCACTCGCAGCGTTTGAACGGCGCTATGGGCCTTATCCGTACAAGATCCTCACCGTCGTCGATCCTGAGCCCGGCTCGGAGATAGCGGGGATGGAATATCCCACGCTCGTGACCGGCGACGGTACATGGACGGGCGTCTTCAACATGCCAGAGCTTACGGTCAATCACGAGTTCGGCCACCAGTACTGGTATGGCATGGTGGCAAGCAACGAGTTTGAGGAGCCGTGGCTGGACGAGGGAATCAACAGCTTTACCGAGGTCACGACGCTGGCAGACATCTCCGGCAGCAATCGGTCAGTCATCAACCAACGCTATGCCAACATGGGCGACGCTTCGCTGCAACGCCTTCAATATCTGCTCTCTCCCGACTTCGATCCGGTAACGCGCGTGGGGTGGAAGTTCCGCAATATCACCTCATACGGCGCCGTCACCTACGGCAAGTCGTCGACTCTGCTGGCAACGCTCGAAGGCCTGATCGGGCGCGACACCATGAACGAGGCCATGCGCACCTACTTCCAGCGCTTCCGCTTCAAGCACCCTACGACGGAAGACTTCCTGCGCACCGTGGAAGAGGTCGCGGTACGCAATGGGAAAGCCACGGCATCCAACGACGCAATATCTCTGAACGGCCCGCCTCCACTGAATGTCAACGGAATGCCCGAGACCTCATCCCTGCCCGCGATCCATTCAAGTCTTCGGCCCTTCTTCGACCAGGCGGTCTACGGAACACAGATGCTGGATTACGCTGTCGATAGCGCCTGGTCCGATCCGGTGAGTCCAGGCAGCAAGCAGTATCTCTCCACCGTTTATCTTCGGCGTAAGGGAGATTTCATTCTGCCCGTCACCGCCGATGTGATCTTCGATGACGGCTCCCGCGTGCACGAGCGCTGGGATGGAGTGGACCGCTGGACTCGCTTTACCTATACACGCAACAGCAAAATCACATCGGTGGAGATTGATCCCGGCCATCTCATTCCGCTCGATCGCAATGTCTTTAACAATAGCTTCACCACGCATCCAAACCCACTCCCCGCGCGAAAGCTTTCTGCAATCTGGCTTGCCTTGCAACAACTGGGCCAACAGCTCCTTGCATGGGTGGTATAAAAATCTTCGGCAACTGAAAGGCTTCCACTCACATGCCACGAACCCGCAGCATTCTTCTTCACGGCCTGGGTCTAGCATTGCGGCGGTTGCCGGCGTTTCTTTGGACGTATCTCTTCAGCCTCGTGCTTGCGCTTGGATTCTGCTATCCGCTTAAGATCGGCCTCTCAAATATCCTCGACCATTCACTGGCCGCACAGCGCCTCTCCTCGGGCTTCGATGTTGGAACTGCGGTCGATGCCGCCATGCGGGTGCACGAAGGTCCAGCAGGACAGGCACTCGCGCTGACCAGCCACGGCGCGGTTCCTGCTTATTTGCTGCTCTACCTCTTGCTGGTACCGGGAACGCTGTTCTGTTACATCACACGAACACGCGCACATCTCAGCACACTCCTTCGCCAGGGAGTCATCTACTTCTGGCGCTTTGTGCGAATTGCGCTCCTCACGCTTCTGGCCGCACTGTTCCTGCTCGGCCCATTCGTGGTGTTGCAGGGGCATTGGTCTGCGCTTATCGATGACAACTTCGTCGGCAGGACATCCTTGCTGCTCAGGCTGGCAGGAATGCTGGTCGTTCTGCTTGCTGCATCGCTGCTCAGACTCTACTTCGATCTGGTTGAAGCGTACACGGTGCAGCTTGCAGTCGAACACGAGCGCAATAGCCGGCCCGACCGCCGAGTCCGGCGCACACTTGAACCAGCCTTCCGGCTGCTTAGGCAACACTTCTTCCGCGCATGGCTTGTGTTTCTTCTGCTGGCGATCATGGGGGCAGCAGCCGCGTTTTTTTCTGCGCGCACTGCAATGCACATGCTCGCACAACCGCATGCGTGGCCCATGTTTCTGGTGTCACAACTCGGTCTGATGGCGATGCTCTTCACGCGCTTCTGGCAGCGTGGCGCGGAAGTGTCGCTGGTCATTCAACACCCGCTCCCCTTTCTTCGAGAGAGACCTGCAATTCCGTTTGCTGCTCGATCGGCAAAGCCCGCTACACAACCGCCCGCCCCGCCTCCTCTTCCTGATCGTCCGCATCATATCGAGATGATCTACAACCCCGATCCGCTGACTCCGCTCTATCCAGCGCCTCTATCAACAGACGACACACTCACGCGCGCAACCGCTGGCGAACAGACGGCCAACATGCCCGACCCGATCCCGAATCCCGAGCCTGCCGCACCGTCGTTAGATGAACCAGATCCTGGAGTCTTTCACCACGACCCGCAGAAACCGCCGGGCTAAACATTTTTTATATTTGCGCCTGTCTGCCTCGATTTACAAAGATTTACACCGATTGCACTAAAATAAAGCTCCTGCTTATGAATCTATTTGTTCTACGGCACGCCTCTGCTGGAGTTCGACGCGCCAATCCTCTTCTCGACGTCAAGCGCCCGCTCGATAAAGATGGCAAGCGCCATTGTCTTCTTCTGGCGCACACGCTGAATGCACTGAACATTCAGTTCGACCTCGTCGTGTCCAGTCCGCTCAAGCGCAGCATTCAGACGGCTTCGCTTGTGGGTACCGAAACGGGCTACGAGAGCAAGATACTTATCTCGAAGGCGCTTGCGCCAGAGGCTAGTTATCGCGACTTCCAGCGCCTGCTCTCAGAATGCCGCAACTACGAGAACCTGCTGGTCGTTGGCCACAACCCAAACCTGCCGCAGTTTCTTGCATCGCTGCTGGTATCGCCATCCGCAACCTCGCAACCGCAAATCAGGATGCGTAAAGGGTCGCTGGCTCGGCTGTCGTATGTGCGCGCACCGGCCACAATGCAGTGGCTGCTGGATGCGCGCACGATCCGCGCGCTTTATACAACCTCAACGAAGAGTTCGCGTCGAAAAATCTCACGGAAGTAAGCAGCCTCTTTCTTGAGCGACCATGCTTCCAGTTCGGCGCCTCCACGGCCAGGCACGATCTCCAGCAGGACGCGTTTCGGATAAACATGCGTGCGAATCCTCACGACGGCGCTCGCGCGATCCTGATTGAGCGCAACCGCCAGGCGAAGCAGGACAACTGCCCGAATAATATGCGGATGATCTTCAACAGGAACCCCTCGTAGAATACGATCCATGGGGTCAGGCCGTGTCTTCCCCAAATACCGCGCCAGGGCACTGACGATTGCTCGCTGCTCCGGCGAAAAGCCAAAAATCTCGGAGTTCGCAATAATGTACTGCGCATGGCGATGATGTCCCTGGTGGTTCACGAACTTGCCAACCTCCTGCATCATCGCTGCCGACTCAAGCCACAGCTTGTACTCATCGGGCAACTCGTGGACGCGCGCAAGGGAGTCGAATAGCTCAACCACGTGTTGCCGCACTGGCTCCACGCGCCGCAGTTCAATGGCGTATCGGTCGCAGACTTCAAGCACTCCCGACCAGCGCTCGCTCTCGATCTTCTGATGCACCGATGCGCGCAGATCCACATCGCTCAGCATCTGCGCAAGTATTCCATCGCGAAGACCCAGCGACGAATAGCGGAAGGACTTCAGGCCAAGCCGTTCCATAAGGCTGGCGTAGACAAACGCTCCGCCTACGATGATCTCCGAACGGCGCGGCCCGATGCCGGGGACCGCCTCTCTCTGTTCGTTGCGCATCTTTGCCATGCGGTCGGCCAGTGCGCGAACCTCCCCTGCGTCGGCAGTCATCGAGCCGACATGTTCCAGCCGCTTTTTCTGAAGCGTCTTTCTGCCGCCTGCACTCTTCCTGCGCGCGTAACCGCTCGCCTCGGCCAGCGCCGAGGCCGTGCCTGAAGTCGCAATCACCAGCGCCGCACGAGGCGCGCCAATCTTACGTTCAGCCTTCTTTAACTCTCGATCGATATATTGTTTCAGCCGCGCTATATCATCCTTCGGCGGAGGGTCGACCTGCAGAAACTCCTGCTGAAGCCGTACTGCTCCAAGCGGCAGGCTGACCGTCGACTTGATGCGTCCTTTATCGGAGACGGTAATCTCGCAGCTCCCTCCGCCAAGGTCGATCAAGACACATCGGCCGCGGGCACCCACCTCATGCGTCACCACACCAAGATGGATCAGGCGGCCCTCCTCCAGACCGGAGATTACCTCGACGTTCCAGCCTGTTGCCGAGAGGACCCACTCCGTGAATGCCTCCGCATTGCGCGCATCGCGCATAGCGCTGGTAGCCACGACGCGAACCTTATCGACAACATGCATCTGCACAGCTTTGTGAAAACGCTTCAGCGCGCGAATCGTCGCTGCCATGGCTTCCGGCGAGATAACGCCCGTCTGAAAGACGCTCTCTCCCAGGCGCGTGACCTCGCGGTCCTCATACAGCGTTTTCAGACGATGCTGCTGAACCGACGCAATCTTAAGTCGACACGAGTTCGATCCGATATCAATGGCCGCAAAGGTCGGCATCGCGTCTTCAACACCTCACACAGGAAAAGTCTCTGCCACAAGCAAGATACATCCATTGCCCTGTTTTTCTCCTGCCATCGCCAGTACAGAACTTCGAACACAAGCATTTACGACAATAGGCTTCGATAATCGATTTCCCGTTTATCCTTGAATAAGCCGTCTCCATAATGACCAGCCCGCCCATAAGCTCCATCTCGCACGATTCTATTCAACGCCAATCGGCTCCAGGCGAAGGACCACGCCGTTCTGTTGCACTGCTGACGCTGACTGGGTTGTGGCTAGCCATCTTCTTCGCCTCCATCTTTGCTCCGCCGCTGCTCGACGACGCAGACGCTACGCACGCGAACGCCGCGCGGCACATGGTCACCTCTGGCGATCTTGTTACGCTCACCGTCAACGGCATACGGTACCTGGAAAAAGCTCCCCTGCCCTACTGGCTCGACGCCCTCAGCTTCCGCATCTTTGGCTTCAATACCTTCGCCGCGCACCTTCCGCAGGCAATCGGTGTCTTACTGCTGGCGCTGCTGGGTTATCACTGGACCCGCCGTGCCTGGGGCAACCGCACGGCCTTCTACACAGGACTTGCGGTTCTCACCTCTGCCGGGGTCTTTCTCTTCACGCGCATCTATATCCCCGAGGTCCTGCTGTCTCTGTTTCTGTCGACAGCCCTCTACTGTCTGCTATGCGTGCTCGAACGCGAAACGGTCAAGCCCATCCGGTACGCATACGGGATGTGGACCGTACTCGCCCTCGCCGTGCTCACCAAGGGTCTCGTCGCATTGGTCTTCTTCTTCGGCACCGCGATCGCCTATCTCGCGCTAACCGGCGACTACAAAAGATGGCGCGAGTTGAAGCCATTCAGCGGCCTTCTTCTCTTTCTCGCCATAGCTGCCCCATGGCACATCCTTGCCGGACTCAGGAACACCGGAGGCATGAACGGCCACGGCTTCTTCTGGTTCTATTTCGTCAATGAGCACTTCCTTCGCTTCCTCGGCAAGCGCTATCCAAAGGACTACAACAAGCTGCCGGGCTACCTCTTCTGGAGCCTGCACCTCGTCTGGCTCTTCCCCTGGAGCCTCTTCGCGCCTGCTGCCGTCATCCAATGGAAGTCGCGCAGAAGGAACCTGACCGCCGCACCGTTCGCCAGAAAAACAGCTCTCATCTTGTTCCTGTTCGCAGCGCTCATTCTGGTCTTCTTCTCCCTCTCCACCAACCAGGAGTACTACACCTTCCCTGCTTACCTTGCTCTTCTGGCGCTTACCATGGCCGCTCTTGCAAACGCCGAGTGCCGCTACGAAGACGACCCCATATCCAGGCGATGGGTAGCCTTTGCACATGCGGTCTATACCGTCGCAGGCGTCATCATTGCAACAGCACTCGTTTATGGTCTTTGGAGCTCGCGCAGACTTCCTTTCGTCCCCGATATCGGCGAAATGCTGGCCCACCGCGGCGTGGGAGACTACACCCTCTCGATGTCGCACTTCTTCGATCTCACCGGACCCAGCTTTGCAGCATTGCGGCTCCCGGCATCGCTGGCTGCCATCGCCTTTGCCTTCGGGCCCCCCATCGCTTGGCGACTGCGCATCGCCCGAAGGCATCTCGCTGCAACCACGGCAATCGCATTCACCAGCGCCGTCTTTCTGATCGCGGCTCACATAGCGCTCATTCGCTTCGCTCCCATGTTGTCATCCGCCAATCTAGCTGCGAAAATTCAACAGCTTGAGGATGACGGCTCCGTCTCGCGCTCAAGCGAGGTGTTGCTCTACGGAGATCAGTCCTACGGCTCGTCGATAGCCTTCTACCTTGGTCACAATGTTTTCCTGGTCGATGGGCGCTCCACTTCAATGCTCTTTGGATCTACATTCCCTGACGCCCCGCACATTTTTCTCACACACAACGATCTATTGAGCATATGGGGAATCGGGGAGCGTAAGATCCTCTTCGTCCCCCTCGAAAAGCGAGACGAAGTCGACAAGCTGCTCGGCAATCACAAAACCCTTCTCAAGGAGACCTCAGGCAAGGCGCTCTTCACCGATCGCCCCCTCGACCGTTAAGGCCTTCTCCAGATCAACGCGCAACCACGACATAGCTTTGGATACTTCAACCCAATTCGCCGTCACTCACGCTCCTGCCGCTGAAGCTGCGACAGCTTCGTCTTACGACTCGCATCCCCACCAATGGGACCTGCGTTCGATCCTCATCATCGTCATTGCATGGCTGCTGCTCCAGATAGGCGGGCTATTTACTCCGGGCCTGCTCGACGACGTCGACTCGATCTACACAGAGATCGCGCGAGAGATGCTGGTCCGGCACGACTTTGTGACGCCCTATATCAACGGTGTGCGCTTCTTCGACAAGCCTCCATTGATGTACTGGATGGCCGCCGCCTCCATGCGCGTCTTTGGGGCGTATGATTGGGTCGCGCGTCTTCCATTGGCGCTCGGCATGTTGGCGCTGCTGCTCTCTGTATATGCGCTGGGCATCCGATTGTTTCGTGCATCCTCTCCCGCCAATGCTCCGGATCGTGGCGGCTTCTACGCTGCCCTCGCCATGGCAACCAGCATCGGGCCATATCTCTACACCCGCTTCTACATCCCCGACATCCTGCTTGCATTGTGGATGACGCTGGGTGTGCATCTCTTCCTCATCTCTCTCGATCGCATCCGCGACCATCGCTCCACGCTGCTTCCCGCAACCGGCTTTGCCGCAGTCATGGCGCTCAACGTACTGACAAAAGGGTTGATCGGGCTCGTCTTTCCCATCGGCTTCGTTCTTGCATACCTTGCGATCACCCGTCAGCTTCGCCTGCTCTTCAAACTTCACCTGCTCGCGAGCACCGCCGTCTTCCTCGCCATCGCAGCACCGTGGCACATTCTTGCCGCTCTGCGCACACCGCCCATTTCACTACCATCCGGTATGGGACTTCCCGCGCACGGCGGCTGGGCGTGGTTCTATCTCTACAACGAGCACATCGCCCGCTTCCTCGGCCGACGCATTCCGCACGACTACGGCCAGGTCCCGATACCGCTCTTCTGGCTGCTCAGCGCACTATGGATTATGCCTTGGACTGCGTTTCTATTTCCTGCGATTCGAGACCATATCCGCGCCCTCCGCAAACGGGCTTCCGTCACCGCGCAGCAGCATGAAACCGCATTGTCCCTGCTGCTGTGGGCCGCGCTCGTGCTCGGCTTCTTCACCCTGTCGAGCCGGCAGGAGTACTACAATCTGCCTGCCCTGCCCGCGCTGGCGCTGATGGCCGCAGGTCTGCTGGCACGCGCAGATGGACACAGGCCCAGCGATATCTCCGCCAAACGTAACGCGCTCACATGGTCATTGTGGTTCCTCGTGCCGCTCACCACGCTTATCGCAGTCGTCTGTGGTTACTTTGCGATCACGGCGCCGCATCCCAAAGCGGGCGCTGACATTGCTTCGCTCCTCGCTGCAAACCCTGAGTTCTATAACCTCTCGCTCGGTCATCTCTTCGACCTCACGGGTGCAGCGATGGGACTCTTCCGCGGCCCTCTTAGCGCGGTGGCCGTCAGCATGTTCGCAATCGGTCTGGGAAGCTACGCGTTGCGTAAGCGCAATCTGAACTACGCCGCAAACATCATGCTCGGTGCCGCGATGAGCGTTACCCTGATGGCTGCGCATGAAGGGCTCGCCCGCTTCTATCCCATCATCGGTTCAAAAGGCCTTGCTCTCTCAATCAACCAGGCGGGGATCAAACCCGAAGACCAGATCATTCTCGACGGAGAGCTTACCTCCGGCTCTTCGCTTATCTTCTACACGCGCCATCAGCTCCACCTGATCAACGGCAACGTGAACGGTCTCTGGTATGGTGGGCTTTGGCCCGACTCGCCGCACATCTTCGAAAGCGAAGAGACGTTACGCCAGCTTTGGGGCAGCAGTGGCAGGGTTTTTCTTTTCACCTCTGACCCCATAAGACGCTCGCGCTATCTAGCACCGTATGGCGAAGTCCATTCGATTGCCTCAGCCGGCGGCAAGACTGTGCTCTCCAACCACTGACGCGACTGGGAATGCGATGCTCCTTGAGCATGTCCTCATAGGTGTAGTTCTTGCTTTCAGGGCCGAAGGCCCGCCAACATACCAGCCTGGGCCGAAGGCCTGGGCTTACAGGCCGAAGATCAACCAGTGCACTCAAAGCGCGACACACGTTCACGGAGATGAACTACACCTCAAGGGAAAATTCTCCAGTTAAGCGCGAAGGAACGCCGTTCAGCGCTCCACGCGGCCGCCTTCACGCAGGCGATACGTCTGCCCGCGATAGTAAAAGCGGTCGCCGCCGTAACTGCCAAGCCACAAGATGCTGCCAAGCAGATCGCGTAATGGGTAGATAAGCATGCCGTATATCCAATCCGAATCGCCCATGACTCGAAGGACCGCACCGGCCTGCAACCAGCGGTTTGCGACCATCGCCGCCAGCCATGCCAGACCGAGCAGTGCGTGGCCGCTGAGAAGCCCCCACAGCAGACCCATCAACCCAAAAGGAAGAGCGAACGTAAGCCCCGTGCCGAGATGTCCCCACGGACGCGACCGCCGCGTACTCTGCATCCAGCGCAATTGGTTGCGGAAAGAGAGCCCGAACGGGGTATCTTCCACCAGCAGCCGTATCACATGCGTCGCCAGCCGCACTCCAGTGCCGCGCGCAGCCAGGCGATTGCCCAGCACAAAGTCGTCCGCATAAAACTGGCCAAGCTCCTCAAAGCCACCGGCGTCAACGAAGGATTGCCTGCGCACTGCCATCGTCACGCCAAGCGCAAACTTTGTGCCTTCGAGCATGTCCGCAACGATCACGCCCGAGGTCATCTCAACACTCTTTCCTACCGCGTCCACCTGGGACGACAATCCAGCCGCATGTCCTCGATGCACCGTACCGAGATACACGCTCGACGCCAGACCTACATGGGGATCCTTCAGGTTCTGCACCATCTTCCGCAGATAATCCGGCGTTACGCGGACATCGGCGTCGCTCGTGATGTAAAGCGGGTGACGTGCCACGGAATCTAGCTTCGCCAGCGAGAAGACCTTCGCATTATGAAACTGCGGCGGAGGCTCACCACAGGTCAGGTACTTGGCGTCGACATGCGGGTAGCGCTCACCAACCTTGCGCGCAAGCTGAAGGCCGGCATCGGCATCGTGACGCGCGCAGAAGAGCAGCTCAAACTCCGGATAGTCCTGCTCGAAGAAGGTTTCGAGATTGCGTTCCATACCGTCTTCAGTCCCGTGCAGTGGCTTCAGCACGCTGACTGGAGGAAGAAAGCTGGAGACCGCTGCCGCAGCCTCTTCACGGCGACGGTGAACGCCGAAGCGCACAGCGGCAGCCAGTACCATCAGGCAGTAGATGGAAGAGGTGATTGTGCCCGCAAGCGCAACCCAGAACAGGACATGGAGCAATACATTCATTTCAGCCTTAAGTGGAGCCGCAAAAAGCGACTCACAAACCTTAAGTCTATTACGAAACGCTATCGCTTCTTCAGAGGAACGGCCGGTGGAGTCACCATCGACCTGCGCATCGGAACCAGCCCCGCCGACGATGCCTGCTGTTGCTGCTGCATCCGCGACAACATCTCCGTCCGCACGTAGTCGACAAACCCCTGCATCTGACGGTTCATCTCCTCCATGCGCTCGCGCATCTGCAGGATCACGCCAATCCCCGCGATGTTCACGCCAAGATCGCGCGCCAGGTTCAGAATAAACTCAAGCCGCTCGAGGTCTTCATCGGTGTAGAGGCGGGTGTTTCCCTCGCTGCGCGACGGCCGCAGCAACCCCTCACGCTCATACAGGCGCAATGTCTGCGGATGAATCTGGTACATCTCGGCAACCGCCGAGATCATGTAAGCTCCTTTGCTCTTGCGCTTCGTCGCCATCGTGGAGAAACCTTCTTTCGATCCTTTCTCTATCCCTGAGCTTACGCCTTTGCAAATATCTCCTCGCGCGGGTCTTCGGGATTCAACTTTGCCAACTCGCGCAATATCTCCTTGGACCGTTCATCCTGCACCTTCGGCACGACGATCTTCACCTCGACGATCTGGTCGCCGCGCTTGCCTTCTTGCACCGCCGAAGGCACCCCCTTCTCGCGCAGTCGCAGCTTCTGGCCCGTCTGCGTCCCCGGTGGGATCTTCAACTGCGTCCGGCCTCCGCCTTCATGCGTGTCGATCGTCGGGACATCGATCTTCGCGCCCAATGCCGCTTCAGCCACAGTTACCGGAACAGTCACATAGATATCGTCGCCCGTCCGCGTAAACACCGGATTTGTCCCTGCCTTGATGATGAGGAAGAGGTCGCCCGCCTGGCCACCATTCGTTCCAGCATTTCCCTTCCCTGCAAGGCGAATCCTCTGACCGTCGCGCGTGCCCGGCTTGATACGAAACTCCAGTTGCTCCGTCTTCGTAATCACGCCTTCGCCGCCACAGGTAGGGCACGTATTCTGCACCTTGCCGGAGCCTCCGCAACGCGGGCACTGGATGTTGAACTTCATCCTGCCGCCCATCTGCGTCACCTGCCCCGAACCGTGGCACTCCGGGCATTCCGTGCTTCCGCCGGTCGTCGATTTGCCTTTGCACGTGGGGCACATCTCCTGGCGCTGAATCTCCAGCCGCGTCACACCGCCACGAATTGCCGTCCAGAAGTCCACACTGACCTGATACTCGAGATCCGTGCCGGGTTGCGGACCTCGCGATGCCGTGTTACGCCCGCCGGAAAACATCTGGTTGAAGATGTCGCGGAAGCCTCCGCCACCGCCGCTCGCCTGTTCGCGCCTTCCTCCGCCGCCTTGAAAATCGGAGAAGTCAAATCCGCTAAAGTCGAACGGGACCTCCTGCCCTCCGCCCGCATGGCCTCCAAAACCGCTGCCATAGCCTCCTCGAGCCGCTGCTTCAGCAGCTGCCGGGTCGATGTTGTCCGAGTAGAAGCCGAACTGGTCGTAGATCTTCCGCTTCTTTTCGTCGCTCAGGACGTCGTTCGCCTCGGAGATCTCCTTGAACTTTTCCTCGGCCTTCTTGTCGCCGGGATTCACATCGGGGTGGTACTTGCGCGCGGCCTTGCGAAACGCCTTGCGGATCTCGTCCGCCGTCGCGCCCTTCTTGACCCCAAGCACTCCGTAATAGTCTTTTTTCGTCGTTGCCATAATCGTCTGATCTTCTCGCGCTACGTTGTTCTCTCTTTATTCTGCAACCAGCGCGCGTTATCTGCGCCTCGAAAATTCGTTCAGCCTTATTCTGCCTGACAGGTAGGACACCAGAACAGGTTCCGCCCTGCCATCTCCTGCTTCTTCACCACTGTCCCGCAGATGAAGCACGGCAAGCCATTTCTCCGGTAAACGTAGTGCGCCTCTTCCTTCAATGCCTGGCCACGCTTGTGAGGACGGTCTTTCGGCTTCGTGGTCACGATCCTCCGATCAATCATCGCCGCGGGCATCAGCGCGACCGCGTCCTTCCATATCGAGCGCAGCGTCTTTTCATCGACATCCTTACCCAGACGGAAAGGGCTCAGCCGCGCGCGGTACAACAGCTCTGCACGGAAGATATTGCCGATCCCCGCAAACATCGTCTGGTCCATCAGCAGCTCTGCGATAGGCTTGCGGCTCTTTGCCACCTTGGCGAGCATCTTTTCAGGCCCATCGCCGTTCAGCGGATCGGGGCCGAGCTTTTTGACGAGAGCATCCCACTTCTCCTGCGAGTAGAGCGAACAGTCCATGGGCCCACGCAACTCCACCCAGGCGATCTGCTCCGGTGTGAGGTGCCCGGTGCCGTCATCCTCCGAGTACCAAGCGTGCCGCTTGCTCTCGCCGGGTACCGCGGGCTTCCTGATCGCGGCAGCGTTCCACATACGCAGGCGAAGCGCGCCCTTGACCTCTGGCAGCGGCCCCGAGCCCTCCGTAAAATCGCCCTGCAAGCCAAGGTGGATGTGAAGAATTCTGTCTTTGCCGAAGTCATAGCCAAGATGCTTGCCCACGGCGTGAACACGCTCCAGCTTGCGGCCATCGATCGCATCCGAGTCGGTAAAGCGGCCCTGCGGTCCATCCACGCGAACTGTCTTACCAGCAAATGTCTCCGCATGTCGCTCCGCCCAGCGATGAATCTCGTTTCCCTCTGGCATCGGTCTCTCCGCTCCACACAAACAACGGGCGACGGTACTGGTCAATACCAGAAATTACCGTCGCCTGAAATTCACCACCCACCGAATCTAATAACGCGTATCTCCTGCTAAACAGAGCACCCTCTCAGTTCCACACCTGCTTCGCTTCGATGGCTTCGATCGAAAACATCTGGTCTGGCTCCATCTGCTGCATCTTGCGCGCAAACCTCTCTGCCTCTTCCCTGGTGTCAAACATCATTCGGTTATAGAGCTGGCCTGCACGAACCTGATCGCATCTCCACATCGTCTCGGTCATTGCCTTGCCTCCTGTATATCGATTGAGTTCCAGGTCCTCTAGCCACAACAGATCGGAGACTTCTTCTTCACTTCGGTTACTGCTATTCACGTTCAACACCTTTCCTGGGAGTAAGCCGCAATGCTACACGTCATGCCATCCATCGGACCCTGTAAAGCAAGAGGGGCACCCGCTGAGGAACGCCCCTCTTTTACTCCATCTACGCAGACTCCACGGTTATGGATTCTGCTCTGTTTCCCGATGTGGACTTCGACTTACTTCTTATCGTCGACGTCCACATACTCCGCGTCGATAACACCTTCGTCCTTCTTCGGCTCCTCCGGGGTTGCGGCCTGAGCGGTGGCCTCATTTGGGGCAGCCGCGTTTGCCTTGTACATCGCCTCGGCGAGCTTGTGGCTCACTGTGGTTAGACGCTCCTTGGCCGAATTCAGCTCACTTGCACCGGGAGTTCCGCCAAGCGTCTTCTTTGCTTCCTCGAGAGCCGATTCGACCTCGCTCTTGTCCGATCCGGAGACCTTGTCGCCGGCGTCCTTGAGCATCTTCTCGACGTTGTAGACCAGCGAGTCAAGACCGTTGCGGGCCTCGATCGTGTCGCGCGCCTCCTTGTCCTCGGCGGCGTGCGACTCGGCCTCCTTGGCCATGCGCTCGACCTCGTCCTTGCTCAGACCCGAAGAACTGGTGATTGTGATCTTCTGGTCCTTGCCGGTGGCGTTGTCCTTCGCGGTCACGTTCAGGATACCGTTGGCGTCGATGTCGAAGGTCACCTCGATCTGGGGGATGCCGCGCGGTGCAGGCGGGATGCCGCTCAGCTTGAACTTGCCCAGAGTGCGATTCTGCGCCGCCATCGGACGCTCGCCCTGAAGCACGTGCACCTCAACCTCGGTCTGCGAGTCGGCAGCCGTCGAGAAGGTCTCCGTCTTCTTGGTCGGGATCGTCGTGTTGCGGGCGATCATCGAAGTCGCGACTCCGCCCATCGTCTCAATTGAGAGGGTCAGTGGCGTCACGTCAAGCAGAAGCAGGTCCTTCACATCGCCTGCCAGAACGCCCGCCTGGACCGCCGCGCCGATCGCGACGACCTCATCTGGGTTGACGCCCTTGTGCGGCTCCTTGCCGAAGAGCTTCTTCACCAGCTCCTGAATCGCGGGCATGCGAGTCTGTCCGCCGACGAGAACAACTTCGTCGATCTTGCTTGCGTCCACGCCTGCGTCCTTCAGCGCCTGCTTGCAGGGACCGACCGACTTCTGCAGCAGATCGTCGACCAGGCTCTCGAGCTTGGCGCGGGTCAGCTTGCGGACGAGGTGCTTCGGCCCACTGGCGTCGGCCGTGATGAACGGCAGATTGATCTCGGTCTCCTGCGCGGTCGAAAGCTCGATCTTGGCGCGCTCGGCTGCGTCCTTCAGACGCTGCAGCGCCATCTCATTACCCTTCGCCGTCAGGTCGAGACCGGTCTCGTCCTTGAACTCTTTGATGAGCCAGTCCACGATGCGCTGGTCCAAATTGTCGCCGCCAAGGTGGGTGTCGCCGTTGGTCGACTTCACCTCAATCACGCCTTCACCGACTTCGAGGATCGAAATGTCGAACGTACCGCCGCCAAAGTCGTACACGGCGATGGTCTCATCCTTCTTCTTGTCGAGGCCATAGGCCAACGCAGCCGCAGTCGGCTCGTTGACGATGCGTTTGACGTCGAGGCCAGCAATCTTGCCCGCGTCCTTGGTCGCCTGGCGCTGCGCGTCGTTGAAATATGCGGGAACCGTAATGACGGCCTCGGTGACGCTGGTGCCAAGATAGTCCTCGGCAGCCTTCTTCAGCTTCTGAAGGATCATCGCCGAGATCTCGGGCGCCGTGTACTCCTTGCCCTGGGCCATCACGGCCACATGGTCGCCCTGCTTGACGACCTTGTAGGGAACCATCTTCATCTCATCGTTGACTTCGTCAAAACGACGACCCATGAAGCGCTTGATCGAATAGACCGTGTTCTCAGGATTCGTAATCGCCTGGCGCTTTGCCACCTGGCCGACCAAACGCTCACCATTCTTCGTAAACGCGACGATAGAAGGGGTAGTGCGCCCACCTTCTTCATTCGGAATCACCTTCGGCTCGCCGCCTTCCATCACGGCGACGCACGAGTTGGTCGTTCCGAGGTCAATTCCAATAATCTTTCCCATCACTTATCTCCCTCTTACAAAACCACGGGCATCCACCCGGGTCGAATCATGCGACTCACCTGACCATCTTCACACTTTGAGTCACTTACTGTCAATCTATCTGATGTAAACGAATTCACGAAGGATGCACTATCTGCAAACTGCCCCGACTCAATTCCTTAGCCAAACCCTCGGTAACGTTCTGCCACCATCTGGTCATTGCCATCAAGAACCATTGAAGTTAACCTTCCTCCATTGAAAGTCCTTGAAGCCTTGCATTTTGAATGACATTTCGCCTCGGGAGATTCACATGTCCTCCAGAAAGCCTGCCCGCACTGCCCGCCGTCTCCTCAAAGTAGCCACCCTCGGTTTCACTGGCCTCCTCTTCGGCCTGCTCGCAGGCTGTTCTTCCAACTCAGTGACCCGTTTTTCCGCCTGGAGCAACGACGACGGCAGTACCCTGACCGCCACGCGTCGTTTTGAGAATCTCGATTACCGCCGCACACCGGAGATTCGCCGGGCACCCACCCCCCACCGGAACCAGCCCGTGATGCCCCAGCGCTCCAGCAGTGCATCCTATGCGCTCGCTGGTGAATTCGACGCCATCGGCCACCACTACGATGCGCCGCACTACGGTGGGCAATAGCCTTCTGCTTTTATTAGATGGCTGGCAGGCACTGACCTGCCGCCCGGAAGCAAACTTTCTCCACTCGCGGCGCGACTCCTGGGTGAGCGCGCCGTATTTTTTGTGCCAGAAATCGTCAAAGTGTCTGGCAAGCATCCTGAAACGTCCATTCTGCTTCTACCTGCATTAGGATCAACCCTAAGCAGAAGATCGATGAAGCCGAAAGGCGTCCATGTCCAGCACTGCAACCGTACCTGAGGATCATTCCTCCGAAGTCACCCAAGGGGTGAATCCCTGGTTGATCGCCGCGTCGGTCATGCTGGCGACCTTTATGGAGGTGTTGGACACGGCGATTGCCTCCGTCGCCCTCCCCTACATCGCCGGATCGCTCTCGGCCTCCAATGACGAGGCGACCTGGGTGCTCACCAGCTACCTCGTCGCCAACGCCATCGTTCTGCCTGCCAGCAACTGGTGTTCGCTCCGCTTCGGACGCAAGAACTTCCTCGTCGCCTGCGTGATCATTTTCACCATTGCCAGCTTCGCTTGCGGGGCCGCCCCCACCCTCGGCTTCATGCTCCTGGCTCGGATCGTTCAAGGGGCAGGAGGGGGCGCGCTGCAGCCGCTGTCGCAAGCCATCCTCTTCGAGTCGTTTCCGCCAGCCAAACGCGGAGCCGCGGCGGCTGTCTTTGCCTTCGGTGTGGTCGTTGCTCCGGTTCTCGGGCCGACCCTGGGTGGGTGGCTCACCGACACCTACTCCTGGCGGTACGCCTTCTATATCAATATCCCGGTGGGTGTTCTGGCGGTGATTATGATCTCCCGCTTCGTCCATGACCCCCCGTATATCAAGAACGCGAAGGTCCCACCCTTCCACAATCTGGGGTTTGCCACGCTCGTTGTCTGGACCGGCCTTCTCCAGATCATCCTCGACAAGGGACAGGAGGATGATTGGTTTGGAGCGACCTGGATCCGTATCGCCTTCCCTGTCATGATCGCCGCCTTCTTGTGGTGGTGCTGGGGCTCATGGACCTACAAGCATCCACTTGTCGACCTCAAAGTGCTGAAGAACCGCAACTTCGCGATCGGCTGCCTGCTGATCTTTCTCTTCGGCGTGGCGATCTATTCGACGGTTACGGTACTGCCCCTCTTCTACCAGGAGCTAATGGGATATACCGCCTTCACGGCCGGCCTGGTCGTCGCCCCGCGCGGAATCGGGGCCATCTGCGGCATGCCGATCATTGGGTATCTCTCCAATAAGGTCGATCCCCGTTACCTGCTGACGTTCGGCTTCATCCTCTTCGGGCTGATGACCTTTTACTTCGGCGAGATCACCCTCTCCATCTCGCCCGACACCCTCCTGGTTCCAATCCTCATCACGGGGTTCGGCCTCAGCTTTGTCTTTGTCCCGATCACCACCGCCGCCTATGGCACGCTTCCCAACGAACAGATCGGCAACGCCAGCGGTCTCTTCAACCTGATGCGCAACGTCGGGGGATCCATCGGAATCTCAGTCGCCTCAACCCTACTGATCCGGCGCGCAGCAGTGCACCAGAACCTGATCGTCAACTCTGTACCACGCACAGGGCAGCAGTTTCAGGATTCGCTCAAGAACACCACAGGATACCTGACAGGCGCCTACGGCCACGCCAACGCTGCCGCACCCGCCGCAGCCACACTTTACCGCGAGCTTCTGCGCCAGGCCTCAAGCTGGGCGTTCGTCGATGTCTTCCGCTGGCTCTCGCTACTGAGCTTCTTCTGCGTCTTTGCCGTCTGGATGCTGAAGAAGGTCAAACCGGGCAAGGGCCCGGCCGGGGCC
Source organism: Acidobacteriota bacterium (assembly GCA_018268895.1). Taxonomy (NCBI): domain Bacteria; kingdom Pseudomonadati; phylum Acidobacteriota; species Acidobacteriota bacterium. The sequence goes on along the minus strand of JAFDVP010000001.1, from coordinate 417,597 downwards.
CATTAGACACAACATCATAACCATATGACCGCTTCCGATTTTCGCCGTATCGCTCTTTCGTTTGCAGGCACCGAGGAGGGCTCACACATGGGCTCCCCTGACTTCCGCGTTGGAGGGCGCATCTTCGCTACGCTAGCCTCGCAAACACAGGGTTACGGCAACCTGATGCTGACTCCCGAGCTGCAGGAGGCGTTTATCGCAGACCAGCCGGAGGTCTTTCTTCCCATCGCAGGGGGGTGGGGGAGGATGGGCATGACCCATATCCGTCTGAAACCTGCGTCCGAGGATGTGTTGGCCGGGGCTTTGCTGGCAGCCTATAACCTCCGGCTCAGGAAGAACCAGCCGACGCGAAGGCCGAAGAAGACGTAGCGCAGTTTTCTTATTGGTCTCTTGCAGTCAAAGTGTTGGCAGTGAGCAAATACAGGGATTCTTCGCCTTCAGCAGAATGACGACGTCTTATCATCACGATGACGTCTTACCATGCACAGCAATCAGAAGACAGCCCTAAGACTGCTGACGGAAGGCTGACAGCAGGGAGCCATTACGCTCCTCGAATGGAGAAGATGCGCGCGCGTCGTTCTCTCCGCTCGTCACAAATCTTTCGCGGAAGGGTGCGTTCCCTACTCAGCGAACACATGCGGCGCGTAGCATCATCTCCCGGCCAGGAATACATCTCCAAGGAGAAATCGAAATGTCACAACCCTTCGTACATCTGGAACTCAACACAACGGACCTTGCCAAGGCCAAGAGCTTTTACGGCGCACTCTGCGGATGGAAGTTCGACGACGTGGATATGGGGCCGTCCGGCACCTACTCCACCTTCAAGCCGTCCAGCGGTCCCGGAGGCGGTATCTTTGTCATGGCCGGCGCTCCTACGCAGAAAGCATGGCTGCCTTACATCGGCGTCGAAAATCTAAAGTCTGCGACCGACAAGGCGATCTCGCTGGGCGCAACGGTGATGATGCGCGAGCAGGAGGTTCCAGGACACGGATGGTTTTCGATGCTGGTTGACCCTACCGGCGCAAATATCGCTTTGTGGCAGCCGAAGTAGGGCAGCGCTAGCGAGGGGTCGTGCTGGGCGTGGTCGGCGAGGGAGTAGTTGGAGCTCCGCCCAGCGGACTCGTCGCCCCGGGAGTTGAGGTCCCGGAGCCAAAGCCGCTTCCTGAGCTGGAGCCGAAGCCAGAGTTCTGCGCGCCTCCGAGCAGGGCGGCCTTCGCCTTCATCTGCTCGATCCGCGGGTCGTAGAGAAACTCCCAGGTCTGGTAGGTAGTCTGCTCATTCAGAATGGTGATGGAATCGCCGGTTCGTGAGGTACCCACACCCACGATCGGTGCTCCCCCCCCGGTAAAGCTGGTAGCGGACTGGCTGCTAACCCCGCTGGATGAACTGGATCCTGTTGCCGACGAGCTGCCGGTACCCGAAACCGTTGAAGGCGAGCTGCTCATGCCGGAGCTTAGGCTGAATCCACCTGAGTTTGAACTGCTGCCTGGGCCAGAGCTGCCCGGGCCTGAGCTGCCGAGCCCCGTGCTGCCAGCCGGAGAGCTGACCGTGGCGGCTCCTCCCTGCCCAGAGGAGACCATGGATGCTGCCGAGCCCAGCCCGCCTGAGCTTCCCGGGAGCCCAGCGAGCGGCTGGCCGAAGAAGCCTTTGACGGTGGTCTTCGCCTCGTTCTGGTGAATCAGCCGCCAGTCGGCTTTCCCCGTGAGCGGGTCAACGTACTTCTGACGCAGAAAGCGGATGTTGTTCGATTTTTCGAGCTGCTCCATGTTGCCGGGGTAGTGGCCGTTCTTGAGGTAATAGCGCCGGATAGCTTGAACGTATTCGTTTCCGCGATGAATCGCTTCGACCTCTTTATCGCGGCGGAGGTCGCGTGCGACCCTGGGCGCGGCGATGCTGAGGGCCAGCAGGACGAGGAAGACGAGAACGACAGCACCGAGGAGCATGAAGCCCTCTTCGCCTTTGCCGCTGTTTGTTCTGTCCTTCTTCAACATCGCGGGGATCTCTTAACGTCCGACGAGCGGAAGGGTCTGACGGTTATCGTTGGCCATGTCTTCCACTACGACAGAGTTGGCCGAGACGCTGATAATGCGGTACTTCCGCTGGACGATCTCGCCGTCTGTGGCGAGGAAGACATCCTGTCCGTGCAGCAGGAAGGCCTGCCGCTTGCCGTTTGCAGAGGTAGCCGTGCCGAAGAACTTCAGGTCGATAGGGGGAGGGGGAGGTGGCCCCAGCGGGGCCATGATGACTGGCAGAGCAGGTGTCTTCGGCCTTGCCGGTGCAATGGGCCTGGGGATATCGACGGGCACAGAGTTGGCGGAGAAGATGTTTCTGCCGCTGCCGGTGTAGACGAGCTTTTCCGCAACAAGCATTGGCCCCATCTTCAAGGTGGGATCGAGCTGGGCGGAGGTTGTGCCGAGGCTCTTCGCGGAGGTGCCTGAGCGCTCAGCAGACGCGCTGGGCGGTGTTGTCTGAGCTGGGGGAGCGACGGGACGCGGAGCGGGGCTGCTGTCGCTTAGCTGGTAGTAAAGAATGCCCCCGGCCAGCAGCGCAAAGAGGCCCATGGCGATGGCCTTCTTCTGGTTGTCAGGAGTCATCTTCATCGCGCGGCGCTCCTGTTGTTCTCTTTTACGGGAACCGCGTTGGTGTCTTTTGCGGGAGCAGCGCTCGTGGTGGTCTTTGCATCCGTGGACGAAGGCGGACGGAGGTAGGTGGTGAGGCGCAGGCGCAGGCCCACGGTGCCGCTCTGCTGGCCGGTCAAGGTGACGGCGCTGATGAGGAAGAACATCTTGTCGCGCTCAACGGAGTTCATGAAGAGCACAAGTGGGCGGTAGTCGCCGTTCAGGCTGGCGTCCATGCGGACTTCGGTGAGGGTCTTGCCTCCTTCAAGTACGGGAGCATACGCATACTGCACACGGGTGAGCTTGACTCCCTGCTTCTTCGAGAGTGCGCCAAGCTCGGTATAAGCGTCGGAGTAGGCGACGGGCAGACGCGCCTCGTAGAACTTGTCGGCGTCGGCAGTGGCAGCTTCCAGCTTGGCATCGAGGCCTTCGAGCGGCTTTTTGGAGATCTCAGCGGTCTTCATGGCGACGGTCTGCTGGGCGAGCGCGTCGGCGTTCTCGCTGTTCGCCGCGCGCCAGGCAACCGCCATCTGGGCTAGAAGGTAAAGATTAAGCGCGGCAAGCACGGCCACTGCGGAGTAATAGATGTTGCGCCGGGTGATGAGGCGGCGGGTACGGTCGGAGACCCCCTGAATGCTCTGTGTCACAGCTGCGGTCCGTGACATGGTCGTCATCGCGCACCGCCAATCAGGTGCCGTTGTTTCGGGGGAGCAGCCTTTGCTCCGCGAGCGCGACGAGGCGCCGTGAGGGGAGTGGCCGAGGTCGCTGCGTCACTCGCAGCAGTGTCTTCCTTCGCGGCGTCCTTCGATGCCCTGGCTGTCTCCGTGGCCAGGGGGTTGTATCCGCTGAGGATGTCGAACTCGACCGCCCCGGGCGCAGCCGGCTGGAAGCCGACGCGGCCGCTTGTCTCCTGAGCCTGTGTCTGTTCTGTTGCAATCCGGGGATTGATGAAGCGCTGCGAGTGCTCGAGGTTGCGCACCAGTTCCACGGTGCGATCACGGTCGCCGCTGACGCGCAGGCGAATGCTGACCTCGCCGGTCTTGGAGGTCGCCGGCTCAATACTGGTGACCTGGACGCCGGATGGAAGGACGCGCTCGAGGTCCATCATGACGGCGGTCCAACTGAAGCTCTTGGCGGCAAAGAGCGCGTTGAGGAACTGGCTGCGCTCGAGGACGGCCATGTTCTGCGGCTGGCGCATACGGGCCTCGTTGCGCTGACGCTCCTGCTGATAGCCGAGCGTCCGGGCCTTGAGCGCATTCATCTGGGCTTCGGCGGTGCGCGCCCTGGCATTGAGCGAGCGGAGCGTCAGACCGAGGACGACTGCAAGCAGGGCCAGGCCAACGGCCACCAGCCGCAGCTTTGCGAACAACGGTCGAAGCTCAACGAAGGGGCGCGTCGCCAGATTGACGGAGATACGCATCAGTTTCTCAATGCTCCTCTGACGCCAGCTATCCATCCGCGCGGCACACGGCCGGATGCCCCGGAAGACAGCGCATCGACGCCGACCATCTCGCGCGCCTTCAGGCCGGAGATGCCGTTCTCTTCGAGCAGTGACCTGAGGCCATCGGCCCCGATGGTACCGGCGACGACGATCTCCTGCGGAGTGGAAGCGAGGGTGTCTTCAAAGTACGCGGCCGCCACGCTGACGGACTGCGCGATCTCACGCTGCGTCATGTATGCCGCTGCGTCTTCGACGACCCTTGCCTCCATGCGGGCTTCGGCTTCGATGCGCTCGTAACCTGCGGGATATTCCGCAGCATGTGCATCAGGATGATCGGGATCGGCAGCCAACTCCAGAGCGCGGTGCAGCAAGAGGGTCTCGCCGCGCACGATGGCGGTGGTGACACTGCCCTGGCCGGCGTTCACGACAAGCACCGGCGACGTCTGTTCATCGAGTGCAGCGAGCGCTGCAAGGGTTGAGGGAAGCACGGCCCCGGGGATGTAGCCCGCGGCAGTGACGATGCCCTCGTACTCTGCGAGCACATCGCCGGGCATGGCGATGGCGAGGACGCGGACGACTCCCTGCTCAGCGGACATTGTTTGATAGCTGACCATGGCGTGGTCGACGTCGAACGGGACGAGCTTCTTCAGGCGGAAGCGGACGATGGGAAGCGCCTCGGCAGGCTTGTCCGGCAGTTCGTCAAAGTCGAGCAGGAGGACGCGGGTGGTCGCGTCGGGAACGACGAGCGTGACGTAACGCATGCGCTCGCCGCCACGGTTGGCAACCGCGTCAAGCGCCTCGCGGAGCGCGGAGGTCATGCGCGCGCGGTCGGCGATGCTGCCGTGCTTCAGGCCAACGGTAAAGGTGCCAGGCGGCAGGGGGCGTTCCTCGACAGCCGTCAATACGGCGGCAGCATCCTCGGCGCGGGCGGCGATCACACCTTCAGGTTTGATCTCCACGGCCAGCCGGGGCCTGGTTCCAAGATTTTTCGGAAGAATCTCCATTCCGTCTCAGCTTATCCTGTTCTCCGCCATAGAAACCGCGATCTGCGGTTAGCGTCCCGCTTCAATAAACGTGACTTTGTTGATCTCTTTGAGCGTGGTGATGCCTGCCCTGACGCGCTCAAGCGCGGAGTCGCGCAGGAAGGCCATTCCTTTGTCGCGCGCCTTCTTGCGAATCTCGCTTCCCGGCTTTTTCGCCAGGAGCATCTCGCGGATTTCGTCGTCCAGCTCAAGCAACTCGTGGATGGCGGAGCGGCCACGGTAGCCTGTGCCGCCGCATTCGATGCAGCCCGCGCCCTCGCGGAAGCGGAAGTCACGCCACTCATTGACGTCGAGTCCGCTGGCGATCAGGGTGGCTTCGTCGTAACGCACATCGCGCACGCAGAAGTCGCAGACCTGACGAACCAGCCGCTGCGCCAGAATGCAGTTCAACGCGGAGACGAAGTTGTACGGCTCGACGCCCATGTTGAGGAAGCGGCCCAGGACGTCGACCACGTTATTGGCATGGACCGTGGTGAAGACGAGGTGGCCGGTGAGCGCGGAGTTGATGGCGATCTGCGCGGTCTCCGCGTCGCGGATCTCACCGACGAGGATCTTGTCGGGATCGTGGCGGAGGATGGAGCGCAGTCCGCGGGCGAAGGTGAGGCCCTTCTTCTCGTTGACAGGAATCTGCGTGATGCCGCGAATCTGGTACTCGACCGGGTCCTCAATGGTGATGATCTTGTCCTCTTCCGACTTGATCTCATTGAGCGCGGCGTAGAGTGTGGTCGTCTTGCCGGAGCCGGTGGGGCCGGTGACGAGCACCATGCCGTAGGGCTCCTTGATGTAGCGGCGGAAGCGTTCGAGGTCGCGTTCGGCGAAGCCGACGACGTCGAGCGAGAGCTTGGTGAACTTCTCCGACATCGACTCCTTGTCGAGCACGCGGAGCACGGCGTTTTCACCATGCACGGTGGGCATGATCGAGACGCGGAAGTCGATCAGGCGGCCTTTGTAGCGAACACGGAAACGGCCGTCTTGCGGGACGCGGCGTTCGGCGATGTCGAGTTCGCTCATGACCTTGATGCGGGAGAGGATCGTCTGGTGATGCTCTCGCGCGATGGGCGCCATCGCCTGCTGCAGCACACCGTCGATGCGGTATTTGACGAGGAGCGAGTCGTCGAAGGTCTCGAGGTGGATGTCGGAGGCGCGGCGTTCAAGAGCGGTAAAGATCGTGGTGTCGACCAGGCGGATGATCGGCGAGATGTCGTCTTCGCTGGTGAGGCGCTCGATGGAGATGTTCTCGTCGGCGTTGTCCTCGCTGGAGAGGACGTCGAAAGCGAGGCCTTCGCTGGCCTCGTCGAGCACACGCTGGGATTGCTCGGTCTTTTTGAGCAACTCGTTAATCTGCGAGAGGGTGGCGACGCGGGTTTCGAGACGGGTACCGAGCAGGCCGGAGATCTCGTCGAGCACCATCAGCCGCGAGGGGTCGGAGACGGCGATCGCCAGTCGTTGCCCTACCTGCTCCAGCGGGACGAAGCTGTAGCGGAACATCATGTCGACGGGAACGCGCTTGAAGAGGTCGTGCTGAATCTTGAAGTTCTTCAGATCGACAAACTCGGCATGATACCGGCGCGCAAGGGTTTGGGCGCGCTCGAACTCGTCGACACCCAGCTCCCCTACCGGAATTGCCAGCGGAATATTCGCCATATCCGTAAGACTCCCGTGCTGCCTAACCGTTACTCATTCCTGCTTCCGAACACATCTTGCAGACGATCGGGTGCTAAAGGAATGACCCTCTATGGACCTTAACCTGCTCAGCCCCATTTGCCGATACCAGGGAAGGAAGCGCATGGGCCCGTAACTGCAACAAATTACATGGCAACGCCAATCATTTTACAGGCACATTCAGAGGGCTATACATAGCAGCTTTGTTTTATCGTACTATCTGTCGCAGCTGATTTTCCGATTTATAAGGCCCCGAAAATCTACATCTTTTGGAGGACTCTCTGATGAGCAGCGCCGCAACGATGCACGATTTCGCGCGTAAAACTGTCAACTGGTCGATCTTCCTCAGCATCCTGCTGATTCTGGCGGGATTTTTTACATTGATGATCCCTTTTGTTGGAGGTATCGGGGTCGCCATCTTTGTCGGCTGGGCGATGATTGTCAGCGGCATCACCCACATCGTCTTCGCGTTCAAAACGCATACGAAAGGGAGCCTGCTGTGGGAGCTGCTTGCCGGCCTCGTCTACCTGGCGGCCGGATTCTATCTGATCGCCCACCCGCTTGCGGGGCTGGCTTCGCTGACGCTTCTGCTTGCCTTCTACCTGTTTTTCGAGGCAGTCTTCGAGGTGGTTCAGTTCTTCCAGGTAAGGCCCCGCAACGGAGCCGGGTGGTTGCTGGTGGATGGTTTGATCACGTTTATCCTCGCGTTCATGATCTGGAGGTCGTGGCCCTTCAGTTCGGTATGGGCCATTGGAACGCTGGTGGGAATCAGTATGCTCTTGAGCGGATTTTCTCGGTTGATGCTGGCAATGAGCGCAAAGAGGATTTTAAAGGCGACTGCTTAGACAAATTGCCACATCGATCCTGATCTATCTGGAGAGAGATTCCAGCTCGCAAGACAAAATGCACTCTTCGATTCGGGAGTTTGTTGAGCACGTTTCAGACCACTCAATGGCGATATCGCAGTATCGCCACACGACTTTAGATGCAGGGTACTTGCTTAACAAGCGATGAACGACTGTGAGACATTAAGGTCACCTCCCCTGGGCCCTAGAACGACGATTTCGAAGGAGTGTACGGTTATGCCGGTTCTGACAGAGGCAACCTCTTCCGCACAAACAATTATTCCGAGCGCTGAGTTTCCGCAAAAGTTCAATCGCGAAGCATTCATGTTCCATCACAAACTTTCGGAGCACCCTTTGTTCAAGCTGCCCCGCTTGATGGAGCTGGCCAAAGAGACGCAGCGGACCCATAAGCAGGATCTCTACTACGACGCCGGCAAGGATGTTGCAATCGGAGCCCGGTGGGATGAGTTTGCACCGGCTCCCCCGCTGGACGAGGCACTGGACAGGATTGAGAACAATGGCGCATGGATCGCCATACACCAGGCACAGCACGACCCTGAATATGCGGCGGTCTACGACCAGTGCATGTCGGAGTTCTCGGATCTGAGCGGAGTGGACTTCAAGAAAGTCATTCGGGTAAAAGATGCGCTGATTTTTATTACGTCGCCGAATCGGGTAACAACTTACCACATCGACCGCGAGTGCAACTTCCTGCTCCAGATTCATGGCTCGAAGGTGATTCATATCTTCGACAGCAAGGACAGCGAGGTGTTGCCGCAGGAGGAGATTGAGCGTTTCTGGACGGTGGACAACAACGCTCCCCGGTACAAGCCGGAGTTGCAGGACAGGGCGACGTCGTACCAGCTTGAGCCGGGCAACGGTGTCCATATTCCGATCAACTGGCCGCACTGGTTGAAGAACGACAACAATATCTCCGTCTCGTTGAGCGTGAACTTCACATGGCACGACTCAGAGCGGGGCAACATCTACCGCGCGAATCATTACCTGCGCCGGTTTCTGAAGCCCCTCAACTTCAATCCGCGCCCGCCTTTTGAATCGGCGCTGAGCGATGGAATGAAGAATACCTTCATGGCGGTGACGTATGCCCCGGCGCGAGCCGCCAACCGGTTTGTCCATAAGTTGAAGGGGAATCCGGTGCGCGCTCGCTGACTGTGCTGTCCCCAATGAATAAAATGCCCGCCGAAGATGAACCTTGGCGGGCATTTCTATATTTGAAGGGTTCTTGGGGCGGACCTTCAGCCCTCAGTGCGTGATTTGCCAGTGACCCAGGCCTTCGGCCTGGGCTGATATAAAACGGGCGATTGCACCTCAAGGGAAACTGCTCTAGTTTGTTGTTCCACCGGCGCTTAGGCTGAAGATGGGCAGATAGAGGGCAATCAAAATTGTTACGACCACAACGCCCATGACGATGAGGATCAGCGGCTCGATCAGGCTCATTGCCGCAGTCAGGTTGGTCTGGACATCTTCTTCAAAGAACTCCGCCACGGAGTTCAACATCTGCGGGAGCGCTCCGGTCGATTCGCCGACCTCAATCATCTCGATTGCAAGTTCAGGGAATGCCTTTGTCTGTTCTAGGCTTCTTGCAAGGCCTTTGCCCTCGCGGACGGTCTCTACCGACTTGAAGACGGCATTCGCAACCTGGCGCGAGTCGATGGATTTGGCGGCCGTCTCCAACGAGGGGACCAGGGGAAGGCCGCCGGTCAGCAGAGTGGAGAGCGTGCGAGAGAAGAGTCCTACCTGGTACTTGAGCCAGACAGGGCCAAAGATTGGAAGACCGATGCGCACTCTGTCCACAGCGTTGGCCCCTGCATCGGTCTTTGTCCAGCGGTAGAAGAGGAAGCCGAGACCGCCGAGCACGGCTGCGAAGTAGATGCCGTAGCGCTGGGCGTTCTGGCCGAGACTGAGGAGAAAAGTCGTCAACGCAGGAAGCTGCGTTCCGAGCTGCTCATAGAGCTGCGCGAAACGTGGGACGACAAATGTGATGAGAAAAATAAACAGCCCTATAACGACGATGACCAGTAGAGCCGGGTAGATTAGGCTCGCCTTTAACTTCTTGCGGAAGGTGAGGGAGACACGCTGAAAGCTGAGGTAGCGATCGAGGACCTCCTCGAGGTTGCCTGAGCGCTCCCCTGCCAGAAGCGTGGTCGTGTAGACGACCGGGAACCCGCCCTGCGCCTCGAATGCCTGAGAGATCGACTCGCCGGTTTTTACGCGCGCGGCGACGTCTTCAAGCTGAGCGCGAAAGTGCGCCACCTTCTGCCGCCGTCCCAGCAACTCCAGCGAACCGAGAATGGGAAGGCCGGCGCGGATGAGCGTCAGAAACTGCTGGTTGAAGATGAGGAAGTTATCGAGTTTGACCTTTTTGCGTCCGGCGGAAGACAGTGCGCCCTTCGCCTTGACCGAGTAGACATAGTAGCCTGCCTGGGTGAAGCGCGCGCGCAGCTCCTCGGCGGTCGCAGCCGAATAGGTCTGCTCCTGAATGCGACCCCGCTCATCCGACAGCCGAACGACAAACTCATTCATACCGTGTGATTAAAAGCTCCTGTCAGCAGGATATTGCCTTGTCCCAATCTTAGACGTTGACGTAACAGATTCGCCGCTTGCACTTTTAGGGCAGCAAAAAGCCCCGGCATCGCCGGGGCCCCGCTTCGATCAAAGCGTTCAATCATTCAGACGCTGAAGCTGGATCCGCAACCGCAGGTTGACTTCACGGCTGCATTCTCAAACTTGAAGCCCGCCGCTTCGAGGGTTTCCACGTAGTCGACCGTGCAGTTTTGCAGATACATGGCCGAGGTGGCGTCGACGAAGACCTTCAGATCGTCGAACTTATAGACCTTGTCCATCATGCCAGCCTGGTTTTCGAACGACATGGAGTACTGGAAGCCGGAGCAGCCACCGCCTACAACGCCGATCCGCAGGCCGGCTGGAACCGGATCCTGCCCGCCCATGATCTCCTTCACCTTGGCGATTGCCGCAGGGGTAAGGGTGACCGGCTGCGTCGAAACAGGGGCACCGGTAACAACTTCAGCGGTAGGGGTAACGGTTGCAGTAGACATTGAATCTCCTTAATTCAGAACCTTCTTAAGTGTATGCCCCAGCTATTGGGAGGAGCAAGTCGAAAACCACCAGGTCTTTGCGGCATGGCTGAAGCCGTGCCCTTAACAAAACCGAGCCGATCCCGCTACCGAGCTGCCAGGCAACTGTTCCATAGCGGAATCTGCCTGATATCTTAAATAGATGCGCCACCCTGTAAGGGGATGCAGGTGCAACAAACGACCGCAAAAACATGGCGCAGGTCTGGAATGGAAGATGATGAAACCGCTGCTCTTTCTCGCAAATGCCTTTATCAATACCTTTGGCATCACGCAGCCCTCTGCGGAGGCGCGGGATCGCGCGGCGAAGTTTATCGCTACTTTGATGGGTCTGGTCATCCTGCTGGTGGCGGCGATTGCAGGTATCGCTATCTACCTGCTGGCCCGTCACTAGGAGGCGCCGAACTGTCACTTCCTGAGTTCGTTGGTTGTAAAAAGCTGGTTCATTGTTTCCCGGCAGGCGTATGATTCCGTCGGACGGCTACCCCCGCTGTCGATACGAGCATGCTGCCGGCCCGTACCCGCCAGTTCCGGGATCGCCCAATGTCGTTCGACCCTTAAGGGTGGAGGAAGCATCTATGAGTGCAATTCCAATCATGCTCATCATCTGGGGAGTAGTGGCAGCCTGTTTTCTCGCGCTACTCGCTTACCGCGGTCAACTTACACGTTATGAAGAAGACCAACTCTTTCTGAGCGATACCGAATCTCATGAACAACACGAACAGAACGAGATCGTTCGGAAGGTCAACCAGATTCAACCCATCGTTCGTGTGCTGGGTGTTGCAGCAGCCGCGATGACGGTTGCCATTGTGGGCATCTTTACCTACGACGCCTGGCAGCGTTTGCAGTAACTCGAAAGAATTTTAGAGATATCAGGAGCCCAGGCCTGATGAGCTGAACAGAAGGGCGAGCCGCCATGGCCCGCCCTTTGTCTGTTGGGACGTCTCTCGTTTACGCGTTATAGGTGGTTGACGACACTCTTCCACCACGGCCTGTCCAGTTGGTGTGGAAGAACTCGCCGCGCGGCTTGTCGACACGCTCGTAGGTATGCGCACCGAAGAAGTCGCGTTGAGCCTGCAACAGGTTTGCAGGAAGGCTCGCTGTCCGGTAGCCATCGTAGAAGGAGAGCGCGGTTGAGAAGGCCGGCATGGGGATGCCGATCTCGATGGCGTGGATGACGGCCTTGCGCCACGACCAGCCGTATTTGTTCAACGCGCCGGAGAAGAAGCCGTCGAGCAGCAGGTTCTCGAGTTTGGGGTTCTTGTCGAACGCCGCCTTGATATTGCCCAGGAAGACACTGCGGATGATGCAGCCGCCGCGCCACATCAGCGCGATGCCGCCCATGTTCAGGTCCCAGTTCTGCTCCTTCTCAACCGCGCGCAGCAGCATGTAACCCTGAGCGTAGCTGACCATCTTGGAGCAGTAGAGAGCGCGACGAACGTCTTCGATGAACTCCTTCTTCTCGGAGACGGTAAGGACCTTCTTCGGCCCTTCGAGGACTTTGGAAGCCGCAACTCGCTCGTCCTTGAGCGCCGACAGGCAGCGCGCAAAGACGCTCTCGCCGATCAGCGTAACCGGCTGACCAAGATCGAGCGCGGAGATTGCGGTCCATTTTCCGGTTCCCTTCTGTCCGGCGGTGTCGAGGATCTTGTCGATCAGAGGCTTGCCGTCGTCGTCCTTCTTGGCGAAGATCTCGGCGGTGATCTCGATGAGGTAGCTGTCCAGTTCGCCCTTGTTCCACTCGGCGAAGATCTCTGCAAGTTCGTCGGCGGAGAGGCCGAGCGCTTCCTTCAAGAGCTGATATGCCTCGCAGATGAGCTGGATGTCGCCGTACTCGATGCCGTTGTGCACCATCTTCACGTAGTGGCCGGCGCCATCCTGGCCGACCCAGTCGCAGCACGGAGTGCCGTCTTCGACCTTGGCCGAGATGGCCTGGAAGATCTCCTTTACGTGAGGCCAGGCAGCGGCGTTTCCTCCGGGCATGATCGATGGGCCGAAACGGGCCCCTTCTTCTCCGCCCGACACGCCGGTGCCGATGAACAGGATGCCTTTGTCGGCGAGCTCTTTGGTGCGACGGTTGGTGTCGGTGAAGAGCGAGTTTCCGCCATCGATGATGATGTCGCCCTTCTCGAGATAGGGCAGCACATGTTCAATCGTCTGGTCGACGACGTCACCGGCCTTGACCATCAGCATGACGCGGCGAGGGCGCTTCAAGAGCTTGCATAGTTCCTCTGCCGAGTGTGCGCCGACAACCTGAGTTCCCTTGGCCTCGTTGTTGACGAAGTCATCGACCTTCGAGGTCGTCCGATTGAAGACCGCAACCTTATAGCCATGGTCATTCATGTTAAGAACCAGGTTCTGGCCCATGACCGCCAAACCCACCAAACCGATATCGCAAGTTCCTTCAGACATCAAACTCCTCCGTGCGGGAGATCAACTCCGGCAACTGCTCCACAATGTGGTCTTAGTTGGAATATACCTGCATGATGTTGCATAGACGGCCCCGCGGAGGCTTCGCTTTCAAAGCTCGATGCCCCGTTTATGCGTTGTTCTTTTCGCGGAACCCGTTAGATTGCGACTTTAGCCAACAGGTTCTACCACTGTCAACTGAAGCGCTTACGAATCGGCACTGAAACGAGAACCTTATCGATTCACCATGGAATTGCACGAACGATTGTTCCAGAGAGAAATCTTTTGGCGAGCAGATATCTTTTCTTCCGCGCCCGCCTCAGACAGACGTTTTGCTTTTATTGTGGAAGGTACTCACTTCAACGGAAGAGGTTTCGCCTTGCCGATTAGCCGCCATGTGTACAGCTTTGCCGTTCTCTCGCTCGTTGCACTTCCCCTTGCCGCGCAGCAGCGCAAGGTCACGCAGGCAGAGGTCGATCGCATTACGCGCGACGCCATCCTGATCGACACGCATAACGACATTCCATCGCTCACGGTGGATGGCTACGACATTGCCACGCCAAACAAGGAGGGTGAGACTGACCTGCCGCGCATGAAGGGGTTTCTTGGGGCGGAGTTTTTTGCCGTGTACGTGAGCGCGGACTACGTCAACGGGAACCACTCCGCCAATCGCGCTCTGCAGATGATCGACACCGTGCGGACCGACGTCATCGCCAAGCACCCGAACGAGTTCGTCTTTGCGACAACAGCAGCGGACATTGTTCGCGCCCACAAGGAGCATAGGATCGCGGCACTGATGGGCATTGAGGGCGGCCATGCCATCGAGGATTCGCTGCGGCTGCTGCGGGACTACTATGCGCTCGGTGTGCGCTATATGACGCTGACGCACTTCAACACAAACAATTGGGCCGACTCCCAGGGCGATGCCGACAACCCCAAGGTGGCGCACCACAATGGGCTTACACCGTTTGGCAAAGATGTCGTGCGAGAGATGAACCGCCTCGGCATGATGGTCGATATCTCTCACACCGCGGACAAGACATTCTGGGATGCGCTTGAAACCTCGACGGCACCGCTGATTGCATCGCATTCGGGGTGCCGGGCCGTTGTGAACTACACGCGCAACATGACTGACGAGATGATTAAGGCACTGGCGGCGAAGGGGGGCGTCATGCAGATTAACTTCGGCTGCGAGTTTCTTTCGGAGCGCTACTACGACGAGTCGAAGTCGGTGCGGGCGTCGATGCGCGACCAGTATGCGGCTGCGCGCAAGATCGAGGACCCTGCCGCTAAAGCGGCTGCGATGGAGAAGCTACAGGCCGAGTTCAAAGAGAAGGTTCCTCCCGCAACGCTGGCGGATGTTGTGGCCCAGATCGATCACGGAGTCAAGGTTGGCGGCATCGACCATGTCGGCATCGGCACGGACTTCGATGGCGTGAGCTGCGTCCCGCCGGACCTTGATTCTTATAACAAGTTCCCTGCCCTGACGCGGGCTTTGCTTGAAAAGGGCTACTCCGCTCAGGACATCAAGAAGATCTATGGGGGCAATCTGCTGCGTGTGATGCGCGCAGTGGAACAACGGGCGCGGGAGTTGAAGGGGACTCCGGCGATTGAGTCGGACGTAGCGAAAAAGTAGGGAGACATCGCGCGGGCTGGAGGTAGCGGCAGCTTACTCTCAAGCACGAGCGGCTTTTACTTTGTCGCAGATCATCTGCACAGCCCGCTTGCCGCTCAGGGCTGCACCCTCCTGCCATCCAACGACGTGGCTGGTGTGGTCGCCGGCAAAGTAGATTGGGCCGTCGGGTTGCGTGATGGTGTCGTAGTCAGCCTGTGAGATCTGACCGATCCATGAGCCTTCGTTCCACTTGACGTGCTTCCAGCCGCAGAAAATGGGCTTCTCAAGCTCCTTCCCGTGGCCGGGATGCAGCTTTTCGATCGAGGCGCGCGAGGCATCGAGCTTCTCCTGCAGGGAGAGTTTGTCGAAGCCTCCTTCGCTCTCCATCATGTAACCCGCCACGACGATACCGCGGTCGGAGAATAGGTTTGCGCTGGGATACCAGACGGGGCTGGGCCCGCTGGCAAGGAAGGACAGGCCGCCGTAGATGTTGTAATCCATCTCCCAGAAGCGTCGCGACTCCCAGGGAATCTTGCAGGCAGCCTGATAGGTATCGCCGCCGCGATCGACGGCTCCACGGTGTTCAGGGTCGAGGTCTGCCTTGATCTTCTTGAGGATTGTCAGCGGCATCGCACATACGGCGTAGTCCGCATCGATGTACTTCGTCGTCCCTTTTCTGGAATATCCGACTCGAACTCTCTTGCCGGTTTTGGCGATCTCAGTGACAGGAGCGTCGTAGACGATGGCAGGATTAAGCAACCGGGCGAATGCAAAGGATATTTGCTGCATTCCATTGACCGGCTGAAACATGGTTGCCTGCCAGTCGATCGCCTCTTCGTAGAGTTCAGCGTCCCAGAAGTTGCCGTCGAGAAGGTCGTGGATTCCGAGGATGTTCTCGTCGACGATGAGCGTCCGAGGGCCGGCTCCGGGATAGCGAGTGATCTGGGAACGCTCGGAGCCCTTGTATTTGCTGCCGCTGTCCAACGGACCGTAGACCTTCAGGGCCTCGATCATGCGCTGTTTATCTTCGGCGGAGAGGTCCTGATCGAGCGCTCCACCGGCGATTGCCTTCGACAGCAGTTCGCTGACCTGACCGCGGGTATCGTTGACGACCTTGCGCTGCAGGATCGGCTTGCCGCCGTTGACCTTGTCGTTCTGCAGGAGCGACGAGCGCGTGGTGTTGACCTCAACTTCAAGGGGCACTTTGAGCTCGCGGCAATAACCCAGCATCGTGTCGTGAATTGACGGAAGCCTGGCCGGCCCCATGTTCTGATAAAGGCCATCGCTCCATGTGACGTGTTGCGTGGTACCGTCGATGAACTCGACGACATCGCCGTTGCGCGCGCTCCATGCGCGCCCGCCGGGTCTGTGGCGCGCTTCGAGCAGGGTGACTTCGTAGCCAAGCTTCTTCGCCTCGTAAGCGGTGACCAGCCCAGCAACTCCGCCTCCCAGGACCACAAGCTTTATCCCTTTGCCAATTCCAGACGCAGCAGCGATTGCGGCGACAGGCTCGGCCTTCATCGGCATCAGCCCGAGCGACTGCATGGTTGTGAAGACAGCGCTGTATCCGCCCGCCTGCCCGACACGCGTTAGAAATTGGCGCCTGCTGATTCCCATGAACGAGACCTCGTGCTTAAAGGAGTAGGGGCCCGGCCGTCATGCCCACTCTACCGCAGAAACTCTGGCTGGAAAGAATATCTCTTCGCCAGGCAATGCCGTGGCACCGCTGAAGCCATGCCCTTAAGCAAACAGAACTTCAGTATGCCTTGCGGGCAAGCGTAGCGATGCGCCTCAGTTCCGGCAAAATCTCTCCGAGTGGAACGGCGGCGGCGTCTCTTGTTCCGAATGCGAAGTAAATCTTGCGATAGAGCTGGTAGAGCTGCTCGTAGATCGCAACTGCGCCTGAGTCAGGCAGATAGGTCTTGAAGGGCAGGCAGAGTTTCTGCTGTGCCGCGGCGATGGATGGGAAGACGCCAGCCACGGCCAACGCTACGATGCCGGAACCCAGGCTCGTGGGGGTTCCGTCTGGCACCAGCACAGGCTTGTTCAGGACGTTCGCGTAGATCTGGTTCAGCACCGTGTTGTTCTGTGGGATGCCTCCGCCGTTGATGACGCGCTCGACGGGGACACCATGCCCGGCCATCCGTTCAAGAATGATGCGCGTGTGAAATGCCGTGCCTTCGATGGCCGCGTACAGTTCGTCCTGGGCTGTGTGAACGAGGTTCCAGCCAAGCGTCATGCCGCCCAGTTCGGGATTCACGAGGACGGTGCGGTCTCCGTTGTCCCAACTGAAACGCAGGAGGCCGGTCTGGCCTGGCCTGTATTCCTCTAACCCTTTGGCCAGGTCTTTCACTTTCATTCCGGCGCGGCGCGCGATGGCGTCGAAGATATCGCCTACCGCTGAAAGGCCCGCTTCGATTCCCGTAAGCGTGGGGTCGACGCTGCCGGGAACGATGCCGCAGACACCCGGCACCAGCTCGGTCTTCTCTGCCGTGGCAATGATGCAGGTCGATGTGCCGACGACGTTCACGACGTCGCCCGGCCTGCACCCCGCGCCAAGCGCGTCCCAATGCGCGTCGAATGCGCCGACTGGGATGGGAATTCCAGCAGGCAGGCCCATCTTCTGCGCCCATTCCGGGGAGAGATTGCCGTAGATGCGATCTGACGCCAGATACTCACCGCCGATCTTTTCGCGGACGCCGCGCAACAACGGATCGACTGACGTGAGAAACTCCTGTGACGGCAGGCCTCCCCACCTGGGATTCCACATCCACTTGTGCCCCATGGCACAGACGGAGCGCTTGATCCCCGACGGATCTTTGACACCGGTAAGGGTAGCTGCGACCATGTCGCAGTGTTCAAGGGCGGTAGCGAACCGGGCGCGCTTTTCTTCGCTTGCATGGCGCAGCCAATGCAGCAGCTTCGCCCATCCCCACTCGTGCGAGTAGACGCCGCCGCACCATTCGATGGCCTCGAGCTTTGTCTCGTGCGCCTTGCGAGTGATCTCCTGCGCTTCGTGCAGTGCGCGATGGTCGCACCAGAGATAGTAGTCGTCGAGCGGTTGCAGGTCCTTGTCCACAACCACGACGCTCGAACCTGTGGTGTCGATCGCCAGCGAGATGACTTCTTCGCCCCGGATACCCGCCTGTGCGAGGACATCGCGCGTCGCCTTGACCAGCGCCTGCATCTGGTCTTCGTGCGACTGCGTTGCAAAGTCGGGATCGTCGCGCCGGCGGTGCAGCGGATACTCCGCCGACGCCGTAGCCAGCCTGCCTTTCTCCGAATCGAGCAAGGTTACACGCACGCTTAGCGTTCCGAAATCAGCTCCGGCTACAACAGCCATTCATCTTCTCCCTTACTTTTGCCCGTATGTAGCATTCGGGCCATGTTTGCGGTAGTAGTGCCGGTCAAGCAGCGCCCTGGAGACGCCGCAATCCGGATTGAGCATCACTGTCATAAAAGCCATCTTCGCTACAGTCTCAAGCACCACGGCAGTGTGCGCGGCATCATGAGGAGTTTTTCCCCAGGCGAACGGCGCATGACCGGCAACGAGAACTCCGGGGATGGCAAGGGGATCGATCCCGGCAAATCGCTCGACGATGGCGATGCCGGTGTTCAGAACGTAGTCACCGTTGATCTCCTCATCGGTAAGCTCCCGCGTGCAAGGCACTGCGCCATGAAAATAATCGGCGTGCGTTGTACCCAGCGCTGGAATGTCGCGGCATGCCTGCGCCCACGCTGTCGCATTCTCGGAATGCGTATGCACGACGGCGCCTATAGTTTCGAATGCCTTGTAGAGTACGAGGTGGGTCTTCAGGTCGCTGGACGGACGCAGATCGCCTTCGACGATCTTCCCTTCGAGATCGGTTACCACCATGTGTTCGGGCCTAAGTTTGTCGTAGCCGATGCCGCTGGGCTTGATGACAACCAACCCCAGCTCACGATCGATACCGCTGGCATTGCCAAAGGTGTACAGGACGAGTCCGCGCCGTACCAGCTCAAGATTGGCTTCAAGAGTCTGCTCTTTGAGTGTCTGCAACATATTCGGCTTTGGTTTTCCACCCCGGGCAAGCAGATGAAGTATACGTTTCTCTTCTACCGTCCCACAAGGCAGGATGAACGTAGCGGCGAGCTTCAACGGCGGTGCACGTATCTGGCGCTGAACTTTCCCGGCAAGACAAAGCACGAAATCAGTGGCGGAGTGCCGCCTGTATTCCTGCCTCGGCGAGAGGCGCCATGATGCGATAACCTTCAGCCGTGGGGTGAACTCCATCCCAGGAGAGCCTGTCTTTCATGCCGCCGTCTTTATTGGCCAGCGCTGAATAGTAGTCGACGTACACTATATTTTGCGCTTGCGCATAGCTCTGAAGCCATCGGTTCAGTTCACGGGTTGGCTCGACGGGATGAGCGTCCGGTCTCCAGCGATAGCCCGCGGCAGGAAGGACGCTGCACAGAACGACGCGGATTCCATTTGCGCGCGCAAGCTCCGCCGCCGGTGACCGTCTGGACAGAGGATGGGCCGAGGTTTCCGGCGAAATCGTTCGTCCCGGCAAGAATGAGGACCACAGCCGGGTGAAGATCGATGACATCCTGCCGGAGATGTTCCGGTTTGCGCTTCTGAATGAAAACGGTTCAACTATCTATCAACGATTGACGACCGATACGCTTTTCCTCTACGAAAGGAATACGGCATGAAGCGATACGACCACAATTCATTGCGGCGATGGACACTGCTTTGCCTGATGTTGGCCGCGCCGCTCGGCTACGCGGCTGACCTGCGTCTCGGCATCATCGGCACCGACTCTTCACACTCAGTCGAGTTCGCGCGACTTCTCAATGATGCCACCTCGAAGGACCATGTAGCGGGAGCAACCATTGTTGTCGCATTCCGCGGCGGCAATCCGTCCTTGCCACTCAGCCGCGATCGCATCGAAAAGTTCACATCGCAACTGAAGAACCAGTGGAAGATTCCCTTCGTGGCGTCCATCGGCGAACTCTGCCCGCAAGTCGATGGACTTCTCATTCTCAGCGTCGATCCTGCCGCGCGCCTTCACGAGTTCAAAGAGGCCGCAACCTGCCGCAAACCAATCTTCATCGACAAACCCCTTGCAGGCGCGCTCAAAGAAGCAATGGAGATCGATCAATACGCCACGCTGAACCATATTCCATGGTTCAGCGCATCTGCACTTCGCTTCCCCGCAAGTCCGCTTCCGGAAGATATTGTCTCCGCCAATATCTGGGGCCCGGGTGCACTCGGTAAATTGGACGAAGGATACGACCTGGATCTTGCGTGGTACGGCATCCATTCGATCGAGCTGCTTTATGCAGCGATGGGGTCGGGCATCGCTCGGGTTGCTCGCATTCACACACCTGATAGCGACACGATCACCGCAGTCTGGCGCGACGGGCGGTACGGAACGGTGCACCTGGTACGGCCTACCGCGCCATTCAGCACAGTCTTTCAGCTTGCTTCAGGCAAACTTTCGGATGTGGAGGCATTCCCAGTCAACTATCGGCCACAGCTCCAGGCCATCGTCGACTTCGTTCGCACGGGAACACCGCCGGTCTCCGCTGCGGCAACGCTCGAAGAGTTCGCAGTCATGCAGGCGGCCCAACTCAGCATGGAACACAACGGCGCCTTGACTGAGGTTCAACCGGTCGCGAGATGAAGCCGGCTAACTCAAGGCTTCAGTACGGCGGCATCTCAGGGACCGCCTGACCATCTGCTCTCGGATCCGAAGCTCCGAAGTTCACCCCCAGCGCATCGTCGTGCATCGTCGCGTTCCCGCGCCCCATCACCTGCGAGTAGCGCGGAACAACATCGATCTGGTGCCCCTGGGCCGCAAGCTGCTCGAACACTTCCTTCGGGTAACCGTCTTCGATGCTCACGCCGCAGCCGGAGTTCCCTTTATTGAAGCGTGCCGCATCCATGGCAGCCTGGATATTCATATCGAAGTCCACTACGTTGGCAACAAATTGCGCGTGGGCCTGTGCCTGATTGAAACCCGACATGATGCCGAACGCAATCGTCGCACCGTCCTTCTGCATCATGGCGGGAATGATCGTATGCAGAGGACGCTTGTGCCCAGCCAGCGAGTTTGGCTGTCCTGGCTGCATGTAGAAGCCGCTGCCGCGATTCTGCAGAACGAAGCCTGTATGCTGCGGCACCAGCCCCGAGCCAAAGTTGCCGGCGTTCGATTGAATCAGCGAGACCACCATGCCATCGCGGTCAACCGTGGCCAGATAAGTCGTGTCACTCTGTAGCTTATCTAGCTGTTCCTTGCGGTCCGATGGCAGAACATTGCAGTTGGCTTTGTCTGTGATACCTTGCGCGCGCTGTTTTGCAAGCTCCTTCGATATCAGCTTTTTCGTAGGAATGTCCTCGACGCGTGGGTCGCCGACGTAGTGCAGCATGTCGGAGTACGCGAGCGCTTTTGCCTCGAGTTCGATATGCAATGTCCTGGCCGAATCGTGACCCCACTGGCGCAGTGGATAGAGTTCCATCACATTGAGCATCGATAGAGCAGCAATGCCCTGCGTGTTTGGCGGCGTCTCATAGACTCTCCAGCCGTGATAGGTCGTTGAAACCGGCTCTACCCACTCAGGCTTGTAGTCGGCGAGGTCGGCCTTGGTCATAAAGCCATTGTTCTCGTCGGAAATTTTGACAATCGCATCGGCAATCGGCCCGCGATAGAAGGCGTCGGCGCCCTTCTCTCCGATCAGGTGAAGGCTGTTGGCAATGTCAGTGTTCCTGAATATCTGTCCAACCGTTGGATAGCTGCCGTTTGGCAGAAAGACGGAAGCGAAGGCCGCCCGATCCTTGTACGGCAACCCATACTGCTTCCAGTTGGCGGAGTCTGTCTCTGTAACCGGAAATCCCTCGCGGGCGAGTGCGATCGCTGGAGCCAGGTCGACGGACAGCGGCAGCTTTCCAAATCTTTTATGCAGCGCCTCCCACCCCGCCACTGCACCGGGCACTGTAACCGAATAGATGCTGCGGCTGCTCATCTTCGTCACACCCTTTGCCTTCATCGCCTCGATCGTCTCCGCCTTCGGCGACCATCCGCTGGCGTTCAGTGCATAAAGCTTCTTTGTCTTTGGATCCCAAACAATGGCAAACAGGTCGCCGCCGATCCCGTTCATCATCGGCTCAATCACTCCGACAGCCGCATTGGATGCAATGGCAGCGTCGACCGCATTCCCTCCTTTAGCAAGAATGGAGGCGCCAACCTGAGAAGCCAGCGTCTGGAGCGTAGCGGCAATCCCATACTTGTTGATCGTCATTGAAAAGGCGTTGTCGCGAGAAGGCTCTCGCGGATGTGAACGAACGTCCCGCACAAAGCCACCCGATGCGTTGCTTCCTGAATCAGGCACAGCGCTAAACTGCGCATTCGCAATCGAACAAACACTCAAACCAGCAACCAGACAGAGCGGTATGTTGCGGAATAGCATCGACCCATTCTCCCAATGACCCAGAATCCTAAAGTAAAAGCGCTTTCCAGCTTACGAGCATAAGACGGCGCTCACCCGATCAAGTCAAACCAGATCGAGGTGAGCGCCGAATGCCATAAGACTATTTGTGCGATGCCGCGAGATCAAACCGATCAAGGTTCATCACCTTGTTCCAGACCCCGACGAAATCATTCACAAACTTTTTATGCGCATCCGTGCTTCCGTAGACCTCCGACAGGGCTCGAAGCTGAGCGTTCGAGCCGAAGATCAAGTCGGCGCGCGTTGCCGTCCACTTCACCTCTCCCGTCGTGCGGTCCCTTCCCTCGAACGTCTCTTTGCCGTTCGAGACCGCCTTCCACGCCGTTCTCATATCGAGCAGGTTGACGAAGAAGTCGTTTGTCAGTGCCTCCGGCCTCTTGGTAAAGACGCCGTATTTGCTCTGCCCGACGTTGGTATTCAGCACGCGTAAGCCGCCAACCAGGACAGCCAATTCAGGCGCAGTCAGGGTCAATAACTGTGCCTTGTCCAGCAGAGAGAGCTCAGCATGACCACCATCACTTCCATTACTGTATGAGCGGAAGCCGTCCTCAACGGGTTCAAGCACAGAGAACGACTCGACATCCGTCTGCTCCTGCGAAGCATCCATGCGGCCGGGGGTGAAAGGAACCGTCACATTGATGCCCGCATTCTTCGCTGCCTGCTCCACACCGGCGCAACCGGCAAGAACAATCAGATCGGCAAGCGATATCTTCTTGCCTCCACTCTGCGAGTTGTTGAAGGACTTCTGAATCTCTTCGAGAGTCTTCAGTACCTTCGCCAGTTGCTCCGGCTGGTTGGCCTTCCAGTCCTTCTGCGGAGCAAGCCGGATGCGCGCGCCGTTTGCGCCTCCGCGCTTGTCCGAACCACGGAAGGTAGACGCCGAGGCCCACGCCGTAGAGACAAGTTGCGAAACCGTCAGTCCCGCTGCAAGCACCTTGCTCTTGAGCGCGGCGATATCCTGATCGTTTACCAGGGCATGATCCACTGCCGGAATGGGGTCTTGCCAGATCAGTTCTTCCCTGGGAACCTCCGGGCCAAGATAACGTGAGCGCGGTCCCATATCGCGGTGGACCAGCTTGAACCACGCGCGGGCGAAGGCGTCGGCAAACTCCTCCGGATGCTCATAGAAGCGACGAGATATCTTCTCGTAGATTGGATCCAATCGCAGCGAGAGGTCAGTGGTCAGCATCGCCGGCGCATGACGCTTCGACGCATCGTGAGCGTCCGGCACCGTGCCTGCACCCGCGTCGCCCTTCGGCTTCCACTGGTGTGCGCCGCCGGGGCTTTTCGTCAGTTCCCACTCATACTTGAAGAGATTATCGAAGAACTCATTACTCCACTGCGTCGGCTTGCCGCTCCATGTAACTTCAAGACCGCTGCCGATCGCATCGCCGGCTATGCCGGATTTATATGCGTTCGACCAACCGAGCCCCTGCTCTTCGATCGGAGCGCCTTCGGGCTCCCGGCCAACATGCTGAGGGGCCGGGGCCGCGCCGTGTGTCTTGCCGAAGGTATGGCCGCCTGCAATCAGCGCCACCGTCTCTTCATCGTTCATCGCCATGCGCCTGAAGGTCTCACGAATGTCCTTCGCGGCTTTGATGGGATCGGGAATGCCGTCCGGGCCTTCAGGATTGACGTAGATCAAGCCCATATGCGTGGCGCCGTAAGGACTGACAAGATCGCGGTCGCCAGAGAAACGCTTGTCCGTCCCCAGCCATGTGGTCTCCAGCCCCCAGTTGACATCCATGTCCGGCTCCCAGACATCGGCGCGCCCACCGGCAAAGCCAAAGGTCTTGAAGCCCATCGACTCCAGTGCAACGTTGCCTGCAAGAATCAGCAGGTCTGCCCACGAGATCTTCTTGCCATACTTCTGCTTGATCGGCCACAGCAGCCGGCGAGCGCGATCGAGGTTCACATTGTCGGGCCAGCTATTGAGAGGCGCAAAACGCTGCTGCCCCCTGCCAGCGCCGCCGCGACCGTCAGAGATACGATAAGTGCCTGCGCTGTGCCACGACATGCGGATAAACAGCGGGCCATAGTGCCCAAAGTCCGCGGGCCACCAGTCCTGCGAGTCGGTCATCAGCGCTACCAGGTCCTTCTTCAGGGCCGCGTAGTCAAGGCTCTTAAACTCCTCTGCGTAGTTGAATTCCTCGCCCATGGGATCGGACAAAGACGAGTGCTGATGCAGCAGATTCAGGTTGAGCTGGTTCGGCCACCACTCACTATTCGTTGTACCTGCGCCGCTGCCTTGATGGAAGGGGCACTTCGCTTCGCTTGACATCACATTTTCTCCTTCTCGTTGCTCAGTTCGCTACTGGATACACGTAAACCCAGCATCAATCGAACGAACCGACTGTAGCACTTCGCGGCACTATAGTTCCAATACATAATTCCCATTTTCGGTATAGTTTTGTCCTATGGAAATTCATCAGCTCCGCTATGTCTGCGCGATCGCAGAAACGGGCAGCTTCAGCCGCGCCGCAGAAAGATGCAAGGTCGCCCAACCTTCTCTCTCGCAACAGGTCCTCAAGCTGGAAGAGAACCTCGGAGCAAGACTATTCGACCGCCTCGGCCGGAGTGTCCGCCTTACTGAGCCCGGCCGCGCCTTTCTTCCTCATGCGCGCTCAATCCTCAAGCAGATAGACGCGGCACGCTCAAGCGTAGCCGACAAGAACACCGACCTTCACGGCAGCGTTGCCGTTGGCGTTATTCCCACCATCGCGCCTTACATGATGCCGCGCTATACGACGGCTTTTACAAAAAGGTATCCCGATGCAAAACTTCGCATCGTTGAAGATACAACGCCGGTCTTGATTGATAGCCTGCGCGACCTGTCCATTGACCTCGCGATCCTCGCGCTTCCGCTGCGACACAAAGACCTGGAGTTGTTCCCGCTCCGCACGGAACCGCTCTTTGCTGTGCTGCCAAAGAACCACCCGCGCTCTTCCGCCGAGTCGCTTGCCCTCAAGGAACTTCGCGGCGAGTCCTTTGTTGTGCTGCGCGATGGCCACTGTTTCCGCGACCACAGTATCGCCGCTTGCACTCATGCTCGCATTACGCCCAACATCGCCTTTGAAAGTGGACAGTTCAGCAGCCTCCTGGGAATGGTTGCCGCGGGTGTCGGCATCTCGCTCGTCCCCGAGATGGCCATCGACCGCAACGCCGCTTGCCGTTATGTGCGCCTCACGGATACCAGCGCCACACGCACCATCGTCGCCGCGGTTCTGCGAGGTCGCAGCTTCAACCGAGTCCAGCAGGCCTTTCTGGCAGGAGTTCAAAGGCGCACACAGAGGCCCTAGCCGCCAAACCGGATCAAGAGAAGCCTGGCACTTAAAGAGAAATGGCTCCTGAGGTAGGACTCGAACCTACAACCCTTCGGTTAACAGCCGAATGCTCTGCCATTGAGCTACTCAGGAATGCCTTGTTGGAGCACGTGAAGAACGCGCTGCACTGCATTCAGTTATAGCAAATGCGGGCTGTACGGTCAAAGCCCTGCCTCCCGCCTGCCGCTACTCTCCATTCGGCCTAAAATGATCCGGATGCCAGATCGTTGGAACATTCGCGAAGAAACAAATTAGCTCACATAGATAACGTCATTTAACCTTGACGAATCAAAACGGAACACAAGTCGATGTCAAACTCCCCTTCCCGCCGCCGGTTTCTGGCGACGTCTGCCGCCGCGGCTGCCGTCTCGCAGCAGCGTGCACTTGGTTGGGCGATGCAGACTGCGCACGACAGCGCAGACTCCGACGAGCCTACTCCCTATAAGCTCTTCTTCGGCCAGCCCGCGTCCGCATGGCCCGATTCTCTTCCCGTCGGCAATGGCCGGCTCGGAGCATGTGTCTACGGTCAGCCCGGCAAAGAACATATCCAGCTCAACGAAGAGTCCATCTGGGATGGCGAAGTTCGTGATCGCAACAACCCTCTTGCCAACGAAACCGTGCAGAAGATGCGGCAGCTACTTTTTGCCGGCCACGTCTCCGAGGCTGAGGCCCTGGTCCTCAATGACTTCCTCGCTATTCCCAGAAGGATGCCTTGTTATCAGACCCTCGGCGACCTCCATCTCGATTTTGGCGACATGCAGGGAGCCACCAACTACCGGCTCGAGTTGAACCTCGATACCGCCATCGTCAGCACCACCTTCACGCATCAGGGCGTCAACTATCGACGAGAGGTCTTTAGCTCGCAGCCGGACCAGGCTATCGTTATCCGCCTAACGGCAAGCCATCCAGGAAAGATCAGCTTCAAAGCTGTGCTGGATCGCCCGGCGAACTTCAAAACCGAAGCCATTGCACAGAACCGTCTGACGCTCTTCGGCGAAGCGCTCCCGGTCAACGACAATCCCGGTCTCCCGGTTAAAGAACGCCAGGTCGGCGTAAAGTACTACGCCGAGCTCCTCGCTATTTCGACCGACGGAACCACCTCGACACGCGAAAGCGCCCTGACAGTGGCAAACGCTACGGCGGTCACGTTGTTCATCGATTGCGCAACCAATCTGCGCTACTCCGCAGGCGCAGCCGCCATGCAGCAGGCAGTCGATAACAATCTGCTGCGTGCAGCAGCCAGACCTTATGCCGACCTGCGTACACGGCACATCGTCGATCATCGCCGGCTCTTCCGCCGCGCCGCAATCACTCTTGGAAACACGCCGGGCAGTGCAGATCCAAATGCAGACGTGGCAACCGACAAAAGGCTCGCAAAAATTAAGGCTGGCGGAGAAGACCTGGGCCTACTCAACATCTACTTCCAGTACGGGCGCTATCTCCTGATCGGAAGCTCGCGAGCAGGAACATTCGCAGCCAACCTGCAGGGAATCTGGAATGAGTCCATCGATCCACCGTGGGGATCCAAATACACCATCAACATCAACATCCAGATGATCTATTGGCTGGCGGAACGGGCGAACCTGTCGGAGCTGCACCTCCCGCTCTTCGATCTGATCGATCGGACTCGCGGACCAGGCCGTGTGACTGCGGAGCGTTACTACAATGCACGTGGAATGGTCGTACATCACAACACCGATGTGTGGGGCGACGCCGTTCCCGTTGACGGCCTCGGCGGCGGAGTGTGGCCGATGGGTGCTGCGTGGCTGGCTCTGCACATGTGGGACCACTACGACTACACCGGCGACGTCTCTTTCCTGCGCGATCGAGGCTACCCCCGGTTGCGCGAGAACGCGCTCTTCCTTCTCGACTACCTCATTACCGATCCCGCAACGCAGCACTTCGTCACGGGTCCTTCCTGCTCGCCAGAGAACAAATACAAGCTGCCCGATGGCACTGCGCACAACATCTGCATGGCTCCTACGATGGACATCGAGATCGTGCGCGCCGTTCTGACCCGCCTGTTGCAATCCGCATCTGTCCTCGCGTCCACGCCGGAGTGGGACGCCACCGCCGACGCCGAGTTGCACAACCGCGCGAGGCTGGCACTGATCAAACTACCGCCGTTCCAGATCGGCAAAGCGGGAAATCTTCAGGAGTGGCAGGCGGACTACGCCGATGCTGAGCCCGGGCACCGGCATATCTCACATCTGTTCGCGCTCTTTCCCGAAGACCAGATCACGCCGCATCGAACGCCAGAGCTGGCAAAGGCCGCGCGCGTCACGCTCGACCGCAGGCTGGCCGCAGGCGGAGGAAGCACTGGCTGGTCCAGAGCATGGGTCATCTGTTGCCTGGCCCGTCTTGAAGACGGCGACGCCGCTTACACAAGCCTGCTGAAGCTGCTCGGCGAATCGACCCGCGGCAATCTCTTCGATCTCTGCGGCACCAAGGACAACTCGCCGTTTCAGATGGATGGCAACCTCGGCGGCCCCACAGGCATGGTCGAAATGCTGCTGCAATCGCACGCTGGCGGCACCGGCGACCCCAGGCAGCGCGGCGTTGAGGCCATCACCAACGTGATTCGGCTGTTGCCGGCGCTCCCCAAAGCGTGGCCCACGGGCTCTTATCGCGGACTGCGCGCCCGCGGTGGACTGGAGATCGACCTCGAATGGCAGAACGGGAAGGCCACTGTCGCCACGCTCCACGCAAAACTTGAGCTGACCCACCGCATCCTGGCTCCCAGCGGTCAACGTTTTGCTTCGATCTCGCCAACACCGGCCCAGACGATTCCAAGCGAGAACTTAGGCGAACTAATCCTGCCCGTGCAGGCGGGCGATACCTTCACCATTCGATTTACCTGATAAACGCCAATAGATCACGGGTAAATCGCTCAGGTTCCTCCCAGTGCAAAGCGTGCCCCGTTCCGGTATAGACCTTTAGCGTCGCGTGCGGGATCGTATCCAGCAATACTTGCTGGTCGTCGCGATGAAAGATCGAATCCTGGTCTCCCCAGAACAATAGCGTCGGGACCTTGATCTTCTTCAGGTCGTCCAGCGATCCGGCGGCGTTGAGGTTTGAGCCGATGCCATGCCAGGTTGCTGCCGGAACGCGCTGCGACTCCGCCACCATCGTCTCGAAGAACCATGCAGGCACCGGGCGATGGATCGTGCTCGCCTGAAAGTCCCTTGCAAACGTGTAGGGGATCGGGTCCTTGAGCTTTGCAAATGGGCTTGTTACAGCCTGCCGCGACGATCCAGCCTTGCGCGTCCCCGGCCCCGAACCAATCAACACAAGGCGATCCAGATGACCTGGGTCCTGCTCGGCCACCTTTTGCGCTACCAGGCTGCCAAGCGAGTGGCCCACAAGAGTGACGTGCTCCAGTTTGAGCTGGTCCATAAAGTCGAGGATGTCCTCCGCAAAATCGGCGCGGGAGTAACCGGCATCGGGATGATCGGAGAGCCCATGACCGCGAAGAGTCACCGCATACACGCGATAGTTCGCCGGGAGCAGAGGCAGCACCCGCTCATAGGAATGCCACGAATCCCCCGCCCCATGCAAAAGAACAACCACCGATCCTTTAGGAGCACCCTGGACCACGTAGTTCAGGGTTATGCCGTTCTTTAGCGTGATGTCCTGCGATACGATGCGATCGTCTTTTGCAACTGATTGGGCTTGAAGGGAGAGATCGGTCCCTGGAACAACAAAGAGCAGAGCAAAAAGACTGACTATCCGAAGAAATGTGAAGCGCCCCATAGGAATCCCTTTCTTTTGCATCGTCGATTCGATGTGTCCCCAAAGGTGGCGGTGCAGAAACCGGTGCCAGGCGCCACGGCCAGACCGGCTTTACGCGGCGTACACTGGCCGCCTTGAAGGGGTAGTATTTGTGCGAATTTGACGAAGCTACTCTATCGACATCGACAAGGCCGCGATGCCATCTTGCGATATGGCCGACGGGCGGGTATATATGTCCGGGCAGAGTTTTCCATTTCTCAGTGTCACTTTACACGATTCCGCCTTTGGCGTTCCGTGGAAGAAGAGGATGGCTCAATCGTGCATAGACAAACCGCAAGAGCGCTGCTGACGATTCTGATGTACGGCGGAGTTGTGGTCTTTCTGCTCCCCTACTTCGTAGGCAGGGCGTCCATCGCGACGACGCTGATGCTCGTCGGTGCCATCATCGCTGTCGTCTGCGGAATGCTGCGCTGCTACTTCACCGAAGGAGACTGAGCGGCCATCTTCCTTACTGTGCCGGTGCCTCTGCTGAAGCCGTCGCCGATGCCATCTGTGGCTGCTTCAGCACACGATAGCCGTCGCGAGTGCGTATGCGATACTTCTGCGCCGCCTCGCCGACCAGCTTCACCGAGATGCTCCGCCATCCGTGGTTCGGGTTCGGCTGCGGGTAGTAGCTCAACGAGTAGAGGTGCGCCAGGTCGTCGCGGATCGACGCAAACGCATCTTTCTCGTCCTTCCAGCTCTTCGAGAAGTAGGCCTTTCCCCCGGTCGCCTTGCTCATACGCTCAAAGACCGCGGTCGAGATCGGCTCCGCCTGCGCATCGCGCGTGCTGATCATGTAAATGATCGTCCCGGTGGACTGCGCAAGCTCGGCAACGTCTTCCGGTGGAACCAGGCTGGCGTTGTCCGGCCCGTTGGAAAAGACGACAATCGCCTTCCTGCCCGTAAGCCGGGCAGCATCTTTCACGGTCAGCAGCAGGCTGTTGTAGAGAGCCGCATCATCACCCGCAACGGTGCTTCGGACGCCTCGCAATACAGTCGGACGCTCTGACGTCAGCGGCACGGCGCGCGAAAGATCGCGGCTGTACGAGTAAAAGGCCACTCGCCCGACGCCCTCCAGCGAACGGATGAAGTCGGTGATCGAGTCCTGCGCGAAGACGAAACCCCTGTACATATAGTTGCTTGTATCGAAGAGGATGAAGACATTTGCACCCGTCGCGGACTGCACGCCCGGCTTCGCTATCCCATCCTGTCCTGCGCTCACTGACTCCGGAACAACCGCCTGAGAGACCATCTTTCCGTCGGAACCGCTCAGTACCAGGCGCTTCGTCGGCTCGTTGCCCTCTTCAAACGTCGATATCTTTTCCGGGATCTTGTCCTCGGTAATGACGAAATCCTCAGGCTTGAGGCCGGTCACGTAGTTGCCCTTGCGGTCGGTTACGGCAACGTTCAGTTGAACCAGCACAACATCGACCCTGATCCGCGAGTCGTCCTGTGCCGATGTGCGGCGTGTATCGCTCAGCAACACTAGCGATGACAGCAAAAGAATAGAGAAAAGGGGTTTCTTCACCGTACTCCTCCAATCCCCGGCTCAGGCCGCGTTTCGTCGGGGGTGCGTAATGACGTATTGGTTGCAACAGGCGGCAGACCGATCTTGCCCTGGAGAAACTCGTCTCCCGCCTCCTTCATCGCTCGATTCAAGGCCGACCAGTCTTCCAGATCCGTAGCAAATATCTTTGCCGACATGCGGCGCGTCAGCTCCGGAACCAGATGATTGAGGGTGGCAGGAGCATACCCCTTCTCATCCACCAGTCGCGCCCAGTAAAGGTTGTTTGACTCCCACGACTCGCCGAACAAGCGGCTCGACTCGCCTCCAAACGACGGAAACGGTTTGACATAGAGCAGTCCCGGAGCATAGCTCCGCGCCAGTACGGGATGCGGCACGCCGAAGTCTCGCGAGAGCTTCTCCGCGGCAGTGTCAGCCGGGCTTTGCTTTCGAAGCGCATCGAGCTGCTGGCTCGCCGCGCCATACGAAGCTGCCTGGTCGGGGTAGCGACGCCTGAATTCAGCCGAAAGATAGAAGGTATCAGCCGGCATTGTCTGTGCCAGTACGGCAATCGCATCCTCCCCGTTGGCCAGCGACTTGTCCAGTCCTTCAAGCCGCTGGGGGGACATCCGGTTGGCAAGGATATAGATCACCTTGCCGCGCAGATCGGCATTTGACGATGCCGCCGTCAACAGCTCCTCGCCGGACTTCTGGTAAAGCGCGACCGCATGTAGCTCCGCAGGAGTGATGTTCCACCATCTCGGCACCGTCGCGCCGACCAGCAGATCGGGAACCAATTCCTTCCAGATAAGCGCCTGGACGTTCTCCGGAGCGATGAAGTCCTGCTCCGTCGATGCAAGCGCGTACGGCAGGTCGGCCAGCGAACCCATCAGATAGGCGCCGCCGCCCGCCGGCGTACCCACTCCCATCAGCTCCGGCGACTGCCAGTACCTCTCCGTCGCCACCACCGAAATTCCCGAGAAGTCGTGCGAGCGCACAAACAGCGAATTGTTATGCAGCACCTGCGCACCCGGCGGCTCATAGTAGGCGTAGTTCAGGCCAACCAGCGTATCCCGAAGGAACGGTGTCAACTGGCCTCGTGCCGTATCCAACTGCGCCTTGCTCCCCGAACTCTTGATGATCTTTGTCAGGTCGGTCTTGATCTGCAGCTCTGCATGATGCGTGCTGTACACCCCCGGCGCCCACGTGATCTTTTCGTTGTTCGTGAAGATGGGCCGGGGCATCTCAAACTCGCGCAGTTCTCCGGCAAGCGAAAGCATATTCGACGGAGCGGTCGATCCCTGCCCCATGGCATTCAATCCATCGCCAAGAGCGAACAATGTATCCAGCGAGACCAGCCGCTGATCCTCCAGCACATTGCGAATACGACCGGCGATCTCCTGATGAGCTCGCTGGGCCTCGCTCCCCTGCTGCTGCGGTCCGGCCAGCATCTCAACCAGCTCGTCCTGCGTGACGTTGGGCTTACCCGCAGCAGCCACCAGCATATTGCTGAGCGATAGACGGGTAACATCGAACAGCTCCGGCGGTGAGCCTATCTTCGAGAAGGGGCCAACCATACTCAGCCAGGAGTTGTTTAACTCTGCGCGGGGAATCTCACCCTGTCGCGCAAGAATCTGCCAGAGCCCAATGTTCGCCTGGAATGCGCCGATTGCGTTGCCACGCAACGTCTGGTTCGAGATGCCCCCGATCGCATCTGCCACATTCATGAATCGCGCAATCGATTCATCCGTCAGCTCGGGGAACTCCGAGAAGAGCATGTACCAGCTTCCAAAGCGCTGAAAGCGTGCGGCCAGCAACCTCGCCGTCTCTGGAGAGAGCTTTCGATTCGAAGGCCTTCCAGCGTCGATCTCCGACAGTGTCAGATAACTCTGTAGAGGCCCCGTGTCCGACTCAAGACGCGAAAGCGACGCCATGGCCTCCAGCAGTTGGTCGCCGCTCGTCCAGTTGCGCGATTTCTTCCCCCAGGTTTTTACCAGCTTGAAATCGCTCTTTTCGTTCAGGATGTCCTTCCACACAGCCACGCCGCCGGGCACGTGAGGCTGGCCATCGGCATCCCAGTCCACCCTCGTAAACAGCACCAGCAGCCCCGGCGCCTTGCGAAAGACACTCGATGTTGCAGATGGGTCCGCATCGGGCGAGCGGAATGCCTCGTAAACCCGCTTCATACGGGCCGGTTCCGTCAGATGCGCCTGCTGGGACTGATCCACCCGCGAGAGCGCATCAAAATATGCGGCGAGCCATCCGTTGTCCTTTGCAAGCAACTTATAGACAAAGTCCGCCGGGGAATCGGGGCTTGCGCCAACCAGGTCCCTCCATGCTCCTTCTGCAGCCGCCCCGCCCGGAACGGCAACATGGCCCGACCGGATGGTTATCTGGTTGCCGTAAAAATCGAAGACCGGCGCAACATTCGATAGCTTCCAGAGTCCTGGCGATCGCTGAAGAGCCACGACTGTCTCGTAATCGCTGCGGCCCAGTGCCCAATATAGGCGGGCCACATCCGGCTCGCGTATCAGAAGATCGACCAGATTGCTGGATGTCCGCTTCCTGCTGATCGAAAGCCAGTCCACCTCATGCAACAGCACGGGAACTCGCGTCGAGGGGTAGGAATAGTCGAACGCAACTCCCTTTTGCAGCGCCTCCTCAAGCGTTACCAGAGGGAACCCCGAATCGATCGTCAGAAAAGCGCGGTCAGGATTGGAGGTTGCCAGCGTAAGGTTCTTGTCCTTGCAGTTGCCCGCTATCCGGTAACCGAGGATCTGAATCAGAGTGCCTGCGTCCTCGCAGTTATTGACATGGATGGTATTCGACGATCCTGCCAGAATCTGCAGTTCGCGCGCCTGTTGCACATACCTGTCCAGCAGCGACAGAAACTCCGTCGGATGGCCGCGGCTATAACCTTCCATATAAACGTTGCGAGCCAGCAGAGGCATGACATCGTCGGACGCAATCTTCTGGCTGATTCCCGCCATCCGCAAAAATGATCGCAACGGGCCTGGAATAGTAACGACATCACCAGAAAGAGAGATCGATCTTCCCGCAGGACCCGTCGAAACACGCCGCGCCGAGGTGGAGGAGTCTATGGCCTGCGCCTGTGAGACAGGCACCCAGCCAGATATGCCTATCGTGCCTGCTAAAAGGACTGCGAGAGAACGAAGAAGGACTTTCATCGCTAATGCCTCGTCAGAACCCTGAGACCTGCGGCCAGCCCATACCCGATACGGAATGGTCTTCCATCTCACGTTCAAAGACAGGCTGGAGTTATGCTCAGAAGAGGAAGACACTGCGCTCCAGCTTTAGCTGCAACCCGTGATCACGTCTCTTTGGTTTGCTTTCGTCGGACAACTATATATAGAACGCCGGGGCAGTACCAGCGGTTTTCCCGGCTAAATGTCAACAAAATGTAAAAACATCTTTCCTTGAAATCGCCAACTCGCCCAACGCAACATAAGGCCCCATTCAGACGACGCCTTCTATTCCAGTTGGCATCCCAGCCTCGATAACGAATCCGGCGGTGAAGAAGCATACTCCCCAACGGTGCCGTTTGACGAGTTGCCGACCGGCCACCTTGTACTTTGCCCCGCCTCCCAACCACCCAAAACCCACCATTACAAAAGTCTTACACCCACTCCCTCCTTCGCCCTGTTAGCTTCTGAGATAGAAGTTACAAGGATGCAAACAAGACCATGAGTTCCTCCATCATCACTCCCGAAGAGATCGCCCAGTCCCCCTCAGCGGAGACCTCACTGCCTTCCGCTAACGTCGCCGTAAAGGCTGCGCGCAAGGTTCGCGAAGACCTGCGCATGGGGCGCGAGCACCAGGAAGGCCGCATCAACTGGATCACCGCAATCGCCATGACGATCTTCCACATCGGCGCCATCGCCGCCCTGTTCTTCTTTTCGTGGACGAACCTTGCCGTCGCCATGGTCATGTACTTCTTCGCCATCAATGTCGGTATCGGCATGTGCTATCACCGTCTGCTGACGCATCGCGGCTACAGAACACCCCGCTGGATGGAGTACTTCCTGACGACCTGCGGCACGATGGCCCTTGAGGGTGGACCGATCTTCTGGGTGGCCACGCACCGCGTGCATCATCAGAACTCCGATCACGAAGGCGACCCACATACCCCGCACGACGGCACCTGGTGGGCCCACGCCGGCTGGATCATCTCTGGCCGCGCCCTGCATTCGGAGACCGCCCTGCTTGGCCGTTATGCCCCCGACCTTACCCGCGACCCCGTCCACGTCTGGCTGTCGAAGTACCACTGGCTGCCCTTGACCGTCGCCGGCTTCCTGCAGATCGCCCTCGGCGCGGCGCTCGCCGCCCCCGGCCACCGCATCGTTGGTGCCCTCGGCATGGTTCTGTGGGGGACGTTCCTGCGCACCACCCTCGGCCTGCACGCCACCTGGCTGGTCAACTCGGCTACGCACCTCTGGGGCAAGCGCCGCTTCGAGACACACGACGACTCGCGCAATAGCTGGTGGGTCGCCCTGCTCACCGGCGGCGAGGGCTGGCACAACAACCACCATGCTCACCCGGTAAGCGCGCGTCACGGCCTCGCGTGGTACGAGTTCGACGTCAACTACTACGGCATCTGGGTCATGTCGAAGCTCGGTCTCGCCAAAAAGGTTCAAATCGCCAAGTTCGACCCGGCCAATCCAAAGCCGGCTGGCATGTAATCAATTCACTTCGTTCACAGCAGGGGCGTGGAGAGATCCACGCCCTTCGTCTTTTAACCGCCAAAAGAATAAATCCAACGCCTGCCGATATATACCTCCCGTCGAAAACTCACATCCTATTCGACAGCCGGCCTGGCAAGGCGTATGTTTGCTTCGCTTGGCCGGTACCTACTGCAAGCGGGCTCCCTGAACTTCTGACACGACTATGAAAAGAGGCTCTATGTGTTCGAAACGAAATCTTCTGCCAGTCTTCGGCTTCGTTCTGGCCTTGCTCGGCTTCATCACAACCGCTAAACCCGCCCATGCGCAGGGATATGGAAACACAATTACCTGCTCGTCCGACAATGGCCGTCGCAATTTCTGCAACGCCGATACCCGAGGGGGAGTCCAGCTTACCCGCCAGATCAGCGGATCGCCCTGCATTCAGGGGCAGACCTGGGGGTGGAACAACAATCAGATCTGGGTCGACAAAGGTTGCCGCGCCGAGTTTCGCGCTGGCAACGGCAACGGCGGGGGATGGGGCGGAGGCAACGGCGGCACCATCACCTGTTCCTCTGACGATGGCCGCCGCAACTTTTGCAACGCCAATACACGAGGGGGCGTCCAGCTTACCCGCCAGATCAGCGGATCGCCCTGCACCCAGGGACAGACCTGGGGATGGAACAACAATCAGATCTGGGTCGACAAAGGCTGCCGCGCCGAATTTGCCACTGGAAGAGGCAATGGCTGGGGTAACGGCGGAGGCTGGGGTGGAAATAATGGCAGCACCATCACCTGTTCCTCCGACAATGGACGGCGCAACTTCTGCAACGCCAATACACGGGGAGGCGTCCAACTTACTCGCCAGATCAGCGGATCGCCCTGCACCCAGGGACAGACCTGGGGATGGAACAACAATCAGGTCTGGGTCGACAAAGGTTGCCGCGCCGAGTTTGTGACTGGCAGAGGCAACGGGAACGGCGGAGGTTGGGGTGGCAATGCGGGAGCAACCTTCAACTGCTCTTCCGACGATGGCCGTCGCAACTACTGCTCGATTCCCAACGGAGCCAACCCTGCCTCGGTCACGATGAGCAGGCAAATCAGCGGATCGCCCTGCGTTCAGGGACAGACCTGGGGTGCAGACGGTCGAGGAGTATGGGTTGATCGTGGGTGCCGCGCGGAATTTCGCACAAACCGATGAAATAAGAGAATCGAACACCTCTTAAATGACATTTCACGCTGCTCCGGATCGCAATAAGCGATCCGGAGTACTTTTTACCGTCAAGAAAACAAAACAAGAACGCCCGATATACTTTTCAATAACGGAAGAGCGTTCGCCCCCTCATGAACATTACCCGACGCCGAGGAACGATTGCAGTCTTTACAACGCTTGGCGTATTG
Organism: Acidobacteriota bacterium; assembly: GCA_018268895.1. Classification (NCBI taxonomy): domain Bacteria; kingdom Pseudomonadati; phylum Acidobacteriota; species Acidobacteriota bacterium. Next base: position 380,679 of record JAFDVP010000001.1, on the reverse strand, counting down.
CTCACCGGTGTCACCGTCTTCCTCAACATCACATGGATCATGCACAATGAGGGCCATCTCGCGCTTCTCATTCTGGGCATCATCTTTTTTGCGATCCTCGTCGCCGGTGTCGTCCTCAATACAATCTTTCTGGTTCGCGAGGTCCGCCGCAACGAGCGCCAGGACTCCTTTCTGAACGCCGTCACCCATGAGCTGAAAACTCCCATTGCCAGCATCCGGCTCTACCTCGAGACGCTGCAGCGCCGTCCCATGGATGAGATGCAGCGGCAGCAGTTTTATAGCAGCATGCTGGCCGACTCCGACCGCCTGCTAACAACCGTGGAGCAGGTACTTAAAGCCGGTCAACTGGGCCAGAAGCATCGTCAGCAGAACCGCACGGTGATCGATCTTGGCGCGCTTGTCGCCGAGTGCGTGACGATCACCCTGCAACGTCATCATCTGGAGCAGGATGCCATCGTGCTGGCTCCCGTACCGGGAGGCGTGCGGCTGCGCGTGATGGGGATCGCCGAGGACCTGCGCGCTGCGATCCTGAATGTGCTCGATAACGCTGTCAAATACTCTCCCGATGGCGTCCACGTCCGCTGCTCGCTGCTGATTACGCATTACACCTGGGCCACGCTCGAGATCACCGACACCGGGATAGGCCTGCCGCCAGACCAGCACAAGCGCATCTTTCGCCGCTTTTATCGCGTTCCCGGACGCACCATGCAGCGCATCAAGGGCACTGGCCTGGGGCTGTTTCTGGTCAGGAACATCCTGCGGCAGCATGGCGGCGATGCTATCGCGACAAGCCCAGGTTTGAACCAGGGCACTACCATCACTCTCACACTTCCTCTTGCCCCGTCGAACGATGCGCCGGTAATAGAGGCGGCCACGGAAAACGCATGAACGACTCCGCTTTGATCGCAGTTGTCGAGGACGAAGAGCATCTGGCACAGGGGTTGATCTTCAATCTCCAGGCCGAGGGATATCGTACCCATCTTGAAGCGGATGGAGATGCAGCGCTTGAATATCTGCTCCACACCACCGATGCAATCGATGCCATCGTGCTGGATTGTATGCTTCCTGGAGCGGATGGCTTTACCATTGTGCGCGCCCTGCGCGAGGCCAAGCGTTATACGCCGGTGCTGATGCTGACAGCGCGGTCCCGTCCGGAGGACATTCTGGAAGGGCTTGATGCCGGCGCCGACGACTATCTGCCGAAGCCGTTCGACCTTGGCATCCTGCTGATGCGCGTGAAATCGTTGCTGCGGCGCACGGCCTGGCACCGCACAACGGCCCAGACCAGCGCCCCGGGACAGCCCGTGCTCGCCGACGAGTACGCATTCAACCATCGCACCATCCGTTTCGACGCACTGGAGTTGATTGCCCCAAACCGCACGACCAACCTGACTGTGATGGAAGCCGACCTGCTCCGCTACCTCACCGAACGCGAAGGCCAGATTGTCTCGCGTAAGGAGATTCTTGAGCAGGTCTGGCGGGTGCACGAGGACACCGACACGCGCGCCATCGACAACTTCATCGTCCGCCTGCGCCGTTATATCGAAGACGATCCTGCGAATCCTCAGCACCTCGTTACCGTGCGGGGAATTGGCTACCGCTTTATCGCCAATCCCTGACGCTATTCGTCACAAAAGATCAATCTCCTATTGCAATCCCATAGGAAGTCATGTCAGGCTTCTATTGCCAACCAATAGGAGACCTCGCATGGGCGATAAAACCGATGTCTGGCAAGGAACCCTGGCGCTGATGGTCCTCAAGACCCTTGAGACCTTGGGCCCGCTTCACGGCTACGGCATCGCGCGGCGCATCGAGCAGACCAGCGGCGACCTGCTTTCGCTCAACTATGGAACGCTCTACCCCGCCCTCCTCCGCCTCGAGCAGGAAGGCTCCATTGCATCGGAGTGGGGTGTCTCCGACAACAACCGGAAGGCGAAGTTCTACTCGCTCACCCGCGCGGGCCGCCGTCAGCTTCATCAGGAGACGCGTAGCTGGGAGCAGACCACAGCCATCGTCGCGCGCTTTCTCTCAACCACGGAGGAGCCGTCATGAAACGCATTCGCGCATGGTTTCTCAGAGTCACCGGCGTCGTTCCCCGACAGCGGCAGGAGCAGGACTTCTCCGACGAGCTGGCCAGCCACATTCAAATGCACATCGAGGACAACCTGCGCGCAGGGATGTCCCCAGGGCAGGCACGCCGCGAAGCTCATCTCAAGCTCGGCGGCATGGAACATACCAAGCAAACTCATCGCGAAGGCCGCACGGTTCCCTTCCTCGAAGCGTTGCTGCAGGATCTCCACTATGCTCTGCGTCAACTTCGCCGCAGCCCCGGCTTTACGATCACTGCTGTGTTGATGCTGTCGCTCGGCATCGGTGCCAGCGTCGCAATCTTTGGGTTTGTTGATGCTGCGCTTCTTAAGCCACTGCCTTATGCCGACTCAACCCGCCTGGCCGACGTCACAGAGCGCGGCACAGCCTTCCGCCACCGCTCGAACCTCTCCTACATGGACTTTCGCGACTGGCAGCGCATGAACAAGGTCTTCTCTTCGCTTGACGCCTACACCGGCGGCGGCTATCTGCTCACAACGCCCTCGGGCGTTGAGCCGGTTGCTGCCGCGCGGGTGAGCGACGGATTCTTCCGCACTCTGGGCGTCAGACCGATGCTGGGCCGCGACTTCTACTCCGGGGAAGATCAGCCGAACGCTCCTGCGACCTCAATCATTCCCTACGCAACATGGCAGAGGCGCTTTGGGGGACGCAGCAATGTCATCGGGCAGACCGCCATCTTCAACGGAATGCCAACGACGATCATCGGGGTACTGCCTGAGGAGTTTCAGTTCGCTCCTTTCGGAGGCGTCGAGTTCTGGATGACTCTCCACGAGATGTCCAACTGCGAAAAGCGCCGCAGTTGCCACAATCTCTTTGCAATCGGACGCCTCAAAGACGGAATAAGCTTCGAAGCCGCGCAGACGGAGATGTCCGCAATCGCAAAGCAACTCGAGATACAGTACCCCGGCTCGAACCGTGACCAGGGAGCGCATGTCGGCCCGCTTTCGGAACTCATCGTCCGGCAGATTCGGCCCATCCTGCTTGTGCTTCTCGCCGGTGCCTGTCTTCTGCTCGTCATCGCCTGCTCGAATATCGCCAGCCTTCTGCTTGTTCGCTCCGAGAGTCGACGGCGCGAGTTCGCTGTGCGCGGAGCACTGGGCGCTTCACCGGCCCGCCTCATCCGCCAATTCATTACTGAGGGTGTCGTTCTTGCCGCAGCAGGAAGTTTAGCCGGGCTTGCCGCAGGCTACATCGCCATACGCCTGTTGTTCGGCCTCATCTCAAAGGACATGCTGGCCAGCATGCCTTATCTGGGACAACTCGGCTTCAATTCACATGTCATGGCATTTACGGCAATTATTGCCATGCTGGCTACCGCCGTCTTTTCGCTGACTCCTGTGCTTCGCCTACCCACCGCAGCGATCCGCGAATCTCTCAACGATGGCGACCGCGGCTCTGCCGGCACACTCTGGCGGCGTCTGGGGGCGAATCTCGTTGTGCTCGAGCTTACGGTCGCAGTCGTGCTTCTTGTGGGAGCAGGTCTACTGGGTAAGAGCTTCTATCGCCTGCTGCATGTCGATCTCGCCTTTGAACCCTCGAACCTCGCAACGCTCTACATCTCAATCCCCGGAAACATCTACCAGAAGAACGAAGAGATCGTAGTTGTGACTCATAAGATCATCGATCGCGTCTCGTCGCTGCCTGGTGTAACCTCCGTCGCCATAACCAGCGTTCTGCCTGTCAGCGGCAACGGCAATACAAACTGGATTCGCGTTGTCGGCCATCCATTCCACGGCGAACATAATGAGGTCAACGAACGCGAGGTTAGCTCACAATACTTCAAGACCATTCAGGCGCAGCTTCTGCGCGGCCGCATTTTTACTGAGCAGGAAGACGGCACGCGGCCCCGTGTCGCCGTCATCAACCAGGCGTTCGCGGACAAATACTTCCCCGGCGAAGACCCGATTGGAAAGAAGTACGGCAACGGCGACCTTAGCCCCGATTCCATCAGCGAGATCATCGGCGTCGTCGACAATATCCGCGAAAGCTCTCTCGACGAGGATGTCTGGCCCGCTGAATACAAGGCATACAACCAGGACCCGGACAGTCGCTACGGCCTCATCGTTCGCGCCTCTGGCGACGACAAGGCCCTTCTACCTGCACTCGTCGCTGCAATCCACGAAGTCGACCCCAGCGTGGGGACCCGCGATCCCCAAACCATGGAGCAGCGCATCAGCAGTACGCAGGCTGCTTATCTTCACCGGTCCGCGGCTTGGCTTGTCGGGGGCTTCGCCGCTCTCGCTCTGCTTCTCGGCGTCATTGGCCTCTATGGGGTGATCGCCTACTCCGTCTCCCAGCGCACCCGCGAGATAGGCGTGCGTATGGCACTGGGCGCGCAACGGGCCACGGTTTACCGGCTCATTCTGCGTGAGGCCAGTACCCTGACTGCGCTTGGCATCGCTGCGGGTATCGTCTGCGCCATGCTCGCTTCAACACTCATCCGGGGACTTCTCTTCCACATCCACATCTGGGACATCTCCACTCTTGCTTTTGTCGCCATCGTTCTCGGAGTCGCAGCACTTCTTGCCAGCTTCATTCCCGCCCGGCGCGCGGCCTCCATCAACCCCGTTGAGGCGCTTCGGGCTGAATAGCGGCGAATCCGCCGCAGGAGCGCATGTCGCCGCCAACTGCTTTACACTCAACGTAGAGCACGAACCACCCTCATGCGCATCATCACCCGCTACATCCTCCGCGAAGTCACCTCCCACGCCCTGCTCGGCGGAGTCCTCTTCACCTTTGTGCTCTTCATGCGCGATCTGGGCGATATCGTCACGCTGGTCGTCCGCGGCTCGGCTTCCGTCACGGACGTGCTTCGCATCTTCGCCTATCTTCTTCCCAGCTTCCTCATCATCACCATCCCGATGGCCGTACTCGTCGGAATTCTGCTCGGCCTCTCCCGCCTTGCCGCCGACTCTGAAATCACCGCCATGCGCGCCTCCGGCATGGGTGCGTTCGACTTCGTTCGTATCATCTCCATCGTTGCTGGAGCCGGAGTCCTGGTCGGACTCTTCAACTCCCTCTACCTTGCACCACGCTCCGCCGCTGCTACTCTTGCGCTGCGGCAGTCGCTCATTAGCAGTCAGGCTTCATTTGAAGTCCAACCCCGAGTCTTCTATGAGGACTTCCGCAACTACGTCCTCTACATTCAGGACGTTCGCCCTGCTGCAGGCGCTGCGCTGTGGCACCACGTCTTCCTCGCCGATCTTAGCCAACCAGCCAGCCCGAACATCACCACGGCCGACCAGGCTGTCGTCGTCAACGACAATTCGCAGACGATACGCCTTCACTTACTCAACGGCGGTCAGCACCAGACCTCACCCAACGATCCAAATCAGTACAACATCTCTACCTTCACCTCAACCGATCTTCCGATTCAAACTGGCTTTCAGGAAGAGCCTCGTCTAGGCCGCTCTGATACTCCACTCCTGGCCCTTCCACTCTCCGAACTCTGGCGCCGCGGCAACTCACCTTCAAGCGACATCCCGGGCCAGCCTGCGCGCCTCTACCGCATCGAGTTCAACCGGCGCTTCTCCTATCCTTTCGCCTGCCTCGTCCTCATGCTCATTGGCGTCCCGCTCGGCATCTCCTCCAAGCGCGGGGGAAAATCCACAGGCTTCGTTCTCACCATCGTTCTCGTTTTCATCTACTACTTCCTCTCACAGATCGGCATCGCATTTGCAAGAAACGGAAAGCTCTCCCCCGTCCTCGGAGTCTGGGGCGCCAACCTTCTCTTTGCGGCAGCCGGTACCGTCCTGCTCTACCAGATGTCCCGCGGAGGGATCGCCCTCGGCCTCATCTCTTCCATCGGCGTCCGGCTCAACAAGCTCCTCACCCGCTTCACCCATAACCAAAAGATCGCCGCGAACAGCAACCTCGATATTGCCACCATCCTGCGTCGTTTCCGCAGCACCTTCCGATTGCAGTTTCCACTGCTGCTTGATGACTACGTGATGCGCGAGTACGTGACGAACTTTGCATTGGTGCTCGTGTCGTTCTCAATGCTGTTCATCATCTTTACCTTCTTCGAGTTGATCGGCGACATCATTCGCAACCGCACCCCGCTGGTCACCGTGGGCGACTACCTCATCAACCTGATTCCGTACATCATCTACAACGTCACTCCGCTCTGCTGTCTTGTCGCCGTGCTGGTCACCTTCGGCGCACTCAGCCGGTCGTCCGAGCTGACAGCGATGAAGGCTACAGGCACCAGTCTTTATCGCATTGTTACGCCAGTGCTTATCACCACTATATTGATCGCAGCAGGGCTATTTGCCTTCGACGATTTCTATCTGCCCGCCGCCAATCGCCGCCAGGAGGCGTTACGCTCCATCATCAAGAACAAGCCCGCGCAGACCTTCCTGCGCCCCGACCGCAAATGGATCTCAGGGCAGGCACAAACCTCCGGTTCGCCGTCGCGCGTCTTCTACTATCAGTTCTTCGACCCGGCAAAGAACGTCTTCGCCAACCTGACTGTCTTCGAGTTCGACCCCACCAACTTCACCCTGCAAAGGCGCATCTTCGCCGCATCGGCCCATTGGAACGATCGCGTGAACCAGTGGGTGCTCGAGAACGGCTGGCAACGCACCTTCCAGGGCGAGACCATCGCCTCATACCAGCCGTTTATGATTACGACATTTCCCGAGATCCACGAGCAGCCGTCCTACTTCGTCAAAGAAGACCGCCCAGCGCAGGAGATGAGCTACAACGAGCTCTCACGTTACATCTCCGACCTCAATCAATCCGGCTTCGACACCAAACGGCTTAGCGTGCAACTCAATCGCAAACTCGCCTATCCGTTGATAACTCTTGTGATGGCGATGCTCGCGATTCCCTTCGCGCTGTCGATGGGCAAACGAGGCTCGCTTGCGGGGATTGCGACAGCCATCGGCCTGGCCATCGCGTACTGGGTGGTTGACGGGCTCTTTCAAGCCATGGGGAACGTCAACACGCTTCCAGCACTGCTGGCCGCGTGGACGCCTGACCTGCTCTTTGGCATTGCAGGCACCTATCTGTTGCTTCGCACCCCCACGTAGACAAACACAACCAACCGCGCGTGGACGTACACTATAAGCCACGATGAGACACCGATTTCTTTTCGCAACAGTCATGCTTGCCGCCACCGCAGCCGCGCAGACAACCTCCACGGTGCCTCGCAGGACGACGGCGCGGCACACGACCGCCACCAAAACCGCAGCACCTGCCGCCAACCCCGCCGACAATCCACCGAATGTGCCCAAAGTAGCAGGCACGCCACAGAACCTGTACGCGCTCCGCTATATCGATACCGAGGTAGGCGCCGGCCCGCTGGCCGAGAGCCGCAAGTTCTATACCGTTCACTACACAGGTTGGCTCACCGACGGCACAAAGTTCGACTCTTCGCACGACCACCCTGGCGGCGAGCCGATCGTCTTCCCCTACGGTGCACGCAGAGTCATTCCCGGATGGGACACAGGCTTTGAGGGAATGCACGTCGGCGGCAAGCGCAGGCTCTTTATCCCCTATCAGCTTGCCTATGGCGAAAGCGGACGTCCGCCAGTGATCCCCGCCAAGGCCGATCTTATCTTCGATATCGAACTCGTCGCGCAGTCGGACACGCCCCCTCAATCGAAGCCGGCTCCCGCTGCGGCTGAACCTGCTCAGGACTCCTCACAGACCGGGCATTCCGAAGGTCTTCCAGCCGGTTCTCAGCCAAAAGCCGCACCCGCACCGGCTCAGCCCGAAACTGCGCCGAAACCGCAGGCCCCTCCTAAGCCGCAGTAGCCTGACCAATAATCGGAACGCCAACCGTGGCACCCGGCACCTTTGCCACGGCTGGTGTATCTCATCTGCAAGCAGATTTAAACTATTGACATGATGGATCGCCTAAAACCCCTTAATCCCTATCTGCGTCGATACTGGAAATCTCTCGCGTGGGGCGGCGTGGCCGTCATCCTGTACAACGTCATCAAGGTGCTGCTGCCCATCGTCATCGGCCACGCCGTAGACGACATGCGACACGGCGTCAGCGAACAGAAGATCCTCTTCCACGCGCTTCGCGTGCTCCTCGTCGCTGGATCCTCGGCGGTCTTTCTCTACATCACCCGCCAGGTCATCATCGGTGCTTCGCGGGAGATCGAGTTCGACCTTCGCAACGACCTGTTCAGCAACCTTGAACGCCAGTCGCCGGAGTTCTACCACACGCACCGCACCGGCGACATCATGGCCCGCACAACCAACGACCTCAACGCGGTCCGTCAACTCCTGGGGCCAGCCATCATGTACAGCGCCAACACGCTGGTTTTCGCCTGCGCCGCGCTTCCCTTCATGTATCGCATCAGTCCCAAGCTGACGTTCTTTGCGTTTGTTCCCATGCCAGCGGCATCGGTACTCGTGCAGTACTTCGGCAACCGCATCCATCGCCGGTTCGAGCGTATACAGGCAATGTTCTCCGACATCTCGGCCAAGGCGCAGGAAAACTTCTCCGGCGCCCGCCTGATCCGCGCCTTCGCGCAGGAAGAAGCAGAGATCGCCTCCTTTGAAGAGGCAAACAAGGAGTACATCCGCCGCAGCCTCCATCTCGTCCGACTAATGGCGATGCTCTGGCCCACACTCGAATTTGTGCTCGGGCTATCGCTGATGATCACGCTGTGGGTTGGCGGCCACGAGGTTGTGCAACATCGCATCTCGCTCGGCGAATTCGCGAGCTTCAACGTCTACATGGTGCAGCTCATCTGGCCGATCATCGCTGTCGGCTGGGTCGTCAACCTCTTTCAACGAGGCACCGCATCGGTGGTTCGCATCGACGAACTTCTCAAGCAAAAGCCATCGATCGCCGACGATCCCGCTCTGCTGGCCTGTCGTCCCCAACGTAGCTCTTCCCACCTTGACTTCGAGTACGACGCTTCCGCACTTCCTTCCTGTAGCATTCAGGGCAGCATCGAGCTTCACAACCTCAGCTTCGCATATCCAGAAGGACCAACCGTCCTTCACAATATCAATCTTCACATCCCGGCAGGAACATCGCTCGCTATCGTAGGCCCCACTGGATCCGGAAAATCTACGCTGGTCTCGCTGATCCCGCGTCTTCTGGACGCTGCGCCGGACATGGTACTCATCGATGGCGAACCCATCCGCTCGTTCCCTCTTGCTGAGCTACGCTCCAGCATCGGGTTCGTGCCGCAGGAGACGTTCCTCTTCTCCGACACGATTCGCCACAACATCAGCTTCGGCGTCCCCGAAGCAACCGGCGAGCAGATCGAAGACGCGGCAGCCATCGCGCACATCCGCACGGAGATCCTCGAATTCCCACGCGGCTTCGACACGATGGTAGGCGAGCGCGGCGTAACTCTCTCGGGCGGCCAGAAACAGCGCACCGCAATTGCCCGCGCCGTCGTCCGCGACCCTCGCATCCTCATCCTCGACGATGCACTGGCCTCAGTCGATACCTACACGGAGGAACGCATCCTCTCCGGCCTGGCGAGCGTGATGGAAGGACGCACGACGATCTTCATCTCGCACCGCATCTCAACCGCTCGTAACGCCAACCAGATCGCAGTGCTCGTGCAGGGCCGCATCGCAGAACTTGGTACGCACGACGAGTTGATTGCGCGGAATGGCTACTACACCAGCCTGTTTGAGAAACAGCGGCTTGAAGAAGAACTCTCCGTCGCCACCTGACAATTGCTACGCTGACCACACTGCCGGCGTTCGCTCGGCCACGGCTTCCATAGCAGCAGGCGCGACAAAACGCTCTTCGCGTGTCCGCAACTCCCTGGGCAGCACGCGACCCGCTTCAGGGTCGCGCGCCGCAATTACCCAGGCCTCGCGAACGCTGCGCACGCACTGAATTACCTCTTCCATCTTCTGGTGCGAATTGGAATGCGATGCTTCCAACGTCATCGTAAAGACTGCCGCGTAAAAATCGTTCAGCGAAGCTGCCGTCTCTCCGCCAAGGTCGATCCGCAATCGCGCCTGGAGGTACATCACAATATCCAGTGCCTTTTTCACCGAGATGCGCCGTCCGCTCACGTCGCCTTCGTCGATACAGGCCAGGGACTGATATAGAAAGCGGACCAGCCCGTTGTACAGCGCCAGAACCAGCTCGATACCCGTTGCTCCCGCCAGCGATTGCTCCTGGTAGTTCGTCATGTCACCCTTATCCGTTCGATTTGCTATAGCCCGTCACAGCGTTGTACATCTGGTCGATCTGGTTCAGTTGATCGGGAAGCGATTGCAAAATCTGGTTAGCCGCATCGAGCTGCGTCGTCAGGCGTGCCTTATCGGTAGCAATTCGCGTCTCCTGGTTGGCGATGCTGTTGTTCAATGCCGTCTCCTGCGCCGAGTTTTGCTGCAACGCAAGATAGATCGCCCCGGATGTGAACGTGCTGCTCAGCCCGTTGAGCGCTTTCGTCATGGTCTGGCCAAAGCTGCCAACGTTTTGCAGAAACCCTTCAACGTCTGAAAAATTCGAGTTGAGCGATGCCTCCAGGTTGCCGGTATTCAATGTCAGCTTTCCATCCTGGCCGACCGACAGGCCCAACTGTGACAGGTTGTTGATTGCTCCGCTCGCAGCACCGCCAAGCAGGGCCGATGTCAACTGGTTCTGAATCAGCGCTAACGTCGGATCGCCATAGAGAGGCTGCGCGTTTCCGTTGGCGTCCTTGCCTTCTTGAGTCTTGATATCGGTTACGACCGCGTTATACGCCGTTACAAACGAGTTCATCGCCTGCGCGATGGAGTTGTTGTCATTCGTAATCTGGACCTGTACTGGCTGCGACGCTCCAGAGGCCGCAAGCAGCTGGAACGTGACGCCGGGGATAACATCGGAGACCGTATTGGATGCAGTCGTCACATCGAGTCCATCCACATTCAGGCTCGCGTCCTTGCCTGGCTGCCCTTGCTGAAACGAAACGGCATTCCCCGCCGTCGTATCCGACAGCGACGAGGCAAGCGTAATCTGTCCCGCGGCGCCGCTGGTTGCACTCACCAGTGAAAGGCGCGAGCCGCTGGTGTCTTTGATAACACTTGCGCGAACTCCCAGTGACGCCCCATTGATTGCAGCGGCAAGCGATGCCAGCGTATTGCTGCCGCTATCGACGGTAATGCTTTGCGAAGCTCCGCTACCAACCTGAATCGTCAGAGTTCCGCTCAGCGTATCGCCCGGGTTGGCAATTGCCCCCGAGTACGTGGAAGACGTCTGCGCAAGAGAATTGACAATGATCGAGTGGCTCCCGGCACTCGCAACCGGTGTAGCCGAGCTAAGTGCGACAACATTCGTGTCCGAACTGGACCCTTGTTTCGAGGCAAAGATGCCACTAAAGTCGGTCAGCGACTGGAGAGAAGATGACAGCGTCGAGAGGTCTGTTCCCAGTGTGCTCAGCGCTGTGTCCTGCGCCTTAAGTGCGGTCAGTTGGTTCTTCCAGGGCGTCTCCACCGCCTGCTCGATGGCAATAATTTGAGAGACTGTCGAAGCAACATCGATGCCTTGTCCACTGGTGATCGACCCAAAGTTCAACCCGACAGTGCTCATCTACAACCTCCCTGAAGCCTGCAATCCTGCGAATGCAACTGCATCGCCAAATCCAGCGATACAAAGATGAGACATCTCTTAACTCAAACCTGGAGCTAACGGGAACGGGCTGCGAACGAAGTGACCCTCGCTCGCAGCCATTCTCCCTATATCAACGGCAGACTACTGAAGCAGCTTGAGAACGTCCTGCTGAACGGCATTGGCCTGCGAGAGCGCCGCGATACCGGTCTGGCTGAGCACCTTGTACTTGGCCATGTCGCTGGTCGCCTGGCCGAAGTTCGTCGCGCGGATGTTGTTCTCCGCCGACTGGAGGTTTACCGACTGTGAGTTCGCCACATTCGAAGCTGCGTTGAGCTGGTTGATATTGGCTCCGATTGTGCCGCGCTGGTACGCGACATTCTGAACCGCCGAGGTCAGAGTGGTCAGAATGGCTGTGGCTGTGGCGGAGGTGAGTGCTGCGTTGGTTGTCAGATCGGCACCTGCGCCGGCGGATGTGGTTCCGACGCTCGCCTTGGTCAGCACGCCAATCTTCTCGCTGAATGTGCTGGCGCCCGAAGCGGTTCCATCGCTGACGAACACCGTTACCGGAGTCGCGGTAAATACGCTCTGGCCGTTGTAGTTCGTCGTCGATCCGATATTCGCGATCTCGGTCAGAATGTTCTGGTACTCCTGGTCGGCCGAGCTGACCTGGTTGGTGTTCAGCGTGCCGTTGGCTGCTTCCGTCGCCAGCGTAATGGCGCGGTTGAGCAGGTTGGTCACCTGCGACAGGGCGCCATCGGCGGTCTGCAGCAGGCCGACACCGGCGCTGGCGTTCTGCGATGACTGCGTCAATGCAGCGACGTTGGCGTGAAGACCGTCGGCCAGAGCCAGGCCAGCAGCATCATCCGCGCCGCTATTGATGCGCGAACCGGAGGAGAGCTGCGTAAGTGTGTTCTGCAGACTCGCCTGTGTCTGATTCAGGTTGGTCTGCGCGTAGATTGCTGAGATGTTGTTCAATACACCCAAGGACATTGGGGAACGCTCCTCTATCACTCGATTTGAGTTACCGCACTGCCTGTCCCTAGCGATCCAGACCTTGGTTGCCCCTCGGTCCGTCCGGCCTCGCGAAAGGCGTTGCGTTCTCCAACCTCATCGGCCCTCCACGCGGCGACTTGAGCGCGTCTGCATTTCTTCGCATTACCTCGGGACCAAGAGCCCTTCCTCTATTGCTGCACCTCAATTGTGTCGATGAAAGCCATGAGAGGTACATTTCATGATCGAACTCACGCGCCTGAACGGCAGCAGGCTCAGCATCAATTGCGATCTCATCAAGCACGCCGAGTCGGCGCCCGACACAGTGCTCACGTTGGTCACCGGCGAAAAACTGGTCGTACTCGAGCCGCGAAGCGAAGTTCTGCGCCGCACCCTCGACTACCGCGCCCAAATCCTGCGCACTGCCTGGCCTGAGGCAGCGTCGGCCCTCAGCGCCTGTGCAGCGCGTGAGGCGCAGGAAACCATCTCCAGCCAGAATCAACTGGCCACCAACGTTTAGCTTTTCTCATTCGTTTTACATAGAGGACGTTATATGGACATCGCCAGCATCGGTGGCATCATCGTCGCCATCCTCGGCATTCTCGCCGGCATGATGATCGAAGGCGGCAGCATCTCGCAGATCACGCAGCCCACGGCCGCGCTGATCGTCGTCGGCGGAACCATGGGCGCCGTCATGCTGCAATTCCCGCTGAATATCTTCCTGGCTGCACTGCAGCGCATTGCCAAGGTCTTCTTTTCGGGAACCTCCGACGGTGAGGCTGTACTCAAACAGCTCGTCCAGTTCGCCAATAAAGCACGCAAGAGCGGTATCGTCTCGCTCGACCAGGACCTCGCCTCCATCGATGACCCTTTTCTCAAGCAGGCGCTGATGCTCGCTGTCGACGGAACCGAACCCACCGAGGTCCGCAAGATCATGCAGATGGAGATCGACAACAAGACCGAGATGGAAGAGAAGATTCCACAAGTCTTCGAAGCCGCCGGCGGCTATTCACCAACAGTCGGGATCATCGGAGCCGTCCTCGGCCTCATCCAGGTGATGCAGCATCTCGACAACATCACCGAGGTTGGCCGCGGCATTGCCGTCGCCTTCGTCGCCACCATCTACGGCGTCGCCCTCGCAAACCTCGTCTTTCTCCCGGCCGCGGGCAAGCTCAAGATTCGCCACCGCGAAGATCAGATGATCAAAGAAATGATGCTAGAAGGCGTCGTCTCCATCCTCGAGGGAATGAACCCGCGCATGATGGAGACCAAGCTGAGGACCTTCCTCTTTGAAGACAAACCAGCAAGCAGCACAGCGGAGGCCGCAGCGTGAGTCGAAAGAAAAAGCACGAGCACGTCAACCACGAGCGATGGCTCGTCTCTTATGCCGACTTCATCACACTGCTCTTCGCCTTCTTCGTCGTCCTCTTCGCCTCAAGCCAGGCTGACAAGAAGAAGCAAAGCCAGGTTGCAGCCGCTATGCAGAGCGCCTTCACGCCGCTTGGCAGCTTCGAGTCGCACTCGAAGACCCCTCCGATCGCCGACAGAAGCACACCACAAGCCGTCACAAAACCGGCGGCAATGCCCCTTCCCTTTCCACCCGCCGGAAGCACGCATCTGGAAGAGACGCAGGCCCGCATCGACAACCTGCTTCGCGCGCAGACCGCCGGCGGAGGTATCCCGCCCGGCAGCGTCACCACGCGCATAACGCCGGAAGGCCTCGTCATCTCTCTGCATGAAATAGGCTTCTTCGCCTCCGGCTCCGCCGAGGTGCGCCCCGCGGCCATCGCTACGCTCTCCGCGCTCGCAGCATTGCTGCCCGACGCTCCCCTTCGTGTCGAGGGGCACACCGACAACGTGCCCATTCACACCTCGCAGTACGCCACCAACTGGGAGCTATCGACCGCTCGCGCCAGCGCCATCGCGCGGCTTCTACTGGAGCGCGGCAGCATCACGCCCGCGAACCTCGCAGCCGCAGGCTACGCCGAGTTTCACCCCGTGGCCTCAAACACCACCGAAGACGGCCGCAGCAGGAACCGCCGCGTCGACATCATCCTTTTGCGAGACCGAGCACCTTCACAATGACGCGCTTCGATCGCTGCCAGTAATCGCTTTCAAGTCCCCAAAAGGATTACACTGTTGAGAGACGATGAGACGGACACTCTCCACCTTCGTTGCGACGGTCTGCCTGCTGGCCCTGTTTGTCGGTTCAGCGGCGTGTCTCGATCTGCCTGTGATGCAGGCCATGGCAGCGTCTGTGGCCGCGCACACAATCACTACGCCTGAACATGAGTGCTGCCCCACTAAGGGTGACAGCGGGATGCACACATCCATCTCGTGCTGCACGGTACATCATCAGTCCGTCATCGCAACCGCTGCTACTTCTCTGGACACTTCCCTCGATGTGAGCCCTGCTGTCCTTCCGGAGATTCACCTCGCCGGTGCGGCAGTTGCTCCGCCTTCCAACGGCAAGACCGGGCCTCCGCTACGGCGTCCCGCTACCAAACTCCGAATCTGATCACTCTCCTTCGCTGAAGACCCGCTTGCCTTCGCATGTGCATCGTCACGTGTCGAAATCGGCACATCTTTTCCCTCAGCTTCAGGAGAATTCTCAAGTGATACCCCGCAGTCGATTCAATCGTCTTGCCCTGCCCGTACTTTGCCTCTTCCTCAGCAGCTTCGCGCAAGGCCAGCAGCAGCACAATCACGACATGGCCGGTATGGACATGTCCTCGATGCAGCACGACCACAGCTCCATGAACATGGAGTCGAAGCCGGGCATGATGATGATGCGCCAGCCTACCAACCTCATCGAATCGCAGCTCAACCACCTCACCTCCGGCACCAGCTCCGAGCCCGCATCCACCCCGATGTACATGATGATGGGCCACCACGGCGCATGGATGTGGATGCTGCACGGCGAGGCCTTCGTCACCGACATCCAGCAGAAGGCCGCCTCCACCCCTCAGGGCGAACGCGGCGGAGACAAACTCTTCTCCACCAACTGGATCATGCCCATGGCCATGCGCCGCCTCGGCCCCGGCCAACTCACCCTGCGCACCATGTTCTCGCTCGAGCCCGCGACGGTCACCGGCCGCCAGTACCCTCTGCTCTTCCAGCAGGGCGAGACCGCATTCGGCACCCCCATCATCGACGGCCAGCACCCGCACAACTTCTTTATGGAGGTCGCCGCGCTCTACGACATCAAGCTGAGCGAGCGCACGCTGCTGAGCTTCTACGTCGCCCCCATCGGCGACCCCGCGATCGGACCGGCCGCGTTTCCGCATCGCATGTCGGCGTCTGAAAATCCGCTCGCAGCCATTGGCCATCATCAGGAAGACTCCACGCACATCGCCTATAGCGTGCTCACCGCCGGCCTCACATGGCGAGGGCTCCGCGTCGAAGGCTCGGGCTTCCACGGCGGCGAACCGGGAGAGGCCCGCTGGCAGTTCCAGCCCTTGGCCAACGGCCTCGCTATCGACAGCTACTCCACGCGCGTGACCTTCGCTCCAACCGCAAACTGGAGCGCGCAGTACTCCATCGCGCACATCACAAGCCCCGAGGCGCTCGGGCACGACGACCAGCAGCGTCAGACAGCCTCAATCATGTACAACCGGCCCTTCGGCCCTCGCGACGCCGATGGCTTTTCCTCCGGCAACTGGTCGAACACGCTCATCTGGGGACGCACCAAATCTCACGGCAGGATGAACAGCTACCTCGCCGAGTCGCTGCTCAAGTTCTCGAGCAAGAACTACGTGTGGACGCGCATCGAAAACGCCGCGCGCTCCAGCGAACTTCTGCTCACCCCCGGCACCACGCCGCCTCCGGGCTTTGAAGAAGAACCCATCGGGCACGCCGCATCCTTCAGCTTCGGCTACGACCGCGACTTCCACCTCGGCCGCCACATCGCCGCCGCCCCCGGAGCACAGTTCACAACCTACGTCACCCCGCAGGCGCTCAAACCCGCCTACGGCAACCACCCCTGGGGAGTCGCCGCCTTCGTCCGCTTCCGCATCGCCAAATGAAGTGCACTCTCAGTGCAAAACCGGGTGCCCCATTCATGGCGCAGTTTTATCGCGGCATGAGTGGGCATTCGCGCAAAGCGCGAACCGCTTTACCCTAAGGGGAACCATGACTCTCTACATAGCAACCTCCAACCCCGGCAAGCTGCGCGACTTCGCCGCCGCCAACACCCATCACATCCCCATCGAGTCTCTGCCGAACCTCGCCAGCATCGCCCCTCCGCCCGAGGACGAGCCCAGCTTCGCAGGCAACGCCCGCTGCAAGGCCATCTACTACTCGCGGCTCGCTCCCGATGCCATCGTCATCGCCGACGACTCCGGACTCGAGGCCGACGCGCTTCATGGCGCTCCAGGCGTCCGCTCCGCCCGTTACGCCGACGACCTCGGCGTTCAAACCGGAAGCGATCTCCCTCTCGACGAGCGCAACAACCTCTGCCTGCTGCAAGCTCTCATCAAAATGCCGCGGCCCGATCGCACTGGCCGATACCGTTGCGTCCTCTCGGCAGCACGCAACGGCGAGGTCATCGCCGAGGGCGACGGCTCTGTCGAAGGACTCATCCTCGCCTCACCACGCGGAGCCGGCGGCTTCGGCTACGATCCCCTCTTCTACCTGCCCGCCCTCGACAAAACCATGGCCGAGATCGACGCAGCCACAAAACTCACCCTCAGCCATCGCGGGCGCGCTTTCCGCGAGTTGATCGACGCTCTCAACAAACTCGGCCTGATTCAGTCGTAAATCGAAAACGCAGAAATTCGCACAAGTCCAGCGATAACCGCACATAACACCGTTGATTTCTTGACGCTGGCATCTGCGGGGCGGAATAATCAGCCTGCTGCGGAATTCCCGCACCACGCACTTCCACCGATCCTCGAAGGAGTTACCCATGGCAACTGCCGCGCCGCCATCCCCCCCCGCCCCCACGCCCCTGGGAATCAAAGGGGGCGTGCAGCCGCTCCGGGCAGGCCAGGGGCATTCATATTTCTGGCGTAAGCTGCATTCGCTCACCGGCATCGTGCCCATCGGCGCCTTCCTGATCGAGCACATCGTCTCCAACTTCGAGGCCCTCAACGGCCCGCTCGCCTACGCGCAGCAGGTCAAGTTCCTCAACAGCCTGCCTTTAGTGCGTGTTCTGGAGTGGGGACTGATCTTCATCCCGCTGGCCTATCACGCCCTCTACGGCGTCTTCATCGCCGTCCGCGGACGCAACAACGTCAACGTCTACCCGTGGGCCGGAAACTGGATGTATCTCTCGCAGCGCGTCACCGGAATCATCGCGCTCCTCTATATAGTCCAGCACCTCTACCGGCAGCGCTTCACCGGAGTCATGCTCCCCGAGCACCCCGGCGCGGCCTTCGCCAAAGTCCAGCACGAACTCTCGAACCCCTGGATGCTCGCCATCTACGTCATCGCCATGATCGCCACCACCTGGCACTTCAGCTACGGCGTCTGGCTCTTCGCCGCCAAGTGGGGCATCACCCCCGGCGAGAAAGCCCGCAAGACCTTCGGCTACGTCTGCGCCGTCGTCGGAATCGCGCTCTGCCTGATGGGACTCGCCAGCATGTACGCCTTCGTCGGCATGGACAAGTACAAGAACGCGCCAGAAGACGTAATGCCTGAAACGACGATGTCAGCTCCTGCGGCCTCCGCGCCTGCACCCGTACCGGCAGTCGCCACCGTCGCATATTCGAAATAGTTTTGTTAAGGGCACGGCTTCAGCCGTGCCGCTAGACTTCACAGAAATTCCGGGCCTACTCCTGAATTTCCCAACCAGCCGTAAGTCAGATCAACGAGACGATGACCATACTCGACAAAATCTGGATAACCTGCTTTGGGCTGGGAATGGTTTTATGCTTTTGCAGCGTCATCATTACAAATCTAGCAGTGCAGAAGATGCGTGGTGTTCTCAACAGCAATAGAACACCGGGAGATCAACTTCGCTGGCATGACGCAATTCAGTTTGTCGGACAAAGTGTAATCGACATGTATCGTGCGGCTTATCCCGACGGACCGTTTTATCGCAATCTCGTTATTGGCTATTACACCTTAGGAATCGGCATCGTGTTGATGATCGGCAGCGCATTGCTGTGAAATTTACCTAACCCGCTAAGTAAAAGGGAAGAACTCAATGGCAGCAGCAACTCCCAGAATCATCGTCGTAGGCGGAGGCCTCGCCGGCCTCTCGGCCGTCATCAAGATCGCCGAAGCCGGCGGCAAGGTCGACCTCTTCTCCATCGTCCCGGTCAAGCGTTCGCACTCCGTCTGCGCGCAGGGCGGCATCAACTCCGCCAAGAACCTGAAGGGCGAGGGCGACAGCGCCTGGGCGCACTTCGACGACACCGTCTACGGCGGCGACTTCCTCGCCAACCAGACCCCCGTCAAGCAGATGTGCGAGCAGGGCCCCGCCATCATCGACCTGCTCGACCGCATGGGCGTGCCCTTTAACCGCACCCCCGAGGGCCTGCTTGACTTCCGGCGCTTTGGTGGAACGCTGTTCCACCGCACGGCCTTCGCCGGAGCCACCACCGGCCAGCAGCTTCTCTACGCGCTCGACGAACAGGTGCGCCGCTTCGAGTCCGAGGGCAAGGTGACCAAGTACGAGGGCTGGGAGTTCCTCTCCGCCGTGCTCGGCTCCAAAGGCGAGTGCCGCGGCATCTGCGCCATGGACCTCCGCACCATGGAGGTCCGCACCTTCCCCGCCGACGCCATCATCGTCTGCACCGGCGGCAACGGAGCCATCTTCGGCAAATCCACCAACTCCGTCGTCTGCACCGGCTCCGCGCAGTCCGCGCTCTATCAGCAGGGCGCCTACTACGCCAACGGCGAGTTCATCCAGGTTCACCCCACCGCCATCCCCGGTGAAGACAAGTTGCGCCTCATGTCCGAATCAGCCCGCGGCGAAGGCGGTCGCGTCTGGGTGCCCAAGGACAAGAACGACAAGCGCGCCCCCGAGTCCATCCCCGAGTCCGACCGCTGGTACTTCCTCGAGGAGTGGTACCCCAAGTACGGCAACCTCGTTCCCCGCGACGTCGCCACCCGCGCTATCTTCAAGGTGGTCTACGAGCACGGCATGGGCATCGACGGTCAGCCGCAGGTCTACCTCGACGTCTCGCACCTGCCGCCGGAGCGCCAGCACAAGCTCGAAGGCATCCTCGAGATCTACGAGAAGTTCGTCGGCGACGACCCCCGCAAGGTGCCGATGAAGATCTTCCCCGGCATGCACTACACCATGGGTGGACTCTGGGTGGACTTCAACCAGCAGACCAACATCCCCGGCGTCTTCGCAGCCGGAGAAGCAGATTATTCGATTCATGGCGCCAACCGTCTCGGAGCCAACTCGCTCCTCTCCTGCATCTACGGCGGCTTCGTTGCCGGCCCGCAGGCCCTGCAGTACGCCAAGGCCCTTCCTGCACCCGAGGGCGACGGCGGCCACGCAGCCGAGCTCCAGCGCCAGAAGGAGGCCAACAACATCCTCCTCAACAACCCCGGCACGGAGAACCCGTTCCGCATCTGGCGCGAGCTTGGCGACACCATGACCAAGCACGCGACGATCATCCGCTACAACGCCGGGCTCGCAGAGGCCGACGCCAAGATCGTCGAGTTGCAACAGCGTTATCGCAACATCAACCTCTCGGACAAGAGCCAGTGGGCCAATACCAGCTTCGCCTTCGCCCGCCAGCTCTACAACATGCTCGAGCTCGCCCGCGTCATCGTGCAAGGCGCGCGTCTGCGCGACGAGAGCCGCGGCGCCCACTTCAAGCCGGACTTCCCCGAGCGCAACGACGAGAAGTTCCTCAAGACCACCAAGGCCAGCTTCGTCAACGACCAGCCGAAGTTCGAGTTCGAGGACGTGGACATCAGCCACATCAAGCCGCGCCCACGCCGTTACGACGCCACGGCATAACCCTTGTTACGGCATAACCCGTTTTGTCATTCCGTAGCGAAGCGAAGGAATCTGCTTTTAGCCTGAATCTGCTTTTAGCCTGAATCCGGAAGAAATTCGATGCCGCTGAGTATCCTCACAACCCGCAGCCGCCGTCATACAGCGTATGACGTACGCGACATCGAACATCTTCGTCTTCGTCGTGCTTCCGTTGATCTTCCTTGCGATCTGGGGGTATGTCTTCCTGTACAACCGCAACGTGAAGAAGAGAATCCAGCAGATCGCCGGACCTGGCCGTCACCTGACCAGCGAAGAGGCCGGCATCTCTGCCGTAACGCTGGAGAACGAGCGGGCCGGGAAGACGGGAAGCATCTTCTAACTCTCGCCGGCGAGAACAGTCTCTCGCCCGAGCCGTGGGAGATGCCTGCTCGATGAGACGTGAGAACAACTTCGACATCATCCGGCTGCTGCTCGCCGCGGTTGTGGTCTTCTTCCACATCGGCCACGTCAGCGGAGCGCCGATCTTCGATCCTCTGCCCCGCTACTTCAGCGGACACCTCGCCGTCGAAGGCTTCTTCGCCATCTCCGGTTTCCTCATCTTCGCCAGTTGGGAGCGCGCCTCGTCCCTGCGCGACTACATCATCAAACGCGCCGCCCGCATCCTGCCGGGTTACTGGGTCGCCACCGCGCTCTGCCTCGCTATAGCGTTTTCTTACGGCAGCTTTCACGTTGCCCGCTTCCTCTTCGCGAACCTGACCTTCGCCACCTTCCTCAGCGGCACCATACCCGGCGTCTTCCCCAACAACCCCACACCAGTTCTCAACGGCGCGCTCTGGACCATCAAGATCGAAGTCATGTTCTACATCGCCGTCCCGGCGATCGTCTGGCTCTGCCGCCGGCTCAATCGCGACGCCGTGCTGTGGACGCTCTTCGCGCTCTCGATCATCTATCGCGTCGCCATGGCCAACCACGAGACGCTGGCCGTGCAGCTACCCGGCCAGCTCTCCTTCTTCATGATCGGCGCGCTCATCCACTACCACCTCAAGTGGTTTGAGGCGAACGGCAAATGGATCACCGCCGCAGCCGCCCTCATGTTTGTCGCGCACAGCATCACCGGATGGTTCATTCTGCGCCCGGCAGCCGTCGCTACGCTCACGCTCAGCGCATCGCTTCTACTGCCCGTCGTCAAAGGCCCAACGCGCTGGGGCGACTTCTCCTACGGCACCTACGTCCTGCACTGGCCCATCATCCAGATCGTCGTCGCCACCGGCCTCTACGCCACACGCCCCTGGGCGGCCATGCTTGTTACTCTGCTGGCCGTCGCCGTCGGAGCCGCCCTCTCGTGGTTCATCGTAGAAAAGCCATCGCTCGCACTCGCACATTCAAGGCGGATCAAGACACCCTATCCCGCCGTCACACCCAGTTAAGCTGTAGCCAAGGAAAAACGACCATGCCAAGCACAATCAAAGTCGAGATCAAGCGCCAGTCCAGCCCCGACGCTGCCCCTGTCACCGAGAAGTTCGAGATCCCCTATCGCCCCGGCATGAACATCACCTCGCTGCTTGGCGAGATCGCGCTCAACCCGGTCGATGTCACCGGAAAGCAGACGACGCCGGTGACCTACGACTCGAACTGCCTGGAAGAGATCTGCGGCTCCTGCGCCATGCTCATCAACGGCAAGGCCAGCATGGCCTGCTCCGCCCTGGTCGACAAGCTCACCGGCCCCAACAAGGACCAAGCCATCACGCTGGCGCCGCTCTCGAAGTTCCCCATTGTCCGCGACCTCGCCGTCGACCGTTCCGTCCTCTTCGAGAACCTCAAGAAGGTCAAGGCCTGGGTGCCCATCGACGGTTCGTATGACCTCGGCTCCGGCCCCCGCCAGGCCCCTCAGATTCAGGAGCAGCGCTACCCGCTCTCCAACTGCATCTCCTGCTGCTGCTGCATGGAGGTCTGCCCGCAGTTCAACCTCTCCACCAGCTTCGTCGGAGCGGCTACCATCGCCCAGGCCAAGCTCTTCAACATCGACCCCTCCGGCTCCGTGCTCAAGGAAGAACGCCTGCGAGCGCTCTCCGGAGACGGCGGCATCCAGGAGTGCAGCTTCGCCCAGAACTGCGTAATGACCTGCCCCAAGGAACTCCCCCTGACCGAGGCCATCAGCGATATGGGCCGCGACGTCTTCATTCAGCAGGTCAAAGACCTCTTTACGCGGTAGGGAGATCGTCGAGCCCAAGAAACTAAGGCCCAGCCATTGCGGCTGGGCCTTCCCCGTACTCCATCCACGCCAGTCTGAGATCTACGCCACCTGAACCATGAGCGATTGGCCGGGCATTTGTAATGCCTGCAAAGTGGATGTATCATACGGATTGCAGCGTTTTTTCCGTTGTCCAGGTAAGGCCGTGACCGCACCGGCAAAAGGACGGAAGAGATGAGTGGGCCACAGCCCACTTTTTATTTGCTCTGAAAACAGGCCTCAAACTACGTCGTTTGAGGCGCAACGCAGACAACAAGAAGTAGAGTTATGGCGCTGAATCTGGACACAATACGGGCAACGGCGGACCGCGTGGCCGCCTCGCACCACCTGGACGTGGTGGACCTTGAGTTTTCGGGCGGGGCGAAGTTTCGCACGCTGCGCATCTTCATTGAGAAGAATGCCGAGGAGCGGGCCAAACTGGCTGCGAAAGCCACTGCCGAAGGAGAGGAAGAGGCCACTTCCCTGCCCAAGGGCGTTCCCGTGGAGATGCTCTCGGGTGTGACCCACGAGGATTGCGCAACGTTTGCGCATGATTTTGGAACGGTACTGGACGTTGAAGACCTGATGCCAGGGGCGGAGTACACGCTTGAGGTTTCTTCACCAGGGCTTGAGCGGAAGCTGCAGAAGCCGGAGGACTATACGCGGTTTACCGGGAGCCTGGTGAAGGTGCAGACCTTCTCGCCGGTAAACAACAACCGGCAGTGGCAGGGGCGGTTGACCAGTTTTGCGGGGAATGTCTTGACGCTGGACCTTTCGGCGGTGAAGCAGAAGGGCAAGGCGAAGAAGGCCATTACGGTGCCGGTGGTGGAGATTCCGCTGGCGAATGTAGAAAAGGCGCACCTGGTGGCGGAGTTCTAGCCTCGGCGCTGCATCAGAGAGATTCAAGAAAGAGATTCAGGCCTGGAAGGGTGAACAGAGCCTTTCAGGACAAGACAACGAGATATCGAAACACGCAGTAGAAGGACGAATGACATGGCAAGTGCTTTGTATCAGTCGATTGAGATCTTGAGCCGGGACAAGGGCATCGACCCCGGTGTAGTCGTAGGCGCCGTAGAAGACGCGATCGCGCTGGCGACGCGCAAGTACTACAAGACACAGGAGAACATGCGCGCCGAGATGGACCGCGAGTCCGGCGAGATCCGCGCCTATGTCTTCAAGACGGTGGTCGAGAGCCCGGAGTTGGTCGAAGACGAGGTGAACCAGCTTACACTCGAGCAGGCGCGCGAGCTTGCGCCCGAGGTCGAGGTGGGCGGAGAGCTGCGCTTCTACAAGGACACGACTCCGCTGGGCCGCATCGCCGCACAGATGGCCAAGCAGGTCATCTTCCAGAAGGTGCGCGAGGCAGAGCGCGACACGGTCTACAACGAGTACAACCACCGCGCGGGCGAGGTGCTGACGGCGACGGTGAAGCGGCTGGAGCCGATGGACGTGATCTTCGACATCGGCAAGGCCGAGGCTAGGATGCCGAAGCGCGAGCAGTCGCGGCTGGAGCAGTTTGCCGTGGGCGAGCGCGTGCGCGTTGTGTTGCTGCGCGTGGACCGCGCGGCCAAGGGGCCGCAGGTGATCGTCTCGCGGGCCTCACCGGTGCTGGTGCAGAACCTGTTCCAGAGCGAAGTTCCGGAGATATACGACAACACGGTGAGCATCAAGGCTATTGCGCGTGAGGCAGGCGAGCGTACCAAGATCGCGGTGCAGTCGCGCGACAAGGACGTTGACCCGGTGGGCGCGTGCGTGGGCATGAAGGGCATGCGTGTGCAGTCGATCATCCGCGAGCTTCGCGGCGAGAAGATCGACATCATCGAGTACTCGGACGAGATCACGACCTTTGCCGAGAAGGCGCTGCAACCGGCGAAGGTGAGCCGCGTCTCGATCACCGACCTGGGCGAGAAGCAGCTCGAGGTGATCGTCGACGACACGCAGCTTTCGCTGGCGATCGGCAAGAAGGGACAGAACGTCCGGCTGGCGGCGAAGCTGCTGCAATGGAAGATCGACATCAAGAGCGAGGAGGAGAAGCGCCAGGAGGTCGAGCAGCAGATGCAGGCCATGGGCGGCGGACCTTCGACTCCGATCGAGCAGGTGACGGAGCTTGGCGAATCGATCCTGGAGAAGCTGATCGCTGCCGGAATCACGACGGTCGAAGCGTTGGCGGACATGACGCCGGAGCAACTGGAGGAAGTCCCGGGCATCGGCGAAAAGACAGTCGAGAAGATCTCGGTCGCCGTGCGCCACTACTTCGGCCAGTACGAAGAGGGCGAAGAGCGTCCGGCTGCGGCAGAAGCTTCAGGCGCGGTAGCGGAAGAGACCTCGCTGGAGAAGACCCCTGAAGAGATTCTTGCGGGTGAGGCTGGCAAAGGCCGCGCCAAAGAGGTCAACTCCTTCTCGACAGAGGACATCGCAGATGCCGAGAACAGGGCATCCGGCTCCGATGCCTTGAGCGAAGCGGATGCGCGCGAAGAGCAGATTGAGCAGGACAACGATACAGTAGACACCCTGGTCGATGAAGCCCAGGAGGTCTCGGACGAAGGTATTGACGACGGAAACGACCGTGGCTAGCCGCAGTCGTTTCTCCGCGCTGCATCGCGGATGCAGCAAAGTCGGTAATAATAGAAGCACCCACAATTCCTACCTCGAAGAGGCTGATATGAGCAGCTAAGGGCGCTAGGGAAGCAAAAAAGGAACGGATGAGCAAAGTTCGAATCAACGATCTGGCACGCGAACTGGAAGTAAAGAGCAAGTCCATTCTGGACGCGCTGACGGCGGTTGGCGTCACAGAAAAGAAGACCCACTCGAGCTCGATCGAGGTCGATGAAGCGGAGAAGGTTCGTGCGTACCTGTCGGGCGGAAGCCGCACGGCCAGTGCACCGAAGCCAGCCGAGACAAAGCTGAAGTTCGATCTCTCAAAGGCGTCAAAACCAGGCGATGCTCTAAAGGCTATTCTCGAACGGAAACAGGCAGAGACGGCGGCAAAGGCCGCTCCTCCTGTGGCTCCGCGTCCGGCGGTTGTGGCTCCTCCTGTAGTGGCTGCGCCTAAGCCAACTGCGCCTGGAACTCCTGTGGTAGCTGCTGTGCCGCCTGTGGCCCCGCAGGGCCCACGCAAGATCGTTCCGCAGCCACGTCCACAGGCGAATATCATCGTTCAGCCAGCCCCCCCCCCGGCGATCGCGAGCAGGCCTCCGGCCGGCCCGGTCATCGCGCGTCCTCCCGTGGCTGTTGTTCCACCGGCTGTTGCGGCCCCTGCTGCACATGAGCGCCCTGCGCTCGTAGTGCCTCCAGCCGCTGCGCCGAAACCTGCACCTGCCGCACCTGAGGTTCCTGTAGCCGCGACGCCAACGCCTGAAGCTCCCACTGCGGAGACTCCGGCCGTACCTGCCGCCGCTGCGCTTGAAGCCCCAACGGCTCCCGCCGCGCCCGCACCTCCGGCACGCCGCGTGATTATGCCGCAGACGGGACCGCGCCCTATCTACACGGCCCCGGCACCTGCGCCGGGAGCGCCTCCGCGCAACCGTCCTATCTTTGAGCGGCCACGTCCGCAGGCTCCCGGTGCTCCGGGAAGCCGTCCCCCATTGTCTCCTGGAGCCCGGCGGCCGATGCACCCGACGCGCACCTTCCCGGGAGGCCCTGGCGGCCCCGGTGGGCGCCCCGGCTTTGGCGGTCCTGGCGGGCCCCGGCCCGGTTTTGGCGCACGTCCTGGATTTGGTGGACCGCGCCCGGGTGCTCCTGGCCTTCTTCCTCCGGGATCAGGCGATGCTCCGGCTGGACGTCCTGTGGGCCGTCCAGCACAACGCCGCGGCGGCGGACAGCGCTACGAGAAGTCCAAAGAAGGCCCGATGAAGGGCTTTGCGCCTCCGCCACGTTTTGGCGGAGCGCAGATTCCGCATGAGCCTTTGCCGATCACCCGCACCATCACCGTGACCGAAGGCATCAGCGTGAAGGATCTCGCCGAGAAGCTGGATATTCGCGGCAAGGATCTCATCGCGACGCTGCTGATGCGGGGCGTCTTCGTTACGGTGAACCAGTCGCTCGACGGCGAGCTGGTGAAGGACGTGGCTCGCCAGTTTGGCGCGGACGCGACCATCATCTCGGTCGAAGAGCAGCTTGAGAATGAGGCGATCGAAGGCTTCCTGGAAGACACGACCGGCATGACCGAGATCGTGCGCTCGCCTGTCGTTACGGTCATGGGCCATGTCGATCACGGTAAGACTTCGCTGCTCGACGCGATCCGCCAGACGGATGTTGCCGCAGGCGAGGCGGGCGGTATCACGCAGCACATCGGCGCCTACAAGGTCCACGTCTCGAAGCCGGACTCACCGGCCTTTGGACGCGAGATCGTCTTCCTCGACACGCCGGGCCACGAGGCCTTCACCCGCATGCGCGCACGCGGCGCAAAGGTCACCGACATCGTCGTTATCGTTGTCGCAGCCGACGATGGTGTGATGCCGCAGACGCTCGAGGCGATCGACCACGCCAAGGCCGCCAACGTAAAGATGATTGTGGCGATCAACAAGATCGACAAGCCGGAAGCCAACCCGGACCGCATCAAGCAGCAGCTCGCAGAGCGCGGATTGCAGCTCGTTGGCTGGGGCGGCGAGGTCGAGTTCGTCGAAGTCTCGGCCAAGAAGCGCATGAACCTCGACAAGCTCGAAGAGATGATCTGCCTGGTGGCCGATGTGAACGAGCAGAAGGCGCAACCCGATCGCCCAGCGGTCGGAACCGTGATCGAGGCCAAGCTGGACCGCGGACGCGGTGCGGTGGCGTCGATCCTGGTGCAGAACGGCACGCTTCGCACGGGCGACAGCTACATCGTCGGCAACACCTTCGGCAAGGTTCGTGCCATGTTCGACGACCGCGGCCGCTCGATCGCCGAAGCCGGTCCCTCGACCCCGGTCGAGATCCTCGGCCTCGAGGCCATCCCGGATGCTGGCGACACCTTCCTTGCCATGGCCGATCGCGACCGTGCCAAGGAGATTGCTCGCTACCGCTCCATGAAGGAACGCGAGGCGCAGCTGGCCAAGAGCTCGCGCGTCTCGCTCGAGGGACTCGCCGAGCAGATCAAGCAGGCCGGAATGAAGGACCTGAACCTGATCCTGAAGGGCGACGTGCAGGGTTCGGTCGAAGTGCTGGCCGACTCGCTCGAGAAGATGTCGACGGAGAAGGTCCGCGTACGCGTGCTTCGCGCGGGCGTCGGAACCATCACCGAGTCCGACGTGCTGCTTGCTTCGGCCTCGAACGCCGTCGTCATCGGCTTCAACGTTCGCCCCGATCGCAAGGCCGCGGAGATCGCCGAGCGCGAGAACGTCGAGATCCGGCTGCACTCGATCATCTACGAGCTGCAGGACGAGATCACCAAGGCGATGTACGGGCTGCTGGAGCCGGTGTTCAAGGAGAACTACCTTGGACGCGCCGAGGTGCTCAACGTCTTCAAGATCACCAAGGTCGGTCAGATTGCGGGCTGCATCGTGCGCGATGGCCTGATCCGGCGCGACGCGCAGGTGAAGGTGATGCGCAATGGCGATGAGATATGGAAGGGCAAGATTGCCTCGCTCAAGCGCTTCAAGGACGATGCGTCCGAGGTCCGGCAGGGTGTCGAGTGCGGTATCGATCTCGGCAACTTCAAGGACATCCAGGTTGGCGACTTCATCGAAGCCTTTACCACCGAGAAGCTGGCCGCAGAACTCGGCCAGACGGCGGCACAGCGAAAGGCCGAGAAAGCCTCGAACGAATCAGTCAACGTATAAAACAGTGAAACTAATACCCTGCTCTCTCCTTGAGAGCAGGGTATTAGTTTTTGACAGAAAATAATCCTTAAAACACACTACACTGCATCTGACGCGAAATCGCCTATAACTTGCGTTGTAGCTTTCGGAGGATTTGTGATGCGTACAGGCAATGCAGTTGCAGCAGGTGTCTTTTGTCTTCTCGCTCTATCAACAGGGTGTAAACGACCTGCGCAGACTGAAACGCCAATCTCGCCTGCACATGTCTCTCAGATCGAACGGCTGGACCCATCGCTGGACGCTTTGATCGACAGCAACAGCACATGGCACCTTATAGCGAACGGCTTTACGTGGGTGGAAGGCCCTGTCTGGATCGCTCCTGGCACGCTGATGTTTGCCGACATTCCAAGCAACAGCATCCGAGAGGTGGGCGCCGACGGCAAGGTCAGCCTATGGCTGCAACCCAGCGGGTATCGCGGAACCGAGCCTTACGGCGGCAAGGAGCCGGGAACGAACGGCATGACGCTCGACAGCAAGGGCCGGCTGACGGTCGCAGGGCACGCCGCGCGAAACATCATGCGGTTTGAGACGATGGACCCGCACGGCGCGGTGACAATTCTGGCCGACAGCTACCAGGGCAAACCGCTGAACAGCCCGAACGATCTCGTCTACGGGCGCGACGGCTCGCTATACTTCACCGATCCTCCGTATGGCCTGCGGACACAATCGGATACCGACCCGGAGAAGAAGCTGAAGGTCAACGGCGTCTATCGCATTCCCGGCGCCGTCAATGTAAAGCCGGGGGCCGCCCCCGAGCGGAGTAAGCTGCAACTGGTCATTAGCGACCTGCCGCGCCCCAACGGTATTGCGTTCTCACCAGATTACAAATGGCTTTATATTGCCGACTCGGGAGCGAAGAAGTGGATGCGCTATACCGTCAAAAAAGACGGAACACTCGAGGCCGGCACACTATTTCTTGACGCATCGGGCGACCATCGTCCCGGCGGCCCCGATGGCATGAAGGTGGACATCCACGGCAATCTCTACTCTTCGGGACCGGGCGGTATCTGGATCATCTCGCCCGAGGGCAAGCACCTTGGAACGATCCTCACGCCGAAGAACGCCTCGAATGTCGCGTGGGGAGGCGATGATGCGATGACTCTCTACGCAACCGTTACCGATTCGGTCTATAGCATTCGCTTGAAGGTTCCGGGATTTCGCCCCTGATTGCCTGTACTCGCCGATGCAACACGCCAAATAATTTTCATCGCATAGGAGAAGTGGATGGCTGAAGTGTCTCTCAGGGGAAAGACGGCGCTGATCACTGGAGGGTCGCGTGGCATTGGCCGGGCCATGGCGCTGGCGTTTGCCTCCAAAGGATGCTCGGTCGCCGTCAACTTTCTCCATGCCAAAGATGAGGCAGCGGCCATCGTCGACGCAATCCGCCAAGGCGATGGACGGGCCATGGCGGTGCAGGCTGACGTCTCCCGCGAAGAAGAGGTCGCGCGCCTGCTCGACGCGGTCACGCACGAGCTTGGCCCCGTCGATCTTCTGGTCAACAATGCTGGAATCAATCCTGGCAAGCCGCTCACTGAACTCAGCCTGGCGGACTGGAACGAGACGATCCAGACGAACCTTACCTCAGCGTTTCTCGTTTCACAGGCTGCAGTGCCGGGAATGCGCGAACGGCGATGGGGGCGGCTGATCTTTCTGTCATCGGTTGCGGCGCAGACCGGCGGCGTGATCGGCCCACACTATGCCGCAAGCAAGGCAGGAATGCTGGGGCTGATGCACAGCTATGCGAGCCTGCTTGCAAAGGAAGGCATTACGTCGAACGCGATCGCACCGGCGCTGGTCGAGACGGACATGATTCGCGGGAAAAAGTCCATTCGTCCCGAGATGATTCCGGTAGGACGCTTCGGCGAAGTGGACGAGATCGCGCGCGCGGCGGTTTTCCTGGCCACAACCGGGTACGTCACCGGTCAGACGATCAATCTGAACGGTGGATGGTACATGAGTTGATAGACGCACAAACAGGTTTCCACCAGGAATGGCACTCCCAATGAAGGTTACTTCGCGCAATCCCGATGCACTCTCACACGAGGCTCTCTCCTCGGACGCTGAGCAGGACATTGCGCGGAACCTGAGGCGGCGCTGGTTCTACCTGATACCCGCTGTCTTCATCACCTACAGCCTGGCATATCTCGATCGCGCCAACTATGGCTTCGGGGCTGCGGCGGGGTTGGCCGCTACACTCCACATCACCGGCGCGCAGACTTCACTGCTGGGTGCGCTCTTCTTCCTCGGCTACTTCACGTTTCAGATACCGGGCGCGAGAATCGCAGGAAGAGGCAGCGCACGCTGGCTCATCTTCTTTGCGCTTGTTACGTGGGGATCGCTGGCGGCCCTGACAGGAGTCATCCGCGAGTTCTGGCTGCTCGCGCTGGACAGGTTTCTCCTCGGCGTTGCGGAGAGTGTCATCTTTCCGACAATGCTGGTCCTGCTTACGCGCTGGTTTACGCGCGAGGAACGCTCCCGCGCCAACTCGGTCTTCATCCTTGGCAACCCGATCACAGTGCTTTGGATGTCGGCCATCACCGGCTATCTCATTCAGGCTTACGGCTGGCAGATGACGTTCATCCTCGAGGGGATTCCAACGGTGCTGTGGGCCCCGGTGTGGATCGCCACGGTTCGCGACCGGCCGTCCGAGGCTCGATGGCTCAGCGCATCGGCGGCTGAGGCGCTCGAAGAAGTGCTCACGCGCGAACAGGCTGCGATGGAGCCGGTAAAGTCGATGCGAAAGGCGCTGATCCGCGGAGACGTCATTCTGCTATCGATCCAGTATTTCTGCTGGAGCCTGGGACTTTATGGCTTTGTGCTCTGGCTGCCGACAATCATCCGGAGTGGCGGCTCGATGACCATGGGGCAGACGGGCCTGCTTGCCGCGATTCCCTATGTCGTCGCCATTATCTTGATGATGGCCGTCTCCTACATTTCGGATAAAACGCTGCGTAGGGAGCCCCTGGTATGGCCGTTCCTTCTTGCCTCCGGTCTGGGGATGCTTGGCTCATTTCTGTTTGCAGACAACAGCTTTATTGCCGCCTTTGTGTGTCTCGTCATCTCCGGGGGCTGCATGTATGCGCCTTATGGCCCCTTCTGGGCTATCGTTCCGGAGCGTCTGCCGCGCAATGTCACGGCTGAAGTTCTCGCCGTGATCAATAGCTTCGGCGCGCTGGGCGGCTTTGCCGGGAGCTATCTTGTCGGGCTCTTGCAGGCGGTTACCGGAAGCTCACGCGCAGGCTTTCTGCTTATGTCTTCTTCATTGATATTCTCTTCCCTGCTGATACTTCTATTGCCTAAACCTAAGCCCGCGCACTCCGGAGCCAATGAACCCGTCATCGCATAGCTCGATAACTGTAACCGATGTTCTCGAAGGCGACACTTCGCAGTACGAAGGCGTCAAGACCCATGCCCCCGGCCCTGAAGGCGTTCTTCCCATCACGCCAGAGATGCTGTTGACGCAACCTTCCGGCAACCTGTTCGGCCTGAGCCAGAACGCAGGCATGGGGTGGGAGCCATCGCGGCTGCGCGATCCGGAGTTTCTGATCCTCAGCACGCACGGCGGCGTACGCGCACAAGATGGAACGCCGATCGCACTGGGCTTTCATACCGGCCACTGGGAGGTTGGGTTGCTCGTCGCTGAGGCTGCGCGCGAGTTTCGCAACCTGCATGCAACTCCGTTCGCCGGAGCCTGCACCGATCCCTGCGACGGACGCACGCAGGGAACGGCCGGCATGCTCGACTCGCTTCCCTACCGCAATGATGCGGCGATGGTGCTGGGACGCCTGATGCGATCGCTGCCGAATCGCAGCGGCGTCCTCGGCGTTGCAACCTGCGACAAGGGGCTTCCCGCGATGATGATGGCCCTTGCTACCTCTGGCCCTCTTCCCAGCATCCTCGTTCCCGGCGGCGTCACGCTTCTGCCCGATGAGGGCGAGGACGCGGGCAAGGTGCAGACCATCGGCGCGCGCTATGCGCAGAACCAGATCACTCTCGATTACGCCGCTGAGGTGGGATGCCGAGCGTGTGCAAGCCCCGGTGGAGGCTGTCAGTTTCTTGGCACCGCTGCAACATCACAGGTGGTTGCCGAGGCGCTTGGTCTGTCGCTGCCGCACACAGCGCTTGCTCCATCGGGTCAGCCGGTGTGGCTCGACGCCGCTGCAAGGTCGGCGCGCGCAATGATCCGCATGATGCAGCTCGGGATTGGCACACAGGATGTATTGACCGATGCAGCGATTCGCAATGCGATGGTTCTTCATGCAGCCTTTGGAGGCTCTACCAATCTCCTGATTCACATTCCGGCAATTGCTCACGCCGCAGGCAGGCGACGGCCATCTGTAGACGACTGGACTTCCATCAATCGTGAGGTGCCACGGCTGGTCGATGCTCTGCCCAACGGCCCCAGGAATTTTGCGACGGTACAGGTCTTCCTCGCAGGAGGAGTTCCAGAGGTGATGCTGCACCTGCGGCGCGCTGGACTGCTCGATACAACTGCGAAGACGGTCACCGGCGGGACGCTCGGCGAAAATCTGAACTGGTGGGAGCAGAGCGAGCGCCGCCGCATCATGAAAAAGCGGTTGCTCGATCTCGACAGCATTGATGCCGACGATGTCATCATGTCGCCGGACAGTGCGCGGCAACGCGGACTCACCGCCACGGTCTGCTTCCCTTCCGGCAACCTTGCGCCTGAAGGCTCGGTCATCAAGAGCACGGCGATTGATCCATCGCTCGTCGACGAGACGAACACCTATCGCCACATCGGCCCTGCAAAGGTCTTCATCTCGGAGGCGTCCGCAATCAATGCCATTAAACGCGGCGAGATCGGCAAGGGCGATGTGATCGTCCTTATCTGCGGAGGCCCGGCAGGCGCGGGTATGCAGGAGATCTATCAGGTCACCTCTGCGTTGAAGAGCCTTCCGCACTGCAAGCATGTCGCGGTGCTTACCGATGCGCGGTTCAGCGGCGTTTCCACCGGGGCCTGCCTCGGGCACATCTCGCCCGAGGCGCTGGCGGGAGGACCGGTCGGCCGCTTGCTCGATGGTGATGTGATTGAGATCGCCATCGACCGCGGCGCGCTTCTCGGCTCCGTCAATCTCATCGGCGAAGGTAATCGGCGCTTCACCGCAGAAGAAGGAGCGCGGCTTCTTGCAGCGCGCTCGGCGCGGGGCGATCTGGCGCCGCACCCTGAGCTCCCCGCCGCAACTCGTTTGTGGGCTGCGCTGGTTCAAGCCAGCGGCGGAGTTTGGGGCGGGTGCGTCTACGACACCGATGCCATCGTGAGCCGTCTTCAGCAGAACCAACCGCAACAGGCAACTATCGAGGACAAGTAAAACGAATGCGACTCTACCGCACGACATCCGGCTCTATCGTCGAGGACAAAGGCAACTACTTTCTGCTCGAAGCGGCGGACTGGGACGAGCTGATCTCCAGCCCCGATATCTACCAACGCGCGCAGTCTGCGCTTGCCGGTAAAGCCGTGCAACAGCCCGCCGGAACTGCGATCCTCGCGCCTGTCGGCAGCCAGGAGGTGTGGGCCGCTGGAGTGACCTATTACAGAAGCCGCAATGCGCGCATGGAGGAGTCAAAAGACGCAGGTGGGGGCACCTTCTACGATCGCGTCTACGTCGCTGACAGGCCCGAGCTCTTCTACAAGTCCAGCGGCAATCGCGTCGTTGGCCCTGGAGCAAATGTACGCATCCGCAAGGATGCAACGTGGTCCGTCCCTGAACCAGAGTTGACGCTATTCATAAGTTCGACAGGAGTCATCACCGGCTACACCATCGGCAACGACATGAGCTCGCGCGATATCGAAGGCGAGAACCCGCTCTATCTGCCACAAGCGAAGGTCTACGACGGAAGTTGCGCGATTGGCCCGGCGATCCTGCTAAGCTCCGAGCCTCTTCCGCGCTCGACCGGCATTCAGATCGAGATCGTTCGCAGCGGGAAAACAGCCTTCAGCGGAGACACCTCTCTTGCCGAGTTGAAGCGCGAACCGAAGCTGCTCGCCGAATATCTCTTCCGCGAAAATAGCTTTCCTGCGGGAGCGTTCCTGATGACGGGCACCGGCATCGTTCCCGGCGATGACTTCACGCTTGTTGTTGGCGACCTCGTAAAGATAAGCATCGACGGAATCGGAACACTTGAGAATCCGGTGACCTGACAAGGTTCTCCGTTAAACTCAGACGGCACCTGCTTCCACTTCCTGTTCTGCCCTGCGTCCGCCGAAGTAGCCGAACAACGCGATGTAGATATAGCAGACGGCGGGAATCACAAATGCGTGCTGCACTCCTATTGCATCGGCCAAATGGCCTTCCGCCAGCGGAATCAGCGCGCCGCCGACGATTGCCGCAACCATCAGGCTGGAGCCTTTGCTCGTCAACTGTCCCAGCCCCGTCAGGCCAACAGTGAAGATGCTTGGGAACATGACCGAGTTGAACAGCCCCACCGCAAGGATCGACCACATGGCAGTGTGTCCATGCGTCAGGATCGAGGTGACCACCAGCAGAAAGGCAACGACCGCCGCCGAACCCAGCACGGTACTCGTTCTGAGCTTTGTGAGCAGCGCCGATCCGATAAATCGCCCGATCATGGCGCCGGTCCAGTACACGGCAACATACTTTGCAGCGGCCTGCTCCGGCAGTGCGCCGATATCGGGCAGGCCAAAGTAGTTCACCAGAAAACTGCCGATCGAGACCTCGGCACCGACATAAACAAAGATCCCCACAGCGGCCGCCAGCAAGATGGGATGCTTCCAGATGGAATCGCCGCCCGCGCTCGAATCCAACTCGCCGGGGCGAATGTCGCGCGTGAAATCCATCGGCGGCAGCTTCACCAGCGCCAGAGCAATCGCCAGCAGCACCAGCGTCAGGCCGATCCCAACGTAAGGCAGCCTGACGGAAGAGGCTTGCTCTGCCCGATAAGCCTGCAGAGCGGTTGCAGAAAATGACTTCAGCTTCTCAGGCGTAACCTGCGTCGTGCTCAGGATCAACGCGCCACCGAAGATCGGTGCAACAGCCGTCCCCAGAGAGTTGAACGCCTGCGAAAGATTCAGTCTCGCCGCTCCGGTCTCCGGAGGACCAAGGTGGGCCACATAAGGGTTTGCAGCTACCTGCAGACTGGTAATACCAGCAGCAAGAATAATGAGCGCCGAGAGAAACAGCCCGAACGAAGCGGCGGCAGAGGCCGGAAGAAACAGAAATGCTCCAACGGCCATCACCAGCAGGCCGATCACCATCGTTCCCTTATACCCGCGCCACTCCACCAGCTTTCCTGAAGGCACGGCAAAGATGAAGTACGAAGAGAAGAAGCAGAACTGCACCAGCATCGCCTGCGCGTAGTTCAGCTCGAAGATGCTCTTCAGGTGCGGGATCAGGATGTCGTTCAGGCAGGTGAGAAAGCCCCACATGAAGAAGAGCATCGTGGCGATGCTCATTGCGCGAATATCTGTCTTCTGCGGCCCAGTATGCGTGGTGCCGGTGGTGGTCGAAACTCCAATCGCCATATTGCTGGTCTACGGCCTTCCCATGAGCGTTTAAGCCTGCACGTTCAAACTCCACTCATCCTACACTCTTCTCTTCCCATCGCTGCTTTTTCGCGCCATACTCTGAGACCTGTCCGGCGGACCGTTTACCGGGCTGGCATATTTTGTACAGCTATACTGAGCATAAGAACGGTATTCTTTGGCTTTTGAAAATATCCGGAACAAGCTCAAATATCCAGGAAGATAAAGGTCTTTTGGATATGAGTCAGGGCCTCTAACGAGAAGGTTGAAAGAGCAGATGACCGCCAGCGACACGACACCACGCGACCAGAACTTCCGTATGCCCGCCGAGTGGGCCCCCCACTCCGGCACCTGGATCGCCTGGCCGCACAATGCCGAAGACTGGCCCGGAAAGTTCCAGCCCATCCCCTGGGTCTACGCCGAGATCGTTCGTCATCTCTCCTGCTGCGAAGACGTCCACATCCTCGTCAACAACGACACTGCCGAAAAGCGCGCGCGGCACACCCTTCTTCGTGCAGGCGCCAACATGGCGCGGCTTCACTTTCACGCCTGGCAGACTGATCGCGTATGGCTGCGCGACTCAGGGCCTATCTTCGTCAAGAACCCCAGGGGTGACCTTGCCATCACCAACTGGCGCTTCAATGCCTGGGCCAAATACGACAACTACCAGCGCGACGACCAGATTCCCCGCCACGTCGCAAAGCTCTACGGTATGACCGAGTTTCAGCCCAAGGTTGAAGTTGACGGCAAACCGCACCGCCTCGTCCTCGAAGGCGGATCTATCGACACCAATGGCGCGGGTATCCTGCTCACCACGGAAGAGTGCCTGCTCTCCGATGTGCAACAGCGCAATCCCGGCGTCTCCAAGGAGCAACTGGAACGGGCCTTTCACGACTACCTCGGCATCGATCAGACCATCTGGCTCCATCGCGGCGCCGCCGGCGACGACACCCACGGCCACGTCGACGACATCAGCCGCTTCGTGGACGAGAACACCATCCTCACCTGCGTCGAACCTACGATCCACGACGAAAACCACCTTCCGCTGGCCGAGAACCTCGACCGCCTGCGCTCTGCCCGCAACCTGGAAGAAAAGCCGTTCAAGATCGTCGAACTGCCGATGCCCGCACCCGTCGTCTTCGACGGCCAGCGCCTGCCGGCCAGCTACGCGAACTTCTACATCGCCAACGACCTGGTGCTTGTTCCCACCTTCAACGATCCCAACGACCGGCACGCTTTGAACATCATCGCCGGCTGCTTTCCTGACCGTAAGATCACAGGAATTCATTGCACCGACTTCATCTGGGGGCTGGGCGCGCTACACTGCATGACGCAACAGGAGCCTGCGTAAACCGGGCGCTGAAATAAAGCATCAGAAGAACCTGCGGTCGCGTTTCGTAAGACAAACTCAATCGGAGACCCGATGCGAACCTTCGCTTGTGCCTTCACACTCTCTGCCTTTGTTGCAGCCAGCGCCTACGCCCAGCAAAAAACCGTCATCCTCCACAACGCCTCGCTTGTCGACGGTACAGGCTCAGCCGCTCAACAACACGTCGATATCACTCTGCACAAGGGATATGTCGAAAGCGTCAGACCAGCCTTCAAAAAAGCGCCTAAAGATATTGAGATCGTCGATTGCACCGGCAAGACCGTCATCCCTGCCCTTATCAGCACGCACTCGCACCTCGGCATTCTTCTGAACAATGCGGACTCATCGCCCGATGCGTATACGGAAGAGAACGTTACCGCCGCGCTCAACCAGTTTGAGCGTTATGGCGTAACCACCATCGTCAGCCTTGGCCTCAATCGCGATCTCGTCTACGAGCTTCGCGACAGGCAGCGTGAAGGCAAGCTGGGCGGAGCGACCGTCCTCACCGCGGGTCGCGGCATAGGCGTCCCCAACGGCGCGCCGGGGCTCAACGTAGCCCCCGACCAGATCTATCGCCCCGCAACTCCCGAAGAAGCTCGCAAGGACGTCGATGAGTTGGCCGGACACCACGCCGATCTCGTCAAAATGTGGCTCGACAGTGGCCGCGGCAAGATTCCGGCCATGCAGCCTGCCATCTACACCGCCATCATCGAAGAGGCGCACAAGCATCGCCTGAAGGTCGCGTCGCATGTCTACGCTCTAGCCGACGCGCGCAGCCTGGTGAACGCCAACATCGACATCCTCGCCCACTCCGTGCGCGATCAACCTGTCGACGCTGCGTTTGCTCAATCGCTGATCCAACACAAGATCTGGTACATCCCAACTCTGGCCCTCGACGAGGCTTTTTATCTCTACGCCACAAACCCCGAAGCGATGCAATCCAACTTCTTCAAACAGGCGGCCGGAACACAACTGCTGGCGAAGCTCACGGCATCCGACTATGCGGAAAAGACCATCGCTTCAGCCCAGACCGAGCAGGCAAAGAAGGACCACGAGATCGCTGTGAAGAACTTCAAAGCACTCTTCGACGCTGGCGTCTCCATCGCCTTCGGCACCGACTCTGGTGCAGTTATGGGCCGAATCCCCGGCTTCAGCGAACACCGCGAACTCGAAGACCTCGTCGCCGCTGGACTCACTCCATTGCAGGCCATCGCTATCGCAACAGGCGAAAACGGCCGCCTCATTCATGAGCTGAACCCGCACCTCAGCGTGGGTCTCATCAAGTCGGACTACCAGGCCGACCTCATCATTCTCTCCGCCGATCCGCTGATGGACATTCGCAACACGCGGCGCATTGAAGCTGTCTACCATCATGGCGTGCCGGTTCCCAACCCGCCGCCGCAGAACTGACTCGCTACACTGTCTTCATGACACCGCAAGAGCAACAGGCCGAGTACGACATCCGCATGATACGCCTCGCAATCGCTGAGGCCCGCGCGGCAGAAGCCTCAGGTGAGGTTCCGGTCGGTGCGGTCGTCATCGCACACGACGGCGAGACGGTGCTGGGGCGCGGACAGAACCGCGTTTTGCGCGACAGTGACCCAACCGCCCACGCCGAGATCGTCGCCTTGCGCGAGGCCGGACGCACGCTTGGCAACTACCGGCTGCTCACGGCAGAAGGCGAGGGCTGCACGCTCTATGTCACGCTCGAGCCTTGCGCCATGTGTGCCAGCGCCATCCTTCACGCGCGTATTGCGCGCCTTGTCTACGCGGCCGACGACCCAAAGGCAGGCGCCTGCGGCAGCGTGCTGGAAGTGATGAACCATCCGCAGCTCAATCATCGCGCCGAGGTCAGCAAGGGTGTGCTGGCCGAGGAGTGCAGCCGGATACTCAGCAACTTTTTCCTCGTCCGGCGCGGAAAGCGCCCGCTCGACCCGCACCCGATGGATGCGCAGGACGCCCTTTGCGAAAGCGACAACGCCAAGCAATAGACAGACCAATTCACGAAGACCGGCCTACCACCAATGGGTTATGTGCCATGGCCCTACGGGGGATGTTCTCAGTTCGCCAATAGCCGCATCATCTTCATGAGACGGCAGAAAGCCGCCCCTGTCCAAGGAGACATTCCCATGGTTCACGACTTGGTTCTCGCCTTGATCTTTCTCGGTATGATCATTGCCCCTGCACTCCTCGCCATCCGCTCCAAAGAGGAAAAGGACGCCCTGTAATCAACGCTTTGTTGATTGACAGCGGACAGTGATACGACGCTTGTCCGCCCAGCGAAAGTCAAAAGCCGCATCCGGCTTCCGGATGCGGCTTTTACTTTGATGCGATGAAACCTGCCTAGCTGCGCAACGCCATCTGTTCCGTGACGATCTGCGTCAGGTCGGGCTTCTTCAGGCCGTGCTCGCGCTCGTTGAACTGATCCACCTTGCTCGACCAGTTCATGGAGCAGAACTTCGGCCCACACATCGAGCAGAACGCCGCTTCCTTGTAGTAGTCGTCCGGCAGCGTCTCGTCGTGCATCCCACGCGCGGTGTCCGGGTCGAGCGAGAGCGCGAACTGCTTGTCCCAGTCGAAGGTGTAACGCGCGTGTGAGATTGCGTCGTCGCGGTCGCGGGCACCGGGGCGGTGACGCGCGATGTCGGCAGCGTGGGCGGCGATCTTGTAGGCGATGATGCCGTCCTTGACATCCTTCTCGTTGGGCAGACCCAGGTGCTCCTTGGGCGTGACGTAGCAGAGCATCGCCGCGCCGTGCCAGCCGATCATGGCCGCGCCGATGGCCGAGGTGATGTGGTCGTAGCCGGGAGCAATGTCAGTAACCAGTGGCCCGAGGACGTAGAACGGTGCGCCGTCGCAAAGCTCGACCTCCTTGTCCACCTGCTCCTTGATCTTGTCCATCGGCACGTGACCGGGGCCTTCGATCATCACCTGCACGTCGGACTTCCATGCCACGCGGGTGAGCTCGCCTAGCGTCTTCAACTCGGCGAACTGCGCCTCGTCGGAGGCGTCGGCGACGCAGCCTGGACGGAGGCCATCGCCGAGGGAGTAGCTGACGTCGTACTTCGCCATGATCTTCGTGATGCGGTCGAAGTTCTCGTAGAGGAAGTTCTGCTTGTGGTGATGCGTCATCCACTGCGCCATGATGGCCCCGCCGCGGGAGACGATGCCGGTGATACGCTTTGCCACCATCGGCACGTACTGGATCAGGACGCCGGCGTGGATCGTGAAGTAGTCGACACCCTGCTGCGCCTGCTCCTCGATCACCTCAAGATAGAGATCGATGTTCAGGTCTTCGAGCTTCTTCACGCGGGAGAGCGCCTCATACAACGGCACCGTGCCGATGGGAACGGGCGAGTGGCGCAGGATGGCCTCGCGGATCGCGGGAATGTCGCCGCCGGTCGAGAGGTCCATCACGGTGTCGGCGCCGAAGTGCACAGCCGTGTGCAGCTTGCGCAGCTCTTCGTCGACGTTGGACGAAAGTGCCGAGTTGCCGATGTTCGCGTTGATCTTGCACAGCGACTCGACGCCGATCGCCATCGGCTCCAACTCAACATGGTTGATGTTGGCCGGGATGATCATCGTGCCCTTGGCGACTTCGCCACGAATTAGCTCCGGGGAGATCTTCTCGCGCTGGGCGACGAAGGCCATCTCCTCGGTAATCAGTCCCTTGCGGGCGAAGTGCATCTGCGACATGTTCCAGTCGCCCGTCCGTTCGGCCTCGACCTTACGCTTGACGATCCACTCCGCGCGGCCGGCCGGCACCTTGTAGCCGTTGTGGCCATTTCCCTGCTGTGACTTTTCGCTGCTCATCTGTTCTTTTCCTCGCTCCCACTGGCGACGTTATCGAGTTAGTATACGCCGCTGCGAAGCTGGGCGATCTTCGACGCCCAGGCAACTACTCGTTCCTGAGCGCCACCATCGGGTTGATGCGCGAGGCCCTTCTTGCCGGTAGATAGCCTGCCAGCAAAGCCACTGCGGCAAGCAGAATGCCCATCGCCACAAACGTTGCAGGATCGGTAGGCGTTGTGCCGAATAACAGTGAGGCAATCAGGTGCGCCATCGCAATCGAAAACACCGCGCCGACTGCGATTCCTACCGCCGCCATGTGCAAGGTCTTCGACAGCACGCCGCGCTGCACATTACCCGGCGATGCTCCCAGCGCCATACGCACCCCGATCTCCTGCGTGCGCCGTGTCACCGAGTACGAGATCACGCCATAGATTCCCAGCGACGCCAGCAGCAATCCAAGCCCCGCAAACGCAGCCACCAGCATCATGAAGAACTGCCGCGGCGATACAGCGTGCTCCACCAGCCGCTGCATCGGTCGAAACTCTACCGCCGGCTGGTTGGGATTGATCTCTCGCAGCGTCCTCATCACGCTTCCCGCCAACTGCTGCGGAGGCAGCTTCGTCCGGACAACCAGCGTCGCTCCATCCGGGCCCCAGTCGCTCTGCATCATTGGCAGATACATCTGCCAACTCGGCTTCCCTTCCACATTGGTATCGCGAACATCCGCGATGATGCCAATTACTCGAACATCCCTCTTACCCATCACTGCGATCTTCCCGAGCGCATCTTCTCCCGGCCACAGGCCATGGGCGGCGGCTTCGTTCAGTATGATTACGCCTCCGCCTTTGTCGTCGTCCTGCCATGTGAAGTCCCTGCCACGCAGCCGCATTCCCATCGCTTTGAAGTAACCGGGCGCGGTGATGTACACAAATGGCGATTGCAACTCGCCCTTCTTGTATATCTTCCCCTTCACCGTCGGAGCACCCCAGGACCGGTTCCGGTCCAGCGGAAGATTGTCCGTAAATCCGACTGCATCCACTCCTGAAAGCCCGCCTACACGCTGCGCGATATTTTCGAGAATCGCCGTACGCTTACCAGCCTTGCCGCCGTCGTCGTAGTCGATGCGGACCGCCGCTGCCGTGCTGGGCTGGAACCCGAGGTCGACATCGAGCACTCGCAGAAAGCTCCGCAGTAGGAGTCCCGCGCCCACCAGCAGCACACAGGCCAGCGCCACCTCCGAGATCACCAGCGCCGTCCGCATCGTCTCATGCTTGCGGCCTTCGGTCGTGCCGTGGCCGCCGTCCTTCAAGGCCTCCTGCACATTCGCGCGCGATGCCTTGATCCCCGGCATCAGGCCAAACAAAACCGCGGTCGAGATGGTTATCAACAACGTCCACCCAAGCGCAGCTCCGTCCAGACGCACGCTGCTCAACAAGGGCAGCGCAATCGACCCCTGATGCGCCAGATAGGAAAGTGCCGCGTATGCCATCCCCAGACCAAGTGCGGCTCCTGCACCAGCCAATACGAGGCTCTCTGTCAAAAGCTGCCGAATCAGCCGGCCGCGTCCCGCACCCAGGGCGCTGCGCAGAGCAAATTCTTTGCTTCGTGCTGCGGCGCGCGCCAGCAGCAGGTTCGAAAGATTGACGCAGACGATCAGCAGGATCATCCCCACCGCGCTCCACAGCACAATCAGCGAACGCCGCAGCTTGCCGCTCACATACTCCTTCAGAAAGACCGGATGCGCCGGCCCATAGCTTCCCTTCGAATCGGGATACTTCTTGCCCCAGTAGAACTGAGGAAACAGGGTCCGCGCCTCTGCGCGCGCCTGTTCGATCGTCACTCCCGGCTTCAGCCTACCTATCATCGCCAGGGTGTTTCCCTCGTAGCGGATATCGTCCATCACCACCGGCGTCAGGATGTCCACCTTCGCGCCGGGTGAAAATGC
Organism: Acidobacteriota bacterium; assembly: GCA_018268895.1. NCBI lineage: Bacteria > Pseudomonadati > Acidobacteriota > Acidobacteriota bacterium. The sequence continues at coordinate 337,516 of JAFDVP010000001.1, read as the reverse complement.
CGCCCCAAAGTCAAAGCTCTCTGGCAGCACCCCAACGACAGTCGCCGGCTTTTTATCCAGCTCAATAGATTTACCAATGAGCGATCTGTCCCCACCAAACTGCCTCTGCCAGTAGGCGTATGAGAGCAGCGCCGCAGCCGGCCCTCCCTTCATCGACTCCTCGGGCGTGAACTGGCGTCCAAGGAACGGCTCGACGCCCAGTACATGAAAGAAGTTTGCCGCGACCATGATGCCGGTCACCGGCTGCGGAACTCCATGCCCGGTGAGCTTGTAGTTGTCCTCGGTCGAGAAGGCAAAGTAGCCCGTCACATCTTCATACGACTTGTTCATCGACCGCAGGTCTTCATACGCATCCACCGAATACGTCGAAGCCGAAAGTCCCTTTGCGTCCGGGGGAGCGATCCACACCAGCCGGTCGGGTTGATAGAACGGCAGCGGCCGCAACAGGATCGTGTTCACCACGCTGAAGACGACAACGTTGGCCCCTATTCCCAGGGCCAGAATCAGTATCGCGACCGTCGCAAAGCCGCGATCGCGCGCCAGGGTGCGCATCGTGTAGCGCAGGTCCTGCAATAGCGTTTCAAGCCCAAACAGGCTGCGGGACTCGCGCTGCCGTTCCTTGGCCTGCTCTACACCACCGAAACGGATCAGCGCCTGACGCCTCGCCTCCTGCCATGGCATTCCCTTGCTCATATTCTCTTCCACGGCGAGCTCGAGATGCGTCTTCATCTCCGCATCCAGATCACGATCCAACGGCTCTTTGCGGAAGAGCGAAAACAATCTGTGCAGGCCGCGTCGCAGCGAATCCATCATCGATACCTTCATTGCTTGCCTCCGTCTTCCGTCATCGCCAGCACGCGGCCCATCACGCCGGAGAGGCGCACCCAGTAAGCAGTGTCCTCCGCTAACTGTTTTCTTCCCCGCTTCGTAATGGAGTAGAACTTGGCCTTGCGGTTGTTCTCTGACGATCCCCACTCCGCCGCGATCCAGCCGCGCTGCTGCAAACGAACCAGCGCCGCATAGATCGTCCCCTGGTTCAGCAGCACCTCATCCCCACTCACTTGCTCAATGCGCCGTGCAATGCCGTATCCGTGCATATCGCCCATGGCAGCTAAAGTCTGTAGAACCATCAGATCCAGCGTTCCCTGTAAAAGATCGAGCTTCGCGTCTCCCATCGGTCTCTCTCCTGTGGCATTCCCACATTTACATATGTGGATACGCCACAGGAAGGTCGGAAGTTCCCTGAAAAAATCGGGCTTTCTTTGAGGTCCTCGCCTTGACGTAAGTCAAGCCCTATCAATAGAAAACGGGCACCGGTCAACCTTTCGCCTTCACTGAACGTCATAATTAGCAACTGCCCTCCCCAAGGCCGCAGTACCGCACAGGATGAACCTCCTGCGCATGGAGCGCCCACATGAAGATGTTCTCCCCGAAGACACAAGCTCCTCTATCGCCTGCTGATGTAGATCAGCTACGCGCCGCTCTCGAAATGGAACGCAGGATCGCCGAGATCGTCCCTCCCCGCCGGGACCGCTCCATCGACAGTCAGCTTACGACCGACTTCAGGAAAAGCATTCAGCAGACTGAGCGCTACATCTCGCGACTGGCAGACCTGTTGTGCAACTCAGTGGCAGCCTGACTGCCAGGCAAAACAATTCGATATTCGCCCTGTTTGTGGTCCTTGCGCCTCCTGCGCCAGGCATGGAATAAAGCTGCGCGTAGAATAAGAACAGAATTATGGCGACCCCAGATCAGCGACCCGATCAGAAAAACCCAATCAAGATCATTGCCGCCACTGTCATCATTCTGGCGACCGTGGCCTACCTGGCCTTTACAGGTGTGCGCGACAACAAGAGCTACTACGTCACCATCAGCGAGTTGCAGGGTATGGGCGACAAAGCCTACGTCCGCCATCTGCGCGTAGCAGGCAATGTTGCGCCGGGCAGCATTGAGCGTTCGGGCACCAATGCAACATTTACGCTGCTCGAGCAGGGCAAGACGCTCCGTGTGGCCTACAAAGGCTCTGAACCGCCGCCGGACACCTTCAAAGACGACGCGCAGGCTCTGGCCATTGGAACCTTCGGAAAGGATGGCGTCTTCCACGCTACCCAGCTTCAGGCCAAGTGCGCCTCGAAGTATGCCCCGGCTGCCAACCAGCCAGCGACAACGACCGCCGCGGCGGCGATGCCTGCTGCCAGCCGTTAGGCTTTATTCTCCTGCTCCTCCGGTAAGCGCCTTCAGGTAGCGATACTGGAACTCCACCCCCGTGTAGTACGACTCGACCCCGAGCCTCTCGTCGCGTCCATGAGCGCGGGAGTCGTCTTCGTCGATCCCCATGCCGCAGAAGCCATACGACGGAATCCCCGCGGCCATCGTGTACTTGCTGTCAGTCGCTCCGGTCTCCATCTCGGGAACAATCGGCAGCCCAGGCCAGGTCTCAGCAACGACCTTGCGCAGCGCTCCAAAGACCTCCTCGTTCAACGGCGGCGGCGTGACCGACAACTCGTTCAATCTGTCATCGCTCGGCTTACCCGCGCTGTCGAGCAACTGAACCTCAATCTTTGGATCGGCAACGACCTCGATCAACTTTGAACGTATCTCCGCCGGCGTATGCCCAGGGAAGATTCTGCAATTCACATTTGCCTGCGCCCGCTGCGGTAGAGCATTGGGAGCGTGTCCCGCTTCCAGCATCGTGGCAACACAGGTCGTCCGCAGCGTTGCGTTATACAACGGATCCTCGGAGAGCCGTGCGACCGCAGCCTCGTCCGGCGGCGACTTCAGCGCGCCAAGCATGTCTTCCCTCACCTGCCCCTGCTGGGTCTTCTCCGTCGCCTCAAAATAGCCGCGCGTCACCGTGTTCAGCTCTGTGGGAAAACGATAGGCCTCAAGCCGCTCCAGCGCAGCAGCCAACCGGTAGATCGCATTGTCTTTCTTCGGCAGCGAGCTGTGGCCGCCGGGATTCGTCACCGTCAGACGAAAGTCAGCATACAGCTTCTCGGTAGCCTCAACTCCCAGACTCTCCGGCTTGCCCTTGACTGTGTTCAGGCCGCCAGCGTCGGGGTTCAGCGCAAACGCAGCGTCGATCAGCTCGCGATGGTTCTTGAGCAGCCAGCTCACGCCGTTGGACGCTCCGCCCTCTTCATCGGCTGTCAGCGCGAGGATGATGTCACGGTCGGGGACATAGCCCTCACGCTTCATGCGAATGAAGCTCGCCATCAGAGCCGCGGCGGAGTCCTTCATGTCCTGTGTGCCGCGCCCGTAAAAGTAGCCGTCCTTCTCCGTGAAGACGAAGGGATCGGTCGTCCAGTCTTCGCGCTTCGCCTCGACAACGTCGATGTGCCCGATGATCAGGACCGGCTTCTTCGTGCTTCCGGCGCGGCCCCTGTAGCGTGCGACCATATTTCCCTTGCGCGCGTTCGGACCGAGCACCACGACGTCGGCTTCGGGAAAGCCTGCATCGAGCAGGCGCTTGCGCATCGCCTCCGCCGCCGCAGTAACGCTGCCTGCGGAATCCGTCGTGTCAGTCTCGATCAGCTGCTTGAACAGGTCGCGAGCCAGCTCACGCGATGCCGCATCCAATGGCATCGTCTGTGCGCTCAAGGAACCGGCGAGCAGTATCGCGCCAAAACCTGCATAGAGCGCATTCGTTATATGTCTCACGTCACGAACCTCCATCCCTCTTCTGCAACCTACAGGGGTCTAGCCATATACTCGCATAGGGAGCTTCCACCTCCGCACGCATGTCGACGACCGACACAATCCGTAGCAGTCCGGCTGCCTCGCTCGACTCGGCATCGAAGATCTACGGCACCTTCGCCGCGCTTCGCAATGCAACTGCAACATTTCCCATGGGCACCTGCACCGTCATCCTGGGAGAGAACGGCGCCGGCAAATCGACCCTGCTGCGCATCGTCGCCGGCCTGATCACGCCGAGCCGAGGGACGGCAACCGTCTTCGGCGAGCTGCCGCACAAGCAGCGTCGCCGCGTGGCTTACATGAGTCACGCCCCTATGCTCTACGACGAGTTGACCGCCATGGAGAACCTGCGCTACTTCGCCAGGCTACATCGCGGCGAAGGGTGCGACTGCGTCGGTTCGCCGGAGATGGCGCTGCGCGCGGTCGGGCTTGACCCCACACTCACGCGGCCTGTCGGCCAGTACTCGCAGGGCATGCGTCAACGCGCCTCGCTTGCGCGCGTATTGCAGACCGACCCGGAGCTGCTGCTGCTGGATGAGCCGTTTTCAAATCTCGATGCGAAAAGCTCGCTGCACATGGTTGAGCTGCTCGCCGACTTCCGCACATGGCCGGTTGCGGGCGGAGGAGCACGCACCATCATCCTCACAACGCACCAGGCGTCGCTCGCCGAACCGATCGCCGATCGCACCATCGTCATGCGCCAGGGCCAGATCGTCGATACGGTGGTCAGGCAGCCTGCATGAAATCTTCGGCCCCAGCAAAGACGAACGCGGCGCGGCTTCTCGATTCACTTGGAATCACGTATGAGCTGCGCGCCTACGAGGTCGACCCCGAAGACCTGACGGCGATCTCGGTCGCGCGCAAGATCGGACTTCCCGCAGAGCAGGTCTTCAAGACGTTGCTCTCGCACACCAACGGCGGCGAGCATCTGTTTGCCGTCATTCCCGGCGACTCTGAACTTGACCTGAAGAAGCTGGCCCACGCCGCCGGGGTCAAGAAGGCCGAGCTGGCATCGCTGAAAGACGTCGAGCCACTGACCGGATACATCCGCGGCGGAGTCACCGTCATGGGAGCGCGCAAGCCCTTTCCTGCCTTTGTCGACGAGACGATCGAGCTGTTCGACGTGATCAGCGTCTCGGCAGGGCTGCGCGGGTTGCAGGTGATTCTCTCGCCTGCCGACTACCTTCGCGCTTCCGCTGCAACGCTCGCCGACCTCACCAGGGCGCATACCGGAGAGACACGTTGAAGTACGCCCGCTACGTTCTCGATCACCTCAAGAAGGATCTGCGCCTGGAATGGCGGTCCCGCGACTCGATCAACGGAATGCTCTTCTTTGTTCTGCTGGTGGTCGTCGTCTTCGCCATCGCCTTTGACCCGGCGGGCTACCCTACAGTGGCTCGACAGATTTCAGGAGGCATTCTCTGGGTGGGGCTGCTGTTCGCCTCCATGACCGCGCTCAACCAGTCGTGGACACGCGAGCAGCGCAACCAGGTGCTCGAAGCCCAGCGCATGGCGCCGTCGCCCGCATCAGCGCTCTTCATCGGCAAGGCACTGGCCAACATGATCTTCGTACTGATCGTCGAGCTCGTGCTCGGACCGATCTTTGTCATCTTCTTCAACCTGCATGTGCTGGGGAACGCCTGGCTGCTGGCTCTCATCCTCCCCCTGGGGACATGGGCGCTCGTCGTCAACGGAACCTTCTTCGCCGCGTTGGGCCTGCGGGCACGCAACCGCGAACTCCTGTTGCCGTTGATTCTGCTACCGCTGTCGCTGCCTGCGGTGCTGATGATGGTGCAGGCGACCAGCGGCGTCCTAACCGGCGACCTCGATCCCATCCAGATTCGCACCTGGATCACGCAGCTAGCAGGTTTCGACATCATTTATACGACCGTCTGCATCCTGTTCTTTGAGACCGTGCTCAACGCGGAGTAATTCTGCTTGCATCAGACGTCGTCATTCTTCTATGAAAAGAGGCGTAGAAGAATGGCGTCCGCGTAAAGATTAGCCGCGCTGGTTGATCAGGCGTATCAACTCGACAACGAGGTCGCCCGTCACTTGCAGCGAGTGCGCGCTGATCTTGTCCAGCGTGTCGAGTGGGGTGTGGTGATAGCCCTCGGGGTTCTCCCGTGTTGGCGTCCCGTAGTCGATGTCGATGATGTCGAGCACCGGGACTCCGCGCTGGCGGAACGGCAGATGGTCATCCTGCAGAGCGTTTTCCTTCGCGAAGACGTAGGACGAGTGTCCCGTGTTCTTAGCAGCCGTCGCCAGGAGGTCCAGAAGCCACGGGGTGGAGTTCTGGTCGCGGTCGATGTTCAGGTCCTTGTCGGCGATCATGTCGACGACGATGAAGGCCTTGATCTTCTTGAGCGTTCCCTCCTGCGACCACTTCGCCGCCAGATGGCGTGTGCCGTAGAGAGAATCCCGGTCGCTCCACGACTGGATGGCCTCTTCGCCATCGTCGAAGACCAGCCAGACGCTGTATCCCTCGGGCGGATGCGCGCGAAGATAGTTGCCCAGCTCGATCAGGAACGCAGTTGTCGATGCGCCGTCGTTCGCCCCCACAAAGCCGGTATCGCGCAGGGGGTAGTTCGTCTCGTAGTGGCTGGCGAGGACGATTACGCCGTCCTTTTTCCCGGGATAACGCACGATGAAGTTCTTCATCGCAAGCTGTCCGGCAGGCGTGGACGCGGAGAAGCTGTCCGTCTCGAAGTTGCCCTTCGCCGCCTCGGCTGTGAAGTGCGACTTGATGAACTCCTCGGCCTTCGCGTGGTCGGGTGAACCAATCCAGCGGTGAGGAGCGGCAGCAAGGAACTGCTTCGTCAACTCATAGGCAGCCTGCCCGCTGAACTTCGCAGAGGGTCTGGTCGTCGCAGGCTTTGTCTGGGGCTTCTGCGCAGAGGCAGTTACCACGAGGCTGAGCGCAAGACCGATGGAGGCTATGAGCTTCACGCGGCCTTCGCCTCTTTCTCCTTGCGGCGTTTCGGGTTGAAGAACCACGCTACGCCTACGCCAAACATATAGAGCACGAGCATGGGTGAGGCGAACAGGCACATGCTCACCGGATCGGGCATCGGGCAGATGATGGCCGCGATGATGAAGATGACCAGGATCGCATAGCGGATGTGCTTGATCAGAAACTTCGCGTCCACCAGGCCAAGAATCGAGAGGAAGAAGATCAGAATCGGCAGCTCAAAACAGATCCCCAGACCGAGGATGACGGCCATGAAGAAGCCGGTATAGTCCTCGATGGTCAGGATCGGATGAAATTGCTTGCCGAAGTCCATCACCAGCACCTTGATGATTCCAGGGAGAATCCTGTAGCCGAAGTATGCGCCTGTGAGAAAGAGGGCGATCGTTGTCGCCATGAACGGCCAGACGTACTTCTTCTCGTTCGCATACATGCCCGGCGAAATGAACAGCCACACCTGATAAAGGATGAACGGCGACGCGAGGATCGCTCCAGCCACCAGCGAAGTCTTCAGATACAGGTTCAGACCGTCCGTCGGATGCGTAAAGTTCAACGGGATGTGCAACTGGTCCAAGGGGGCCTGCACGATGCCGTACAGCTTTTCGTGAAAGGCATAGGCGACGGCAAAGCCTATCAGCAGATAGGCGACTGCGTGGATGATGCGCGTACGCAGTTCGGCGAGGTGCTCCATCAGGCTCATGCCTGGCAGCTCAGCGCGGTCGGTTACAGCAGCGCGAGCGCGGTCGACAAGATCAGCCATGCAGTTGGGCCTCGCTTACAATGTGGTCCGGAGCATCCGGTGTATGCCCGTTAGACGGATCGGTGGCATGGTTCGCTGCAACCTCCGGTTCCTCCGCCAACGGCACAGAGTCGAAGGCATGAGATACCGAAAAGCTATTCGCTACCGGAAGCCCGGTGGAAGGCGGCATCAGATTCAGTTCGCCAGAGGTCGCAATCGGCAGCGGATCGTGATGTTGCATCTCAGCGGTTACCTCGGAAAAGTCTACCGGCTCGCTCGCTTCAGACTCCGGAGCAGCTATCGTATTTTCAGCGGCAGCTTCGAGCGCCGGTGCGGCCGGTGCGGCGGCCTCCATCGCGGCGATCTTCTTCTGCTGTTCTTCCTGTTCGGCAATGCGCAGCTCTTCGTCCATCTGCATGCGGAACTCGTTGGAGGCACGGCGGAACTCGCCCATCAGCTTGCCCAGTTGACGCGCAAGCTCGGGCAGCTTCTTCGGGCCGAAGAGGATCAGGGCGAGGATGAAGATAAAGGCGCTATCGCCGAAGCTCGGCATAAGTACCTTTATGATACGGCCTTGCCGCGACACAAACAAATGCCTCGGGACGGTCTTCACGCTGTTGTAAAATCAATGGTGTAGAGACGCTCGGCTGACAGAGCGCCGGATCGAAAAGAATCTGTATCGTTCCGGTCTGCTGTTCGTCCAATGCTGTATGGCGGAATAGAGCCGAGTTTGAGGTAAGTAACTGGTTGCAACATCCCCGTGGCTGGGTGATGGTTCGCAAGAGCGAGCCGGCACAGCGAGTCCACTGCAACCGCGCAGTGCATGTGCTTTCAACATCCCCGTCTCAGAGGCAAATGACGGCGCCTTGCTTCTCGTTATACGGCACCCGACGCTTCCGTGAGACTGAAGGCGGAGTCAATTGAGCGTTCTGATGGAAGAGGTCGCGGCCGTACCCGCGACAGTTGCTGTTCAGGATTCCTGTTCCCTCGATAACTACCTTGCGCAGCCGGACCACACCATGGACGCCCGCATTGCCGCGGCGCGCGCCACGCTGGGAACCGATGTCGTTCTGCTGGGTCACCACTACCAGCGCGACGAGGTGATCCGGTTTGCCGACTACACCGGCGACAGTTACAAGCTCTCGAAGATCGCCTCGCAGACGAACGCGAAGTACATGCTCTTCTGCGGCGTGCACTTCATGGCGGAGACGGCGGATGTGCTGGCGAAGCCGTGGCAGCAAGTCATCCTGCCCGATCTGAACGCCGGTTGCTCCATGGCGGATATGGCCGAAATCGGTCAGGTGGAGGACTGCTGGGACTCGCTCGAGCGTGCAGGCATCACAGCCGATCTGGTTCCGCTGACTTACATGAACTCTGCCGCAGCCATCAAGGCTTTCTGCGGTGAGCGCGGCGGACTTGTCTGCACCTCGTCGAACGCTCGCGGGGCCTTCGACTGGGCCTTCGCACGCAAGCCGAAGATCCTCTTTCTTCCCGACCAGCACCTTGGCCGCAACACGGCCTTCGCCATGGGAATCCCGCTGAGCGAGATGGCGGTTTGGGACCCGTACCAGATCAACGGCGGTCTCTCGCCCGATCGCCTGAAGGCCGCAAAGGTCATCCTGTGGAAAGGACACTGCTCGGTGCACCAGCGCTTTCTTCCGGAGCACGTCGACCGCATCCGCACCACCTATCCGGAGATGCAGGTGATCGTTCACCCGGAGTGCCGCTGGGAGGTCTGCCAGAAGGCGGACGCCATCGGCTCGACCGAGCGCATCATCGAGGTCATCGAGAAGGCCCCCGAGGGCGCGAGCTTTGCCGTGGGCACAGAGATTCACCTGGTCAACCGGCTGGCGAAGCGCTTTGCTTCACTGGGCAAGAAGGTCATTACACTCGACGACTCCGGCTGCCTGTGCACGACGATGTACCGCATCTCCCCACAACACCTGGCGTGGGCGCTTGAGAACCTTGTGCAGGGCAATGTCGTCAACCGCATCAAGGTGGACGACGATGTGAAGCACTGGGCGAAGGTAGCCTTGGACCGGATGCTTGAAGTCCGATGACCCGAAACACTAATAAATAAGGCCAGCCGCGAGGGTTGCCACCTTTGGGGGGCTGGCCTTATTTCCTGAATGAATCTATGCTGATGCCAAGGTACTAGCCATCTCTCCTCCCCAGGTGACTGTAATTGGCCTTCAATAACGTAAGAACCCTCACAAGCATTCGTTCTCCGTTGAGCAGTTTCAAGCTGTTGTGCGTGGCCGCAAATTTCTCCCGACCCCGGTTCCGTCCAATCTGGCAAACGCTCATCAAAATGTTCGTTCACAAGGATGAGATTGAGATCCGCTACTGGTGTGTCAGCCGCTATCAACGAATGGCGATTCGCGTCGGCGAGCTAGAGAGCGACTTCCTGAGCGCGCTTGAGCTTTGCGCAAGCGACATGTACCGCATTGATGAGTCTTTCCATCCCGATCTTGTCATCGATGGCGGCGGAAATATCGGACTGTTCACATTGCGCGCCGCAGGGATCGAAGCCTCCACCGGACGGCCGCCGAAGTTCGTGATCTACGAGCCCCTGCCTCATAACTGTGAACAGTGCGAGAGACACCTGCAGATCAATCATGTCGACGCCGAAATGGTACGCGCCTGCCTGGGCGGAACTCATCGCTCGATTCCTTTCTATTGCCGCGAGGCGATCAACAGCAGCTTTGATCCGTCCAAACCGTATGACAAGGTCATCGACATACCGGTGCATACGTTGAAGGATGCGATCGACAAAGCCCCCGGCGCTGAACGCATTCTGATCAAACTCGACATCGAGGGCATGGAGGTTGAGGCCCTTGGCGCGTTGATCCCTTGCGAAAACCGTCCTGTCTACGTTGTGGGGGAGTTACATGACGTATCGATGAGGGGCCCTCAACTACGGAAGCTCTTCGAAGACTACGATTGGTGTTTCGAATTCGACGAAATCCGTGACGATCAGGCGATCTTTAGAGCATGCTCTCCGGCTGCATTTCCGTTGCTGCCTTCCATGGCATCGGCAACAAGAACATCGAAAATACATTAATCCGTTGCGCGGAATATACTCTCAATCGAGCGGAACATTTCCGCGAGATGTTCGACTTGCATCTGAGGCCCGGGCTTGAGCAAGACCTTCACTCTCGACGAAGCACAGGCGCTGCTGCCGGTACTTGAGACCCTGCTGCGCCGGGCGCAGACCCAGGGACGGCGCTGTGCCGAACTCGAGGTCGAGCTTGAACAGCTTCGTCAGGAGATTGCTCTTGCCGGCGGCATGAACATTGATGTCTCTACGGCGGCGCGCCGCCGTGCCGAGCGCGACAAGGCTCTCCAGGACACAAAGGATGCGCTGGCAGAGATTGAAGCGATCGGCGTGCAGGTGAAGGACCTCGAAAAAGGCCTGTTGGACTTTCCCTGCGTCATCGACGGAAAGACCGTCTTGCTGTGCTGGAAGCAGGGCGAGGAGACGATCGCCTTCTGGCACTCGACCGAAGACGGTTTTGCCGGACGCAAGCCGCTCGACGCACGTTTCGGAAAACCTGAACGCGACCGTCCCAACTAACTCGTCAAGGAGCGACGAGCCAGTCGTACTGCTCTTCCGTCAGCGGAACAACCGAAAGACGAAACTGGCGGAACATGATCGAGCCTTTGAAGACGCCTGCTTCGCGAATCTCCGCCAGCGGCTTTTCGCGCTTGAGCTTCTTGACTGGAGCGATACGAACGATGGGGTTCTTCGGGTCCGCCGCATCGACCGAGACCACCTTTGCCGTACCAATGGCCGCCTTGCCGATGTTCGAGTGATAGATGACGAGCTTCTCGCCCTTCTTCATGTTGCGCAGCGTAAGCAAAGCCTGGTTGTTGGAGATGCCGTCCCACGTCGTCTCACCATCGCGCACCAGGTCGTCGTAGGAGTATTTGTTCGGTTCGGTTTTGAGCAGATAAGGCATGAAGACAGGGTATAAGGAGCAGGGGGTAGGGGGTAGTCTTTTCTTCCCTGCTCTCTAGGTCAGCCACCCAGATCGAGCAGCTTCACCTCATCGAGTGGCTGCCCGAGAAACACGGAGCCGAGGCGCTGGAACTTTTCTACCGAATCGGTAGCGTAGAACTCGCAGAGCTGTGAAGCAGCCGCCGCGGTTGCAGCGGGCAGCAGTGCGGCAACCGCCTGCGCCGTTGCGTCTGCCGAGTCTATAACTTTCATGGGATGGCGCAGCGTCTGGAGTTCGGTCTCGATCAGCGGCTTCAGCAAGGGATAGTGCGTGCAACCGAGAAGCAGCGTTCCAGCAGACGGAGCTTCTGCGAGCGCTTCGATCAGGTAGATACGCAGCACCTCAAGGGTCACCGATTTGTACACCGGCTGATCGAGCCATCCCTCTTCCACCAGCGGGACCAGCAGAGGGCAGGCCTTCTCCGTGGCCTTGAGTCCGAGGGCATGCAGGGCGCGAGTGTAGGCTCTCGACTGCGTCGTCGCAGCCGTCGCAAGGACGAGCACATCCGAACTCTGCTGCTCAGCGGCAGCACACGCCCCCGGATCGATCACGCCAACAACCGGGACCGGCATGGCGGACTGAATCTCTTCCAGAGCTAAAGCCGTAGCCGTGTTGCAGGCGACCACCAGCAGGTCGGCTCCTTGCTCCCGCAAAAACTGTGCGCTCGAAAGAGCATAGCGAGCGATCGTCTCCCGCGACTTGGATCCATAAGGCAACCGCGCCGTGTCGCCGAGGTAGACATAACGGGCCAAGGGCACAAGCGACAGCAGTGCTCGAAGGACGGTAAGTCCGCCAAATCCCGAATCGAAGACTCCAATGGTGGGGCGCGGAGAGCTCATGGCTGGGTCGCTGCCTCGCTTGGCGCGGTTGGCCGCGCGGTTGTATCGATCGCCGGATAGTCGCGGCCAAGATCGGCATGTCCCGCCAGCGTGTCATGCGGCTGACCGTCGACCAGAAAGCGGATCTTTGTGATCTGAGGAAACGCTCCATGAAGCGTGCCGACAATGGACTTGATGGTCAGGTCTTCCACCTCGACGCCGGATGGATGACCGTCGACGAAGGCCCCTCGCAGGTTGATGACGGCAACCTGCCCCTTCTCTCTCGATGAGTGATCGGCTAGAAGGAACACATCGTCGACTGACGCCCCGCTTTGCAGAGGATGCGCCGAGTCCGTCTGAGCATACTGCGCCAGCAGGTATTCAAGCAGTGCCCGCGCACGCTGCGAAGGCTCCTGCGGCAGCGCTACTTTGCCGCTTGTCGCCGTGATCGTGGCATCGGCATCGCTTGCCATGTACAGGGTGACGTCCTCCAGCGCAGCGGATGAGGGCGCGGCGATGGGGGTTGCATTGTTGAGCGCTGTCAGCCGCTTGTGCGCCTGCTGGCAGCCGCGCAGAAGAAACGCCATCATCAGCAGGATGCTCCCCACCAGGCTCCAGAACAAAATGCGTTGATAACGAGGGATCATCGCGGCGCTCCTGGATTTGCGGCAGGCGCAGTGACAGGCGGCTTTGCTTCGGGTTTGGCGGCGGGAGCAGGCGATGCCGGTTTGGGAGCAGGCGATGCCTCTGACGTTGCCGGTCGCGGCGTTGGAGACGGTGCTGCCGGCGCAGGCGCGTTGTGCGTGCGGAAGCTCGCAAGCCCGAGCGCGATCGCCTCCGCCACATGCTGTTGGTAGGTGGCGTCAGTTACAGGAGAGCGGCTGCCTCCTGCGGGAACCAGCGGCGCAATCTCGACGATGATCGCCGGACAGGTCAGGTTATCGATCGGCGGGACCGAAGCCCGCAGCAGGACCACAGGCAGATGCGCGTTCGAGAGGGCGAGACCGACCTCGTTCGCCAGCCGTAGGCTCATCGCCGCGGAACCCGCCTGCGCCGCATCCCAGCGCAGCGCACGCGGCTGCATATCGTCCGTAGCGCTCAGCGAAGAAGATGCCACGTGGATGCCGGTGCCGCTCGATGTCGCGTGCAGAAGAAGGCACGCCAGCGGACGGGAGTGGTTGGCCATTCCGGCACGCTGGTCGGCCGTCAACATCTCCGTTGGATCGGAGTCGCGCGTAGCGGTAACGGCAAATCCCTGTGCCGCAAGCAAAGGACGCAGCTTCTGGGCAAACGCCAGCGTCACATTCCTTTCGAGAACATCGTCCGGCAACTGTGCCCCATTGTCCGGGCCACCATGCGCAGGATCTATAACGACAACGTTGCGGTAGAACGAAGGTAGAGGCTTCGGCGGAGACGGAACCGCAGGCTGCGGCGCGTCAGGCGTCTGCGAGATGCCGGCGACGGAGCACAGGACCAACGCGGTCGCGGCTTTGAGGATGGAGAGGCGGGTATTGGTCACGGCTCGTGGGGAGTGCGCTTCGATTGTACCGGCAGTCGTGGCGTTCCGTATTGCTGTTGCAAGAGCGCGGCCCAGGAGTCGAGCGGGCCGCGCCCGTGAGTTTAGTCCAGTGCGTAGATGGCGAGGCCGCTCAGCAGCTTGGGGTAGAAGTCCGTCGACTTCTGCGGCATCACATCGCCCGCCAGCGAGACATCCTTCAACTGGTCCAGCGTAATCGGCTTGATCAGGAAGGCGATGTTTGCCTCGCCGTTCGTCACCAGCGCCGCCGCCTCGTCGGCCTCGCGCAGATACTGCACATTGCCCAGGCGGGTAATCGTCTCCTGATCCAGCCCCAGCAGCTTGTCGAGCACGATGCGATGCAGTTGCACGACATCGAGCTGGCGCTGGCGCGCGGGCAGGTCCTTGAGGGCCTCCTCCATCGCCTCGGGCTTTGCCGTCAGCAGGTAGTTGCCATCGCCGGTGGCGGCGATAAACGCAGTGCCCTTCGTGTCCTTCAGCAGAGAGATGTCAGGCGACGGAATCTCCTTGATCGTGAAGTAGCCGCTGGCCTTCGTAATAAAGTCGGGCGAAGAGAAACCCTCAAGGCCGTGCACAACGCGATGCGTGGGAAGGATCGTGATCCCCGGGGCCTCCATGTTGACGAAGGTCATCATCATCGCCGCCTCTGGAAAAGCCGGGACGGGCAGGTTGCCGGTCGAGAGCTTCTCGTCCTCGTCGCGGGGCTGGTTCAGCGGCAGCTTCAACTGCGCCGAGCGCTCCTTGGCATAGGCCACGGATGTCTCGTAGCGATGATGGCCGTCGGCGATAATCAGCTTCTTGTCGGCCATGGCCGTCACGATCAGGTTGATCAGACTGGGGTCGGTGAGCTTCCATACCTTGTGCACGACGCCGTACTCATCGGTGATGGCCAGGTCGGCGGGGTTGTCGTCGAACCCATTCGGCCCTTTGGCTCCGAAGATCAGCTTCTCCGCCGTGAACGCCGGGTCGGAGTAAAGCATGTAAATCTGCTCGCAGTAGGCGCGCGTGGCCTTGAACAGACTCATGCGGTCGCTCTTGTGCTTTGGGAAGGTCTGCTCGTGGCGGTAGACGACCTTGTCTGCGTAGTCGTAGAGATGGCCGAGGGCGATGAAGCCGCGGCGCTCGCGCACCTCGTCGGTGTGAGGCACGGTGTAGGTTTGCGAGTAGCCGTAGAGCGCAGGCTCCGCCTCTTCGGCCAGGATGTGGTCTTTGCGCCACTCCTTGAGCGTCGCGGCTGCGCGGGTGTAGACGTTCTCTTCTTCGGTGTCGCCGGGCAGATGCTTGCCCAGAATGACGCGGATCAGGTTGTAGGGGCTAGCCGCGTAGTAGCGATCCTGCATGGCCGGCGAGATCTTGTCGTAGGGCTGGGTGACAACGTCTTCCATGTTGACGCGGGCGGGATCGTACCGGAGGGCGCGAAAGGGATAGATGCGGGCCATGCTGGTCTTAGAGTCTCCAAATCGAAGGATATGTATCGATTGTACGGGTTTTGCCGTCCAATCAGGACTGGATTGGTGCTGGTTTAGCTGTTCGCGCGTTGGGATGTTTGCAAAAGGATGACAACCTCATTGCAGGCAACGTCTATCTTAAAGAACAGGCATAACGGACCGCAGGATTTCGGTGTATAGTCTGCGGACGGAGTTCGATTCGGAAACACTGTTTCTCTACCGGTAAACCAACGAGAGGGCTTTCAGATAGCCGGCCAGTACGCAGCTCAGGTCGCGGAGATGACCAAGGCCATGCAGGATGTAAGAAGAGTTTTCGGTTACAGGAAGCGGCCGTCCCCCCGCTGGTTAGTTGGCGCAGCCATGTGGATCTTCATGGCGGCGGTGCCGGGCGTGGTGACGCCATGCGCGGTCGCGCAGGAAAACCCTCTCGGCGAGGTGCATACCCCAACCCCGCCCCCTCCACCCAAGACGCCTGAAGAGTCAAAGCCAGTCCTTGAAGGGCCGGATGCCGTTGCCGCTGGGGCTACGGCGCACCGTCGCGACTCGAGAATTCGCGTAGACGTCAATCTTGTTCTTGTTCCCGCTACGGTCACCGACCCTCTCAATCGCCTGGTCACCGGGCTTGAGAAGGAGAACTTCGAGGTCTACGACAACAACGTCGGCCAGTCGATCAAGAGCTTCTCCACCGAAGATGCACCGGTCACCATCGGCATCGTCTTCGACCTTAGCGGAAGCATGGGTTCCAAATTCATGCGGGCGCGCAAGGCGCTCAGCGAGTTCCTCCGCACCTCGAACCCGCTGGACGAGTTCTTCGTCGTCGGCTTCAACGACCGTCCGGCGGTGATCGTCGACTACACCTCCGACGTGGACGACGTGGAAGCGCGCATGGTGATGCTGAAGCCCGAGAACCGCACCGCGCTGATCGACGCCGTCTACCTGGGCATGAACAAGCTGCGCGATGCAAAGTACGAGCGCAAGGCGCTGCTCATCATCTCGGACGGCGGCGACAACCGCAGCCGCTACACCGAAGGCGAGCTGCGCCGCGCGGTACGCGAAAGCGACGTGCAGATCTATTCCATCGGCATCTTCGACCAGTACGCTCCCACGCAGGAGGAGCAGATGGGGCCGGTGCTGCTGAGCGATATCTGCGAGATGACCGGCGGCCGGCTGTTCCGCGTAGGCGACATCGCCGACCTGAGCGATATCGCGACGCGCATCAGCGCCGAGCTGCGCAACGAATACGTGCTCGGCTACAGGCCATCCGACATGAAGAAGGACGGCAACTGGCGTAAATTGAAGATACGACTTGTGCCGCCGCCGGGGCTGCCTCCGCTGACGGTGCACAATCGCCAGGGGTACTATGCGCCTTCGGAGTAGAGCCCTGCCGCTGTTGGCTGGGGCAGCGATGATCTTAACGCAACCTGTGCGCGCAGGCGAGTTAGCTCTGCTGGGGCAGTCGCCGGCCGTGCAACAGGCTGGCTCTGTGTCACAGCCATCGCTGACAGTGGATCGCGATCCTATCGCTTCGCCCGATCCGGATACTCCGGCGTCGCGCACGACTGGCACGGAAGAACCTGACCGGCCAGGTGTGATCGAACGCGAGCACGGCAAGTACACGCTTCGCACCGACGCCTACGAGGTGCGACTGAATGCGACCGTGCTCGACTCAAACGGCAAGTCGATCCTGACGCTCGGCAAGGATGACTTCCGGGTCTATGAGGATGGCGTCCCGCAGACGATTGCCTCGTTCCGCCACGAGGACCTGCCGGTCTCGCTGGGCATCCTGATCGACAGCTCCGGCTCGATGTACGACAAGCGAGCCGCCGTGGAGCAGGCCGCGCTTGATCTAGTCAAGCTGTCGAACAAGGAGGATGAGGCCTTCGTCGTTGACTTCTCATGGGAAGCGTTCATTGACCAGGACTTCACCAACGATATCGACAAGCTGCGGCAGGGGCTGAGCTATGTGAAATCCAGCGGCGGCACAGCCATCTACGATGCTCTCGTCGCCTCAGCAGATTACCTGTCAAAAAACGCAAGACATCCCAAGCAGGTGCTATTGATTGTGACCGATGGCGAGGACAATGCCTCGACCGCGTCGCTTGAACAGGCGATCCGCAGGATTCAGGACCTCGATGGGCCCGTGATCTACTGCGTTGGCCTGCTCTTCGGCCAGGACACGGACAAGCGTGAGGCCCGCCATGCCCGCCGCGTATTGGAGACGCTGAGCGAGCAGACCGGCGGAGCAGCATACTTCCCCAGGTCGCTCAAGGAAGTCGATCCGATCGCAGCCGAGGTGGCCCGCGACATCCGCACGCAGTACACCATCGCGTATCACTCGACCAAGTCGCCCACGCTTGGCGGCTATCGCCAGATCCACGTCGACGCCAAGGCAAAGAGCATGGGCAAGCTCTCGGTAAGGACGCGAACCGGCTACTACCCGAAGATCGCCAACAACCCGGCGAACGGAGATGCGGCGGCGAACATCAAACCCACAGGCTCTGCGGGTGGCAGGCCCTGAAGATGCGCAAGTCTGAAACAGTTCTTGATCTTGTAGGACAGACGCCGATACTTCGCCTGAAGGCGCTGGAGCCCGAGGGCGGCGCGGAGATATGGGCGAAGCTCGAATATCTCAATCCCGGCGGAAGCGTGAAGGACCGCGCCGCGCTGGGGATCGTTCTCGATGCCGAGCGGCGGGGCGAACTCAAACCCGGCTCGACGATTGTCGAGGCGACGGCGGGAAACACCGGCGTGGGGCTGGCGTTGATCGGCGTCAACCGCGGCTACAAGGTCATGCTTTACGTGCCGGAGGGGTTCGCCGAGGAGAAGTGCATCCTGATGCGTGGACTCGGCGCGACTGTGGTCCGCACGCCGGAGGCCGAAGGAATGTCGGGCGCGATCCGGCGCGCGCTTGCCTTCGAGGAGCAGACTGAAGGGGCCTTTGCTGCCTTGCAGTTTGAGAACCCCGCTAACCCGGATTTTCACGAGCAGACGACCGCCGTCGAGCTATGGGAGCAGATGGAAGGCCGCGTCGACGCCTGGGTCTCCGGCGTAGGGTCGGCGGGAACATTTACCGGCGTTGCACGGTTTCTCAAGAAGCAGCGCGCGGACATCGTCGCAGTAGCCGTCGAACCCCAGGGCAGCATCCTGCAAGGGGGCGAGCCGGGGCCGCACAAGGTGGAAGGCATCGGCGTCTCGTTCATTCCGGCGACCTTCGACGCAAGCGTCTGCGACAGGATCATTCGCGTGATGGATCCGCCCGCATTCGAGATGGTAAAACGGCTGGCTGCCGAGACAGGCGTCTTTGCGGGGTCGAGCGCCGGAGCCGTGGTTTGCGCTGCGGTTGAGATTGCCTCTGAGCTTGGTCAGGGAAAGCGAGTCGTGACGGTGATTCCGGATTCGGCGGAGCGGTATTTATCGAAGGGGTTGCTGGATTGAGTCGTATTCACTCCCACCCTTCGCATATTGCGAAGGGTGGGGCACTCGAACTTTTGTGGCTGGGATGCGAAATGCAGGTTCCTCGACTTCGCTCGGAATGACAAACTAAATACCAAGAGAGACCTCATGACGGACAAGAAAAAAGGCTTTGCGACGCGGGCGATTCACGATGGCCAGGCCCCGGAGGGGCTGACGGGGGCGGTGAACGTGCCGATCTTTCTGACCTCCACCTATCAGCAGGAGGAGATCGGCAAGAACAAGGGTCACGAGTACGCGCGGCTGACGAACCCGACGCGCGACGCGCTCGAGGAGAGCCTGTGCTCGCTCGAGGGCGGGACCAGCGCGCATGTCTTCGGCTCGGGCATGGCGGCGATCACGGCGATGTGCACGATGATGAAGTCGGGCGATCACGTCGTCTGCTCGGACAACGTGTACGGCGGCACGCAGCGCGTCTTCGACAAGGTGCTGGCGAACTACGGCCTGAAGTTCACCTACGTGGACACCAGCGTGGCCGCGAACGTGGCCGCGGCGATCACACCGGCGACGAAGCTGGTCCACATCGAGACGCCGACCAACCCGATGATGGCGATCACCGACATCCGCGCCGTCGCCGATATCTGCCGCGCGAAGGGCGTCGAGCTGAGCGTCGACAACACGTTTCTGTCGCCGTACCTGCAGCAGCCGATCGCGCTGGGCGCGGACATTGTGATGCACTCGACGACGAAGTTCCTCAACGGCCACTCGGACGGGCTGGGCGGCGTTTTGATCTGCACGAGGCCGGAGCAGGCGGAGAGGTTCCGGTTTGTGCAGAAGTGCACGGGCGGGATCCTGTCTCCGTTTGAAAGCTATCTGCTGCTGCGCGGCGTGAAGACGCTGGCGGTGCGGATGAAGCAGCACGATGCCAACGGACGTGCCGTCGCCGACTTTCTCAAGGGCCACAAGGCGGTGAAGAAGGTCTTCTATCCGGGACTCGCGGAGCACCCACAGCACGAGCTGGCAAAGCGTCAGCAGAGCGGGTTCGGGTCGATGATCTCGATCGAGCTTGGCTCGCTGGCAAAGGCGAACGCCTTTGCCAAACGCCTCAAGCTTGGGTTTCTGGCCGAGTCGCTGGGCGGCGTGGAGACGCTCATCTGCCATCCGGCAACGATGACACATGCGGCAGTAGGTGCCGAGGGACGCGCGAAGCTGGGGATCACCGACGGACTAATGAGAATCTCGGTCGGCATCGAGGACGTGGAGGACATTGTCGCAGACCTGGACCAGGCGCTCGGGGGATAGCCCCCGTATTCTTGCGCAAAGTATTCTATCCATTCGTGTTATGGGTGGACTTCCGCGGCATTTCAAGTGCCAAAGGAGAAAGGCCTCCGGTAGCCGGAAGCCTTTCTCTGCCTCATTTTCAATGATATCAAGCGGCAGTTATCGAATCGGCACTTTATAAATCTATTGATATCCGATACTTACACCATTTCAGGGCTTGACAGCTATTTAGTGCAGGGATGGTTGTGGTCGGCGTGGGCTCCCATGGCCTTGGCGTCGGCTTCAGACATGTACTTGCCCTGCTTGGTCTTGCCGTAGAAGGTCGTTCCTGGGCAGTGATAGACCTTGGACTCGGTGTTGACCCAGACCATTCCAGCGCCACCGCCGGGGGCCTGCGTCATGGAAGCTGCGCGAGCCGAGGGCGACATCTTGCCCGAGGCAGCGGGAGCGGCCGCTACAGCGGGAGCGGGAGTTACTGCTGGAGCCGTGGCCGCCTTGGGCGCCGGTGCAGGAGCGGGCTTGGCTGCGGGAGCGGCGGGAGCGGCGGCCGCAGACTTGGCAGCCGAGGCTGCGTACCATTCCTTGACGCCCTGATGGCCGCGGCAGGCGCCGCTCTTGCTCGCCGAAGAGGTATAGGATCCGTCCTTACATTGTCCGGTTGAGCCCGCCGGGGCCTGCGCCAGAGCGGCGTGGGCGAACGACAGGGAGGTGGCAACTGCCAGGAGACGAAGCATTGTTTTCATGAGACATCCTTTCGGCATTTCGCAAAAATAGAGCTTGTGTTGCGGCCATATGCTACGCCGAGCCGGGCCATGTGTCACCGAAAAACACCTGATGAGCCTCATGTTAAGTACCGGGTGGCCGATGAGAGAGGGACATAGTGCAGGTACGGTTCAGGGAGAAACAGGTTCCTCAGCTACGCTGCGGCATGACAAGGCAAAGTCAGGGCAGGGCCGATCCAATCAGCTCTGGGTTCCTCTTTTGTGGGATAGCAGTGTGGAAGTGACATGCCTAGGCTGTGGATAACTGGAGGCAAAGTCGAATGCAGACATCAACATTGTTGAGCTGGCGCAGCAGGAGCAACGAGGTAAAGCCCGAGTTCTCGTGGAACCGCAAGGAGAGCTTTGTGGAGAAACATCAGGTGGCGGAGATCCTTCGCGGAGTGGTCTTCTCGTCGGTCCTGTGGGGATTGCTGGCTGTGGGCGTCTATGCCGTGTATTCGATGGTGCTTGGCGCACGCTAATCTTCTGGCATACGGGTGCATGGTCTGTGGCTAACAAACCGATGGCTGGCACACACAAAGTCTGACGGGCCCCTTCAAAATCTATGGAAGGTTCTGAATAAGTATCCGAACATTCCCTCAGCGGCTAAAGCCGCATTGCAGACAAGCCACTTGCGGCACGGCTGAAGAGCCTGCCCTGAGCGCAGTCGAACGGGTGCCCCTAACAAAACGGTAATAACATACTTGACTGAGCTAACTCAGATGTGTATCTTACAGGTATGGACATGCCTCAGACACTACTCGAAGCCATCAAGCACTTTTCCGATCCCAAGAACTGCCGCGAGTTTATGATCGCTGTTCGTTGGGATGACGGAATTGTCCGCTGCCCTTATTGCGGGTCTGAGAAGGTGACGTTCCTTGAAAAGGCGAACCTCTACAACTGCAACACTAAACATCCCAAGCGGAAGTTCTCTCTCAAAGTGGGAACCATCTTTGAGGATTCCCCTATCGGACTCGATAAGTGGCTTCCCGCTGCATGGCTCTTGGTGAATTGCAAGAACGGTATCAGCAGCTACGAACTAGCGAGGGCGTTAGGAATCACCCAAAAGGCAGCGTGGCACGTCCTGCACCGCATCCGTCACGCGATGACGGACACGGGCTTAAAGCTCGGCATCAATGCGCCGGTAGAGGCCGACGAGACGTTTGTGGGCGGCAAGGTCAAGAACATGCACCGCAGCAAGCGTAAACAGTCTGCGTCGTATCAGGGCGGTGGCAACAAGTCCATCGTCATGGGAATGCTGGAGCGCGGCGGTAAGGTGCGCGCTGGAGTCATTGAGGATCGCAAACTACACAACATGCGTCCGATGCTTGCGGACAATGTGATGGCCGGTTCGCACCTCATCACCGATGAGCACACCAACTACACCATTGTCGCAAAGGAACAAGACTATCTCCATGACGTGATTGTTCATGCAGACGAGTATGTTCGCGGCCATGTTCACACAAATGGAATCGAGAATTTTTGGAGCTTGCTCAAGCGAGGATTGCACGGCACATATGTCAGCGTGGATGCAGCACACCTCAACTCCTATGTTGCGGAGCAGGTGTTTCGCTTCAACCACCGTGATGACTCAAACGATGCTGGACGGTTCATTCAAGTAATGTCCCAAATCACCGGGAAGCGTCTCATGTATGCCGAACTGACGGCGCGGCAAAGGCACAACTAAGAAGCCGAAGTCGGGCCGGGGGAAGCGGGCTTCTTTGCGGGCTTTGCCTTGAGCAAAGTCCTCATTGCTTCCCTGAACTGGTCAAAGTTCCCCGGCGTGTTCATCGTCTCCGCTTTGGGTGGCCTCTTGGCCGGATCAGTCCACGCCTTCTTGGAAGGTACTGTCATTCCACGATTGTAAACCCGTAGAATTGGCTCACCTAAAATGAAAGCCCGGCGCATGGCCGAGGCATTCGACGTGTGGCTGGATATCCACATCGTATGCCCTTCGGAGCGCCGCAGTAAGGGTGTGTGTGCGCAGGCAGACTCCAAGAAAGCAAAGGAACGCCCGGCCAGATCAGATCATCCCGCCGGGCGCTGCCATCTATGCGTCTGTTACCGCAAGCACCTCCGACGGTATCGGCAGGGTACATGTGCATGGTCTTGGCGGGCCGGGAACCAGCGCGACGTCGAAGAAAGGACCAATCGCAGTCGTCTTGCCGCCAACAACCATTATCAACGTATCGCCAGGTAAATGGCATGTAGCGTGGGATGGCATTGGCTATCACCTCATGCCGACGATCGAAAGCATTCAGGAAACCACCGACCTCACGCTGATTGGCTCTGTAATCGTGCCGCATTCCAGCGATGAGCAGCGCAGTCAAGATTGGCCTGAGCCAATGGACGCTCTTCTCAAGGACAAGATTTCTGGCGACTCCGCTCTCCGCAGACAGAAGCGAGAGGAAGAACTGGAGCATGAGCGCAAACTGGCGGCTATCAGTAAAGAGAGCACCCGCGCTGCTGCTGGAATCGACATAACTTCCGGGTCACCTCTGCTGATTATGGCAGCGGCTGCTGCGTGCAGACTACAGGAGGCCGATGAAATCGGGGAGCGACCTCCACTACCTCGAATTGTGTGCGATCAGATCGACCTGATGCTGTACAAGGTCGATCAGGAGCATTACCGGAATCTATCCGGGATGCAGGTTCCCCATGAGACGCCAGCAGGTAAACCGCGTCCTCCGAAAATGCCAGCGCAGTTGCTGAACCAACTACAGTGGTACGCCAGTGTTTTGTTTACGAGAGAGGTGCAGCAGTATGGTTCCGTCCGCAAAGATGCTCGCTATGAGACTTGGCTGAAGCGGCTCGCAGATCGGATCGTGGCGAGAGTCGTCAATGCTGTGTACGAAGTAGATAAGGGGAGCAGCACGGAAAGCCTCAAGTATCACGGGTTGACGCACGATGAGATGGTCGCTGGTCTGAGGGAAACTCTTTCAGCACTGGTTGGCAAGTACGTGTGGGAACAGTCTCCAGAGTTTTTGGCGATGCAAGCAAAGATGGCCGAAGTTACCCCCGCGCCGTCAGTTCCGGCACCGCCACCTGCTCCGACCGAGTCCGATGAAGACGTGAGGGCCAGCCGCAAAGCAATACGGCAATCGCTGCGTGACTCATACCGAGCGACGTTCCCAGACGTAAAGATCGCTGACATCATTTGGGCTGCACGGCAGACGCGCAGGGAGTGGACGCGCTGGATCGGCGGCGAAGCCAAGGACGGTCTGAAGGCGGATCGTTCCTTCAAGCACGTCCTGACCAGCGGCAAGACTCCCGAAGACATCATGGGGAAGCCGCGACCGACGAAGTATGCATGACTTCCCTCATTTCTCCCCTATTCCTCCCCTATATTTCCCCATTATGCTTCAGAATCTCCCTGCTGGACACTCCCTGACAACATCGCCTTATCCTTCATACAGTTAGAAGGGAGATAGAAGCATGATTGCTCACTCTGTCAGGAGGGTAAGACCCGCCGCCACCACAGCACCCACCGTGGCAGCGGGAACCAAGCAAAAAGTCCCAAGTCGCTAATCTCTGGGAAGGAGGGCGGCGACGAGGGACATGGTGGGAGTTTTATCCGAACGGGGCGGGTTGAGCCTAAAGCTCATCCCGCCCTACCCTTTTAAAGCTAATCTTTTCCCGCGTAAGCAGCAAGTCGTATTCGTAAAAGAGAAGAATCGAATCTTATCGGAGGATATTCGGCTTCCACTCCATACCTGTCAGCGATTTGAATTGTGCTTTGAACGAAGCGATGTATTCCATAAGTCGGCGTCTTTCAGGTCTGCAGGAAATGGGTGTCCAGCGCAATTCGTATTCCAGCCCATCAAGAGCGGCATCAAGACCATATCGGTTATCCATGACAGCCTCCGTATAGATGAGCTTAGAACGGTTGCCTGTGGAAGCGCTTTTTAGCATTGACACACGAGATAGACCAATTACTTTATCCCTGGCACAAGGGAGATGGGCTATGTTTCGTTCGAGAAAAATGCACTACGAGGTGATTTCCGATGCATTGGTCGCGGGATTCCAAGATGAGAGCATTGAGGGTCGTTATCTTTGGCGACTTACTGTATCGCACCAATCAGAGTTTATGAACAGAATAGGCCACTTTGAGTTCACAAAATCAGAGGCTCTAGGACTCGTTACTTATGATTTTTTCAAATTGGCTGCGGTGCTGGCGGTGAATAAATGGGAGCGTGAATTCACCGCGCTGGAGGATTCCTAAAAATAGATTAGAGGATGCCGCGTATATGCAGCTCCGTGTCGCTCATCGTGCGCCGGACATCTCTCAGTAGCTCTTCATATCTAGCCAGCAGCGCATCTTGTTCGGCCAGCATGGCATCAATTTTCATTTCAAGCCGAATGAGACGTTGCTCACGAACTTCCCTTATTCTGTCGTGTCTGTCCGTAAAATAAATAAACGGTACCGCCCCGATTGCGATAGCAATCATCCATGCGGCATCGTGACTGGATGGCAGAAAGTTATCTCTGACAATCATCCACCGGATGACATAGATTGCTCCGAAAACCACACCGAGAAATACAAAGATAAAGAGATGTAAATAGAATCCTGCCTTTACGTCGGTCCTAATACG
Organism: Acidobacteriota bacterium; assembly: GCA_018268895.1. Classification (NCBI taxonomy): domain Bacteria; kingdom Pseudomonadati; phylum Acidobacteriota; species Acidobacteriota bacterium. Next base: position 312,264 of record JAFDVP010000001.1, on the reverse strand, counting down.
CTCCTCTTCGTTTTCGTACTCGGCTTTAGCTTTTTTCTTCCAATCCGGCGTATCCGCCATCATCGCTCCCTGCTCGTTGATTCAGGCATGCCTGAACTTTGCGACTCAGAATAACCGGACGATGGAGAGATGGCAACCACTCTCCGCGTCAAGCTGGGCAATCGAATCAGGACGCTTCGACGGAAACGCGGATGGAGGCAGATTGATTTAGCGGCTCATGCCGAACTCAGCAAAACCCACATTTGTGAAATCGAAGTTGGAAAACGAGAAATTGGGCTGGAGGCGCTAAAACGGATTGCGGATGCGCTGGAGAAAAGCCTGTCGGAGCTACTGGAAGGGATTTAGGCAATGACAGAAGCGGATTTGCCACGAATCGAAAATAAGACATTCGGTCCAAAGGAAACCGTAATCCTAGACGGACACATCTTTATCAATTGCGTCTTCGATGGGTGTGACTTGATTTTCTCTGGGGAAGCAGGCGTGGCCCAGATAGAGTGCAGGACCGCTCGGCCTCCCAATGTTCTGTTTTGTGGCCCCGCACAAAGGACATTGGAGATGCTTAAATTCTTGGGATTTACCGTTACCTCCCCGTTTGGAGAGGAGCCAAAAGAGACATCTCTCCAATAGTTTGTGAGTCGATTTAGCCATCTCTTAGCCTTTACTCAGTCAAGTATGTTATTACCAACAAAACTGGACTTACAGAGGCTCCCTAAAGATTCTGCATCACGGCGGGAGCACGCTGCGGGACATGTTGCCGTTGCGATAGCATCCTGAGAGATGCAACACTTCACGCCTGCGAGCTACTGGGTAGGATTTCACCTCTTCGTCTTCGTACTGATGGCGTTGGAGTTCGCTTACATACGCTGGCAGCAGAGGAAGCATGGGGCGGACAAGGTTGTCCACTCCACCTCGGTTGCGGCGACCTGCCTGTGGGTAGGAGCGGCGCTGGCGTTTGCGCTGTTCGTACTGCGGGCGATGGGCGGCGATTCAGCGACACAGTACCTGGCCGGCTATGCGATCGAAGAGGCGCTTTCGGTCGACAATCTGTTCGTCTTCCTATTGTTGTTCAAGGTCTTCCGCATTGACGCTCCGAATCAGCCGAAAGTGCTCTTCTGGGGCGTGGCGGGAGCGATTGTGATGCGCGGCGCGTTCATCGCCGCGGGTATCGGGCTGCTGACGCGGTTCGAGTGGGTGAGCTATATTTTCGCGGTTGTGCTGCTCGTCGCGGCGATCAAGCTGGTCATTCCCGAAGACGAGAACAAGAAGGAAGAGATTCCAGGCTGGTTGAAGTGGATATCGCGTCTTCGTCCGGTGAGTCTGCGGCAGGACAGCTTCTTCGTCGTCGAAGCGGGCCAACGCATGATGACGGTGCTCTTTCTGACGCTGATCGCGATCGAAGTAACGGACCTGGTGTTTGCGATCGACTCGATTCCGGCGGTGCTCTCGATCACGCGGCATCCGTTCCTGGCGTATACCTCGAACATCATGGCTGTGATGGGGCTGCGGTCGCTGTACTTCCTGCTGGCGCACCTGCTGATGCGGTTGCAGTACCTGCACTATGGGCTGGCCGCCGTGCTGGGGTTTGCGGCGGTCAAGATGCTGACGGCGCACTTCTACGAGATCAAACCGATGACCTCACTGGCGGTGGTGGTGGCGCTGCTGGGAATCACCGTGGCCGTCTCGTTGCTGAAACGACCTTCCGGCAGCCAGCAGCATCAGGGCTGAAACCTGAGGTCGTTCGCCTGCATCACGGAGTGGCGCGCTTCAGCATCGTGCTGCGGGAAATCGTTGCGGAAGTGCGCGCCGCGGCTCTCGCGGCGTGCGAGCGCCGATGTGGTGATGATGGAGGCGATGTCGTGCAGGTTGCGTGCCTCGATGGCGCGTCGGGTGAGCCCGCGCGGCATGGTGTCCGCGAGGGCAGCTAGCGCGCGCTTCATCGTATCGAGACCGGCGGCGTCGCGCAGCAGGCCCGCGTGCTTCCACATATTGGCGCGCAGGTCGTCGATCCAGCGCTCGGTGTTGGCGTCGAGCGTGGTGCCTTCGATGTGCGTGGAGGGCGGCTCCACGTGCGCCTGTTTGAGCGAAGGCAGGCGGGAGGAGTCGGAGGTCATGGCGTCGGCGGTGAGCGCGCCGAAGACGAGGCCGTCGAGGAGCGAGTTGGAGGCGAGGCGGTTGGCCCCGTGGACGCCGGTGCAGGCGGCCTCGCCAGCGGCGTAGAGGCCGGGGAGCGTGGTGCGGCCGTGAACGTCGGTGAGGATGCCTCCCATGAGGTAGTGCGCAGCGGGGCGCACGGGGATGAGGTCGCGATTGAGCTCGAGGCGATACTTCGCCAGAAACTGCGAGATGCCGGGAAAGCGCGCGTGCAGGTCCTTGGCGACGTGGCGCATGTCGAGGTAGACGGGGCCGTCGATGCTCTCCATGGTGATGGCGCGGGCGACGACGTCGCGCGGCGCAAGCTCGAGCAGAGGATGATAGCGCTGCATGAAGCGCTCGCCCGTTGCATTGACGAGGTATGCGCCCTCGCCGCGCAGCGCCTCGCTCATGAGGAAGCGGGGAGCGCCGGGTTGTGAGAAGGCGGTGGGGTGGAACTGGTAGAACTCCATGTCGGAGATGGCAGCTCCGGCGCGCCAGGCCATGGCGATGCCGTCTCCGGTGGCGACGGCGGGATTGGTGGTGTCGGAGTAGACCTGGCCTGCTCCGCCGCTGGCGAGAAGCGTGGCGCGCGCGTGGATGGCGAGGATGCCGCCTTCGCCGTCGAGCAGCGTTGCGCCGGTGACGCGACCCACAGACAGCAGGAGATCGATGCCTGTGGCCCACTCCATGAGGCGGATGCTGGGGATGGCTCGAACGTGGCGCAGGAGCGAGACGGCAATCTCACGGCCAGTCGCGTCGCCGTTGGCGTGCAGGATGCGCGAGCGCGAGTGCGCTCCTTCGCGCGTCAGCATCAGCTCCCCGTGCTCGCGATCGAAGGCAGTGCCCCAGCTCAGCAACTCTTCGACGCGCTTCGGGCCCTGCTCGACGAGGATGTGTGCGGCCTCGGGATTGACGAGTCCGTCGCCTGCGGCAAGGGTGTCTTCGTAGTGGAGCGCGACGTCTTCGTCGCCGCCCATGGCGACGGCGATGCCGCCCTGCGCGTAGGCGGTGTTCGATTCGGCGAGCTCTTCCTTGGTGACGACGAGCACGGAGCCTGCGCGGGCGAGCCGGATGGCCGCGCTGAGACCGGCGATTCCTGCGCCAATAACAAGAAAATCAACCTGCTGCGATGTGGGATCACTGGCGTGATGATCTGGAGATGCTTCGGCTATCGGCACAACGACTCCTCACTCTTGAGGATACCTGTTCGGGGAGCGAACGAGGTTGTTAACGATAGGATGAAGGTATTGTGCCCGTGATTCCTCTGAAGACGCCCAGCGCCAGCTACGACATCACAATCGCGTCAGGACTGTTGAAGACGCTCGCCCCACGGTTGAAGAAGCTCAAGGGCGGCAAGCCCTATCGCACGTTCATCGTGACCTCGCCGGAGATATGGGGGCTGTGGGGGAAGCAGGTGCTGGCCTCGTTTGGCAAGGGCGAGCAGCCGACCGTGCTCTTCATTCCGGCAGGAGAGTCGTACAAGCGGATGCGGACGATCGAGTCGCTGGCCGAACAGCTTGCCGAGGCGGGCGCAGACCGCGATGCTCTGCTGGTGGCGTTTGGCGGCGGCGTGGTCGGCGACATGACGGGCTTCCTGGCGGCGATCTACATGCGCGGCGTGCCGTATGTGCAGGTGCCGACGACGCTGCTGGCGCAGGTGGACTCGTCGATCGGCGGCAAGACGGGGACGAACCTTGCGGCGGGAAAGAACCTGATCGGGAGCTTTCATCATCCGCTGGCCGTGCTGGTGGACTCGGATGTTCTGGCGACGCTGCCAGCGGCGGAGCTTCGCGCGGGCTTGCAGGAATCGATCAAGGCCGGCGTGATCTACGACGCGAAGCTGTTCAGCTATCTCGAGCGCAATGCGGACGCCGTGCTGAAGGGCGACGTGAAGGCGCTGACGCATGTGGTGACTGCGAGCGTTCGCGTCAAGGCCGACGTGGTGGCGAAGGACGAGCGCGAGTCCGGGCTGCGGATGATTCTGAACTACGGACACACGCTGGGCCACGCAATCGAGGCTGCGACCGGCTACAAACAACTGCTGCACGGTGAAGCCGTGGGCTGGGGAAGCATCGCGGCGACACGGCTGGGATGGATGCGTGGAATGATCCCGGAGCGCGAGGCGGAGCGCATCGTCACGCTGATCCTGCGTTATGGGCCGCTGAGCGGATTTCGCGCGACGGCAGAGAAGCTGGTTGCGCTGACGGCGAACGACAAGAAGAACCGCAGCGGGTCGTTGAGCTTTGTGCTGGCAAAGAAGATCGGCGTGGTGGAGATCGTTCGCGACGTGACGAAGGACGAGATGCTTCAGGCAGCGGAGTGGATGCTGGCGATGATGCGGTCGCAAGCGGCTTCGACGGCTCGACCTGCGAAGAAGAAAAAGAGAGCGTGATGGCCGTGGCGCAGGAACAGCAGCGGGAGCACGAGGTCTCGACGGGAGCGCGGCCGGTGGGAGCGACGACCGAGGCGAGCGCCGCTGCGAACGTGCAGCAGATGTTCGATTCGATTGCGCCGAAATACGACCTGCTGAATCATCTGCTTTCGGTGGGCCTCGACCGCTGGTGGTGGGCGCGCACGGCACGGAGTTTTCGCGATGTGCTTCTGCGCCCTGAGGCTTGCGTGCTGGATCTGTGCTGCGGCACGGGCGATATGGCGCTGGCGTTGATGAAGTATCGTCCCGTGACTGGAAGCGAGGCTCCACTACTGGCGGTGGATTTTTCGCACGAGATGCTGGTGCGTGGAGCCGGGAAGTTTGCTCCGCACAATATCGTCGCCGTCGAAGCCGATGCGTTGCATCTGCCGATCGCCGACGGCTCGCTCGACCTGGTGATGTCGGCCTTCGGGTTTCGCAACCTGGCAAATTATGAAGAAGGTCTGGCAGAGTTGTTCCGAGTGCTTCGGCCCGGCGGCCAGATCGGAATACTGGAGTGCAACCAGCCAGACGGGCTGCGGGGCGCGATGTACAACCTATACTTCAAGAAGGTGCTGCCGAAGATTGGCGGCATGATCTCGGGGGATGCTGACGCTTATCGCTATCTGCCGGCCTCGGTGGAGCGCTTCCCTCGCCCGCCACGCATGCTGGAGCTGATTCGCGCGGCGGGGTTTAAAGACGCTACCTGGACTGACTATACGTTTGGTGCGGCCGGGCTTTATCGTGCGACGAAACCATAGCGGTAGAGAAGCAGATTCTCCACTGCGCTTCGCTCCGGTCGGAATGACACAATGTTAGAGGTTTGCGAGACCCTTGTTACATCTGTGCTTGACGCAAAATGCGGGGTGCAATGACCATGTCCACCATGTAGGATTGAGGCTCGATGAGCTATACGGCCGCCAGTGAGAGTGCATCGCATACGCATGCAGAAAAGCGTTCGGCGGCGTTGTTTTCCATGCTGGCGGCGTTGGGGATTACGGCTCTCAAATTTCTTACTGGCGTCCTGACGGGGTCGCTGGGCATGTTGTCGGAGGCGGCGCATTCGACGGTCGACCTGATAGCGGCGGCCATCACGCTGTTCTCCGTGCAAGTCTCGGACCGGCCTGCGGACGATACGCACAACTACGGCCACGGCAAGGTGGAGAGTCTGTCGGCGTTTGTCGAAGCTGTGCTGATGCTGGGCTCGTGCGTGTGGATCGTCACGGAAGCGATTGAGCGCATCGCGTTCCGCGAACGACTGACGCTCACATACTCAGTCTGGCCGTTTGCGGTACTGCTGCTTTCGATTGCGGTCGATTTTACGCGCTCGCGAAAGCTGCATCGCATCGCCGCGGAACATGCCAGCCTTGCGCTGGAGGCCGATGCGATCCACTTCAGCACGGACATATGGTCGTCGCTGGCGGTGTTTATGGGGCTGGCTGCCTCATATGCGGGCAAGCGTTGGAGTATCCAGGGACTTGAGCTGGCCGACCCTATTGCCGCACTGGTCGTATCGGCGATCATCCTGAGGGTGGTGTGGGGGCTGGGTCGAAAGACGATCGACGCTCTGCTCGACGCCTCGCCAGCGGAGACACGCGAGGCGACACGGATTGAGCTGATGCGCGAGCTGGCGACGATCGACGGAGTTGTTGCGGTCAACCGCCTGCGTACGCGTCGATCGGGTTCGAGTTACTTCGCCGACCTGACGCTTGGGCTGGCTCGCAACCTGACGTTTCAACGGACAGAACAGATCTCATCGGAGGCGACGGCGATTGTGAAGCGCCACCTTCCCGGCGCTGACGTAGTGATTCATTCGGTGCCGATGGCTCCGATGACCGAGAGTATTCATGACAAGATTCGTGCGGTAGCGCAAAGGCTGAACCTGACGCTTCACGATGTGACCGTGCAGCAGTTTGGCGGGGGGCTGCATGTGGAGCAGCATCTTGAGGTGAAAGAGACGATGCCCCTGAAGCAGGCGCACGAGATGGCGACGCGATTGGAGGGAGAGATTCAGCGCGAGGTGCCGCAGGTGGCGTCGATTCTTACGCATATCGAGAGCGAACCGGGAACGATCGAAGAGCCGGAGTCGCAGGAACAGGACCGTCAGTTGGAGATTCGCCTGAGAAAGGTTGCGGAGGCGTTTCCGGAGATACTCGATACTCACGATGTGATGGTAACCCGCATTGGATCGCACCTGAAGGTAAGCTGCCACTGCACCATGCGTGACGACCTGCCGATGGCGAAGGTGCACGAAGTCATCACGGCGCTCGAAGGAGCGTTTAAGCTGGAAGCACCGGAGGTGGATCGCCTGCTGATCCATCCGGAGCCGGAGACGGACAACAGGCGATGATGGTACGTATACGGATTGTGAAGTGGCGAGCGATGCGGCGCTTCTTCAACCTGGTGCTCGGAGCGATGGCGATGGTCGCTGTCGCGATGATCTCGGCTTTTCTTGCGATGCGTCTGGCCATCCATGGGCGCGAGGTGAAGGTACCCGATCTGTCGCGCATGACGATCTCGGAGGCCAGCCGCAAGGCAAGCTCGATGGGTCTGCGGTTGCAACTCGAAAACAAGTTCTACTCTCCCAACACGCCGTCGGGACAGGTGCTGGCGCAGTTCCCTGCTCCGGGCACGACGGTTCGCAGGCAGTGGCCTGTGAGGATAACGGAGAGCCTGGGTGCGCAACAGGTTTCGATTCCCGACCTGACGGGACAGGGCGAACGCTCGGTCGCGATCAACCTGCGCCGACTGGGGCTGGAGCTTGGCACGGTGGGTCATATCGCGGCACCGGGACCGGCGGGCGTTGTGGTTGCGCAGACTCCTCCGCCGAATGCGCAGGGGATCGACCGGCCGCGCGTGAGCGTGTTGCTGAGCCAGCCGGAGGACGCGGGGGCTGAGGCGTTTGTGATGCCGTCGCTGGTTGGTTTGCCGGTGGCTGGAGCGTTTGCTCGCACAGGTGCGGCTGGCCTGAAGATTGTGAGCGCGGAAGATGTAACTCCGGCAGCGACGCCCGCATCGCCCGCGCCCGCCGCGGCTTCCGCAGCAAATCCTGCTTCAATCGCAAAGCCCGCCGTATTGGCTCCACTGACCCCGGGCATTGTGGCCGCGCAGAGTCCGCTGGCGGGGCACAAAGTATTTCGCGGCGACCAGGTGCGGCTCTCCGTGATGCACTGAGTTTCTCCCAGAATGCACCTGTGAGACGCGCGCAGAAATACAGGTCCTTCGACTTCGCTACGCTTCACTCAGGATGGCATGATTGTGACGCTGTGCCGTTAGTTCCGCTGTCGTTCGAATAATGCGGCGAAGAATCCGTCGCCGGGATGTGTGCCGGGCAGTGTGCGGAGATAGTTGCCGCGGATTGCATTTGGCAGCGCCTGCGTAAGTAAGCCCGAGGTGTAGAGTCCGTTCAGGAGCGGCGCGAGAGGAAGCGTGCGGATGTCTTTGTGCTTTGGGGCGACGGCTTCGACAACCTGTTCGCACTCCTCAGGCTCAAGCGAGCAGGTGGAGTAGAGCAGGCGGCCTCCGGGGGCGAGACGCGAGAGTGCGGCGCGGAGGATCTTCTGCTGGCGAGTGGCCTGGCGCGCGATCTCGGCGGGGGTGAGGCGATGGCGGATCTCGGGATTGCGCGCAAGGGTTCCGGTTCCGGTGCAGGGCACGTCGCAGAGGATGAGGTCGAAATTGTTGAGGTCAGGTGGAGGCTGCGTGGCGTCTGCCTGCTCGGTACGGATGTTCGCGGCTGACTGCTCGAAGCGCGCTTGCATGGCCGCGAGACGACGCGGACTGACGTCGGTTGCCAGAATCTGCGCGTTGGTGAGGCGGAGGGCGAGGACGAGCGTCTTGCCGCCGGGCGCGGCGCAGGCGTCCCAAACGCGGACGGCGCGCGGAGAGGAAGCGACGGCAAGCTCGGCGACGAGGCGCGAGCCGTCGTCGATATGAGGCAATGCGGCAGACTCTGCGGTAAAGAGCGGCGGCGCGGCGGGTTCGGCCTGGCCTGCTTCGCATAGTTTGATTGCGACGGAACGTCCGTAGTGCGCGACCCAGCGCTCGACGAGCCACTGCGGATGAGCAAGGCGCTGCGCGAAGGCTGCCGTCGATTCGTGAAGCGGTTTCCCTTGTGGCTTCGCGGAAGAGAGCTTACGAAGGATGGCGTTGGCCATCCCGGCAGCGTGGGGGTTGCCGCTGGCGCGGGTGAGCTCAACGCTCTCGTTGAGGGCAGCGTGCGCGGGGATGCGGTCGAGGTGAAGAAGCTGGAAGGCGCCGAGACGCAGCGCGATGGCGACGGGTTCGGCGAGGCGCTGGTCGGGGCGCTGCAAAAGCGGCTGGATGCGGGCGTCAAGTGAGATCTGCCAGCGCAACGCACCCATCACCAGTGTCGTGGCGAGGTTGCGGTCTTCGGCGGAGAGCTTTGCGGTATGTGCTGAGTGCAGCAGGTCGTCGCTGTTGCCTTTGTTGGCCGCGATGAGAGTGAGTATCTCGAACGCGGCAACGCGCGCGGGAGAGATTGGCTTTGCCGTGGAAGCAGGTTTGTGAGCAGGCTTGGGCAAGATCGTCTAGCCTCCTAGGCGCTCGCCGGAGTTGATCTGGAAGCCGCGCAGCAACTCCGCCACCGACATGCGGCGCTTGCCTTCAAGCTGCACTTCGTCGAGTTCGATGACGCTCGATGAGCCGCAACCGACGAGCAGGCGGCCTTCGTGAAGATGGATTGTGCCGGATGCGAGAGGCGCGTGGTGCTCGACGGGATGCAGGCGGTGGACGATCAGCTTCTTGCCGCGCAGCGAGGTGAAGGCTCCGGGCCAGGGCTGGAATCCACGCCAGCGGTTGTGGATCTCGCGCGCGGTGCGATCGAAGTCGATACGCCCGTCGTCGCGGGTGAGGATGGGCGCGTGGGTGGCGAGGGTGTGGTCCTGCGACTCGGGGAAGAGTTCGCCCGCTTCGAGGCGGCGAAGGGTCTCGATCATCAGCGGCGCGCCAACCTCGGCGAGGTTCTCGTAGACGTCGGCGGCGGTCTCCTCTTCGCCAACGGGAACGACTTGCGCGAGCAGCATGGGGCCGGTGTCGAGACCGGCGTCGAGGCGCATGGTGGTGACGCCGGTGATGGCCTCCCCATTGGCGACCGCCCATTGGATGGGCGCGGCCCCGCGATACTTCGGCAGAAGGGAGCCGTGCAGGTTGATGTTGCCGTGGCGCGGCAGGTCGAGCATCCACTGCGGGATGATGCGGCCGTAGGCAACGACGAGGATGGCGTCGGGCGCGATGGACTCAAGCTCGGCGCGAAGCTCGGCGTTGTTCTTAATCTTCTCCGGCTGCATGACTGGAATGGCGTGCGCCAGTGCGGTCTGCTTCACGGGAGGAGCTTGCAGCTTCTGATCACGGCCGGCGGGGCGGTCGGGCTGGGTGAGCACGAGCGCAACCTGATGGCCGGCGGCGATGACGGCATCGAGGGTAGGGACGGCGAATTGCGGAGTTCCGCAGAAGACAAGTTTCATTCATCTTTATGGTAGCCGGTCTGCCGGAAGAGGGTTCGCGCCTCCGCGCGAACGCCCACCTTTGCGACGATAAGGCCGTCGCGAAGATGGGCACCCGGCTATGTGCAGGGGTTCATTCCCACCCATGCCTGCGGCATGGATGGGACACCCGAACATTTGTGGCGCTACTGGTGAAATACGGGGATTCTTCCTCTTCGGCTTCGTTCAGGGCCGGAATGACGCCGGAAGAGTTTTGGGTCTACCACTCACCGTTTTTGATCAGCTTTTTGATCTTGCGGATGGTGAGGTCTTTTTTGAGGCGGCTGAGGCGGTCGATGAAAAGGACTCCGTCGAGGTGGTCGATCTCGTGCTGAAAGGCGCGGGAGAGGAGTTCTTCGCCTTCGATCTCGAACCACTCGCCGTCGGCGTTTTGCGCGCGGACCCTGACCCTGGCCGCGCGTTTGACCTTGTCGCGAATGTCGGGGAGCGAGAGGCAGCCCTCTTCTTCGTACTGCTCGCCTTCGCGGTGGATGACCTCCGGGTTGATGAGGACGATCTTCTCTTCGGGGTTCTTCTTGAAGCTGACGTCGATGACGGTGAGGCGCTGCGACAGGCCGATCTGCGGCGCGGCGAGGCCGATTCCCTGCGCCGCGTACATCGACTCGAACATCTCTTCGACCAGCGTCTTCAGCTTGTCGTCGAAGACGGTGACCGGATCGCCGCGCTTTGCCAGCACGGGGTCGGGGTACTTCACGATCTCATGAATCTTTATCTTCTTTGCCACGTCAGAATGCTCTTATCTGTTCGAGATAGCCCTTGTAGTTGCGCTCGAGTTCGGTGAGCGAGTCGCCGCCGAACTTTTCGATCACGAGACGTGCGACGCAGAGCGCGACCATCGCCTCTGCGGCAACGCCTGCGGCGGGCACCACGCAGACGTCGGAGCGCTCGTAGGCGGCCTTCACCGGCTCGCGCGTCTCGAAGCTGACGGAGCCAAGCGGGCGGCGCAGGGTCGAGATGGGCTTCAGGTAGCCGCGAACGACAACGTCTTCACCGTTGGAGATGCCGCCCTCGAGGCCGCCGGCGTTGTTGTGCTCGCGCGAGAACTTCGTGAAGGCCTCATCGCTCGCCTCGTAGCCGATCGCATCGTGAACCGTGGAGCCGAAGGATTCGGCGGCTGTGACTCCGCGGCCGATCTCGACTGCCTTGACCGCCTGGAGGCTCATGACGGCCTGGGCGAGGAGGCCGTCGAGGCGCTCGTCCCAGTTGACGTGTGTGCCGATGCCGGGAGGCAGGCCGTGAACGACGACCTCGAAGACGCCGCCGACGGTGTCGCCGGTGCGCAGGACGGCGTCGACCTCGGCCTTCATACGGGCTTCGTCCTCGGGGTTGACGCAGTTGAGGAGGACCTCGTCCTTCTGCGCGAGGGTGACGATCTCATTCCACTTCGCGGGACGGGAGAGCTCGGCCTTGCCGACGCGGATGACGTGCGAGAGAACTTCGATGCCGAGGGCGCGGAGAAGCAACTTCGCGAGTGCACCCGAGGCGACGCGAGCCGCAGACTCGCGGGCGCTGGCTCTTTCGAGCACATAACGCGCGTCAGAGAAGTTGTACTTCAGGGCCCCGGCAAGGTCGGCGTGGCCGGGGCGCGGCGAGGCGACCGCCTTGTGCTTGGCCGGGTCGCCCTCTTCGACGGGAAGGATCTCGGTCCAGTTCTTCCAGTCGTTGTTGGCGATGGTCATCGCAATGGGCGAGCCGATGGTCTTGCCGTGGCGCACGCCGGAGAGGATGTGCGCGGCGTCGCGCTCGATGCGCATGCGTCCGCCGCGGCCGTAGCCCTTCTGGCGGCGCCAGAGCTCGCGGCTGATGAACTCCTGATCGACCGGAACTCCGGCCGGAAGACCGCTGACCAGGGCGACGAGGCTCTCGCCGTGGCTCTCACCTGCAGTTGAAAAACGTAACATGTCTCTTTCAATTCTAATGCCTGAGCGCGGGTCACATCTATGATGGCTTTGCCTTGATGAAGCGCTTCCCGAGATCGAAGATCGGTGCGGCTTCGAGAAAATACAGGGATTCTTCGCCTACGGCTCAGAATGACGGGGTGATCGCCCCGGTGGGCCTTAACGCGGCTGCGGGGCGCCGGGGACGTAGGGTTCTTTGGAGTTGCCGGGGCCGCCGACGAACTGGAGTGTAGGGATGCGGTCGCTCATCTCGGGCAGCGCCGGGAAGGGCTGATGGGGCTCGACCTGGTACCAGTAGGCGACGGACGAATAGTTGTCGGAGCGCGAGTTGGCGTGACCGTGCTCGATGGTGGCGCGCATGGACTTCTTGAAGGGAATGGGCGAATCGAGGTGGAAGCGGTAGACGCTGGAGCGCGAGCCGGCGAGCTCCTGCCCCACGACGGGCGAGCCGTGCAGCGCGAACTGGGCCGAACCGCCGAAGTCCCACGCGCCGAGGAAGTAGTCCTCAGAGCCGGTGCCGACGGTCGTGGGCGCGGTGTCTCCGTCGATGAAGAACATGTCGTTGCCCTCGCCCCACCATCCGTCCTGGTTCTGGAAGACCGACATGGTGACGCCGACGAACTGACCGTGGCCCTGGGCCTCGAACCAGACGTAGTTGTCCTTGCCGTCGAGGTTGCGGCGGTAGTTCACCTCGGGGTCGCCGTTGGAGTAAAAGTTCTTTGCCCAGCCGTGGTTGGGGTAGGCCTGGCGGTAGTCGGCGTGGAAGTAGAGCGTTCCCGCAGGCAGGGGCTTTGTGTCCTGGCGATAGTCGATGTTCCAGTAGAGACTGTTGACCGGCATCTTGCCTTCGTTGGTGATGGTAACGCGGGCGTGTTTCGCATAGGGCATGGGGAACCAGCAGTTGAGCGATCTGTCGTTCCCCGCGCTGAGTACCGCAGACTGCCAGCCGAAGTACGCGCCGTTGCCGAGGCCGAAGAAGTCGCCGATGGGGGCTTCAACGCTCGGAGACTGCTCGCCGTCCCAGTAGATGCGCATGACGATGCGTTTGAGGTGGTACGGCTCGGGAGCGTTGATGGTGAACCACATGTGCGAGATCAAGCCGGGGCCGTCGACATCGAGGATGGGCAGCGTCTGGCCGGGCGTCAGCGTGCGGTAGTCGGCGTTGGCTCCGGTGGACTCGCGGCTCGAGGAGCGATGCATTGTGTAGGTCTGCTGCTGGGTCGGGTCGGGCATCCACGAGGGAATCTGCGCGCCCGCGACGACGGCGCTCAACAACAACGATGCTACTGCCAGGGTGGTCCGAATCTCCATTTGCCGCTCCTCTTCCAGTTCGTGACGAACTGCACCTGAAACTGCACGGAGGAGTATAGCAATGGAGAACTCTATGACCTCGACAGGTCGAGCGGCTCTTCCTGCTTGACCTCTTCCCTGCTTCCCTCATTCAGGTAGGCCCGCGAGTTGAAGAGCGGGCGCTCCATCGAGCGGACCCAGTCGGTAGTCTCGCCGGGGCCTTTGCCCTGCGACTCTGCAGCGGCGAAGGCGTTGCGAAGGGTCTGCATCTTGGCCTCAAGATCGTCGAGCGTGTTGAGCAGCAGCGCCTCGGGCGTCATGGGCAGCTTGGGCGAACCGAACTCGTACTTGCCGTGGTGCGAGAGGATCATGTGCTCGACCAGGATGCGCAGTTTGTCCGGGAAGGGCTCGAGTGTGCGGACCTTCTCGGTCAACATGCCCTGTGCAATTGAGATGTGGCCGATGAGTTGGCCTTCGAGCGTGTAACCGAAGCTGGACTTCCAGTGCAGCTCGCGGATCTTGCCGATGTCGTGGAGGATCGCTCCCGTAACGAGCAGGTCGGGGTCTACCTCGGGATAAAACGGCGCGTTGGCCAGGCAGACGCGAACGAGGGTGAGGACGTGCTCCAGCAGACCGCCGATCCAGGCGTGGTGCAGCATCTTGGCGGCGGGAGCGACGCGGTAGGCGGCGGCAATGCCGGGGTCGTCGAGAAAGGCGAAGACGAGCCGCTGAAGATCGGCATTCGCAAAGCGCGAGACGTAGCCGCGCAGCTCGGCCCACATCTCGTCGATGTCGAAGTGGGTTATTGGCAGATAGTCGGCGGGATCGATCTCGCTCTCTGCGGCATGTCGCAGCTTCTGGATCGACATCTGGAAGCCGCTCTGGTAGCGGGAGACCTGTCCCATCGCTTTGACGTAGCAGCCCTCGGTGCATGAGGCGATCGAATCGGCGAAGTCCTCCCACATGACGGCAGGCAGCGAGCCGGTCTTGTCGGTGAGTACGGCCTTGAGGAACTGGCCTCCGTCACGGCGTTCGCGTAGCTGGAACGAGGAGAGAACGAAGTACGAGGTAACGGCGCAGTTGTCGAAGCGCGCGGCATCCGCAATAAAGAAGTCTTTCATCAGGACAAGAATAACTCCTGCGGGGGTTCGTACCGTGGCGCATTGCGGGCGATGAAAACACGCCGCATTTATGAACGAGGATGCAAATACGGGGATTCTTCCCCTTCGCTTCGCTCGAGGGTAAGAATGACGCCTGTGGTGATTGAGTTTTTAGGTGGCTTGAGCTTCAGGGAAAACGAAGACGCGAGAGACTTTCCTCTCGCGTCTTCGTTACCGCTCTAACTTGCTTACTTATTTCGGCTGCGCTGCGGGAGCTTGTGAAGGAGGAATCGGCGTGGGGGTGACGCCTGCCGGGGTAGCGCCGAGCGAGGGGTTTACGGTTGGCTCGGGAGCGGGAGCCGGGGCTGGGGGAGGAGCTGCCTGTTTGTCCTGCAGCCTCTCTTTGGGAGCGCCCTTCGCTCTCTTTTTCTTCTTCTTCGTGGCCGTGTCGCCGTTGAGTCCGAGCGGCGTAGCCTGGGCGCTCTGGTCTGCCTTCTCCTGCGCCGTGGCGGGAGCAGGCGTGAACGCGGCCTTCTGCTTGACCACGGCCTCCTTCTTCGCGGTCTTCTCGGCTGCCATCGTCTTCGCGCGATCGCTGAAGCGGGTCTTGCCGGTCACGGTGGGCTTGGGCGCCAGCGGATCGGCGTCGATCGATGCTCCCAGAACCTGCGTCGTGCTCTCCGTCGGGGCCATCGCCGTGCCGGGGGCGATGGCGCTGCCCGCGTCGCCGATAGCGGTCTGCGTAGAAGATGCCTCGCCCGCACCGGCGCCGACGGCTGTCTCCTGCGGGCCGGGAGGAAGCGCGTTGCGCGGAGCCTGTCCGAAGCGGACCTTCTCACGCTTGATCTTCTTCGGTTTGGACGGCTTCGACGAAGAAACCTTTTTCGCCGTCTGAGCCGCCGGCGACGTCGATACAACGTCAGCGGGTGCGGCCGCTGTAGCAGCAGGCGCCGCGGCTGAAGCTGCCGGGGCTGCCACAGGTCCGGCATTTTTGCTCACGGACGAGAAGCGGCCGCCACGATCGAAGCGCTGCTTCTGCTGCACAACCTTCTTCTTCGGAGTCGGAGGAGCATAGGCGCTGAAGACCGGTTTGGTCTGACGTGGGCTTGCGCCCGAGTCTACATACCCCGGTTTGATGTCGATGTAAGCCTCTTCACGCAGCTTGGTCAGGTAGGCGCGCAAAGCTGGCTGCATGGCCTGCATGTACACACCTTCCTGAATCTGCGGCTCGATGTCCTTGAGAGCAGGAATGCCAGCCTCCTGATGCTCTGTGACCTTGAGGATGACAAATCCCTGGCGGGTGCGGATGGGCGCTGTGACTCCGCCGGCGGGGAGCGAGAAGGTCTGGTCTTCGAGAACCTTGGCAAGAGCGCCGCGCTTGAAGAGTCCGAGGTCGCCACCCTGCGAGGCCGTCGGACCGCCGGAATAGGTCTTCGCCGTATCGTCGAACTTTGCACCGGCCTTGAGCTTGGCGGCGATATCTTCCGCCTTCGCCTGCGCCTGGGCAACCACTGCATCTGTAGCGTCGGCGGGAGTGGGAACAAGAATCTCGCTCAAATGTACCTGCTCGGGTTGGGCGAACTCCTGCTTGTGCGCGTCGTAATATGCCTGCTCCTGCCCCCGGGTTGGTTGCAGATGGCGGCCAACCTCTTCGCGCACCACCTGCTGCGTCAGAATGCCGTTTTTGATATTTGCTTTAAAGTCTTCAAACGACACGCCCTGCTGCCGGGCGGCCTTTTCGAGGTCTTCCATCGACTCGAGATGGTTCTGCTTGCGAATCTCGTCCAGGCGGCGGATCACCTCCGCATCGCCATTCAGGCCCATCTCCTTGGCGCGCGAGAGCAGCAGTTGCTGGTCGATCATGTCGCGCAGAAGGTTCTTCTGTCGATCCGCGGCCTCCTGCGGAGTTGCCTGATTCTGCTGGTTTTCCACTGCAAGCTGCTGGACCGAGCGTTCGAGGTCGGAGCGGTTGATGATCTGATCGTTGACCCTCACGATGACGTCTTCCACCACGACCCCGTTGGGCGTGATCGCCGCCGGTGTAGGCAAGCTAACTTGTTGCTGCTGCGGGGCATTCGGGACAGACAGCGGGCTTTGGTACCGGGGGGCCTGCGCCAGAACTGCTACCGGCAATGCCAGCAGGCCAAGCCCGCGCACTGCCCTGAACTGCGAAATTCTAAAGGTCATCGTCACTCGTATCTTTACAGGATTCCACTGCTGCCGGCGGCCGTGGGCCGTACCCTGAATCGTACCCTGCCGGTTGGACTCGGCCGCATCTGCGGACGGTATCCGTCACAACATTCTAAATGTCCTGAGGCCGGGATGCGAATCCCACCTCGGTCCCGGATAACCGGCTTACCTGCCGGTGCTATACTCCGTCCAAAAGCAGGACGCGTCTATAGTTAATAGAGGGCGCGGATCGCAGCCGGTCCTGCGCGGTTTACGCGCTACAGTTCTGCTTCTTCGAGGTAAGCGAATCGATGGCTCCCCGCACACGCCGTGCACTCTTCTCCGTCACCGTCTTTCTGGCCAGTTGTGCCGTTGCCGGCTCCTTCATCAACCAGAGAGTCGCGGCCCAGTCGGCCAGCGACGAATCGACGCTGCGCGACAGCCTTCACAACTTCACCAATGTGTACTCGCTGGTCGAGCAGAACTACGCCGACAAGATGACCACCGATAAGACGGACAAGGCCATCTACGACGGCGCGATTCCCGGGATGCTGCATGTCCTCGATCCGCACTCCAGCTTCTACGACCCCAAGGCCTATGCGCAGATGCGCGAGGACCAGCATGGCCGCTACTACGGCGTGGGCATGACGATTCAACCGCAACCCGACCCGACGGCCAAGGGCGGAATCAAGATCGTCGTGCTGTATCCGTTTGAAGGGACCCCCGCTTACAAGGCTGGGGTTCGGCCAGGCGATGTGATCCTGTCGGTCGACGGCAAGAGCACTGAGGGCATGGATTCGGCCGCAGTAGCATCGATGCTGAAAGGCCCCCGCAATACGCACGTCCAGGTGACGATGGGCCGCGAAGGTTCGGCGAAGTCGCTGGAGTTCGACCTGACGCGCGACGAGGTCTCGCGCCCCTCTGTCGATCTGGCCTTCCTGATCAGGCCCGGCATCGGCTACATGCACGTCTCGAGCTTTATGGAGACGACCAGCCGCGAAGTGGGCGATGCGCTGGAGAAGTTCGGTGACATCAACGGATTGGTGATCGACCTCCGTGGCAATCCGGGAGGCCTGTTGAACGAGGCCGTCAACATGTCCGACAAGTTTTTGCAGAAGGGACAGATCGTCGTCTCGCAGCGCGGACGCGCCTTCCCCGACCAGGTCTATCGCGCGTCGCATGGCTCCGACACGAAGTACCCGATCGTGGTACTGGTGAACCGTAACACGGCCTCGGCTGCGGAGATCGTCTCCGGCGCATTGCAGGACCATGACCGCGCGCTGATCGTCGGCGAGACTACCTTCGGCAAGGGACTGGTACAGACGGTTTTCCAGATCACCGAGAACACCGGCCTGGCCCTGACGACGTACCACTACTACACGCCCTCGGGCCGTCTGATTCAGCGCAATTACAACAACGTTTCGCTGTACGACTACTACTATGTGCGCGATTCGGCGACGCAGCCCAAGGACAAGTCCAACCTCGAGGTCAAGCTGACCGACTCCGGACGCACGGTCTACGGCGGCGGCGGCATCACACCCGACGAGAAGATCGACAACCTGAAGTCGAACCGCTTTCAGGACTCGCTGGTGATCAAGTATGCGTTCTTCAACTTCAGCAAGCACTACTTTGCGACGCATGGCTCCGTGCCGAAGGACTTTGTCGTAGACGACGCCGTGTTGCAGGAGTTCAAAGCCTTTCTGAAGTCGCAGAACATCGACTATACGGACCAGGACATCGCAGGCGTCCAGGACTGGATCAAGACCAGCATCAAGAGCGAGCTGTTTACCTCGCAGTTCGGCCAACTGGAAGGCCTGAAGGTCCGCGCCGAGTGGGACCCGCAGATTGCCAAGGCAATCACCTTCATTCCTGAGGCCCAGACGCTTCAGGAGCACTTGAAGCTGGCGCAGAAGAACAACCCGGCCGGCCGCTGAGTCCGGTAGAGACTGAAAAGCGAAACGCCCTCGTCCTACAGAACGCGGGCGTTTCGCTTTTGCACAAGAGATAACGCATCGTAGTACAGATGAGGTGCGATGTTGAGAAGACTTGGAACAATCGGCGCCGTTTCCCTGCTGGTCCTCACGCTGACGGCATTCGGCCAGGCTCCGTTGACGGTTACGGGTACCGCAACCTATCGCGAAAGGATGGCGCTTCCCTCGGGCGCGGTCTTCGAAGCGACGCTGGAGGACGTCTCACGCGCCGATGCCTCTGCACAGGCCATTGGCACAACACGAGTCGAGAACCCCGGCAACCCGCCATTTCACTTTTCCATCGCCTATGAACCGGAGAAGATCATCACCAGCCACACCTACGCCGTAAGAGCGCGCATCACGGAAAACGGTCGACTGCTATTTACAAGCACGCAACGCTATCAAGTGCTGACGCAGGGCCACGGCAGTGAGATCTCCATGATGCTGCTGCAACAAGTGTCCTCTACCTCGGCACATGCAGCGCAGACGGCAGCGCCAGGCGACGAGCCATTGCGCGAGACTTACTGGAAGTTGATTGAACTGAACGGAAAACCTGTTGCCACGGCCGATCGGCAACAGGAGGCCCATCTCGTTTTTCGCACCGAGGACAAAAGGGTCTCGGGGTCAGGCGGCTGCAATCGCCTGATGGGAGGCTATACGGTCGAAGGAAACACCATGCACTTCAGCGGTGTCGCCAGCACCATGATGGCCTGCCTGCACGGCATGGATACAGAACAAGCTTTTGTCGTGGCCCTGAACAGGGTCAAGACATGGAAGATCGCAGGAAAACATCTGGAGATGTATGGCAAGCGCGGACGAACGCTCGCAAAGTTCGAGGCCACCGCGCTGAAATAATTTTGGAAGAAATGGAGCGGGAGACGGGGATCGAACCCGCAACCAACGGCTTGGGAAGCCGCTACTCTACCATTGAGCTACTCCCGCTCGTTTTGTCCATTATAACGCCTTGGCGAGGCATGGTAAGGGGCTGTTGACAGGAGTCGCCTTCGCCGTCAGCCGATCCAGACTGTCGTAGGTATAGTTCGCCGTGCCGCTCGCGTCCGTCATCGTGGCGCACCACTACCTGACAGCTGTATCGTGAACCAAGATCCCGACGACATCGAACGGCGCGTGTAACGGAACCTCTAGCCCTCGTGCTTCCGCAAATTGAAAAGCTGCCGCTTCATCACTGAACAAACCTAGGTCGTTCAGGGTACCCGCGAACTGCGTTCGCAACCCGGACCAAGATGGTTCCTTGTATCCAATGCCCTTCAGAGCGCTGGTAAGACCATTTAGTTGGACTGTATCTAATCCCATAAAGCGCCATCCACTAGCGATTCGATGTGGCGATCGGCCCGGGGCTCAGCACGTTCAAGCGAGTTGTCGGGGCCAGCCCTGGTGAATACCTCAACCGTGGTCTTGAAGGCCACGGTAATGCCGGAATGACGGAATAGTTTTGAGCGGATGACTTGTACGTTTAGGACTTCGGAAGAGTGGCGAGCCGGCCCCTCGTTGGGCGCCGCGACGTGCCTGGAAAAGTAAAACTGCCCGCCGAGCATGCTTTCCGGTTCGATCCAATCAAGAGTCTAAGCTGTTTGTCTAAGCGTTAGCCTCTGTGATCGAGATCCGCAAGAAACACGATATCTCGCCGCGCAAGACCGATAGCACTTAGTTCTACTCCCTCTCTTCAAGCAAGTTGACATTACGTAACACGCGCCTCACCTTTTTAGGCGAGATCGACAATTTCTGCGCGACGCGTGAGATCTTCCTGCCTTCGCGCTGCCACACCTTTGGAATTACGATTTCCGCAAACTCTTCCTCTACCTGTTGAAAGGTCTTATCGTGAATTACCCCCTCAGACCATGAGCGCAGCTGATCGTGTATTCCCGTCGCCCGCAGAATCACACCCTTCAAATGACTCAACTCTTTTGAAAGATGGTCTCGATCGTCTTTGCTCAACAACTCGCCTGCTAGCGCCGCAAACTGTTTTGCCGTCTCCCAGTCCCGGAAAAAGTCGCCCGCGGCCGTTCTGCTGCGCGCGATATAAGCTCCAGCCAGAAGCCGCTTATTTTGCGTCATCCTGGCGATCTCGATAGCGTTCTCTGAGCAGGACTTCGCAAGAGCTGCGTGCTTTGCTGTATCTGTCGAGTCGCCGATCTGTTCTTCTGCACGTTCGTGATGAAGAATCGACTGTAGCGTCCGCGCTCGCGCCATGAGAATATGGTCCTGCCTCTGCTCGCCTAATAGATAGGCCTTCTCTGCCTCGTCTTCCGCCAGATCGATATCGCCGCAATCGAGGTGGAGATAGCTGGCGTTCACAAACACCGATCCCTGCCCAGTCATATGATTTCGCCGTGAGTAGATGCTACCGGCCAACTTCAACAGCTCCAGTCCTTCCTGGCATATTTCGCGGCACCGATTGTGCTGCGCAGCCGTGGCACGGGCTTCACCAATCCTCTCGCGCAGATCGAGCGCGATCATTCGCTTGACATACGCCATATTGACGAGTGCACGCGCCAGATTCGGATGATCGGAGAAACGGCGTGAGTAGATCGCCACCGACCGCCCAAAATGCTCTACCGCCTTCGCGTACTCTCCCGACCGCCGTACAAACCGTCCTCTTGCAGATTCAAGATTGCCCAAAGCCAGATCGTGCTCAGTTGTCGCGAGTTCCACCTCTGCTTCATCGAGCAATCTGAGTGCATCTCGGCGTTGGCCCTTTTGAAACAGCAGCCAGCTTTCATGGATCTTCATCGAAGCAACAAATTCAGGCGCCTTTAATTCCAACGCTGCATCTTTCGCCTTCAAGATATGAAGCAACGCCAGTTCATATTCTCCCTGCGATCTGTGGGCGCGTCCCTTCCAGAAGTGCGCTTGTGCAATCAACTGCAACCCCACGATACCAGGCTCAATCTGCAGAACAAAATCAAGATCTGCAATTGTCTTTTGCGCATCCTCTACTGCAAACGCTCTGTATGCCTCTGCCATCCTCAACTGGATGTAATCCTTAAAATTCATTCGACCGCGATCGATCTTGGTGAACTTTGCCAGGAGCTCGTCCAACACCTGCAGGCTTCCATATCCGATATCCATCCACTGCGACACACAGAAAGCAAAAGCTGCGCTATGCATGTCTGAAGCAGACAACTTGTTGGCGCTCTTATGAGTTCTCTCGAGGAGTTCGCTTCCCTCCTGAATTCTGCGATGAATGAGCGCATCGTTGAGCTTGTTGAGAACTGTCATTGAGAAAACCATTATCCGCAGAGTCTAGTAGATTTGCTCCGTTACGGTCTATCTGGTCAGACCACCGCATCCACCGCATATCTAATTAGCAATATGCACAGTTCATACATATCGCAAAAATATCCATTCATCTATTCAGGAAAGCTTTCCGGTCACTCGTCCGATTTGTCCTAGCAAGGGTTGATGCCATACTCGCTCGATCTGTATGGTCGCGACATAGGAAATGGGCTGCCTTGCCAGGCCCTCATTCGAATCACACAAAGGATCGAACAAATGCCTCTCTCAACCTTGCACTCCACGGCAACACCATGGCCCGTAGGATCTCCTAATTTCGACAACTCTCTTCATCTTGTAAAGCACCTTATGAATGCAGGTGCGATCGCGATACGATTAGGGGAATATTGCCACCAGACGAGCCATCCGTCGCGCCCATCTGGTCCAGCGCTCACCTCAATTGAGTGTGTATTACGGAAGCTACAGTCTGCAAAAGCAACTGCGGCCTCTCTAGGCATCAAGCTCGCTCTCTTTGCCTGCACGGAAGCCAAAACAGCTGTAGCGATCGATGGCAATGGTGACGCGTGCGACCAGCGCTATCTCAGCGGCGCCACAACGCAGGAGAACCTCCAGGGATACTGCGGAGGCACCGATGCAGCAATCGCCCGGTGTCTAATGTATGCACCAACTGCTGATGTTCTCTGCTACAAGAGCACTGGCTTCAACCCTCTTGAAGCTAGAAAATTTGCGATGGAAATTCGTACAGCGTTCCCTACAAAGCGGCTGGCCTTCTGCTACTCTTCGCGTCTCTTCGGCGAGCAATTCAGCGAAGCAGACCATGCCGAACGCGAGCGTCAGGTCAAGCTACTAGGTTTCGACCATTATTTCTACACGCAATTTGGCTCCATCGTCTTTCCGCATCTTCCCGCTGAGAGGACCTGGGCCATCTTCAGCGACTCAATTCAAAGCCAGAATGGCATGGAGCAGAATCATGGTGCGTAGTGAACGATATGTCTACCGTTTCGGAAATGGCGTTGCCGATGCCGATGCGTCCATGCGCGCTCTTCTAGGCAACAAAGGTGCCGGCCTGGTCCAGATGTCGCGCCTCTCCATCCCGGTGCCTCCAGGATTCGTTATCGGCACAAATGCCTGCCATTACTATTTCAAGCACGGAACTCTTCCCCCGTCTCTTGCTGAAGAGATCGAAGCAGCCATGCGTTGGCTCGGAGAGACGATGGGCCGCGAGTTCAATAACGCATGCAATCCCCTTCTGGTCAGCGTTCGCTCCGGCTCTGTCGTCTCCATGCCTGGCATGATGGACACAATTCTGAATGTCGGCCTTTCGCAGGCGTCCATTGAGGGATTCGCATCACAGAGCGGCTCTATGCGACTTGCTCTGGACTCGTACCGTCGTCTTATTCAG
The DNA here is from genome assembly GCA_018268895.1 of Acidobacteriota bacterium. NCBI lineage: Bacteria > Pseudomonadati > Acidobacteriota > Acidobacteriota bacterium. The sequence goes on along the minus strand of JAFDVP010000001.1, from coordinate 289,112 downwards.
ATGTTCAGCGCAGTCGTTCTCGGCGTGCCGAAGAGTGATCTTGATCAGGTGATGACTGCGGTTTACGCCGATCATAGCAGCAGCGACCATCTCTCCGATGATTCTCTCCGCGAAGCAATTCATCAGCTTCAGTCTATTGTCTTGCGCTCTACAGACCGGGAGTTCCCAGATAACAGCAATCAACAACTGCAGCTTGCTATTACGGCTGTCATCGAGTCATGGAGTAACGAGCGCGCCAGATTCTATCGCAGGCTTAACGGCATCTCCGATGATCTCGGCACTGCGGTCACCGTGCAGGCCATGGTGATGGGCAATGCCGGCACAGAGAGCGGCACGGGCGTCGGCTTTACTCGCGACCCCTCCACTGGAGAAAGGAAGATCTTCGGGGAGTTTCTCGTAAATGCACAAGGAGAAGATATCGTCTCCGGTGCGCACACACCTGTGTCCATCGCATCACTCAAACGCAGTATGCCGGACGTTTATAAAGAACTTTCCTCCATCGTCATGGAACTCGAACAGCATTATCGCGATGTACAGGACTTCGAATTCACGGTCGAGAATCGCAAGCTCTTCTTGCTGCAGACACGCTCGGCCAAACGAAGTGGGATCGCGGCTGTTCGTATCGCCGTCGATATGGTTGCCGAAGGCCTCATCACCAGGGATGAAGCGATCGCACGCGTTGATCCTGCCAGCATCAGCGAGATTCTTGCGCCGCAGCTCGATTTCATCGCTTCAACGCCAACTCTGCTTACAACTGGAATACCCGCATCACCTGGATCTGCTGTTGGAAGAATCGCCTTCTCTTCTGCCGAAGTCGTGCGTATGGCAAAACGGCCTGATCACGATCCGCTCATCCTCATCAGCTACGAAACCACGGCCGACGACATTCACGGCATGGCACTTGCCGCAGGCTTTCTTACAGCGCACGGCGGAGCAACCAGCCACGCCGCTGTGGTCGCGCGCGGAATGGGCAAATGCTGCATCACTGGAGCAAAGGAGATCGTCACCGACAAGGCTGCGTCCCTACTTCGCATCGGCGATCAAACGCTCCAGAGAGGTGACTGGATCTCTCTCGACGGCTCTACAGGCCGCATCTTTTCCGGGCAACTACCTCTGCGTGCACCGGACGAGAAAAACGAATCCCTTCAAACTCTGCTGGACTGGACGAAGAACATTGCTGCACTCGACGTTCGCGCAAACGCCGATACGCCACTCGACGCCGTGCAGGCTCGTGTTGCAGGGGCGCGTGGCATTGGTCTTTGCAGGACCGAGCACATGTTCTTCACTCCCGAACGGCTCCCGCACGTCCGTGCCATGATTCTCGCATCCAATCAAGAAGATCGTCAGGCTCCGCTTGAACAACTTCTCCCCATGCAGCAGCACGACTTCGAAGCGCTCTTCCGTGAAATGTCACCGTTGCCTGTGACCATCCGCCTCCTCGACCCACCACTCCATGAATTCCTCCCTTCTCTAGATCAAGCTCGCGCAGATTTGGAGAACGCGGCCATCACTAACCGGGAGGTCCGTAAGTTCAAGCAACTTACCGAGCGCATTCAGGCGCTCACCGAAACAAACCCGATGATGGGACACCGCGGATGTCGCCTCAGCATCACGTATCCCGAGATACTCGAGATGCAGGTCAAGGCGATCCTGCAGGCAGCCATCAACGTGATCAAGGAAGGCTATCAAACCGTTCCAGAGATCATGGTTCCCCTCATCGCCAGTGCCGAAGAGATGTCATGGCTTAGGAAGCGCATCGACCATGTTGCATCCGAAGTCTTCGCTAAGGCAGGCATCTCTATTCCCTATCTTGTCGGCACCATGATTGAACTGCCACGGGCCGCCATCTGCGCTCACACCATCGCCCAGTATGTCGACTTCGCTTCTTTCGGGACAAATGATCTCACGCAGATGACCTTCGGCCTCTCCCGCGACGACTCCAGCGTCTTCCTCAATCACTACCTTGAGCATGGCATCTTACCATCCGATCCTTTCGTCACTCTCGATCGCGAAGGTGTTGGAAATCTTATCCGTATCGCTATCAATGGGCTGCGCGAGGCAAATCCTGAGATCAAAATCGGCATTTGCGGAGAACACGGAGGAGATCCTGCATCTATACATTTCTTCTCCACACTTGGTATCGACTACGTCTCTTGCTCACCAGCTCGCATTCGAACAGCGCGCCTTGCTGTCGCTCAGACCGCTCTCAGTGATGGCGGCTACCCGCTATCACTGCCCGAACGATTTCATCAGATCCGATCTAATTGAGCTTGCCATCGATCACGCTAATCAATGTACATTTGCAACATGATTTGGCAGTCAGTGCACAAAGCTGACAGCCTACCGTTGAGCTAATTTGAATAATGCAAGTGCATTTGTACCTCCAGGCAAAGAAATATGAAAAATGATCTCAATGTGAGAACAATCGGTATCGTTGGTTGTGGGCTGATCGGGATGAGTTGGGCGGCGTACTATCTCGCAAAAGGTTTTGCTGTACATGCAACCGATCCTGTTACAGAGTCCGAGAAGAAGATGCGTATGTATATCGATAACGCATGGACGTTACTGGAGGAAATAGGGCTTGAGCCTGGCGCTGATAAAAACAACCTGTCGTTTTCTACGAATCTGAGAGAATCTCTGAACGACGTCGATTTCGTCCAGGAAAACGGTCCAGAGAGAGTAGATCTCAAGCTCCAACTATTCAAAGATATTTCCGACGCTGTCGGCCCCAATGTCATCATTGCGAGTAGTTCCTCGGGTATTCCTGTTTCGAATTTCCAGACAGAGGCAACTAACCCAGCACGTGTCCTGCTTGGGCACCCTTTCAACCCACCACATATAATCCCACTCGTCGAAGTTGTTGGAGGCAAGTTAACATCCACGGAAAACATTACACAGGCCGTCCAGTTTTATGCACAAATCGGTAAAAAGCCAATCCGCATGAAGAGAGAAATAAAGGGACATATCGCGAACCGTATTCAGGCGGCGGTCTTCCGCGAGGTGCTGTATCTACTAGATCAAGAGGTAGCCACCCTCACCGACATTGACATCGCTATCGCACACGGCCCTGGGCTACGATGGGCTGTTCTTGGCCAGTTTATGAACGCGAATTTGGGTGGTGGTGATACGGGAATCAAACACTTCCTCGATCATCTTGGCCCAGCGATAGAAGCTTGGTGGGCAGACCTCGGCTACATCGAACATATAACTCCCCAGATGGCTGAGAAGGTGGAATCAGGCATAAATGAGATTCTTAAAGTGCACCAAACCGCGGACATTGTCGCGGCACGTGACAATGTCTTGTTGCAGACACTCAAGGCAAAGGGTGCAGACAAAAGACTGCCGTACTGAACACACAATTCACCTCTCTTAATGTCCATCATTGATGGCTGGACACTCCCAGATACCGGTCGGCCGCAAGATGACTCCTATAAAGCGTACTGAATGGTTCACCCACAAAAGTACGCACCGTAAGCCCGCAATCATTTGCCTTTATAAAAGCTGAATATGCGATCCACTCTTTTGCCCCCAGATCTCATGCCGTTGTACCCGCTCCTCTATCTCTCTTACATGTCCAAGACGGCGGCAGAAATTTCCCACGCTGTTTCCTGCGCTGTTGACGAGACAGACACCGTCGATACCTAGTTTGTATCGCTCCCGGAAGCCGGCTTCATACTCTGTTGGATCCAATGTGTTGTTGACGGGAGGTTGCGTTTGTGAATCCTCTCCGGGCAGCGGGTCATGGTTGTCCGTCCAGTCTGGATCATTCCGCCATCCGCCCTGAACCCAGGGGTCTTGGTCATGGACCAGGTAGTAGGGAGTCTTATATTGCTTTGCCCAGGCCAGGAATTGACTGTGATCCCATGCTTGAACACAGATGAAGTCTAATGCTCTGCTAGCGAGCCATGCATGCAGATCAATCTTCTGCTCGCTCAAAGTCATCTTCGCATGGTAACCATCCACAACCATCGCGCTCAAAGCTAGTTTGCGGCCTTTCTTGTGGCTTATCCGATCCAGTTCTTCCCGGACTTCCTTGATGAAACTCGTCAGCACGTCGAAATCGTGACGCGCAGGGTCGGCAATCGGGGGCCACCGTGTAAAGTCCATGTTGATCCCGTCGACATCGTATTGAGTCGCCAGTTCCATCAAAATATCCATGATGTAGCGGCGCACTTTGGGTTGGGCATAGTCGAGCTGCATGCTTTCCGACAGTTGACCATCAAAGCTCCTCCTCGCCCGCTTGCGCAACTCTGGATACTCCTTCCAGAAACGGCCATTGAAATAGCTTTCGAGCGCCTTGCCCATAGAACCGTCCCTGAAAAACAGGTTCATGCGCAGCGAAGCATGAAATTCTTCTGCTCCCTTCCGGCAGATTGGGGGAGCCACGCGAAAACTTTCCTGGCGGTTCTTGATCGACCATTGGATGTAGTCGCCGGCTCGTCGGTCACCCTGGCGTCGTTCTTTCCACTCCGCATCGGTCATGCCCTCCCCCAGCGACGAAGTCACCTCGCTGGGCCAACTCGCAACCCCGGTTGAGGGCGTCTGCAGAAAATACATTTTGATATCGCTATCTCGATACGTCTCTGGAAACCTGGTAGTAATGCCCCTCTCCAGCTCTCCTGCATTGAAAATAGGACTGAAACCATCGTTCACAACGATTACCCGCTTGGTGGAGGAATCGTACATGTCTCTTTTATAGGCTTCAACTTGTTGATTGCTGAGCTTCACTAAATTTAGGGAGGAGATGCTGCCCCGGACCATGCCCCACGGAAATGATATCCACGTCCCATAGGGCACGCGCAGGCGCAGAGTACGTCCATCCAAGCGAGCACACTTCCAATAGCAGCTAACCTCGACGTTCATAGCACCCATGATTTTCGAATGGCGTGTGCCGCGATCAGGCGCTACCTGTGCGTAATCGGAATCGTTATCCAAAGCTGCATCAACGCCGCCGTAATAAGACGCAACAGTAGGTTTAAGGTCCAGCATTGGCACACCGATCCAGATCGCATACCAACCCGGGAGATCCAACTTCATTTCCAATTCCGGAGGAATTGCGGAAGGCCCATCGTTTCCCGCGACATCGTTCACCAGCAGGAGCCTACCCATTTGCGCATCGGACAACTGATAAGGGTGAAGCTCCCACTTGCCGCGCATTCGCTCCTTCGACCAGGTAGACTTTGCCGCAATGGAGTCCAGCTCTCGAACGAGCAGTTGGTCGCCAGGATTCAGCCTTGCTGCCCGGGCTTCCCGGATATCCGTGAAGCAACGGCCTGCCTGCTCCGGTTCCATGAAGCTTCTCTGGACATTCTTCGTTAGCTCTGCCCATGCTGCTTTGTTATTCGTTCCAAGCCCGCTTAAGCTAATCGAAGCCAGCCCACTGATAAAGTCTCGACGCTCCATACCATGCGCTCCCGATTGATACGAAAAAAAATCATATTGAAAAAATTAAATATGATCATCTGTCGACAGTATAATAAGTCTACTGAACTCCGCCGATGGCATTTTTTTCAATTAAGCCTGCGGGGCGTATAAAGGAGACACATTGGCCACCCTGACAGGTGTAGTTCCTCCCATCGGCACACCGCTTACCGATGGAGATCGCGTAGATGAAGCAGGTCTTCGACGCTTGACACAGTATTTGCTGGGAGCCGGTGTGGACGGTATTTTCACAAACGGTAGCATGGGAGGATTCGCGTTCCTCACCGACGATGAACAACTGCGAGCAATAGCCACAGTCGCCGCGGAGGTAAACAATACAGTTCCAGTCATGGCCGGTGTCGGTGAGACTAGTACGGTAAGGGCTGTGCAAAAGGCAAAACTAATAGCCAGAGAGGGCGTCGATTTTCTCTCGCTTCTGGCACCTTTCTATTACCCCCCTACTCAAGAACAGTTGATTGCGTACTTCTCTGAGATAGCCGCCGCAGTTGATCTGCCGATTTTCATCTACGACAATCCAGGCGCGACCAAGACCTACATTCATCCTGAAACTGTGGCCCTTCTGCGCGAGCAGATACCCCATTTTGTCGGGGTCAAGGAGAGCAATCAGGATTGCGTCAATCTTCAAAAGCTGATTGAGCTAAATCAGGTAGAGGGATTCAGCATCATGACCGGCAGCGAATTCCTCATTGTCGTCGGAATGCAAATGGGCTGTTCGGGATTCGTCGGCGGATTACACAATATCTGCCCTCAAATCGCGGTTGCCCTCTATCGCGCGTTCCATCGCGGCGATCTCGAACAGGCCAAGAAACTGCAACGTGACCTGACTGCAGTCTGGCAGATTTTCCGTTACGGCAGCATCTGGGGAGCATTCGACGAGGCGCTTCGTTATCTTGGCATTGCCCAGCGAGCAACAGGTGCTCCTTATATAACAAAACTGTCCCACGAAGAAACCGGAATTGTGCACGATCTCTTAGACCAGTATGTCAAACCTTATCTGGTGGCAACCGTAAGCTAAATCCAAGCCATCCCCATTGTCACAATGGCGGCGTTGGCACGCAATAGCATCATGCCAACGCCCGGCTCGTCGCATCCAAAGTCCTTGCGATTTCCTCATCTCCATGCGCGGCAGAAATATACCAGCGACCGTCCTGCAACAGGACTATGCCCTCATCGAGCATCGCCACAGCAAAATCAACATAGAAGCTCTTATTGGACATGAGAGTATCGCGATATGTATGTGGTTCTTTGTTTTGTAGGTGAATCTGGAAAACAGGGCCTCCAGCCGTAGCGACAACTGGGATATTCCTTTCCTTAAATCGTCGCAGTAGGCCTTCCTTCAGAGTTTCTCCAAGAGACCACATCCTTTGATATGCCTCTCCACCATTGGCAGACAGTACCTGTAGAGTGGCCTTCGCCGCGGCAAGCACAATCGGATTGCCATTGAGAGTACCTGCATGAACAACTTCCCCTGAAGCGATTCTGTCCATATAAACTTCCCGGCCGGCAAGCACGCTCAATGGCATTCCACCCCCAACTGCCTTTGCGAAGGTAGCAAGATCTGGAACGATGCCATAGTGCTGCTGCGCTCCGCCAAGAGCCAGTCGGAACCCTGTAATCACCTCATCGAAGATCAGCAGAGTCCCGTTTGCCTGTGTAATCTTGCGTAGAAATTCAAGAAAGCCCGGCTTGGCAGGGATGCACCCGCTATTACACAAGAGCGGCTCGCAGATCACAGCAGACAACTCCGCTCCATGCACACGAAATGCCTCCTCGACCGCAGACTGGTTATTCCACTCGACAACCACAGCCCCTGAGTCAACACGTTGCCCCAACCCGACCGGAATAGGAGACGGGTAAAATTGAGCAATCTGCGTTGCACTTGGGTGGTAGCTCAACAGAACACTGTCATCCCATCCGTGATAGTGACCTTCGAATTTTAAGTATTTCTGTCTTCCTGTATAGGCACGCGCCAACCGGAGAGCGACCTGCACAATCTCTGTACCGCTGTTGGCAAATGCAACACGTTCCGCGCACGGCACAATCTTCTGAATCATCTCTGCTACTTCGAATTCGAGATCGTGCTGACCACCGAATGTATAGCCCCGGCCTAAATGGAGACGAATTTCTTCGCTGACAGCGGCCGGAGCATGACCGAGAATAAGTGGGCCCCACCCGAGCATATAGTCGACATAACGATTGCCATCAACATCCTCGATATGAGGACCGGAGCCGCTGCTGAAATATAGTGGGAACGGTTTTGCGCTTCTCCGCAAACCACTCGAAACACCACCTGCCAACGACTTCAATGCGCGCTCATGCCGGCTCACTGAACCTGGCGCTTTCCGTCTGAGGCTTTCTTCTCGTTGATGGACGTTCAGCTTCGGTGCCTCATAAGTCCCCATCATCTCCCACCTTCTCTGTTCATTTAGGTTAAAAGTCATATCTCTCGTCGCGTCAGAAGGAACAAGGAGTCGCCCGGGGCGACTACGGGGAATTCGCGCACCAAACCAATTACGCCATCTTGTGGAGCATGGTAGTCCTCTAGTACCTCACCGTGCATATTCACAAGAGAGCCAAGAATGTCGCCCTGTTTGACTTCCTGTAAGAGAGAAACCTTCGTCAGCAAAAAACCTGCCTGCGAAGCAATAATCCCTTCATCGGTATTTCCGTCTCCCCTCAGACGCCACGGAATTTCTCGCGGCTCCAGTGAACCAGGAAGAATCTGGAGATACACCAAGAGATTTCGTATACCGGTCTTCATCATGTCCAGGTCTTCAGGATGTATCCGGCCTGCTCCACGCGCCTCTGTATAGATGCAGGAAATACCAGCCGATGTGGCAAAAGACACTGTTCGTCCTGGCGCAACCGTATCGTGTCCCCATATGACCGATGCGCCGAATGCTACAGCCCCTTCATAGCTCCTACGGTCTGCCGTAAAATATCCGGCCATCGAAGGCATACTGCTTACTACCCCGCCACTATGGAGGTCAATGTAAAAATCGGCCAGCGAAATGACAGAATATCCGAGGGCAAATGCTATTTTTTCCGAAATGGTTCCATCCTGCGATCCTGGAAAAGTTCGGGCTAGATTCTTTCCGTCCACTGGACTAGAACGCTTGCCTCCCCAAAACGCAGGTGGATTGGCCACAGGAACAGCGACTAAATTCCCCGACATCTGATCGGGGTCGAGACTATCGAAGGATTCGAAGATAGCCCGCACACCCTCATATTCATCGCCATGAATATTGGCCGTTACAACCAGTGTCTTTCCCGCCGATCTGCCCCTTGCAATCAGCAAAGGCAAACTTATAGAGTCATCAATTTTTAGGCTGTCCCGATATTTAGCTGCAGGCGCAAAATTATTCAGCTTGAATTGATCTGGCGTCATCACTCACCTGAGGGTTCCGGGAACCCGAAACCTCCCTCACTGTTTTCGACTATCTGTCGACAGATTATACCCAGAGATAAACATCTCTATGAGGAAATTTAGGCAGAATCCTATAATCTATCGTTTCGCGTCGCCTACTGGAAGTTTTCATCTCCATCCCGCTAAATTCTTTCAAGAATTTTATTTATTTTTTGATATACTGTCGACAGAATTTGTAGATAAAATTTCTTATGCAATCATCGGAAGTGAGTTTGCCGTCTTTCAAGTCGCTCGGCGAAGGCAATACTCCCCTGGTCCAGAGCATCTCTGGAAGTTCCTTCGGGGAGCTCTGGTTCAAACTCGAGAATTGCAATCCGTCCGGCTCGTATAAGGACCGCTTTATCGCGGCAGAGATGCGTCGCCTTGTCCAGAGAGGGGCTAAGGCATGTTTGGCCACCTCGTCAGGAAATACAGGCTCATCGCTGGCGGCATATTCAGCCCGCTTTGGGATCAAATGCCTCATCGTTGTCAACGCAGATGCGCCGACGGGCAAACTGGCCCAGATGCTGGCACACGGCGCCCATGTGCTGCGGGTTCCCGGTTTCGTCTCCGATGCAAACATCTCCACTACGGTTTTTGATGTATTGCGCAGCCTCTCCTCAACCTACTCGGTGCCGCTCGTTGTTTCTGCCTTTCGCGTCTGTCCAGAAGGGATGCGCGGCGTGGAGACGATTGCAGCGGAATTATTGGCTCACAAACCAGACCACATCTTTGTTCCGGTAGGAGGCGGCGGCCTATACAGCGCCGTCGTGCAGGGATTTCTCAACCATAAGCAACCCTCTCCACGAGTCCATGCTGTGCAGCCTGAAGGCTGCCTGACACTGGTTGCAGGTTATCTCAACAACTCGACCGACATACAATGCGTTCAGAGTACAACACGCATCAGCGGGTTGTCCGTTCCAAACGATCTGGACGCCAGCAGGGGGCTGCGATTGCTGCGGCAGTGCAATGGCACTGGAATTCCTGTTAGCGACGATGATGTGTTCGCCGCGCAGAAATTACTTGCTCATGAGGAAGGTATCTACTGCGAACCGGCAGGTGCAACCGCATTTGCCGGATGGCGGCGCGCGGTGAAACAAGGAATTGTTGGCGAAAGCGAACGAAGCATTTGTCTCGTAACCGGTCATGGATTTAAAGACCCGGATTCGATCGAGCGCCTTGCCGAATCCAATCCTTCGCTCATCATCGAAGCCCCCAAGCTCGCCGAGACGATCATTCGATTGCTATCGTAATACCCGGATTTTGCGGCACTGGAGAATCAAATGCTGGACGGCAAAGTCATCATTGTTACCGGAGGCGCTACAGGAATCGGTTGCGGGATTTCTACCGTACTGGCGGCGAAAGGCGCCCGATTGGCCATTGTCCAGATCACACTGGAAGAGGCTCGACAAGCAGCACAGTCTATTTCTGGAGCCGTCGGTTTTGCTGCCGACATTAGCAATCGCTCTCAAGTAGAGGCTATGACTAATTGCGTAGCCGAGACCTTCGGACGTATCGACGGGCTTGTGAATAATGCAGCCGTGAGCGGTGAGGCGGCTACTGGCGATTTTGCCTTCATGCCTCCCGAACAGGTGAACAATATCCTTGACACAAACTTGAAGGGGACAATCTGGTGTTCCCAAGCGGTTGCCCGCGCCATGATTGGCAGCGCAACTCCAGGATGTATTGTTCACATCGCCAGCGTTGGTGCCTTTGCCGCCCAGGAATGTGCCGCGGCATATTGTGCGAGCAAAGCGGCGCAGGTATCGCTCGCACAATGCATGGCCCTCGAATTAGCCCCTCACGGGATTCGTGTGAATGCGATCGCTCCAGGAGATATTCAAACCCGCACTAGCGACATGGCCCATCCTTCGGGAAACGCGAGAAGCTACAGCCGGATTACTCCACTGGGCCGACGAGGAACTCCCGAAGATGTTGCAAATGCAGTGGCGTTCCTATTCAGTCCTGAGGCCTCGTTTATCACGGGCACAACGCTAACGGTCGACGGCGGATTTCTATCCTACTAGAGAGGCAATATGCGTTTCATTTTTACCAACCCAAATTTTCCGTTTAGCCAAGGTGTTGTTCATTCAGGTCAAGTTCTTGAAACTGTATTGACTGGAATTCCTCGCGGTGGTGCAAAACCTGTTTCAGGTGGCGTTGTTGCTGAGATGCAGGAGATATTCCGGCAGCTCGATGCGATTCTCGCAGAGGTTGGCCTCACAAAATCGTCGATAGCATCGGTTCGTCTCTACCTGCAGGATGTGAACCACGACATTGCACCCGTCAATGAGGTGTATAAGGAATATTTTGGTTTGCATTCTCCCAATCGCAGGGCATATGGGGTCGATCTCCAGGTTGGAATGCTGGTAGAAGCAGCTTTCGTTGCAGAATTTGCATCTGGAGCAATCCTATGAGGGTTGCACTTCTTGGTTTTTTACACGAATCCAATACGTTTCTTTCCGCGCCTACGCATTATGAGAATTTTTCCCGGACTTCTCTGACACGTCACGATGCAATGCTGAAGCGTTGGAAAGGTGCTCATCATGAGCTGGGGGGCATGATCGATGGTTGTGAAGAAACGGGATTGACAATTGCTGGAGGGATGGCAACCCTTGCCATCCCAAGCGGGACAATCACCGCAACGGCATATGAACAGCTTGCAGATGAATTGACTTTAGCTCTCAAAGATATCTTGCCTGTTGAAGGGGTGCTCATCGCACTTCATGGAGCAACTGTCAGCACAGGCTATCCCGATGCGGATGGTGAGATATTAAAGCGCGTCCGACAGATAGTTGGACTGGATATTCCTGTTATCGCGACACTGGACCTGCATGCCAATATTTCCAGCGACATGGTCCTCTACAGCAATGCGCTTATCTGCTACAGAAGCAATCCTCACCTGGATCAGTACGAGCGCGGTAAAGAAGCAGCGCTTCTGATAGGTCGGACACTGCGCGGAGAGGTACATCCAGTGCAGGCTTTGGCCGCCCCTCCGCTGGTAATCCAGATATCTTGCCAATACACGGCAGAAGAGCCTGCAAAACTCCTTTATGACGACGTTCTGGCCACTCTGAAGCAACCAGGTATTCTGAGCGCGAGTGCAGCAATGGGTTTTTATTACTCGGATGTTGCTGAAATGGGAGCGTCGTTCCTTGCTGTGGCGGACAGCGACTTTGCCTTGGCACAGCAGACCGCAGATCGGATGGCGCGCAAGGCGTGGGAGATGCGAGACCACTTCTATCGTCCTCTTCCCGATGCTGCTGCTGCTGTGGCGCGCGCCATGACTTTGACCAGAAAGCCCGTCGTCCTCCTGGACATTGGCGACAATGTCGGTGGAGGAAGCCCGGCAGACTCAACAATTCTTTTCCACGAGATTCAACAGCAGAAGGCCCGCAATGCGCTCGTGATCCTTTATGACCCGGAGGCAGTTAGCCAATGTCTTGCGGTTGGAATACGCCAATCGATTGAGCTAGACGTTGGAGGCAAAACCGACGACCTGCATGGGGCCCCGGTTCACATCCGTGGTTACGTCAAGACGCTTTCTGATGGAAGGTTCGTCGAGACCCAGATCCGCCATGGCGGATGGGGAGGCGGCGATCAAGGCATCACGGCGGTAGTAGAAACGGAAGAAGGACACACCATCATCCTTACAAGTGAGCGCATGGCTCCCATGAGCCTTGAGCAAATCATCAGTCTAGGGGTTCATCCGGAGCGAAAAGACATACTCATCGTAAAAGGAGTCGTAGCGCCCCGTGCCGCATATGAACTTGTCGCAGGAGAATTCATCCTCGTTGGGACATCGGGAGTGACTGCCGACGATCCGTATGCCTTCTCGTATAAGCATCGACGAATACCGCTATATCCACTCGAACAGGACACAACGTTCTCTACTGCTGTGTGACCTTTTCTCCCTATCCGCAGGGCGAGAACCATATTAAATCCGATACCGGAGGCATTATGAATCGAAGAAAGTTTTTGTCGACAATGGGAACCGGCGTTCTGGGAAACGCCATCTATCCTGCTACAGCTAAAGCCGGTCCTGCTACGTCGACTCCGTCTACAGGTCTGGCCAATCAATTAAAACTTAGCAGCCAGATTCATGATCGAACCTCCGTGGCAGAGTTTCTCAATGGCCCTATTCAATCTTTTCGCACCTCTTTCAACGAGGACGGTACGATCGACTATGACGGTGTACGGAATTTTGTCGACCGCAGCATCAGCGGAGGGAGCAAGACTATTCTTCTTACGGCAGGTGACAGTCACCTTACCTGCATGACGAATGAAGAAATTGCCACCCTCACTCGTGCGGTGTGCGAACACACAGCAGGACGGGCCATGGTTGTCGCCGCCGATAGAAATTCCAGGACCGCTTCCAGTTTGCAGTTTGCGGAGTATGCGAAGAGCGTGGGTGCAAGTGTCCTTATGTGCCAACCGCCAACCTGGGCAACGGTTTCGGCTAAGAGCCTGGCCGACCATTATGTTGCGATCTCTCAGAACATCCTGGTCATGATTGTTACGAATGTCTTCAGCTCCAATCACACAATGGGTATTGAGGCTGTCAAAACTGCCGTTCGAGCATCACCGAAGGTCGTAGCTATCAAGGATGATGTGCTAGGTGATCTGGGTTCCGGAATATGCAAAGTTGTCAATGGCACCGGGGCCATCCTTTTTGCCGGCGGTCGGATGAAGAACCACCTGTGGTTGTGGCAGCAGGGCTGTGGGCAGACATTTATGGCTACTTTTCTTGCCTTCGCACCTGCCATAGAGAAACACTATTGGACGCGCCTGCAAAATGGCGATGCAATTGGTGCGCAGGCTTTGATCGAACAATATGAAAATCCCTTCTTTGACTATCTGCTTGCGCTGCCCTGCGGATGGAATGCGGGGATGCATGCCATCCTCTCGATTCACGGAATCACGAAGAAGTGGTTGCCTCGCCCGTATCTTTCTGCAAGCGACGAAACTGTAGCGCAGCTGAAAGACTATTTACGCCAGCATGGGATGCTGTAGCGCGCTCGCTCATCGGGTGCTCATAAATAACGAAAGATCGATCGCGTCTCCCATCGCTTTATAACCGGCATCGTTTGGATGGATATGATCGCTGCCGGCGTATTGGGGCAGGAACGCGTCCGGATGAGCGGGGTCGCGAGTTACCTTATCAAAATCAATCACCCCGTCAAACATGCCTCCGCTCCTAACCCATTGGTTGTATGTCTGCCGTATCTGCTCCCCGTCCTGAGTTGAACGAACAAAGCCCATATAGGGGGTTAAGGTGGCGCCAAAGACCTTGATTCCATGCTGGTGCGCCCGGGCGATAAGCTGCATCATGCCACGGATCAGATCGTTCGCAGTAATCTGATCCGCAGCATCCAACCGTCCAATATCGTTAATGCCTTCCAGGATGATCAGATATTTCACGCCACTTTGCGCAATGACATCTCGATCAAAACGCGCGATCGCATTCTGCGCGTAACCATCGTGAAGAACGCGATTGCTGCCGATCCCTTCATTGAGAACACCAATATGCGCGGTTCGTTTATCCCCCTGGAGGCGTGCAGCCAGAATATCTGGCCAGCGCCGATTCGTATCTGGTGTCGACACACTTCCGTCAGTAATCGAATCGCCTAGCGTAACAATCGCTGCAGCATGCTCAGATGTGCTAGTAAGTACATCGATTCCCTTTAGGAAGCACCAGGCAGAGATAGTGCTGGAGGCGCCTGCTGTTGGCGAAGACGTTGCATCACCCTTCATGACATATTGCGTCGAGTACGCCCATGTGTGGCATGTGGTAACTCTGATTGGCTGGCTGGGCAAATAAATACTAATAACCACGTCGGCGAGAGCAGCCACTGGCATGGCGATTGGATCACTTAGGACAAATGCCCCTGCCGGAATCTCTACGCTTGGTATACCGGAGAACGTAAGCTCACGATCTGACCCCGGCTGGATCGCGCCTTTGCCCGCACTGATGGCAATATGGGTAGATCCAACCTTTAAGTTTGCTACGCCAAACTCGTTTGTGAGCTGGACGCGCGCCACGGATCCACCAATGCTGATATGTACGATATTTCGATACGTCACATTATCAGGGCTCGGCTGACCTGCATTCACTGTAGTTCCAATTGGAGCGGCCGCCCAGGTTCCTACCCAGGCAGTTCCGGTTTCCTGTCCCGAGCAAGTCAAGTGGCAGGATGCAAGAAGTAGAAATACGTGAAGCTTGCTCACATGCGCTCCCGATAAAATACGCTGAACCATCGCCCTATTCTCCGATTCGAAGAAGTCAAGCACAAAGCGGCGGACTTCTACTGCATCAGAAAATGATCGCCCCTTGTCCAATTTGTTGCGGAAGAAAACCTTTCTTTATGGCATCGAGTGCCACATCGATGTGCCTTTGCCCACTCCTGAGAGTGAAGAGTCCATGTCCCGGCAACAGCATTTCGATTTCCTGGTTCGCTAGTTTTGGCAAGTCTGCAACATAGCCCTGCATTCCTGAATCTCCTGAATTGATAACCCCGAGGATGCCGCCATAGAAAATCACGTCGCTAGAAAAGCACGCAAGGTGCCCATCGAGCTTCGCGAGCAGGCAAAAAGTGTCTTCTGCATGCCCTCGTATGTGGAGAGCACGAAATTCCAGGCCAGCTATACGCAGCTGGTCTCCATCGCTAAATACTGTATCCGCCAAGCAGGGTTTCATCCGAAGATCTACTGGATAGGCACCTGCTTCGCGAGCATGTCGCAACCCGCTTCGCTCTTCATCCGCATCACGCAAAGTTGGCGCTGTCACTCTGTTCGTAACGACGCGGCATTGAAAGCACTCCTTAAGGCCCGCAGCTCCACCGGCATGATCTATATGGCTGTGGGTTACGATCACGGCCACAACCGGTTCTCCCGGAAAATCTTCGTGGAGGTTGTCTACGATTTGCGCTTCGTGAAGTCCTGAGCCGGAATCGATCAGAACGATCCCCTCTGGGCCGCGAACCGCATAGACATGGCAGTCATAGGGACCACTCAGAGCAAATTGACCGCTCCCGACAATAGCTAGATTGGAATTGATTCGCATAGGATTTAAGGGTATTCGTTATCGCTTGAGCCGAGAGTATATCGCTATGATCTGATTCGAAACATAGCTATTTTCATAGATTCCCGTTCTCAGGTTCTGCTTCGATCGAATACCGACGCATATCCATAGGAGACTCTGGTCTGCGTACTAAATCATTGTTAAAGAAAAAGATGTAGGCAGTTAGCGTAGACAGACCAGCCAGCAGTAGAAAACCGGCAGTACAAAGAAAGGCGAAACTCAGGCCATGATTCTGCTTAACGTATCCCGCGAACAATACAGCCACTCCTCCTCCGGCCATCTCAGCGGCAAGCAGCACTCCCAATGCTGTTGAGCGCAACTGCGGCTGCACAAGCTCGCAAATGATAGGGTGTTCGTTTCCCTGGCCAAAGGTACGAATGAATGAGGAGAGGAAGATACCTATGCTGACGACAGCATAACTCTGTCGTCCATAGAAAACGCTCAAAAATGGAATAGAACAGAAACAAAAGAGCGAGAGGGCGAGCAATCTCCGTTTCGGGCGGTCAGCACCAATTCGATCGGAGAAATACCCGCCCACAATAATTGCCATGACCGCTGCAGACTGCAGCATGAATGTTCCCGAGAAACCCGAGGCGCTCAGACTCAGATGGAACATGTCGTGGTAGTAGAGCGGAAGCCATGTCCAGAATATCCATGCACCACAGGACGCCAGCATCCCTGCAAATACGATAAGAAGGTAGCTGCGGCATCCCATCAGATAAGCCAGCTTTGACAATATGTGTTGAGAATCGCGCGAATCAGAAACGAATCGCGGCTCCACATCATTGACATATAACCAGGAGAAAGGCGCGATAGTCAGACCCGACAAGCCAAGGAGCAAAAAAGGCAATTGCCAATGGTATCTTTCTGCCAACCATCCACTCACCGCCGCGCCGACAATCAGACCAACACTCATCCCGGAAAGATTGAGCGCCAGAGCGGTACCCCGTGTACCCGTCTCGTGATGATCGGCAATCAAGGCGAGAGCTGCGGGTATATAGAAACACTCCGCTATGCCAAGCAAAATACGACACAGAACAAGTTGCGGAAAATTGTGACAGAGGCCGGCAAGCAGCGTGGCAATACTCCACCCGACAAGACTTAGCGTAATGAGCCGACTCCTCGAAAGCATGTCGCCCAAATATCCGCCAAAGAGGACACCGATTGCATAAGTCCATAGGAAACCGGTCTGGAGCAGGCCAAGCTGGATGTCACTCAGATGGAATTCGTGCTGCAATAGCGGAAGAATCGACGAGAGTGCGCTGCGGTCTCCATAATTCAGCGCGGATATGAGGAACAGAAGAGCAACCACTATCCACTTGGCCTGCGAGCCACCTCTATCAGAGATTTTTCGCTTCTTCAATGCATCTACTACAAACATCAAGGCCTCGCAGGTCGACCAACCGGCATCAGTGCGCAGAGTCTTGCAGAACTAACGCGCCAATCAATAAAAATGGAGCCCTAAAAACCCGGACTCAGTTATGAGTTGACTGTGCACTCCACGCTTTCGACAAGTAATCCACTGTACTCGACGATTTCCGCAGTAGCACAGAGGCGAAGGTAGCACACTCCTTTTGCGGCACGAAGCAACGGAAGGTCCGCTACACGATGACCATCAATGTCCAGCGAACAGATCGACCTGGTGCAATCCCACGCAAGGTTGAGAGTGTACCATTGTCCCCTGGTAAGCCGTGTACGGGTAGATGTAAAGAGAGTCTGAAAGATTCCCGGAGCGGAGGCGAATGCCAGTTGCCCGTCTGGAGCTAACCGCAAACTGAAACAATCCTCTGCTGGAAAAAAGTCCCACCCCGCCGATTGATTCGCCGAATGGCGAGGGAGACGCGGAAGACTAAAGAAATCTGCCAGAGACAAATACTGGTATAGACCCGTGAATTCCCTGGACGGTTCCATTTGGAGCCGGAGATGAAGTTTCCCGCTAGTGCCGAATGGAAAATTCCATGAGGCGGCAGCCGGTATATCCGCCTTAGGCTTACGCAAGGAGAGTACATCGGAACCAGGATGGTTGGGATGCTGTATTGCCGTGGCGCCTTCGCAGCCAAAGGTTACCCAGTCGGCAAGGCCATGTTTGAAATTGTCCCGAACATGAGTTTCAGTCAGCCAGTTTGGATGTACGCGAACCACGCCCTGCGGAAAGTACTCAGGCTCGGCAAGCGAAGAAACAATGATGTATCCATCCGAACTCTCGGTAAGGGTTGGATAGGATACCTGGTACTCCCCTTCTCGAATTCTCGCTACCTCGCGATATCCCTTCCATGTTTTGCCGTCGTCCACACTGATTGCCGCAACAAGAACCTGGCGATCATAGCTGCTCATGACACCTTCTTTGTGCTCTGCCCCCATGCAGTTGTTCCAAACCAGAACAAGCCTGCCGTCGCGCAAGCGCAGAAATGCGCCCGGCGAATTCGAGGAGATGAAACGCGATGGAACAGGATCGGTCCATGTATCGCCGCCGTCGGCCGAAAAGACCTCATATTGATAGCCTGTCTGTGTTCGCAACAGCATCCATACACGCCCATCTTTCAACTCGATACAGATTGGCTCGGCCGCTCCGGATTCAAGGAGATTTCCCCCAGAATCGACGATGCATTCTCCCTTTGAGGGGCGCCAGGTTTTACCGTTGTCATCGGATAAGGTCAGGTTAGTTATAAATTTTCCTGTCCGCCGCTCAGAGAAATAACTGACTGGGGCAAGGATGCGCCCGCTTCGGAGTTGGATCACAGAATTGATCGCACCCGTATATTCATGGCCAAAGTCACAATACTGAGGAGAGTTCCATGTTTTACCTCTGTCAACCGACGACACATGGTACAGGCGGCAGCGGCAACTCGCTACATTTGCAAATCCCCCCCCCCCGCAGCCTTCGTAATGCAAGCCAAACAGATGAATGGTCCCCTTCTGATCGATAAACCCCGGTCCATGGCTGTAAACCCCAAATGCGCTGGGCAACTCGAATAACATCTCCGGATCAGTCCAGGTCTTGCCACCATCTGAAGAGTAGCGAGCCATCGCTTTCCTGATGGCGTCATTCCGAGCGACCGCCTCTTGATTCTTGAGGTTCCCATCAACCCACCATCCCATCAAACGACCATCGGCCAGACTGAATACTGCTTGGAGACGCCCCTTTACTTCAAAGAGCTCCGGACCGCTTATCGAGTATCCATCAGGCGTACCTATCAAAGCAGCATATAAGGACTTACCACCAGCAACGTTCAGAACGACGCCAGTGGCCGTGGTCGTCAATCCGGTTTTCAGAAATCCACGACGACTGTAGCTCATTTGCATTTCCTTCACTCCACTTGTGTTTGCGATGCGGGACTAGCGCGGGCGTAGGTGTCATGCAGAATCACGCCCGCGAAGCCGGTCAAAGTACGATTAGAATGACCACTTTCCGCCGAATTGGACAAGCCGGGATGAAGTTGCAGTGGTGATCTTACCGAAGGTTGTTGCTGCGGAAAGGTTTCCACCCGGGTTCCCAAAGTTTGCGTGGTTGAAAAGGTCATAGAACTCAAATCGCAATTGAAACCTGCCCAGGCGATCCGAAATGGGGAAGTTCTTATTTACGGTCAGGTCGACATTTTCACGACCGGGCCCGATCAGAACATTTCGTCCGAAGTTACCGAAGGTGCCGCGTGTATTCGGCGTAAAGGCAGCAGTATAGAAATACTGCTGGAGCAGTTGCGGATGCGGCCTGCTGGTTGACAGATGCGGATTCCCAATCAGGTTGGGACGATCCTGCCCATAGTTCGTAAGGGAATTGTCTGCGCCGGACACTACGTTGAAGGGAGATCCTGAAGATAAGGTGACAATGCCGGCAAGTTCCCAGTTGTCTACTATTTTGCTGGCAACCGAATCTGCATTCGCTCCAAGCACTCGCGTAATCGAAGGAATGTCGTACACGACGCTACCCACGAAACGATGGCGCAGATCGAAGCTCGACAGGCCGCGGTTTGAACGCAAATCCTTCGGGTTCTGCGGAAGATCCGTGGCCAAGCCGTTCTGCAGGAAGACCGACGCCTCATCAATTGCTCTCGACCAGGTATACGAGGCCAGAAGATTTACACCATGCGAAAACTCCTTACGCGCCTCCGTCTGCAAGGATTCATAGCTGCTATGAGCAATAGATTGACCGATCGCCACCTGACCGTATTGGAACGGCTTGCCGACCGCTGGAGGATTCTGGATGTTGAGTATGCGCCGACTGTTTGTATTTGCAGTAGTAGACAGTGGATTGCCGTTGGAATCGTTTCCGGGAATGAACACAGCCCCATTTTCCTGAGTGTAGCTGATGAGGTTTCTTGTGAGATTTCCAACCCATGCCATCTGGAGCGACACCTTTCCTGGCAACTCTTGCTGCGCAGAAACATTGAACTGATGAACGATCGGATTGACCACGTCCGGTTGCATGCCCTGGATCGTAAGCGGCTCATAGGGTGAGAAGTCCATATTCTTCGCGGTTGGCACAGGAAATGCGCTGACCAGATTAGCCGGAATAGGATTAGTCATGCTCGGAGTTTGCGGAACGTAGAAGTTGACGAAGAATGGCGGGCTGTAGAGAACCAGAGTGCTACCGTCGCCATTCGGAGTGGCATGGAAGATGCCATAACCGGCGCGCAGACTTGTCTTTCCGGTGCCGAAGATATCCCAGGCAAGCCCAAATCGCGGATCAATATCATTGGTGTCAGCGTGAACGATTGAGTCTGGGATCCCAGTGTCGCCCGGATAAACGAGTCCCTTTGGTGCGTTTACGAATACCTGTGACTGCTGCCCCGGATTAAATGTCGAGTAAGGCGCGATGTGAGTTCCGTCAAGAAGAGTGGCTGTCTTCAGAGACTTGTAAGGACTCGATACCTGGTAGCGTACTCCGAGATTCAGGACGAGGTTGCGCGTTACCTTAAAATCATCCTGTACATAGGTGCCGATGTAGCTCTGCCGCAGATCGCCCCCTAAAGCGTTGGAGACGTACATTGGAACTTGGCCAAGCATGAAGTCCGCGAGCGCATTTCCAGTAACGACGCCGCCAGAGGAGATGAACGCACCTGCGCTGTTTCCACTGGACAGGGTGCTTACTTGAGATTTAGTTATCTCAAACCCAACCTTGATGTTGTGCTTGCCATGAATGAAGTTGAGATTATCGCTAAATTGAAAATCGTTAGAGTGCGTATAGGTGTCGTTGCCGCCAGAGTTGTTAATGATGCCCGCAACGGCCATATGAGGGATGTCACTATAATTCGACACCGGGAAATTGCTTCCCAGCTCGCGAAGTCCCGGGCCACGGCCAACGTTAGAGACAACCCATGCAACGCCGAGATAACCGAAGCGAAACTGGTTCAATAGATTTGGGGTAATGACAAACGTATCATTTGCAATCGCGCTCTTGATATCGAACTGTTCCCACTTGTAGCTCTGTCCAGTGTTATTTACGAACGGAGTAGCGAGGCGACCGAAGTCGAGCAGCGATGTGGCGTAGAGTGAATCCTGAAACCAAGAACCAGACAGCCTGTTGCGAGAGGTCAGGTTCGCGTCAGCTTTGATCAGATACTGGTGGGTGTTTGTCGGCTGGGAAAAGGCGCCGACAAATAAACCAGACGGCGTGTTACCAAGAGGTAATAGATTCACAAGTTTTACCGCGATTGGATCGAGTTGACTCTTGGGGATGATATTGCCCGGAAATGGTGTCCCCGTAAGAGGATTCTTGATTGGTGTCGTAATCGCTGAGAAGTCGCCTGTGCGCTGAGCTGCCGTCGGAGGAAAAACGCTGCTAGTCGCCACACCTTGACGAATCCTCAACCATTCCCCCGACCCGAAGAAGAAGAGTTTTTCCTTCTTGAACGGGCCTCCCACAGTGAATCCAAATTGGTTCTGGTTGAGAGGGGCAACCGAGTTAAGGAAGTAATTACGAGCCGCGAACGCACTGTTGCGGTTGAACTCCCACAAGTCGCCATGCAGCGTGTTGGTTCCCGATTTTGTGACGACGTTCATCAAGCCGCCAGGATTTTTTCCAAACTCTGCGCTGTAGTTATTCGTGATGAAGCGAAATTGTTCAAGCGAATCTGGATTCGGATATACCAGCCCCGAGTTCATCTTTGGACCACGATACTCGCCTCCGTCCAGGTAATACTCCGTCATGTACTGACGGTTTCCATTCACGCTCATGTAGTTGGAATTGCGCTCGTCGGCGCCCACGATCACTGTGACAACCTGTGCGCCGCTGACTCCGTTCACCAGCGTTGCCAATTGGATCGGATTTCTGCCATTGAGCGGCAGTTCCCTGGCTTGTTCTGAGTTAATAAGCTGTCCCACCTCGCTCGTTTGCGTATTGATAATGGGAAGTCCGCCGGTTACTGAGACAGTCTGCGAAACATTGCCGATCTTAAGGGTGGTATTGATACCCGCTACCTGGTTTGTCGTCAGAGTGATGCCAGCTTGCTCCTGGGTTTCGAAGCCTGTCGCCGCAATCCTCAGGCGATAGTGACCAATTGGGAGCAAGGTGATGGTGTAACTACCGTCGTTCGATGAGGTGGTCTCTACAGCAAAGCCCGTATCAACATTGGTCGCCGTTACATGGGCATTGGGCACAGCGGCATTGGAAGGGTCAGTGATCGTGCCGCGAATGCTTGCGGTAATTTGCGCGAAAGAGGCACTCGACAGCAGCAGGATGAATGCTGCACTGAATACAGCGATAAATCGGGGACAGCGGTTTGCGAGCATAAGCCTTCCTCCAGCGAATCAGCTATTGGTGGTGTCAGTGCTGATACCCTAATTAAATCTGTCGACAGATAGCAAGTTCTTTTTAATGAAATTTTCGCGCCGTGTGGGCGCGCCTCCGACTGTGCGGCAGCTCTAATACCGTCAGCGCTGACTTGAAGTTTTTTGAGATACACGCCGACCGAGGCGAGTCGACGGCCGTGCAGAGAGGTTAGAGCCAAAGAGGTCTATCGGCTATCAGCGAACAATACCAATAACTTGCTCCACAAGAGCTCGAACCGTGTTTGGCGGATGATCGGATGCCGATATTATCGCGGTCAGCTGTGAGTGATGGAGAACATCGTCAGACTCGAACCCCTAGCCAATAAGACTGGAGTTGCTAAGATCCGGCACTCGAAAGCTGTTTGAGCCTCTGGCTATCAAGTTGGCCCCAGCGCAAGGTAATGTGATCGATCATGACCTGTCTCGCCAAACCTTTCCGCATCCCCCCCTGAATGAAGGTAAGAAGCGGACGATGGGAATCGAGGATCGTCCTCTGGCCAGCTAAAGATCTATTGATCAATGCGTAAGCAAAGAGAGGGGCGGTCAAACTGGTGAGTATCCTCTCAAGATATTGATTGTCGCTCTGGCTCCAGATCGTTTGATGGAAAGCAATATCCAGGCGCACTGCTTCTAAGCTGGAGATACTATCGCCCGCCTTTTCCATCTTCTCCAACTGCGCTACCAGTCTCCGCTCATTAGCGGGCGTGAGGTTTTCGCGGCAAAGCAGCAGGGCTTCAGATTCGAGCGCTACTCTAAGTTGTTGAATCTTGAAAATATCGCTATCTGAGAGGCTGACTACGAACATCCCCCTTCGAGGGTGATGGACGACCAATCCCTGCTCCTGCAGTTGATTGAGAGCCTCGCGAATGGGAGCACGGCTAACCTGTAACTGGCGGCTAAGCTCGCTCTCGTTCAATCGAACGCCAGCAATAAGCTTACCCGACACAATTGCTTCAACCAGGCGCTCTGCGATGTTTTGCGAAAGCGTCGAGGATTTGATGCTTATGATCTCTTTATTTACTCGCACCGAATCGCAAATCCTGCTACAGCTTAGCTAGGTTGATTATAGCACAGCTGAGCGCTGTACTATCGACAGATAAACAATTGCAAAATCGGGTATATGGGCAGCCGATAGGCATCATCGCGGTTTGCCCATATTGTTATCCAGATCAATGTTTACGCTCGTGACAACGGATGACCAAGTGGCCACCGTGTGAAACATGATTCGGTACTGCCAGAATCGATGGAGACCTTCCCTCTCGATTTGCTGCGACTTGGAGCAATGCGAACAAACAGTATCCCAAGGGGACGTCGATAACGAGGCTTCTGTATCGACTCCTCGGATGTCAACGTCTATAAAAGACCCGAAGCGGTCACGGCCCTCCCAACTCAACTTCTGCGGACGGCAGGCACTCTTGCATTGATGAACAACCGACACGTAGCTTTCTTCATGTCGACGCGTATATAGATTCCCGTCATCAACGCCCGCCATCATATGCGGTCCGATTGTTGGAAGCCATGTTATAGGCCTATGGAGAAAGCCGTTTGAACTGTTCCAGAAGATAGGAGACCGGGTGTGATGGTCTCCACCGACTACATGATTGGACACGGCGAGGTCGATCCATCCATCACCATCTAAATCAGCCGCGAGCACTCCCGCTGCTGAGCCGACGTGCAAGGGCGTCGAGTGTGCGGCAGTATAAGAACCTTCCGAATTTCCCCAATAAATACTCGAATTGAGATCGCGCGTGAATTCGCTCTGATAATTCGAAATGAATATATCGAGCGCTCCGTCTCGGTTGAAATCTTCAATCACCGCGTGATGGGCACCCAGTGAAGGCAATTCCGAACGGTTTGTTGCCCGATATCCCTGCTGGGATCCCCAGTAAATATAGCTATTCACGCCATGGTAGCGGGCGGTTCCCGGATCATATAGATTGCAAAGGACAATATCGAGGTAGCCATCATTGTTCAAGTCTGCCACCTGCTCGCTTACAGTTCCCATCCCGGGCAACACCGTGTGATTGTCCTGGCTGTAGCCTGCGGGGGAGCCCCAGA
Source organism: Acidobacteriota bacterium (assembly GCA_018268895.1). NCBI lineage: Bacteria > Pseudomonadati > Acidobacteriota > Acidobacteriota bacterium. The sequence continues at coordinate 264,357 of JAFDVP010000001.1, read as the reverse complement.
ATATCCAGAGCCCATCATCGACCAATGGGATCAGAAGATCCTGATACCCATCCTTGTTGAGATCCGCAATTGCCGGGAAACGGGGCTTGGACACATGAAGGGTGTGCTCTACCGGATGAGAAAAATGATCGGCACCACCATAGAACAAGGCGACTGTTCCATCATCCATGTTGGTGAAAACAAGGTCCAGGTAGCCGTCACGATTCAGTTCTCCGATGGCGCAACCAATGGAGCCTCGCGTCGGTACAGTTGTACTTCTATCTTTTGAAAGCCCCTGTGCATTGCCCCAGAATATGGTGGACGGCTCCGGGCCATTGAGATCCCCTTCATGCGAGCCCTCTAGAACGAGGTCGGTAAATCCATCGTCGTTGAGATCGGCAGCGCAGGATTCGTAGCCGCCTACAGTCGGCAAGCGAAGCACCTTATCCGTCGAAAACTTTCCTCCCGGTCCACCCAGATAAGCGTATGCCTCCAGACGCCCAATTGGGCCTCCTGTCATTCCATTTGCAAAGTAGACTGACGTTCCTTCAACGCTCACGGATGCGGCACCATGCGTCGGAAGCTTGGTTCTCCAGTCTACTGAATATCCATTCGAGCTACCCCAATAGACATAGGAGTCGATATCGTAGGATTCATATGTTCGCGAATTGGCGAAAATCAGATCCGGATGGCCGTCCTTGTCCAGATCGGCAACTGCAACATCCACAGCACCCATCGTCGGAAGTTTTGTGATGTCACTCTCATCGAAAAGACTGCCATTCGGTCGATTCTTTCCCCAATAGATTCGAGATTCAGTTCTCCAGTTACTTCCATTCTTTGATCGGGCTACCACCAAATCGGGGATTTGGTCACCATTGAGATCCTGAACAGCCACCCGTGATGAACCAGTGAATTTCATCTGCTGTTCCAGATGTATGCTTTTGCCCTTCACTGCGTAGACCAGCGGGCCATCATCAGTCCCAAGTACCAGGTGCCCTTGTATAAATGAGGCCCCAACCGCCTTTGGAGCATCATCAAGAACACGCGGCTGATCTTGGAATGCGCCTGATCTTCCCCAGAAAATCTCGGCGCCTTTCGTCATCCCCGTGATGAGCAGGTCATCTTTACCATCTCCATCGATATCAGCACTCAAACAGGACGTTGCGCCAGGAGTGTTGATGGACGATGCATTCAGAGGCCTGAACACATCGTCTGTGCCCCAATAGATAATCGACTTGTTACTCCCTGTGGGCCAACTCGCTATAAATATCAGGTCCTTCTTCCCATCACCATTCAGGTCTCCGATGCAGAGATCCTGGGCATACGGCGTCAGGAGTTCCTGGTGACGGTTTGCCGTCCAGCCTTTATCGCTTCCCCAGTAGACCCATGAGTTCATCACCCGAGTCGTGTCATCGAACCCTCGCGCAATCACCAGTTCCGGATGGCCATCGCCGTTGAGATCACTTGCCCGGACACGCACACTTCCCGGCCCTGGATAAGTCTTTAACGTTGGCTTATCGCGGTCGTGAAAATCATATTCATATGCGGGGACTACGTAAGCGATGTCATGCGTGTTATTGAACAACACATCGATGTAGCCATCGCTATTGACGTCAAGACTGTGAATTGTTTCGAGATTGCCCTGTCTCGATACGTATAAATTTGCACCGCTCGAATCAAACGTTCCTGAACGAAATCCATCAAATCCATGAGTCTGCCACTTCGGCTCAGCTGACTGACAGTAAACTTTGCCAACAAAAATTAGAGCGACCATTGCAAACATTGCCAGGGAGGGGATCCATAACGGAATGCCACTGCGCACCCAGCGATTTCGATTGTCGCTACTCATACGGTGAAGTTGTGTCGGCATTTCTGGTATCTCATTTCCTGGCTTAACCGCGAACATGATCTGGCCAGACAGACCCTCTCCCCTTCCCGTCCGAACGAAGTCGGGGTCGAATGGGGCTGGGAAGATTGCTTCGTTGAGGCTTTGGCCTTGCCCTGGCAGCTTCAACAATCGCAGGCTATCCTGGAGTCACATAATGGAGATCCCAGTCGCCAAGCTTATACAGTTTTTGACCGGGCTGCTCTATGGTCGCAGACCCTTTTTGTACCCATTCTGCCAACTCATCACGATGGCCCAACCGACGCAATACTGACCAGGACGGACCGAAATCGTCACGCGCATTTGTATCCCAGAAGAACAGGTTCTCAAGCCCCATCTCATAGAGCATGTGAGCCCGCTTCCGGTACTCTTCTGGCGCAATCCGGCGCGGCATCAGGTTCAGCGCCAGTTTGACATGTGTCCCCTTTACGACTTCAAGAAAGAATTTGACTGCCTCTGGATTAGTCCACGAGGTCGACGAGCTTGTAAGTCCTGCGACTGAGGTGTAAGGAACGATCGTATCTACGACGCCTTCCTGCACCCAGGCTCGAAGGTCGATGCCGTTATAAAGGTTCTCCTCTTCCGAACCCAACACGATTGCAGTGATCTCAACCGGTCTTGAAGAGTGCTGCTCCGTAGCATGCCTGGCCACTGCACGGACCTCGTGCATGAATTCCGTCAGCACCTCGGCTCGATGTTTTAGCCAACGTCGGTCGCGATCATCGATACTCAAGGGCGACACACCGTACTTTGCCTTGAAAGATTCAACCACTGGCGGTTCATACTCAAGCAATGGAGGTCGGCGGTTATAGGCAAGACAGAGACCGTCTATCGGGTAGCCAGTCATCTCGGTAAGGAACTGAATAACCTCCTTGCGAACCTCCGGGTAAGCATAGGAGAGACGTGGAGTGCGGTTGCCATCGCGGTCTGTCCCCCGCAACTCAGGATGGTGGTCGTAGAAACCGCCCTTGTTCCATACATTCTCAGGCACGGGAAAGTGGAAGCCGGCTACGCGATAAGTAGCGTGAAACTCAAGCCCCATGGAATGAGCGTGCTCAAGAGCGGTGCGGAATGGATCGATGTTCTTCTTGTGCCAGATGCGCCAGGTTTCCGCAGCTAGTCGATCTCCCACCCTGAATTCATCATTCGTCGTGTCATCACTTGGCATAAGCCCAAAACGGGTTGGATAGTACATGCGATCACCGGCACCGGCCTCCCAATAGATGCGGGAAAAATCCGTGTCTCGATACGCTTCTAACTCACGCCGAATATCCGCTTCCTCTGTCGGCCGGAATTCATAGGTATAGCTCCACGCATCATTGTGCGCAAATAGCCTGCGGTTCCGGCTGGTTGAGCGGTCAGTCTGCAATTCACGCACCTCGGCACCGCTTAGAGGCAACAGCTCGACATAGGCCAGCCACACTCCGGCGGAAGTGTTACCTTCCGAATCGGGATTTTCGGGGACACGTTGCAATGTCAGCTGCCGAATAACAATTTCGTTATGGTCTAGTCTGGCAGCCTTCCAAAAATAGTTATCAATGCGGTCAGAACGGCCTTCTGAATGCGAAATGAGCGAAAACGTCGAATCAGAGTCCAGCCTCACTTGCAGCCGCGTATCAAAGTCCGGCCCGTCACCATACGAGCGAATGCCGAAGGAAATTGCATACCATCCGCTATAGGGAATCGGAAGACGAATCTCGGGGGCTGCCGTGTTGTGCCCAGCCATCACCATCGTTCCCTCAAAGCGTTCCGTCCGATAAGGAAGCAGCGCCCAATGATGCCGACTCGATTCGTTCGCCAGCGCACTGGCGGGCCGGCATGCCCCCATGTCTTTGATGTACACAGGCGCCTTATCTTCCGCCCTCAGTAATGCCGGAAGGACGGCCGCGTAGATACCCATTTCCAGAAATACTCGCCTCGATACGGATGGTGACATGCGATTACCCTTTTTGGAATTATTCATCTGTCGACAGATTTAGGCCATAGTACATCGTCTGTGAATCGAGTCAACAGAAAATTCGGGGGCGTTGATCCGTAGAGGCATGTGCCCGCTGTCAGCGAACAGCTCAACACACCTCAGTGGGCTTGTCAGACGGATTCGTCCGCACTATACTCTGGGCTCTGGTCTAGGATAGATGCGCTCACACAAGGAACTTCTCGTCGCCAAGAGTTCAATCCTCTCGCAGGATATTGCGGAGCAGCTCGTTGATGCAATTCTTTTGGGTAGGCTAAAAGCAGGCAGTCGATTAAATGAGAGCCAGCTCAGCCGCGATCTTAAGGTTAGCCGAGCCCCGATTCGCGAAGCATTGAAGGGACTTCAGGAACAGGGACTCGTGGTCCATCAGTCTCGGCGCGGAATGTATGTGGTCCGCCTTACTGAGAGCGAGATCAATAAAATCAACAGTCTTCGTGTTGTTCTGGAGTCCGAGGCAATGGTGCTTTGCCGCTCAAACCTCAATTTGGAGAATGAGCATAAGCTTAGAACACAAGTCGAAAAGATGGAGCGAGCTTCGAAGGCCACTCCCTTAGACGCCGTCCGCATGGACATGGCATTTCACCAGATGATTTGGAAGCAGTCGGGAAATGAGTACCTGGAGCGAACATTGCGGAGTTTAACAGCTCCGCAGTTTGCGCACGCTCTGATCACAACATCTCTGGCCTCTCAGTCCGTTGTACTTAAGACTCATCGACCGTTGTTGCAGTTCGTCCTGGGGAGCGAGCGCAGAGAACAAGCACGGCGGTTGCTCATGGAACATCTCACCATGAGCTGGGGACGGATGCAATAACGCATCTCTTACAATAAATCTGTCGACAGATATAAAGAACACGCATTAGGATGTTCCTACTAAGGAGATTCCGACATGCGTCTGCAGGTTTCATCGGTTGTCATCGCTTCCTTGGCTTTGATGGCGAGCATCGTCCCAGTTCTTGCTGCTCTTCCCTCGGAACAAAGCCCACAGTTGCCTGAAATGCATCGGCTGAAATGGCTGATCCCGGGACCGGGCAATCCTCGAAACTCCGAGGGCGCCTTTCTAAAGTTAAAGGACGGGCGGCTTTTCTTTGCATATTCGAAATTCCTTGGCTCCGACGGCGGCGACTACGGCCACGCTATTATCGCCGCCAGATATTCGAGTGATGGGGGACACAGCTGGACATCTGATGACAAGCTCATCGTGCAAGGCGAGGGCAATATGAACGTGATGAGCGTGAGCCTACTGCGATTGAAGGATGGCAGGATTGCGCTTTTTTATGGACGCAAGAATTCGACGTCGGATTGTCACTTTTATTTGCGCTACTCCACTGATGAAACAAAGACATGGAGCGAGCCAATCCTTACGATTGCCGAACCTGGGTACTACGTGATGAATAACGATCGGGCCATTCAGCTTAAGAATGGAAGAATTCTGCTTCCGATCGCACTGCACCTAGATGAAGGCGATGACCATCTGGGGCCTGGCGCCGCCATGACATATATCTCCGACGATGCGGGCAAGACGTGGCGACGTAGTTCATCTCAACTTCGACTTCCAGAGGCCGGTCGTGCAGGTCTACAGGAACCTGGCATCGTGGAACTTAAGAATGGAACACTTCTTATGTTCATTCGCACACAGTTGGGTAGTCAGTATCTCTCCTACTCTAAAGATCACGGAGATACATGGACGCCCCCGCAGCCTTCTGCTATCACTTCACCCCTTAGCAACGCTGAGATAAAGCGCATACCATCCACCCGAGATTTGCTTCTGGTGTGGAACGACCATAGCCGCATCGACCCATCATTTCGAGCGTCGCCTCAGTCCGGCGGAAAAAGAACACCTGTCTCTGTAGCTATTTCTCGCGATGAAGGCAAGAGCTGGATTCATGTTCATCATCTCCTTGCCGACCCGAATGGATGGTATTCCTACTTTGCCGTCTATTTCGTAGACAATCAGGTTCTGCTCGCTTTTTGCGCTACCGGAAAAGATCAGCCAAAACTTTCCGAAACGGATATCGTCTCGTTCCCTGTATCTGCTTTGTACTCCGGCGGCATCGCGTTGAAAGACACTTCGGATACAGAATCGAAAGGTACACATTGATGCTTGCCATCAATGTGGATAGCTTCTATAAGTCAGCACATGGCTACGCCATTGAGCAACGCATTCTTGCTAATCTTGGCTGCGACCTCGAATTGCATACCTTTAGCAGTGAGAGCGCCATCTGCAGTGGCGCGCAATTGGCGGAAATTCTGATTGTGGAACATCCCTCCACACCCATCACCAGGCAGATAATGACTTCACTTCCCAAGTGCAAGCTCGTCGTCAAAGTTGCAGTGGGTATAGACAATATCGATATACCCGCTGCGACTGATAGCGGTATTGTTGTTGCGCATATTCCTGATTTCTGTACGGAGGAAGTGTCCGATCATGCAGTCGCTCTGCTTCTTGCCTGCGCGCGGCGCATTCCCGTATTTGATCGCCATGTTCGATCAGGTGGATGGAACGAGATCAGGCTGGATGCTCCCATACATCGCCTGCAATCACAGACGGTAGGACTCGTGGGCTTTGGGCGAATCGCTCGGCGCGTTGCAGAAAAGCTGAAAGGTTGGGGGATGCGTCTGATTGCTTGCGACCCAGGCGTTGAAGACGTGGTATTTCGGGCGCATGCGGTTGAATCTGTCTCTCTGGAGTCCTTGCTGCAACAGGCAGACTATGTTTCTCTGCACGTCGCCTTAAGTGAGGCGACGCATCATCTCATTGGCGAGAGGGAGTTTGCCTTGATGCAGAACCATTCATTCCTCATCAATACGAGCCGTGGACCAATTATTGACGAAGACTGCATGATTGAAGCCCTGCGATCCGGGCAGATTGCGGGCGCAGCAATTGATGTCGCAGCCGAAGAGCCCCCCGACAAGACAAGCCCACTACGGACCCTGCCAAACGTCCTGATGAGTCCACATTTTGGAGCCCAATCGGCCGAAGCGTTAGTACATTTGCGCCGCACGTTTTTGGAATCCGTTGCTGCGTTTATAGATGGATTTGCGCCGCCCTATGTTGTGAACCAAAGTGCTGTCAACCGCCAGGGCCTTCGCCCGCACATTGAATGGCCTATAAAAAAATTCACCGTGTAGATCCGGGGAACTGGTTATTTACGATCTCGCAACCCAGGAGTTTCGAACATCGATGAGAGATGCGGCACACAAGATGTCCTGGCTTCTGATTGCAGTATCGTACATAACGCTTACGCCGCTGGCATTGAGTGCAACCTCGCCTGCCGACGGCAATCCACATAACGGCCCTTTGATTATTGCTTTGGGGGACAGCATCACCTATGGCGTCCGCAAGGATGGGAGTGTACTCCCTGAGCAAACATTCGCAAACCGGCTGGATCGTCTGCTTCAGCCCGACTTTTTCGGCCTGCGAATGGTGAATGCAGGAATACCGCTGAATAACACCAGAGACGTTCTGCAACGACTAGATCGGGATGTTCTGCAACAAAAGCCCGACCTGGTGATTCTGATGATTGGGACGAACGACGCAGCATACGTAGACGGCGCTCCGCAAGGGAAAGGGGCCATTGCTCGCTCACAGCCGCGCGTACCTCCCGAAGAATTCCGCAAGAATTTGATCGATATCCTGAACCGGGTAAAAACAACTGGGGCAGTTACGATCCTTGTGACTCCAATCCCAATGTCGAGGAGCTATCCTTACTCAAATGTCGGTTACTATCGCGACCACGACATAAACGAAGCTGTTCGCGAATATGCCGACATTGTTATCTCAGTTGCGTCTTCGACTCACACCGAGATTGTGGATGTTTTTCACGAGTGGATTTCTGAGAAAAACTATGCTCGATACCTGGTGGACGGCGTCCATCCAAACCCTGAAGGACACGCCAAAATTGCGAGCGCGCTGATAGATCGCTGCAGAAACGTGTTGGATCGGCGCAGAGTGCATTGACGATGCATTCGAAGGAATACAAACAAGGGTTTAGTCGACATTTTATTGTCGACAGAATTACAATTACTACTTCGGAATGGAGCCTCTATGCCCAGCTTCTACGCACGCATGCAATTGGTTTGTACTTTTGGATTCCTGATGACGGTCGCAACCGCAGTTGCTTCAGGATCAGACGATCATCCATTCTTCGAAACTGTCGTGCCCGCTCCTTCAAGCGAGGATGCCTGGATCAATGCCTATCCGGTGCTGGATCAACTGCCATCGGGGCGTCTCATCTGCATCTATGCAACTCAGAATCACGGCAAGTCCGCGAAGATGAAGATCGTAACCGTTACGTCGGACGATGATGGGAAAAGCTGGTCCACTCCGGTAGTGGTTTTTGACCACGCCGGCCTGCCCGATGGCGATCCAAACCTCATCGTCGATGGCGACCGAATTCTGGCATTTGTCACGACGCTTGTCTATCCAGGAAAGATCGATCAGACAAACGTCTACATGCGCGAGAGCAAAGATGGAGTTCACTGGGGCGACGAATCGCAGATCAGGTTGCCGCATCGGTACGTGTGCGGCAAAATCCATCACGGATATAAGCTCTCTGACGGAACGTTGATCATGGGGTATTCCTGGGATACATGGGCAGAGCAGAACATGCCACCACGCACAGAGGGCGAAATGATCCTGAAATCAGGAGTCTTGCGTTCAAAAGACGCAGGAAAGACGTGGACACCCGGCGCCGATATGTCGATAGAACTCGCTAAAACGTCGCCAAACGCTACGTGGGGAGTTGCTGAGCCGGCAACCGTGGTGCTGGCCGATGGAAGAGTGATGACGCTTATGCGAGCAGGTGGTACCAGGTTATATCAAGCATGGAGTTCCGATGGCGGCTCGACATGGAGCAAACCAGTTGAGAGTGCCTTGACCGCCCACAATGATCCCGCTGCACTCGACAAGCTAAACAAGTCGGGAGAGATCGTCGTAGCATGGGACGAGTCCTCGACAAACCGGTACCCATTAGCGGCGGCGCTTTCGAGCGATGGCGGTGTTCATTGGTCGCCCTCCAAGATTATTGCCAGTTCCCACGGATACCAGGCATCGTATCCTTCGGTAAAACAAACAAAGGCAGGGATAGTCCTCGTAGCCTGGCAGCAGGCACTGGAAAGCGGAGGCCGCGAGGTTCATATCGCCCGCTTTAATAGGGCATGGCTGGTTTCCAGATAGCAGACCGTAAGCTGGGCTGCACGTATCACTTCTCAGGAGCAATACGTGAGAACTACTTGCGGCCCGGCAATGTGGTGTTCTTCTGTCGCAAACACCCAAATTCACAAGGCTCAAGAACTTCTACCGGCAAAGCGACGGCAGCCAACATTTATGAGGTTCATTTGGCACTGCATTGTCTTATCGCGCAGCCAGATTGAGGTACGGTTTCGCATATCGATCAACAATCGCGTCTACCTTCTGAGCCGCTTCCGAGGTCAGTTTGGAGATATACGGTGCTCCTGTAGCACGTTCCGCAATTCCAAGATGATGAAGTGCCTCATCGAAAGCTCCCCAGATATTGCCGTACCGAAATAGTTGCCAGGCCTCAATTAGATCGCGCTGTAATTCACGCGCCTTGGCGATCTCTCCGTTCCGATAGGCGCGGTAGAGTGCGACAGCAAGATGGGGAACAAGATTATGCGATCCTCCTACGCATCCATCACACCCCATCTGCAATCCGACTACAATCAGGAACTCGCTTCCGGTCAGGATTGAAAAGTCTTCCGATGCATTCAACTCAATGAGACTCTGCAGATTAACGCAGTCCTGATTGCTCTCTTTGATGCCAACAATGTGCGGTACATCCTCGCGAAGGCGCGCCACGGTCTCCGGATGAATACTGTTTTTCGTCAGGACAGGGTTATCGTAGAGCAGAATCGGCAGATCAACGGCAGCGGCAATCTCTGCAAAATACGCATACAACTGTTCCTGGTTAGCTGAAAAATAGAAAGGCGACAACAAGCTCAGATGTGTTACGCCCAGCTTTGCAATCTCGCGTGCTTTGTAGACTGCACGGCTTGTACTCGTCTCTCCAATACCGCCCAGAACCGGTACAGCACCGACAACCTCAGAAACTACGGTTGAAATAGCACGTAGTTGTTGAGAATCAGTTAGGAATGCAAACCCTCCCATGGTGCCGTTTGCCAGGATGGCATCGACCCCGGCATCAATAAGGTATCGGACCAATTTCCGAAGTGCTTTTTCATCAACTGTATCTCCGTTGGCAAGAGGAGTGCCAATAGGAGGTACAACACCGGATATTTTCGACATTCTGAGCATCCCCTGTCTGTTTATATGACTTTAAAACTGTCGACAGTTTAACTGTACACATCGACTATTGTCGAGAACGATCTTCGCGAATAGATGAAGAAGCATAGGATGATGCTTCACAACAAAACGCACAACTACTAGATGATTGTCCAGCCGCCATCTACCATCAGGTTCGCTCCTAGCACGTACTCAGAAGCATCAGAGGCGAGAAAGACAACTGCACCCTTGACGTCTTCGTTGTTGAGCATTCTCCCGATTGGCACCCGCTTCGAATAAGCCTGAACAAATCTTTCCGGCTGATTATCGAAAAATCCACCAGGAGAGATACAGTTAGCGCGAATGCCACGCCTTCCGTAGGTAGTTGCCAGGTACCGGGTGAAATTGATCATGCCTGCTTTGATGAAGTCATAGTGCGGCGGATGAAGCATGTCCGTTCCCTCATATAAAGAGGGGTCGCTCGCAACCACGCCGTAAATGCTGGCGATATTGATGATTGAGCCTTTGCCTTGCGCCAGCATGGGCTGCAAGAAGGTCTTGCATAGTGCGAACAGCCCCACCATGTCGCCCTCGGCGCTATACATCCACTCCTTCGGAGTCTGTGTCTCCAGATCTCCTCCGACACGCGCCAATGCATTGTTTACCAGGATGTCCAGGCGACCAAACTTCTCGATCACATAGGCTCTCAGCTTCTCAATAGACTCTGAATTCGTTATATCGACTGAGGTTCCGTGCGCGTCATATCCTCTCTTGCGCATCTGCTCGGCAAAAGCCAAATTATGCTCTTCTGAGCGGGAAGCGGTAATCAGCGTTGCACCTGCTTCTGCCAGCGCCTCCGAGATACTCTTGCCGAACAAGGGGCCGGCGCCTGCGGTTACCAGTGCAACTTTTCCAGAGAGAGAGAAGCGGTCCAACACGCCCATAAAGCATCCTTTTCAAACCGCGCAGTTAATAATTCTTGTAATGCGTGACCAACTCTAAATAAGTCCCTGCCAGGTTCCTGGAGTGACTAACGTATGGTCTTCTATCTGAAGACCGCTTAACCGCGCAATGCAATCTGCAGAAAGCTGTCCTTTCTCCGCGTCAGCCACGTTCACCTCCAGTTCTTTAATCGACCGAACGCCAATCACAACAGTCGAAACTGCATCGTAAGAGAGGCAAAAACGGAGAGCGAGTTCAGATAAGGTCTGCACTTCATCGACACATTGTTGTGCCGCAGCAGTGGCCACTTGCTTAACTGGAAGCAATGCCTCTGGCACGGTTGACAGATTTCCGGTCAACACCCCGCGCAAGAAAGCCGATCGCGCCATAATCCCCACGCCCTGTGCCTGTGCCTGTGGAAACACACGCGGTATCATCAACCGGTCCAATATATTGAAAGGCACCATCATCGCTCGGTACTGAGACAGCTTCAAAGCTGCTAGAGGCGCATCTTCACCTACACAACTTGTGCCGAGGAAACGGACCTTGCCTTTTTTCTGGGTGCCCACAAGAGCGCTGAGAACTGCGCCATTCGCCAGAATCTCTGGGGTTGCATTATGAATCTGCACCAGATCGAGAGTTTCCACACGTAATGCGCGCAGGCTCATTTCGATGGATGATTCAATCGACTGTACCAGGACCTCCTCGTCACACAGTTTGTCAGGATCGATGACCACTTTGCTCGCGATCACAACCCTATCCCGCATCCCCTTCAGCGCAACACCTAGAACTTCTTCGGCTTCGCCGTACGTACGCGCCGTATCGATGAAGTTGATCCCAAGGTCGAGCGTACGGTGAATAATCCGAATAGCATCCTGCATATCTGGCTTTGTGTAATCAGGGGATCCTCGGAAACCATAATCCATACCTAATGCCACAGTCCCCAGGGCAAGGCGTGAGACTTTCAACCCGGTATTGCCAAGCAAGGAATATTGCATCGATCCTCGGTTCCTCCGTTCCCGACAGGCTGAAAGCCACTCCATGGAACACAGATGCGCAAATAAATTTCTGTCGACAGTATACCAATTCTAAATACAATCGCAAAGATGTATCCGGGCACAATTATCGAAATTTCCCAGCAGTGGAAGGACAAAGATATGGCTAAGATACGGTTTGGCATTCTGGGGTGTGGCTACATTGGTCGAACACATGCCGAGGCAATTGCTCACCTCGACAGCGCGGAACTTGTAGCGGTGTGGGGCGGTACGCGAGCTCCATTGCTCGCCAAACAGTTTGGAGTCGCGTGCGAAGCGGCAGCGGAAGATCTCATTCGCCGTCCGGATGTGGATGCGGTGATTGTCTCCACTCCCCATCATTTGCACGCCGGCGAGGCCCTGATCGCTATCGAACAAGGTAAGCATGTTCTGGTGGAAAAACCGATCACGACTTCCGTTGAAGACGCCGATCGACTCATCGAAGCGGCCGACCGCATGGGTGTTGTGCTATCCGTGGTTCATCAACAGCGCTTCCGAAACAATAACAAGTGCGCTCGCGAATTGATTCAATCCGGGGCGATTGGGCGCGTCCTGACTGTGAACGTATCGCTGCCCTTCTATCTAGGCAGTCTTCAGCAAGGTGGCTTTGGAGGATCCTGGGCGTGGTGGGCAAACTCGGAAAGTATCGGCCATGTCATCAATAGCGCCCCGCATGCGATTGATCTTATGCGTTGGATACTTTGCGCAAATGTTGTCACCGTATCTGCGTTCTGTCGTACCTTTCTACCTGGTCGATCGGTGGAGGATACGACTTTCGCTCTCCTTGAATTCTCGAATGGTACCCTGATGTCGCTATTCTCGAGCAATGCTCTTCCTGCTCCAGAATTCTCTGATGACAACTTCCGATTCCGCATCATAGGAACCAAGGGCCTCATCGACCTTGATCCTTATGGAGAACTCAAAATCGAGGACGAAGACGGCTGGCGGCTGGTCGCGACTCAGTCGCATGTCGGTCACAAAGATACAGACACCGCATTTGCGCCTGCCCGCATGCAGGCCTACTGGGACCAGATTCAATCATTCCTTGATGCCATTGACGGGAAGCCTCTCACTGGCGCATCCGGCATCGATGGCCGTGCAGAGATCGCGACCTGTCTTGCCATGCTCACTTCCTCACGGGAACGGCGATGGGTTGATCTGTAATGGAAGCCAGGAAGCCGGCACTGGCCATGTAACAGGTAGGCATAGACGTGCCTCAGTAAATAATTGGGAATTACAGCCGCAGACCTCAGTCAGCCCCAGAAAGGGTTCCAGACCAAGTATTTTTGCCTCTGATGTGAACGCCCACTTCCCCACCCGTGATATACCACCTGCTGCCCACGCGCACAAATGGCGCAGCGGCTACTGCTTCAGGAACAGTTCCTATCTGGGCGATGGAACCATTCCGGATTCTCAGGACGTCTGTCCGAAAGTTGTCTGTGTAACCACCGAAGATATAAATGTCATCACCTACGGTGGAAACACCCATTGCACGCCTGCCTTCCGGAAGATCGCCTTCATGTTTCCACGCCTTCGTGGCAAGATCAAGCGACCAGATATCGGACAAGTTCGTCGGCGCCCCTGCCTTACCGGCAAGGCCACCGATAAGTACGATCTTGTTCTGAACAAAAGCAGCGCCAAAGTTCACACGCGGGCTGCAAGGACAATCCGGCAGGCGGGTCCATCCACCCGAAGAATGCGCAGGATCAATTGTCCAGACCTCACGAGAGGCAGATGCAAAATTATCCTGAGCCTGAAGCCCACCCACAACATAGATGCGCTTCCCATCTGTCAATGCAGATGCATAAATCCGGGGCTCCGGCAGTCTCAGGTCAAGACGGACCTTCCATGAACTTCCATTAAAAGAATACGCATCCTGTAGAAGATGAGGTCCATCGCTGCCACCGAAGACAATCATGTGACCGCCAACCGTCACATATGCGGGATCGTTCACAGCGACCGGCAAGGATGGAAGCTCCTTCCATTCATTGGTCGCGGTGTCGAAGGCGTCAACCCGCGCAGTCCTCTGTTTCGTATCGCCGTCCCAGGAACTGCCGCCGGCAAAGATGATCTTTGAAGACAGCACACCCACTGCGTAGCCCGATCTTGGGTGTGGCATGGGTGCACACGGTGTCCACAAAATCCCTGCAAGCGGAGCCATCAATATCCCCATTAATATTATGTATGTCATAGCATTTACTTCCTGGTTCCCCGATAGGCAGGCAACAAGATAGACTCATATAGTATTCTGTCGACAGATATAAAGAAAGAAAAATCTTCCAGACCATGAAACACCTCTAAATCAACTGCTCCTTTTACCTCTCTCGCGCTATCGACTCTGTCGATAGTCGTACGTTTCGTACTTTGACCGCAGGCACACACTCACAGGAACCGCATAAGAGATGTATGCGTGGAGGGCCAGGATGAAATCACCACTGCAAACGACATTAACCAGAACAAGTGGCATTGCTATTCCCAGAATTGGCTTGGGCTGCGCCACGTTCGGACGGGAAGTGGATGAAGCTCAGTCCTTCATGTTGCTGGATTATGCCTTTGAGCGAGGTATCACACTCCTGGATACCGCAGAGGCTTATGGAGGCGGGCAAGCCAGGCAATATCGTCAGCAATACTTGGGGATAGATGATGTACGCGAGGTCACCGGCGAATTGCACTCGTCCGAAAAAATTATCGGCCGCTGGCTCACATCGAGAAAGCTGCGCAAAGAGGTTGTGATTCAGACGAAAGTGACCTCATGCTCTACCCCGCTCCATGTATCCGAAGCGCTGGACCGAAGTCTTGAACGACTTCAGACCGATTATGTCGATATCTATCTGCTTCACAAGTACGACCCTGAAACACCGCCCGCAGTATCTGTGTCTGCTATGGATATGGTCGTGCAAGCGCAGAAGGCGCGGACCGTCGGCTGCAGCAATATCACTGCGGATCAGCTGCGTCATTGCATCGAGCATGCTCGCAAAAATGACCTGGCCCAATTTGAAGTAGTCCAGCCCGTCTATAACTTGGCGCGCAGAGAGATTGAGCTAGATCTGATACCGCTCTGCCAACAGGAACACATGGCGATCACATCATACAGCCCACTCGGAGCAGGATTTCTCGCCGGCAAATATCAGGCAGGTACTCCATTTCCTAAAGGTTCGCGTTTTGATGTGATCCCCGCTCATGGCGACGAGTATTTCAGTCCGAAGAACTTCAAGCTTGTAGATGCACTACGAATACTCTCCGAACGTTCAGGGATATCCATGACGCGCCTTGCAATGAGCTGGGTGTTTTCTAACAGGGCGATTCAATGTGTACTGATTGGCGCCAGAACTACTGCTCATATTGACAATGCCATCCAGTCCTTAGAAAGTCTGCCGGACTTGTTGCTTGATGAGATGAATGGATGGAGCTAACTGACTAGGCAACTCAGTGCATAGAGGAAAATCATAAAATTACCGCATGATAATAATGCGTACACTGATCCCGTGAACTTTCGGTGCCCGACTTCGTTACTAGATTGACAGTGCCGCCTCCCGATTGTCCAAACCCCCTCAAATAACCCTTACCGCATTAAAGCGGGACTAAAATCTTGCTCCGCATCTTCTCGTCCGTACTACGGATCAAGATGATCACGAGCAGTAAGAAGACAACCATCTGGCCAGAGCTCACCAAAACATCATCAACTTCATTCGTGCAACGAGGAAGAAATGGCTGAGCTCTACACGAAACGCGTTCTACTCCCACTTCCCGCCAAATCCGCCCTTTGACCTCGTCCAGCTCATGACATTTGGGAATTCAAATGTTTTGCCTGCCTTGAGCGCACATTGGCGATCTGGGAAGCCCTGAAGGAAATGGGAGGCGACATTCGAAGCGCCTTCTATGGTTTTCGGCACCGGCCTTAAAGTGCCGTTAGCATCGATCTAGTGTTGTGGCAACATAGGAACGCGTATAAGCGAGGACGGCCTTGCATACGCGGAGAAATCGGTCGAGTTGATAGGTTGGGAACAATACGGGAACCTGGTGAGGAAATCATCCCAAATGTCAGCAAACCAAGCGATTGCGAAGCTCCTGATAAGCTTCGACCCTAATGCTGAAGAGGCTGACTCTATGTCGTAAACCTCTCATTAAGAGGCTTATTTATAGCGCCTTGGCATGGTGTGGTGAGGAACGGGCAGCGTGCCCAGGCAACTGCCGCTGTGCAGAGATGACCCAAAATCTCCACCAGTTCATTCCACCACGACACCACGCTGCATTCCTTCTGTGCTCCGACGTTTGCAGCCACAACAACGATCTCGGGTGGTCTTCACCGCTGTCGACCCTGCCATGAGCCAGCCTGTCGGTCGGCGTACTCCTCCAGAAATAAGTTCCATCATCGACAGTGCGGATATCACCCAAGCCAGCTACGCCACGGCTTGCTGGAACCAATTTCAGAGCCTTTCTCACGGACTTTCATCGAAAGTCGATCACTCGGATATTGAGCTCCGATAACGCCGTACAGCTGCTTTCAGATGGATATCCATCGCTTCATGTGCCTTTTCCGGGCGACGCGCAACGATCGCAGCAATGAGATTGCGATGTTCTTTTACAGAAAGGGGGATGGCATTCTGTGTCTGCAGAACCGTTGCCACACCACGCTCGAGCTGCCCCCGAATCAGAGTAATCAGATCGAGAAGAAGTTTATTCTTCGAGCTTCTCGCCAGTGCAAGATGAAGCTCCAGATCTAAAGCAGCGAAGCGTTTGGGATCGCTGACAACATTCTCCATCTTCGCGATCAGATCTTCCAGGGCTTTAAGATCAGCCTCATCTGCATTGGTTGCTGCTGCCTCTGAACTGATGCCTTCCAGGGCAATACGCACCTGCATCAGGTCTTCGATCTTATGTTGCTGCGTGCTCATCCGCCATTGCAGCACCGTCTCCAGAAACTTGTTTCCATCCATGGCGACCGAGGTGCCATCTCCCACACGGGCTGTGAGTATGCCCATGATGGAAAGGCAACGCAATGCCTCCCGTAACGACGAGCGTCCGGCGCCAAAGCGCAGACAGAGGTCTCTCTCTGACGGCAGGCGCTGCCCCGCCTTCAGCTCGCCGCTCGAGATCAGAGCGATGAGTTGCTGAACAATGTTGTCGCTAATCGAGCTCTTGTGAATGGGCTTGAGTTTTATCTGGCTTGTCTTCTTAAGAGACATCTGTGTACGTTCCATCTTTTTCAAGGTACATGAGTCGTTTAGCAAAGCAAGATTAAAATCACTTGACATTGGTCTGACAATATGACAACTTTCTAATACTTTCACGAGAGAGGATCAGCTCGTTTTCCGTCGCGAAAGCACCATATCTTGTGCCAGAGGGTTCTGCCTCCATGAATATCGGTTTTCTAGGTCTGGGAATTATGGGAGCTCCGATGACCCTGCGGCTCATTCAGGCAGGTCATCACCTGACGGTGTGGTCGCATAACTGCGAGAAGGCTGCACGCTTTGCGAAAGCGAACGCTTGCGAGCTGGCGGACACGCCAGCAGAAGTCGCCCGGAACAGCGACGTCATCTTCCTCTGCGTGGGCGACACAAAGATGTCACGCGAGGTCATTCTTGGCGCAAGCGGCCTCATCAGGACCGCTCGGCCTGGCTCACTCATCGTCGATTGCAGCACAATCTCTCCGATGGTAAGCAAAAAGATCGCCGTGGAGCTTGGCAGCAAGCAGATTCGCTTTCTCGATGCGCCGTGTACAGGCTCGAAGGCCGGTGCGGAGACAGGAACATTGTCGTTTATGGTCGGCGGTGACAAGACCGTCTTCGAAGAGGCGCGCCCCCTGCTTGAAGCAATGGCGCAGCGGCTGTATTACTGCGGAGAGCATGGAAAAGGTCTGCACGCCAAAGTGACGCAGAACCTGATCCTTGGAAATATCATTCAGGCCTTCAATGAAGGTCTTGTTCTCAGCACAAAGGGTGGAGTGGCTCCGGAGGTGATGATCGACATCATCAACAACACCGGAGCGCGGTCAGGCTATGTGGCCGCAAAAGCGGAAGCCGTACTTCGCGGAGAGTTTTCACCGACCTTCTCGGTGCGGTGGCTGGAAAAGGACCTTGCACTAGCGATCGCCGTGGGGGCCGAGCTAACGATACCTCTTCCAGTCACCGCCTCTTCACAGCAACAGCTTCGTTCGGCCATTGCAATGGGATATGGCGACGAAGATATCAGCGGCTCCATTCGTGCGCTGGAGGATGTCGCATTCTGCAAAGTTCGGCACGCTGAGTCAAGAAGCCAGGTTTAGCTGTTTCGAAAGATGCATCGTCCTCGCAAGTATCGAGCTTGAAGGTTCAATGCTCGGGGGCGTGAAGTTGGACTGTCATTAATCGTACGGAGGGCACATATATGTTCCGGACTCTCTCTCGCTTGGCCTTTGTTGCGTTTTTTCTCTTTGGTCTTCTATCAACTCACCAGCTTCATGCTCAGAGCACGACAGCCTCTATGCTGGGTGTCGTGCATGATTCCACCGGAGCTGTTATACCCGGCGCAGAGGTGACAGTTACCAATACTGGCACGTCCTTCACACGCACGATGTCCACCGACAATGAGGGAGGTTATCTGTTCACGAACCTCCCCATCGGAGCCTACGAGCTTAAGGTAACGATGAACGGCTTTAAGACATTTGCGCAGACAGGCATTACGCTTGTGGTTAACCAGAATGCACGTGTCGACGTTGCGCTTTCACTAGGCACCGCGTCACAGACAGTGCAGGTCAATGCGCAGGTCAACACCGTCGATACGCACTCTGCCGTCATGGGCGAGTTGGTTGATCGCGAACGCATCCAGGAGTTGCCCCTCAACGGACGCAACGCGATGCAGCTCGCTGCAGTAGTGCCGGGCGTGACCAATATTCTTGCTGCGCCAACGGTACAGACGCAGAGCCGCAGCGGCCCCAGCATTACCGTAGCCGGAGGCCGCGATACGCAAAATGAGTTTCGTTTCGATGGGGCCTCGTGGAAGAACATTACACAGAATACGGCCCTCAATCTTCCCAATCCTGATGCGCTCCAGGAGTTTCAGATCCTGACCTCCAGCCCCAGCGCCGAGTATGGGCGCAACTCAGGCGGAATATTTATTGCCGTGACACGCGCCGGGACCAATAAGTTTCATGGTTCCGCCTATGACTACCTGCGCAACACCGCGTTGAATGCGCGAAACTACTTTACACGCCCGCCCAACCGGAAGCCGACCCTGATTCAGAACCAGTTTGGTGGCACCCTCGGTGGACCCGTCCTACGCGATAAGCTCTTCGGCTTCTTCTCCTATCAGGGAACTCGCATTCACCAGACACAGATTCTTGCACCGTCGTTTATTCCCACGCAGGCACAACGCAATGGAACGTTCACCGATGCGTCGGGCAATCCTCTCATCATGCGCGATCCTATTCACAACAGCGTCTATGTCGGTCAGATTCCAACCTCGGACTTCGACCCCACCGCCGTCCGCATCCTGAATCAGTTTGTTGCTTCCTCTCCCACAGGCTCCAATGTCTCCATTCAGGTCCCGAACCCGTCAGTGGATGATCAGTACGTCGGACGCGGCGACTACAACATGACCCAGAAGGACTCTCTCTATGTCCGTTACTTCCGTGATAAGGGGACACTGACAAATCAGGCTGGAACCTTCGCTCCCTACGCAACCAGCAATACCTCACTCAGCTTGCAAAGTTGGGTTCTGGGAGCAACACATGCCTTTTCTTCTTCTCTGCTGAACGAGCTTCGCCTCTCCGTAGCTAGAATCGATTCCAACGTAACCCAGAAGGACAACCGGCAGCTCTCCGATTTCGGTGCGAACTTCCCCGGAGTCATTACACCGCAGCTGCCAAATATCAATATCAGCGGTTTTGTTAATCTCAATGTAACCGACCTGTTCAACGAGCATGACAATATCTACCAGCTCGGCGATACGTTCCGCTGGACGCACGGCAAGCACTCCATCAGCGTTGGCGGTGAGATTGAGCGGCTCGAGCTTTACAACTTTGGCTCATCAGGTAACAACGGAACATTTACTTTCAACGGAACCAGGACTGCTGGAACCGTTCCGAATCCGTCGAACCCAGGCTCGACGATTACAGTAACTGGCAACGCATTCGCCGATTTCCTCATCGGCCGCCCTGCAACCCTGCTGCAGGCCAGCCCATACCATCGCAACGCGAAGACGTGGGATGGCTACGCATTTGTACAGGACGACTATCGTCTTACCGACCAGGTCACCCTCAACCTCGGCCTGCGCTACTCCATCTTCCAGCCTTTTGGCATCACAGGAAATCGTACGAATACATTTCGCGCCGGACAGCAATCGACTGCCGTTCCTTCAGCCCCGCTCGGCATGGTATTTCCTGGGGACAAAGGTATTCAGAATGGCCTAGTGGCGACTGACTACACCAACATAGCCCCTCGTATCGGCGTTGCATACGATCCGTTCGGTAACGGACGCATGAGCATACGCGCCGCTTACGGTCTGTTCTTTGAAGATCTGCGCTCCGACATCTTCACCTATGCGGCCGTCAATCAGCCCTTCGTGATCTCGAACACGCTCAACGTGCCTTCCAGCCTGACAGATCCATACCGTGGCACGGTTAATCCCTTTCCCTACACCTATAACCCTGCAAGTCCGCGCTTCACCTTCCCCATGAGCCTCTTCACTGTTCTTGCTCCGACGCTGAATGCGCCTTATGTGCATAACATTAGCGCCTCCATTCAGCAGGAGATCTTTGGCGGAATGCAGTTCAACATCGGTTATGTGGGCAAATTGGAACACGGACTTGTGCGTATGACCCAGGCAAACCCCGCCGTCTACGGACCCGGTGCAACCTTGGCAAATACTGATGCGCGACGCCCGCTGCTCCAGGGAACCTACGCAAGTGTTCGTCTGATCTGCATGTGCTCGCCGGCAACATATCACTCCATGCAGACATCGCTCTCGAAGAACTACTCCAACGGGCTCACCTTCAAGCTGGCCTATACCTGGGGAAAACTGTTGGATCAATACTCTGCGACAAATCTCGGACAGTTCCCGCAGAATCCTGCCAACCCTGCCGCCGACCGTGCGCGCTCTGACTTCGATCGCCGTAGCGTCTTCTCCGGCTCCATCGTCTACCAGATTCCGTTCTACAAGAACTCCAATCCTGTCCTTCGCCAGGTCTTTTCCAACTGGTCCGTCGACAGCCTCATTCAGATGTCAAGCGGCCTGCCCTTCAACGTAGTCACTGGACGCGACGCATCCCTAACGGGCGTTGGCTACGATCGTCCGAACGTAATCGGCATTCCATATAGATCCAGCTACAACGGCCAGCCAGACAGGCTTGCGCAGTTCTTCAATAAGAACGCCTATGCCGCAAACAATCCAGGACAATACGGCAACTCCGGACGTAACTCGCTCAGCGGACCTGGCCTGCAGAACGTGAACCTCTCCTTGGTAAGAAGCTTCCCTATCGGAGAAAGATATGGAAAGGTTCAATTCCGCTCGGAGTTCTTCAATGCGCTGAACCATGCTAACTTCGGTCAGCCCGACAGCAACTTCAATAACTTCTCCACAAGCTTCGCCTCCATTCGCTCGGCAAGCGATCCTCGTATCATGCAATTTGCTCTGCGCTACCAGTTCTAACAACAACTGCCTTTATATGGAGAAAGATCAAATGATGACTCGTAGGGATTTTCTGCAGACTTCGGCCGCGATGACCGCCTTTGCGATGACCTCGCCGGGCGGTGCGGCTCCCCTCTCTCCCATAGGTGCCGAGTGGTTTGATCGCCCTATGCGCTGGGCGCAGCTTAACCTGAGCGAAGACGACGTCGCCAAAATGGACCGTGCCTACTGGCTCGATTTCTTCCGCAGAATTCATGCCGATGCTCTATGCCTTTCCGCCGGCGGTGTTGTGGCGTTCTATCCCACAAAGATCAAGTATCAGCACCGCAGCAAGTGGCTCGAAGGACACGAGGATTTCTGGTCGGTGATGCTCGATGGCTGTCGTAAGCAGAACATGGTCGTCCTTGCGCGAACCGATCCTCATGCAACTTATGATGACGTCGCAGAGGCTCATCCCGACTGGATATCCGTTGGACCCGATGGAAAGAAGCGGCCTCATCCGGACTATCCCGGCATGTGGCTCACCTGCACTCTCGGACCATACAATCTCGACTTCATGACGGAGGTCACACAAGAGATCGTCGAGATGTATGACGTGGACGGCATCTTCGCCAACCGCTGGACCGGCAACGGCATGTGCTACTGCGAGCACTGCCGTCAGGATTTCCGCGCCGCCTACAACCAGGACTTCCCGCTCGATCGCAATCCGCGCAACCCGGTGTATCGCAACTATCTGAAGTGGGAGCAGGCGCGCCGCTTCGAGATATGGGCGAAGTGGGATGGCGTCATTCGTAAAGTTCGACCGAATGCCCGTTACATCGCAAACTCCGGTGGAGGAGCGACAAGCGGCCTGAACATGAAGAAGGTCGGCGAGCTTGCGCCTACACTTTTTGCTGATCGACAGTGCCGCGAGCGCATTATGGTGCCTTGGGCAAACGGAAAGAACGGCAAAGAATATCGCTCCACCCTGGGCAACAAGGCCATCGGTGGCATCTTCAACGTCGGTATCGTCTCCCCTTATCGGTGGCTCAACTCAACCAAGAGCCCTGCCGAGACACGCCTCTGGGTGCAGGACGGTATGGCCAATGGTCTGCGTCCGTGGTTCAACATGGTCTCCGGTCAGCTGCACGACAAACGCGGCCAGCAGGTCATTGAAGATCTCTACGTTTGGCACTACAAGAATGAGAAATACTTCCGCAACACCGCTCCAATAGCCAGAATCGGCATCGTCTACTCGCAGCAGACCGCAGAGTTCTACGCAGGAGCCGCGGATGTACATCGGCTCGTCGAAGATCCCCAGCTGGGCTTCTATCAGGCCCTTATTGAGGCTAGAATTCCATTCGAGCTGGTGCACGAGCTCAATCTGGATGCTGCCAACCTGAGCCGCTTCAAGACCCTTATTCTGCCTAACATCGCCGCGCTCTCCGATCAGCAGTGCCAACAACTGCGCAACTACGTGCAGAAAGGAGGCAGCCTGGTCGCAACGTACGAAACTTCGCTATACGACGAGCAAGGCAATCTCAGGCAGGACTTCGCTTTGGCCGATCTCTTCGGAGCGTCATTTGTCAACCGCACAAACGGTAAGACCGCCCTGCAAAACACCTATCTCTATCCCGAAAAATCCAGTCCCCTTTATGGATCGATGCTTAAAGGCCTTGAGGATGCCGATACAATCATCGGCGGAACATGGCAGCTCACCGTAAAGTCGCATGACGGAGCAGGTAAACAGCCTCTCCTGCGTATTCCCGCAGTAGCAAATCTTCCAATGGAAAAGACCTTCTGGACCCTCGACAAAACCGACGCTCCAGAAGTCTTCATGAACCAGGTGGGCGCTGGAAGAGTCGTCTATTTCCCGTGGGATATTGATCGCGTGTACTGGGAGGTGATGGCCTACGACCATGCGCTTCTCCTGCTCAACGCAATCAACTGGGCTAACAACGAGCCTCATCCTTTACGAGTACAGGGCCAGGGAATGTTCGATGCAACGGCATGGCTGCAGAAGGATTCCATGACCGTGCATCTGGTAAACCTTACAAATCCAATGGCCATGCGCCCACAGATGCACGAGTTGATCGCTTCGCCTCCGCAGGATGTGGAGGTGGAGATTCCAAAGGGCAAGCGCGTTACAAAGGTTCAAGCATTGATGAAGACAGGTGCAGTACAACATATTGTCAATGGAAGCACGCTGAAATTCCGGGTTCCGTCTGTCCTGGACTATGAGGTCATCGCCATTGACCTTGTCTAATATCACCTTCGTACGCTATGCAAGCCCATCGATATGCAGAAGCCATCTTTAAAAGCTGTAGGACTCGGCCTGATTCCCTTCATCGGCATGTGCTTCACCGTGCCCTTGTGGGATCGGATAACCCCGATGATCTTCGGGTTACCCTTCAACCTCTTCTGGCTCATTGCCTGGATTGCTATCAGCAGTCTGTGTATTGCCCTGGCCAATTCAATCGAAGAAAAACGCGATCGAGATTAACGATATGACTCAAACCGTCGTAGCCATGAGCGTCATCTTCTTTATTGTCTTCGCAGGTACGCTTGTGGGGCTTCGAGCAGGTGTCGGCCAGACAAAGAGCCTGGAAGAATGGTCCGTTGCAGGCCGCAGCCTGGGATTCGTCTTCGTATGGCTTCTCATGGCCGGCGAGCTTTACACCACCTTTGCCTTCCTGGGAGCAAGTGGCTGGGCTTATTCGCGCGGTGGTCCGGCGCTCTACATCATGGCCTACATCACCCTTGGCTACGTGATATCGTTCTTCACTCTGCCATATATATGGCACCTGGGACGTAAACATGGCCTGCAGACACAGTCGGATTTTTTTGAAAGGAGATATAACAGTAAGGCGCTATCGATCTTCACCTCTCTTACCGGCGTCCTGTTCATCATTCCCTATCTCCAAATTCAGCTGGTCGGCCTCGGTATCATCGTGCAGGTATGCAGCTTCGATCAGATCCCTCGGAATCTCGCCATTCTGATCGCCGTCATAATTGTGGCTTGCTTCGTCTTTCTAGGAGGGATGCGTGCAGTTGCGTGGGTTTCCGTCGTCAAAGACTTCCTGATGATCGTTGCTGCACTGGCCATCGGAATCTACATCCCTTATCACTTCTTTGGCGGAGTAACTCCCCTGTTTCATCAGCTCGCCACCACGCATCCCACGCACCTGACCATGCCTGGCGCAACAAAGGTTATGGGCCATTCGTGGTTCATCTCCACAGTTCTGCTCAGTGCATGTGGCTTCTATATGTGGCCGCACACTTTTGGTTCAGCATTTACAGCCAAAAGCAACGAGACACTGCGCCGCAATGCGATTATCACGCCTCTTTACACGGTAAGCCTGGTTTTCATCTTCATCGCAGGGTTCTCCGCGGTTCTGCTGATTCCGAATCTCACAAACCCCGATATGTCGTTGCTGGTGCTTGCCCGCAGAACCTTCCCTGCCTGGTTTCTCGGGGTGATCGGAGGAGCAGGTGCTCTGACGGCCATGGTCCCGGCAGCTATCATCATTCTGACTTCATCGACCCTCTTTGCGAAGAATGTCTACCGCCCTCTCTTCTCGCCTCAGATGAACGAACAGAGCGTTGCGCGACTCGCGAAGCTAATGGTGCTGATCCTTGCCTCCGTCAGCTTTTATCTCGCGCTGCATAATTCAACGACTTTAGTCGCGCTCCTGCTGTTGGGATACGCTGGCGTTTCGCAGTTCTTTCCCGCTGTCATCTTCGGGTTGTTCTGGTCTCGCGTAACGACTGTCGGCGTTGCCAGTGGACTCATCATTGGCCTCATCTCGGTCTCGACATTCATGCTCTCACATCACGATCCCTTCTACGGAATCAACGCCGGGTTCCTCTCGCTGCTCCTGAATGCGTTCTTTACCTGGCTGATAAGCCTGCTCACGCCACCGCAGACGAATCCGCTGCCCTTGGCTTAAACCTCATAGACGACAGCAGAAGATGAGGACACAGACAAGCCCTGCATACGATGGCATTTCATTTATCCAGTATCGCCCCCCTGCGCATCTCGCCACTTTCATCCCCAAGGTGTCGGTAATTGAGCAGCCGTCCAATGAATTCTTCCAGTCCAGGCCTTCTTCGGTATACAGGACATGTATTGAGTTATGCGCGGCAGCGTGCGCCCCTCATCCCTTATTTCTTCCCGAACGTTACCCTTAATCCTCCAAATACGGTGATTGGCGCTCCTGGAGCGAGGAATGTTGTGTTGCGCACAGGATAGGCCGTGTCTCCGCCGAAACTGATGGAGCCGAACGGTCGCGCAGTGAAGTTACCGTTACTGTCATACGGGGTGGAAGCCAATTGCCCAGCCGTGTAGTAGTGGCGATTGAGAAGATTATTGATCTGGGCGAACAGCTCATAGTGCGCTCCAAACTTGTATCGCGACCCCAGGTTGAAGACACCATAACCGGGGCTCTGACCGCTGCCAAGGTAGTACACACCATCCGGATGATGCCGGTTGTTTTCGTTGCCGCGCACATACGAGGAGCCAATCAGATTGAAGTCGGCGTTGATCGACAACCTTCGCCATGGGTTGTAGTCCGCATAGATCTTCATCATGTGTTGCGGCACCTGCGGGAGCCGGTTTCCCGGATTAATGGTGATCTCCCCACCATCCGTGACTCCCTTGCCGCCACTAAGTGCATTGCTATTGCTGCTATTGCTCCCACCACTGATCGTCTGGCTGCTTTGATACGTCGCGCTGAGGAACGTGTACTCGATGCCTGCGTCTGCGCTTTTGAACTGTCTACTGAGTGCGGCTTCCATCCCCTGCCTGCGTGTTTTTCCGAAGTTAGTGAAGTACCCATACCCGGTCTGTTCCGATGCGATAAACAGCAGGTCGTCGTAGTTATTCGCGTGGAAGTATCCCGCGCTCCAACGAAGATGATCGTTCGGGTTGCTTCGTACTCCCATCTCATACGTGCGGCTCACGACCTGCTTCAACGGAGGATCGCTGACCAGTGCGTTGGGCAGGCTGCACGGAAAGTCCGGATCGGCGCACCCAAGTTCTGTCGATGTGGGGGCGCGACTGCCTTCGCCATAGTTGAAGTAAGCCTGAATCCGGCTCGACGCTTTATAGACGACACCCGCCAAAGGGTTGAAGCGTTGAAAAACATTCACCGCCGTAAGCGAGCCGCGATAAGGAACCGGTGGCAGACGATCAACATTGTTGATACTGGTATGGTTGTACCGCCCTGAAGCAGTCACCGCCCATTTGCCCGCGGTGAATGTATCGGTCAGAAAAAAGCTGGGGGTGTTCGACGAGCCATGGAGATTGACACGATTGTCCTGCGGTATGTCATCTATTTGCGTTGAGCCATCAAGGAATGTCGGAATTCGGGTAATCGTCAGGCCATCCGTATTGAGGTAGCCATACTGTGCACTCTGCATAAAGGTGAGCGTTCCACGGTCCCATCCCGCTCCAACCGCAAGTTGATTGCGAGCCGTACGCCAGGAGAGAACGCCTGAAAGACCATAGGCGTGCTGCTTGTTCACTGTGTCGGTAGCAACGCCTGTGCACTTCTCTCCAGGCTCGTCCTTCTCCAGCCCCTGTGCTATGCAGCGAAGATATGGAAAGGGCGTGTTGGCCGGAGTAATGCTTGGCGGGAACGGGATTCCGCCAGCCGTCAACACCTGCTTGTCGGCGTTACTCAATGTGTAGAGCGACTGATCGAATGAGTTGTCATTGATATCGCCATTCGTTGTATTAGTTCGCGTGTATCGGACATATGCATTGCCGTTGAATGTGAGGCTGCTCGTTATAGCGTGCGTAACGTTTAGCGTGAGAAACGGCGAGTGCTGCCAGGTAGTATCCGGAACACTGTAAACGCTGTTGTAGCCGTGATTGAGGCCAGCCGTGCGATTGATCGCACGGAAGTCCTGCGTGCCGTTACCTGTCAGGTGGTCGATGACATATCCGCCTGACAGCGAAAGAACCGTCGAGCCATGGTTGTACCCTAGTTTGGCGAAGGACTGCCGCACATCGGACGGCGACTGCATACGCCATCCGTCCTCATGAAAGAGAGTGCCCGCAGCAAACCAGTTGAGACCGGCGCGATTGCTGCCGCCGTATTCAGCCTCCATTGCGCGGCGGCCAAAGCTGCCGCCATAGCCGCTGATCGAAAAGCCTGAATTGGATACGCCGTTCTTCGTCTGAACCGCAATAGCGCCACCAAGAGTATTCAGACCATAGATCGGGTTCGAGCCGGGTATCAGCTCCGTCGTGCTGATAGCTACCTTGGGAATGAGGTCCCACGCAACGACGTCCCCAAACGGCTGGTTCTGACGAACGCCATCGAGGTAAACAGAGAGTCCCGCAGGCGATCCCACGAGCGGCGAAGCCGTATACCCGCGGTAATTTAAATCAGGCTGAAAGGGATTGTTCTGGCTCTCGTTGACATAAACGCCATTGAGCCGCCGCTTCATGACATCGGTCAGGTCAATCGCATTGGCGTTCTCGAGCGCCTGTGAAGTCAGCGTCTGAACCGGCAATGGAACATCCGACAGCGGCACGTCCAGTCTGCTGATGGGAGTCGTAGCGATGACACTGATCGTCGTGGAAGGGCCGCCGACAAGAAGAATGACATTGCGAGTCACAGGAGCTCCCGATCGTAGCCGGATATCGATCGTTTGAGCCGTGAAGCCAGGCCGGTCGAGCGTCAACTGATAGTGGCCAAGAGCAATATCCGATAAAAGCAACAAACCGTCCGGCGCGCTTTCCACCTCCCGGAGGCTACCTGGAGCAGGCCCGGCCAGCGTACCGCGCGCCTGCAATGGATGCCCATCGACGTCCTTGACCAGCACGCGGGCTTCGCCTGTGTTTGCAGATCCGTTAGACGCTTGCGCAAAAATCCTAATAGCGCCAGAAAGAACGATGCAGAGAACAACAAGAAGACGGCTTCGGAAAATGGCCACATATCCTCTTCGTCGAAGTGGAACCCAGCTACGGCTACCACCTATGACGGAAATTTGGAGTCTGCTCGTATATTCCGAACAGACCCGATTTGTTCACATCTCTTCCGAATTCTTTGCTTACTTCCCTGAGGCAGCACGTCCTGTTGCGATCTGCTTGTCTGCGAGCGCCTTAATAAACACGCCTCCAACAACCGAACGCGCCTGGAATCCCATCTGCTTTCCACTGACCGTGTCATAGTAATCGGTCACCGGAACACGAGATGGCGTCTCATCGGCCCAGACGACGAGACGATGAATCAGGTTCTGAAACTGCTCGGGCTTCGGCGCAAGGGTCGCTGTCCACACCTCCCAGTCGAGCTTGGTGATCGTCTTTCGATTGTCGAGGGGAAGGCCGTAACGCTGCATCTGCTTGCTGTAAAAACTCCACTCCGTCTGCATGACTTTTTTAGAGAAAAGATGAAGATCGAGGAGATCGTCCCAGACCAGGTTGTACTTCTGACTCCATGTTCCGGGCTGATCGAAGGCCAGCCTGTAGTGATCGCCGTCGAACGCCATCTTCTCCCATTGCGCCGGCAGCTTGCGCACGATCCCCTCGTACCGATCGGCGAGTTTTGTGTCTCCAACTCCGCGCGAAATCTGCACAAACGCTCCCAGGGCTTCAATCGCCTTGATGGAAAGATTGGTATTGTGCGCAAGGTGACCGGCGAAGTCGTCGGTGCTCAGTTGGTTCTCGGGATCCATGCCCTTCTTTTCGAGGTACTCGGCCCACTGCGTAAGCTGCGGCATGAACCGCCGCGCGAAATCCCAGTTGCCCTCGCTGCGACCGAGCGCGGCAATCATGATGATGAGATTGCCGCTCTCCTCCACCGGCATCTGGTCTGCCTCGTTCTCTTCGCCGCCTCCATAGACCTGACCGTTCGCCAACGGGTACGTCCCGAGATCGTGAGGCGCGAACGGAAAGCGCCAACGCGGAAGTGCCGCATAGCGCATCAACGGCTCAAGCTGCGCTTCAAGCAGTTTGGGATTGAAGAGCAGAAAGAACGGCGACGAGGGATAGGTGACATCTACGGTATCAATACAGCCATTGCTGTCATTCTCCTTGGAGAAGAACATCGGCGTACCGTCAATGTCGGCCACCAGCTTGTGTGCTGCAATGGTCTGGCGGAAGAGAAGAGAGGTGAGGTACTTGTAATCGGCGCCTCCCGCCTTCTCCATTTGCGCCATGGTCTCTTCATCGAAACGCACGCCGCGCTGTTCAAGCTGAGAATAGTCCTTCTCCGCAATGGAGAGCAGCTCGCCTTCCGTCATACCATTCCGCTGCCAGTAGGCATGAAGTTTTCGTCCGAGATACTCAATGGAGTAACCATCCGTGTAAGCCAGTTCGACGTGACGCTCCACAGGCACAGAGCCGACAGCCCCGAGAGACAGCTTTGCTGCCAGGTGCGCGGCATGTCCGCGTCGTGCAGCCGGACGCGGCATCGTGAGATCATCGGCATCGGGTAGGTTGCCATTGCCAGCGAACGCCGGAATCGCCATGAATGACAGGGCTGTAGCCGGAGCTGCGGAATCGGGAATGGCTAGGTGGAAGTAACCCCAGTCAATACGCACGCGATCGCCCGACTGATGCAGCGTGGGCTGATCTCGATTGCCGACGCTTAGCACCGTAAGGCCGGAGGCACGAGTGCGTGACCATGTGACCTGTTGACCAGGTTGATCGACGGCAATCAACGGGTCGACATCCACCATCAGGTCTGTGTTATGCGGTCTGCTGTCCGTGGATCGCGCGCTCCAGCTCAAATAGGTCACCGGACGGGACATCACATCGAGGTCCTTGGGGAAGAGCGGAGAAAAGAACGTAACCTTTAGCTCGATTCCAGCAGCGTTGAAGGTGTATCGAGTGTGCAGCGGCGTAATCTCCACAGCGCTCTGTTCCATGGCATCGATGGCAGCCATGCCGTAATATCCGCGCGGCGTCGTCCCCATCCAGCGATAGGTCTTTCCATCGATACGAACCAGGCCGGTAATTGGTTGAGCAACCTCCGTCCAGTGCTTCACTGGAGTGTCCGTCAGCTTGTCGGACATCGACCAGAGGCTGAAGAAGGGATCGTTGGTGACAAGCGGAACCGCAGGCGCGCGGTGCTGTTGTCCGGCAGCGGGGAGACACATTGCAACCAATGCGGCTACAGCCGCTACTTCCATTCGCATCGTCGTCTGTCCTTATATATTTTCCGCCCATCATAACAACTGATCCGCGATTAGACATTGCGATTTGCGCTTCCGTATAGTTGCTTCCATAAAAGACCCTGCTATGCAGGGCCGCAACAGTCTTCTCGATCAGGAGATCTACGGTGTCGAATCTTCCCGCTGGCGTTGAAATTAACGCTCCAATCACCACCGCGTACGTCGCCATTCTTTCACCTGAAGCAATTGCTTTTCTAGTCGATCTGCAACGCAGCTTCAACGCGCGTCGCAAGGAGTTGCTCGTAGCACGCGCGGCGCGGCAGATCCGCCTGGATGCCGGCGAGCGGCCAGACTTTCTTCCCGCGACGAAGCACGTTCGTGAAGGCACATGGCGCTGCGCACCGATCCCAGCCGATCTTCAGGACCGCCGCGTGGAGATTACCGGCCCCGTCGATCGCAAGATGATCATCAACGCTCTCAACTCGGGAGCGCGTGTGTTTATGGCGGATTTCGAGGACTCCTCCACGCCTCTATGGCACAACCTTCTCGACGGGCAGATCAATCTGCGCGATGCGATCCGCCGCACCATCTCCTTCGATGACGCAAAGACTGGGAAGGCATACACGTTGAATGAAATGATCGCCGTGCTCTTCGTGCGCGCGCGAGGCTGGCACATGGTCGAACAGCATATGCTGGTCGATGGCGAGCCCATGTCCGCCTCCATCTTTGACTTCGGCCTCTACTTCTTTCACAACGCCAAAGAACTTCTCGCTCGCGGCAGCGGACCTTACTTCTATCTCCCCAAGATGGAGTCGCACCTTGAAGCCCGCCTGTGGAACGAGATCTTCGTCCGCGCTCAGGACAAGCTCGGCATCCCACAGGGCAGTATTCGTGCCACCTGCCTGATCGAGACCATCCTCGCGACCTTCGAGATGGACGAGTTCCTCTACGAGTTGCGCGACCACTCCGCCGGACTCAACTGCGGACGATGGGACTACATCTTTTCGTTCATCAAGAAGCTAGCGGCCGACCGCTCGGTCATCCTGCCCGATCGTTCGCAGGTCACGATGACCACGCACTTCATGCGCAGCTACTCGAAGCTCTGCATCAAGACCTGCCATAACCGAGAGATCCACGCCATGGGCGGCATGTCGGCGTTTATTCCGATCAAATCCGATCCAGTGGCCAACGAGAAGGCCCTGACCCAGGTGCGTGCCGACAAGGAGCGCGAGGCCACGGACGGGCACGACGGCACCTGGGTCGCACATCCGGGCCTCGTTCCAGTCGCCCTCGAAGTCTTCGATCGCGTGATGCCGCAGCCCAACCAGATCGACAGGAAGCTCGCAGATTTCACCACCACAGCCGCAGACCTTCTCCAGGTTCCTTCAGGAGAGATCACGGAGGCTGGCCTGCGGCAGAACGTTGCCGTTGGATTGGGCTACGTCGAAGCATGGCTGCGCGGCATCGGCTGCGTCCCTCTCTTCAATCTCATGGAAGATGCTGCAACGGCGGAGATCAGCCGCGCGCAGCTCTGGCAATGGGTACATCACGACGCAACCTTGGGCGATGGCCGCAGAATCACCGCTGATCTCTGCGACAAGTTCATCGACGATGAACTCGCCAGAGTCAAGCCCGCAGCAGATACTGAACGCTACACCGCCTACGAGAAAGCCGCAAACCTGATGCGCGACCTTATCCGAAGCGAAAAGTTTACCGACTTTCTTACTCTGCCTGCTTACGAACAAGTCCTCAGGGAGGAAGTCTTCGCTTAGCCGCGATCTTTACTGACAAAACATATGCCCTTGTCACTCACTCCAGGAGTTCTGTCAGAGCTGCGACGCATCGTAGAAGACCGCGGCCTGATTACAGCACCGAACCAGTTGCAGACTTATGAGTGCGACGGGCTGACCGCGTTCCGCGTTCCGCCTGCGGCCGTGCTGCTTCCCGAATCAACCGAGCAGGTGCAAAGCATCCTTCGTCTCTGTCATCGCGAGCGCATTCCGTTCGTCGCACGCGGAGCGGGCACTGGCCTGTCGGGCGGAGCGCTTCCCGCTGACGGCTCTATCGTCATCGCCCTCTCGAGGATGAATCGCATCCTGAACATCGACATCCCTAACCAGCAAGTGACGGTGCAGCCAGGCGTCATCAATGCGAACGTGACTGCAGCGGTTGCTCCGCAGGAGTACTTCTACGCGCCCGATCCCAGCTCTCAGACCGTCTGCTCGATTGGTGGAAACATCGCGGAGAATGCGGGCGGCGCGCATTGCCTGAAGTACGGGTTCACGGTCACACATGTTCTGGAGATGACCGTCGTTCTTCCCGACGGCGAAGTTGTCACTCTCGGCAGCAAGGTTCCCGACGCGCCTGGCTATGATCTCGCCGGTGTCTTTATCGGCAGCGAAGGCACGCTGGGCGTGGCCACCGAAATGACGCTTCGCATCATGCGCAAGCCAGAGACAGTGCAGGTGATTCTCGCCGCATTCGACAGCATCACCGCCGCGGCACAGTCCGTCTCCGACGTCATCGCAAACGGCCAGCTCCCTGCTGCGATGGAGATCATGGACAGGCTCTCGATCGAGGCCGCCGAGATCTCCGTCCATCCAAACTATCCGCTATGCGAGGCGCTCCTGTTGATCGAGCTCGATGGACCGCAGGCTGAGGTCGATCTTCAGATGGCGACCGTCATCGACATCTGCAAGAAAAACGGGGCCTGGGAGACGCGCCTCGCTGTCGATGAGAACGCACGCTTTCTCGTGTGGAAGGGACGCAAGGCAGCCTTCGCTGCGGCTGGACGGCTGTCGCCAAACTACATCGTTCAGGACGGAGTGATTCCGAGAACCTCGCTTCCTGCTGTACTTGAGAAGCTGAACGCCATGGCCGCAGCGGAAAATCTTCGCGTCACAAATGTATTTCACGCCGGAGACGGCAACCTTCATCCGATCGTCCTCTACAACCGCGACAACCCCGGCGAGGAGGAGCGCGCCATCGATCTCTCGCTGCGCATTCTTGACGTCTGCGTTGAGGCGGGCGGTTCCATCACCGGCGAGCACGGCGTAGGGCGTGAGAAGCAGTGCAGCATGAGTTACATGTACTCCGACCCCGACCTTGAGACGATGCAGCGCGTGCGTCGCGCCTTCGATCCCCTGAACCTCTCCAATCCAGAAAAGCTCTTCCCTACCCCTCGCATCTGCGGTGAGCGTTCGCGCGGAGCCTACGCCCCGCACCCAATCGAAGCAAGCGGCATCGCGGAGGTCTTCTAATGAACTCCTCTTCGCTCACGCAGTCGCAGCAAGCCCTGGAACAACTCGCAGCCATCGCAGGCGCCGGGTTCGTTCGCACAAGCGATACCGGCACGATCGCGGTTTCACCGGCGAACACACAACAGGTCTCCGCAATTCTCGCATTTGCTTCGAAGCACCGGCTTACTGTCACTCCGCAAGGCGGCGGCACCAAACAGCTTTGGGGGCAGGGCGCCACGCCGCACATCTATCTCTCGCTCACACGCCTCAACAAAGTCATCGAGCATCCCTGGCAGGACCTCACCTGCACCGTGCAGGCAGGATGCACCTGGTCTTCGCTGCAACAGACACTAGCGCAACACGGGCAGTTCGTCGCTCTCGACCCTCTCTTCAGCGATCGCGCTACCGTGGGAGGGATCCTCGCTACGAACGACTCCGGCGCGCTGCGTCAGAGATATGGCAGCCTGCGCGACCTCGTGATCGGCATGACTCTCGTCCTTCCTGACGGAACGATCGCTCGAACCGGAGGCAAGGTCGTCAAGAATGTTGCAGGCTACGATCTCTCGAAGCTGCTCACCGGCAGCCTGGGTACACTGGCGGTCATTACGGAAGCGAACTTCCGCCTCCACCCGTTGCCGCAATACGAGCGCAGCTTCACCATCGCAGCAGCACTGGCATCGCACCTTGCCCCACTGCTTGCCGACCTCCGCGCCAGTCATTTACTCACGCAGTCACTGCAATTGCGTCGCAGCGTCGCAGAAGCGCGCCTTGATATCTGTCTCAACGCTCACCCTGAAGCACATCAACATGCCATCCTTGAGCAGATGGCCAAACAGCAGGGCTTCACCCTCGAAGAATCCCCGGCCGCCATCTGGCGCGAGCGTGAGATGATCTTCGCCACCGGCGCCACTGTGCTGCGCATCTCCACACTGCCGACCCATGCGTGCTCGCTTGTAGACCAGCTGCAGACCTTGCAGCCCAGCATAGAAGCTGTCTCCGTTTCACAAGCAATCGGACTCCACAACGTCGCTCTTCGCGGCTCGCCAGAGGCTGTCGCTTCAACCATCACTCAACTCCGCACGGATGCGCAAAACACTGTCACCGTCTTGCAGGCTGCCCCCGGAGTAGAAGCGCAGCCATTCGTCATCAATCCCTCAGTCCAGTCGCTGATGCAGTCCGTCAAGCGCAACTTCGACCCGGACGGCGTTCTCAACCCTGGCAAGTTCTTCGCTGGAGCATAACCACGACCATGGCCCACCCGACCCAGATTGCGAACGCAGCCGCAAAGCCCAGCAGCTTCGACACGCACAATCCCCCGTCGAAAGAGCTGCTCGCCGACTGCGTCCATTGCGGCTTCTGCCTCCCTGCATGTCCCACCTACGTCCTATGGGGAGAAGAGATGGACTCGCCACGCGGGCGCATCTACATGATGGCGAAGGCCAGTCAGGGCGAGGCCCCACTCAATCAGAATTTTCGCCTGCACATGGATAACTGTCTGGGTTGCATGGCCTGCATGACCGCGTGCCCCTCGGGCGTACAGTACAACAAGTTAATCGAGGACACACGCCCGCAGATCGAGCGTCACATCCCGCGACCCGCAGACGACTCCGCCTTCCGCAAGCTGCTCTTCGCAACCTTCCCTTTCGCAAACCGCCTGCGCGT
This sequence comes from Acidobacteriota bacterium, assembly GCA_018268895.1. Taxonomy (NCBI): domain Bacteria; kingdom Pseudomonadati; phylum Acidobacteriota; species Acidobacteriota bacterium. The sequence continues at coordinate 228,689 of JAFDVP010000001.1, read as the reverse complement.
CTTGGCGCTTCCCATGCTCGTCTACCAGCGCACCGGCATCCAGAAGATCGTACGTGCAAGCGGACTACTCAAACTTCTGCCACAGCGTTTTGCCGCCATGGAAGCTTTGCTGCCGACCGTCCCCGGCAGTCTCTTTCACAAACTCCCCGCAGTAACATCGGCATCTGAACACAAGCGGCTTCGCGTAGGAATGCTTGCTGGCTGTGTGCAGCAGGTCTTCTTCCAGCACGTCAACGAAGCTACTCTGCGTGTCCTTTCTGCCGAAGGCTATGAGGTCGTTGTGCCACAACATCAATCGTGTTGCGGAGCGTTGATGGTGCACAGTGGCATTGAGGACGAAGCGCGCTCGCTGGCTCGAAAGATGATCGCCTTGTTTGAAGCTGCCAAGGTGGATTACATCGTGATCAACGCCGCCGGATGTGGCTCGACGATGAAGGAATACGGACACCTGCTGCGCGACGATCCCGCGTGGGCTGAGCGAGCGAAGGCATTCTCGGCCCAGTGTCGCGACATCTCGGAGGTTCTCCTCATGAACCCGCCGCGACAAACGCGAAACCCGCTTCCGCTCCGGGTGGCCTATCAGGACGCCTGTCATCTTCGCCACGCCCAAGCCATTCACGCCGAGCCTCGCTCGCTGCTGCACAGCATCCCACAGCTCGACGTCGCCGAGATCGCCGAGGCCAACCTGTGCTGCGGCTCCGCAGGCGTCTACAACCTGCTGCATCCGGAACCGGCAAACGAGCTTGGCGATCGCAAAGTCGAAAATCTGCTTGCGGCAAAGGCACAGGCGCTGATCAGCGCCAACCCCGGATGCCTGTTGCAACTCCAAGCCGGCCTCCGACGCCGCGGTTTCGCGCAGATACCCACCTTCCATATGGTCGAACTGATCGACGCCAGCATCCGCGGGGTTAGCGTAAACGAGCTTTTGAATCGCCGAAATTAGCCCGCCCTTCCGCCCTAAATTCAACGGAACGCGGGCCTCCCAACCCAACACTTGACCAGAGGCGCAGTAAGGCGCAGACTTTCGTGATCGGTTCTTTACGTGAGCCCTGAAAGGTGAAACTAACGATGGCTACAGCAACCACTCCAAGCATCGCACCGGGACAATACGGCTATGCCGTTCCCTACCGCAAGCGCTATGGCAACTACATTGGGGGCGAATGGGTTGAGCCGCTCTCGGGTCAGTATTTCGACAACGTCACTCCAGTAACCGGCAAGGTGATCTGCGAGATACCGCGTTCCAACGCGGCTGATATCGACCGCGCTCTCGACGCCGCTCACAAAGCCAAGAAGGCCTGGGGCAAGACCTCCGTCGCGCAGCGAGCGCGCATCCTCGAGCAGATCGCGCAGCGCATCGACGACAACCTCGAACTGCTCGCAACATCGGAGACGTGGGACAACGGCAAACCAATCCGTGAAACGCTCGCCGCTGACATCCCGCTTTGCTCCGACCACTTCCGTTACTTCGCCGGAGCGATCCGCGCACAGGAAGGCGGCATCTCCGAGATCGACGGCGACACGATCGCCTATCACTATCACGAGCCGCTCGGCGTCGTGGGCCAGATCATCCCCTGGAATTTTCCCCTGCTGATGGCAACGTGGAAACTCGCGCCCGCACTGGCCGCTGGCAACTGCATCGTCCTCAAACCCGCGGAGCAGACGCCTGTCTCCATCCTGCTCTTGATGGAGATCATCGGAGACCTCCTGCCTCCGGGCGTCCTCAATATCGTCAATGGCTTCGGCGTCGAAGCGGGCAAGCCGCTTGCCTCCAGCCCGCGCGTCAACAAGGTCGCCTTCACCGGCGAGACTACGACGGGCCGCCTCATCATGCAGTACGCTTCGCAAACCATCATCCCAGTCACGCTCGAGCTCGGCGGCAAGTCGCCCAACATCTTCTTCTCCGATGTCATGAATGAAGATGACTCCTACGTCGACAAGGCCATTGAAGGACTCGTGCTCTTCGCCTTCAACCAGGGCGAGGTCTGTACGTGTCCATCGCGCGCGCTGATTCACGAGTCGATCTACGACCGCTTCATGGAACGCGCACTCGGCCGCATCAAGGCGATCAAGGGTGGCAACCCTCTCGATAAGGACACGATGATCGGTGCCCAGGCGTCCGAGGAGCAGCAACAGAAGATCCTCTCCTACCTCGACATCGGCAAACAGGAAGGCGCAGAGGTGCTGATCGGCGGCAAGGCCGCAAAGAGAGACGGCGACCTCGCAGGCGGCTTCTACATCGAGCCGACCGTCTTCAAGGGCAACAACAAGATGCGCATCTTCCAGGAGGAGATCTTCGGACCCGTCCTGTCGGTGACCACCTTCAAGACGGACGACGAAGCCCTTGCGCTCGCCAACGACACGCTCTATGGCCTCGGCGCTGGCGTTTGGACGCGCGACCTCAACCGCGCCTATCGTTTCGGTCGCGAGATCGAGGCGGGCCGCGTCTGGACGAACTGCTATCACATGTATCCCGCTCATGCCGCATTCGGTGGATACAAGCAGTCCGGTATCGGCCGTGAAAACCACAAGATGATGCTCGACCACTACCAGCAGACGAAGAACCAGCTCGTCAGCTACAGCACGCAACCCCTGGGATTCTTCTAAATGGAGAATATCGCAACCTCGGTACCATTGCAGGTCACCGCAACCGATGCCGCCCTGGGCCTGATCGACAGGCTCAGGGCCCGGCACGGTAACATCATGTTCCACCAGTCCGGCGGCTGCTGCGACGGCAGCTCGCCCATGTGCTATCCCCTCGGCGAGTTCCTCACCGGCAATCAGGACGTTCTGCTCGGTACCGTCGGCGACGCGCCCTTTTACATCGGCCGCGCACAGTTCGCGTACTGGAAGCACACGCAGATCATCCTCGACGTCGTCCCAGGCCGCGGCGGCATGTTCTCACTCGAAGGCCCCGACGGCGTCCGCTTCCTCACGCGCTCACGTGTCTTCACCGACGATGAGATCGCCGCTCTGCGCGCAGCAGGCCGTATCAGCTAGATTTCAGTCTGCATTATTCTGAGCTATTGTCCCCACTAATCTGAGCCATTGTTCCCCACGCCGTCATTCTGAGCCGAAGAGCCAGCCCTGAGCGAAGCCGAACGGGCGAAGAATCCCCATATTTTGCTCGTGGCTGCACGAGATTTCGCATGTTGACGTATTTCACCAGGAACATTCGCGCAACAGCCCTACTCGAATCGAGTACGACCCTGTATCGCGCACCCGGCTTCGGCAAGAACACCTTCCACAGCCAACGCAATCTGCAGAAGCCGCGAGTCCGCGCCCCCACGCATGGCAAGCATCAAACCAACCGGAGCTTCACCCGGCCGATGGCATGGCATCGACAACGCGCACCCATCAAGAAAATTAATCACAGAAGGATTGCGCAGCATAGCAGCGTTCGCATCGAAATAAACTTCGTCGCTGGCTTCCAATTCCGCCACCTTCGGAGCGATGCGCGGCACCGTGGGCATGATCCACGCATCCACCTGCGAGAAGGCCACTTCCGCAGCGGCGATCGTGGCATGGCGCTCATTCTGCATCTCGCTGTATTCCGTCGGTGTGATATCGCGGCCCCGCATAATTCGCGTGAGCACGCGCGGATCGTACTCATTCCCTCTGTGCTCAATCAATTCGCGATGCCACTGATAGCACTCCGCCGCTGCCAGGCCGCCGCTGCGGTAGCTCTTCGGAATCTGATCGAGCGCATCGGACCCTACATCCGCCACCACCACACCTGCGCGCGAAAGCGCACTCACCACTAAGCTAAAGGACTCCGCAACATGCTTCTCCAATCCATCAAGCACATACCCTTGCAGTATCCCCAGGCGAATCCCCTTCGCCTCTGGAGCAACAAGCGAATGCTTCTCCCCCGACAACACCTCGTCGACCAACGCGCAGCACTCCACGGTGGGAGCGATCGGTCCGATCGAGTCCAGCGTGTGCGAGAGCGGCAGCACCCCCTCGGTCGACACGCGCCGCGCCGTCGGCTTGAAGCCCGTCAAGCCACACAGCGCCGCAGGGATCCGAATCGATCCTCCCGTATCTGACCCGATCGCTGCCACCGCCATGCCATCGCTTACTGACACAGCAGCTCCGGACGACGACCCTCCCGCAATACGCCCTTCACCCCGCGCATAGGGCGAGCGTGGGGTTCCGTAGTGCGGATTCAGTCCCAGTCCCGAGAACGCAAACTCCGTCATGTTTGTGCGACCCACGATCACAGCGCCTACATCTTTCAGCCGCGCCACAACAACCGCATCGCGCGCAGCCTCAGGCGCGTCTGCCAGCACCACGGACCCAGCACACGTCGTCTGCCCCTCAACATCGAACAGGTCCTTGATCGAGATCGGTATTCCCCGCAGAGGAAGCTCCGGAGCCACCGGCAGATAATCGGCAGCCTCGGCAGCGGCCCGCGCCGATGACTCGAAGAGCCGCGTAAACACGCGCGCGCCTTCGCCCGACGGATCGAGCGCTGCCTCCATGCAATCTTCAACAAGCCGGCGACTGCTTACGCGTCCCGAATCCAAAGCATCGCGACCAGATCGCACCGAGTAAGCCGAAGAGAGAATTCCCATGCATGACACTCTATATCGGCATCGGCATCTCTGGCGCCTCGCCAAAATCTTCCTTATCGTCGCATAAAATTCGTCGCGTATGATGGCAGCACACTCTTATGCTTATGAACTTTGCTTCCCGCTGGGCCACGCCGCTCGTCCTGTTGATGTTCACCGCCGCCGTTCCCTCTCTCCATGCGCAAACACCGAAGAGCTACGACTGCCTCCGCGCGAAGAGGCCGCTCAACATCGACGGCAAACTGAACGACGCAGCATGGAAGAAGGCCGCATGGACCGACGACTTCGTCGACATCGAAGGCGATGCAAAACCGAAGCCCCGCTTTCGCACGCGCATGAAGATGCTTTGGGACGACGACTATCTGTACATCGGCGCCGAGCTTGAAGAGCCGGAGATCAAGGCCACACTCACCAAACACGACTCCGTCATCTTCCACGACAACGACTTCGAGGTCTTCCTCAAACCGCCGACGGGCACCCCCGGCTACTTCGAGTTCGAAATCAATGCCCTCAACACCTCGTGGGACCTCTTCCTCAACAAGCCCTACCGCGAGGGCGGCAAGGCCGACAACTCCTGGGACATCCCCGGCCTCAAGACGGCCGTAGCCCTCAAAGGCACACTCAACAACCCCAGCGACAAGGACAAAGGCTGGAGCGTCGAGATCGCCATTCCGTGGACAGCCTTCACCTCGCGCCTCCCCGTCGAGCGGCCAACAGCCGGCACCGAGTGGCGCGCAAACTTCAGCCGCGTGGAATGGAAGGCAGGCCAGAAACGCGAGGACAACTGGGTCTGGTCGCCGCAGGGCGTCGTCAACATGCACATCCCGGAGAAGTGGGGTTACCTGCGTTTCCGCTAGCGCCAACGGCGTGCTTTGGACGAGTTCCGCATCGGAAAAGACGCGCCCGCTCCAACACCAGTCTCACGCCCGACCAGCGACGCGAGCAGATGAAGGCAATCCACAAGGACACGCAATCGCAACTGGCAACCGTACTCAACGCCGACCAGATGCAGCAGCTCCGCTCGATGCGCCACGGCCGCCGCGGCAAGGGCCAACAGCCCGAGGCAGCGACGCCGCCCTCAGCCAGCTAGCGCCGTTCCCAAAGCCGCACACCTGCACCATCCGGTGTGCGGCTTCGCCGTCTTTCGCACCAATCTCATCACCCATTTCCTCGTAACTCTTCCGTAAACTGGGGTGATGGATAAGTTCGTTGTACGCGGCGGAAACCCCCTTCTCGGAACCATCAAAGTCTCCGGGGCCAAAAACTCCGCCCTTCCCTGCATGGCCGCCGCCATCCTCACTGAAGACGAGGTCATCCTCGAAAACATTCCGCAGGTCCGCGACATCGAGACCGAGCGCAAGCTGCTCTCCTCCATGGGCGCCGAGGTTGAGCTGGGCTACGGCCGCGCGCAGCATCGCACCCGTATCAAGTGCGGCATCCTCTCCGACCCCGTCGCCAAATACGAGATCGTCAAGACCATGCGCGCCAGTTCGCTCGTCCTCGGTCCACTCATCGCGCGCACCGGCATGGCCCGCGTCGCCATGCCCGGCGGCTGCGCCATCGGCGGACGCCCCATCGACCTCCACATCAAAGGCCTCGAGTCCATGGGAGCCACCGTCACCTACGACCACGGCTACCTCGAAGCGAAAGCCGACCGCCTCAAAGGTGCGCACATCGTCTTCGACAAGATCACCGTCACCGGAACCGAAGACCTGCTGATGGCCGCCGTCCTCGCCGACGGCGAGACCATCTTCGAGAACTGCGCACGCGAGCCCGAGGTCACTGACCTCGCCGCCCTGCTCACCGCCATGGGCGCGAAGATCGAGGGCGCCGGGACCTCCACCATCAAAGTGCAGGGCGTCACACGCCTGCACGGCGCGCGTCATCGCATCAATCCCGACCGTATCGAAGCCGGCACGTTCCTCATCGCGGGAGCGATCACCGGCGGCGACCTGAACGTCGATGCCTGCGAGCCCGCCCACCTCGGCGCACTCATCTCGAAGCTCGAAGAGTGCGGCGTCAAGCTCGATGTCGGCAAGGACCATGTACGTGTGCGCTCCGGCTCCGGCCCGCTCAAGGCAGCCGACATCTCCACCCAGGAGTACCCAGGCTTCCCCACCGACATGCAGGCGCAGTACATGGCGCTCGCAACCCAGACCGAAGGCACGTCCATCGTCAGCGAGAACATCTTCGAGAACCGCTTCATGCACGTCGGCGAGCTCAACCGCATGGGAGCCGACATCACTGTACAGGGACGCACCGCCACGGTGCGCGGCAAGTCGCCGCTGCAATCGGCAGCCGTGATGTGTTCCGATCTGCGCGCCTCCGCCTCGCTCGTGCTGGCTGCGCTCGTCGCCGACGGCGAGACGATCCTTGATCGCGTCTACCACCTCGACCGCGGCTACGAAAACTTTGAAGACAAGCTGCGCGGCGTAGGCGCACAGATCAGGCGCATGGGAGATGTCTTCGGCAAAAAATAACTCCCTCACAGAAGAACCCGCGTCCTCGATGAGTATCATTCTGAGCGAAGCGGCACCGCCGTGTAGTCGAGGAACCCCCGCATTTCACCCGCATCGCTGCAGCACAACTGCTCCCAATCCACCGTGTCATCCTGAGCGAAGCGCAGCGGAGCCGAAGGATCTGCATTTCGTTCTTATTGGCAATCATCTTTGAGTGGTGCGATTCAATTGTCAGAGCCGCTTTATGACAGCACTATCGCGCCAGATCAAGCTGCTTCCAATACAACACCGCGTCGATGCCCGGTCCGTAAAACCCTCGTTGCTCGCCAGCGCTCCTGTAGCCGCTGCGCTCATAAAACCCAATCGCAGCCTCATTCTTCAGATAGACGTGGAGATACATCGCCTCACCGCCAGACTCCCTTACCCACTCCTCTACGCTTGCGAGCAGCCGCTGCCCTAAACCCTCACGGCGGAACCTCTCATCAACGTCGATCGTGACGAGATAGCCGATCGTGGCGCCTTCCGACTCCTCCAGGTGCACGATACAAAACCCGGCTATCCCTTCTGGCGTCTCTGCAATCGCCGTCGAAGCATTCTCCGCCTCGGCAAACTGACGCATCGCGGCGCGGCTGAATCGAAACGGCTGCGAGAAACAGACCGCATCCAGCGCAACGATAGCCTCCAAATCACGTCGTTCGTAACTTCGAAGAATGATAGGGCCGTTCGGCTTCATCTCTCCATGCCATCACATCGCCACCTTAAGGGAAAGCGTGAAGCTCCACAGACCGCGCCAACCTGATACGCTCAACAATCGAATGCCCCAGGACTCCATCGCCGCGACTCAAACCTTCGACGCAAAAATACCTCCGCTGAATTCCTGGCGATCGCTGGCGCCTCTATTTCTCTACTTCTCCGCGGCAGGCATCGTGACCGTCATGCTCGGTCCTCTACTGCCCACCTTCATCGAACGCTGGCACCTCAGGGACGCCCAGGCGGGCACACTGTTTACCTCTTTCTTTGCCGGACAATTCACAGGCTCCTGGTTCGCCGCGCGCAACCTTCGCCTGAGCCTTGTCGCGGGGGCGGCCCTTTCCGCAATTGCCTGCGCCTCTCTCTCCTTGACCGGCTTTCACGGGGCCCACCTCGCTCTCTTCTTCTGCGGCATAGGCCTCAGTGCAGGGTTGACCGCCGGAAACGTCGTCGCCGGCACCGGTGCCGCCAGCCGAGCCCGCGTGCTCGCTATCCTCAATGTCTGCTGGAGCCTGGGAGCCATTGCCTGCCCCGCCATCGTTCGCTTTGCCGGCGAATCCTTCTTTCTACTCGCCGCAGGACTGACCGCAGCCTCCGGCCTCGTCCTCCTGGTCTCGATGAATCCGCAGAGAACCACTCCAGCCGCTACGGAAATCCCGACATCCCCGAAGCTCTCGCCTGCCTGGCCTGTGATCCTTCTCTTTGCCGTCTCGATGATGCTCTACGTAGGCTGCGAAAACGCTCTCGGAGGCTGGCTGCCCAGCTATGCCCTGCGCCACGATCCCGCTCTCAAAGCTGCCACGATTGCATTCTGGTACTGGATGGCGGAGCTGGCTGGCCGCCTGCTACTGGCTTCCATCGCCCCCTTGCTCTCCGAGGCCGCGATCTACCGCGGCTCCCTGATCCTGCTGCTCGGTGCACAGGTTGCCATCCTGCTGGCACCCCACCCTGACGGACCGTTCCTCATTCTAGCCGTGGTCGCCATCGGCGTCTGCCTCGGCCCCGTCTTTCCGCTTCTGGTAGCATCCCTGCTTTCAGCCACAGGTCAACACCCACGGGTCGGCGCGCTCTTCTCCTGCGCCTCCCTCGGCGGAGCGCTCATCCCATGGCTGACCGGAGCGCTCTCCACGCACTTCGGCAGCCTGCGTACCGGCCTGCTTGCCCCTGCTCTGGGAGTTGTGCTTCTGCTGCTTCTTTCAACCGGCATCGCCGGTCGACAGCCGGCTGCCGCCGATACGTCGCACATATAACAAACACAAGGTATCCAGACACGAAAAAGCCAGGCCAAAGGCCCGGCTCCCCACCCTTCAATAAAGCTACAAAATACGGCATCGAATACTGCGGTTGAAAGCCGTGAACCGGTGCCCAATCACCCTGTCTCTTCCGAGACAGGTCACCCCGTGAGAGGTCGCCGAACTGGTCCACACAAGCGGATGGCCGGATCAACGGCCTTCCGCCCCTCCACTACCCGCAGTTAGCGGGTCGTGGCCGAGAAGCGGAACTGGTCGCGAAGGCAGATGGAACCGATAACAACGAGAGCGAGAATCGACGGCAGAAAGAAGATGTACATAGAGCCTCCTCAGGCAGATAAGTAGAGTTCAGGTGTTTCAGAAACCTTGTTGCTGCACTCTGGCTTATTGCAAACGTGCGGCCATTCTGAAAAACGCCTTTAGCCACCCAAAAACAGACGTTTTACCCCCTGAGGACGGGGTATGAAGGGTAGATCGGGGGAACAGTGGGAAAATCAGTTCCAAAACTTTGCCACTTTGCATGGCAAAAGTTTTCACATTTCCCCAAAAGGAGTATCCACTGCCTGGGCAAAAGGTTGTCCGGTAATTTATCTTGGCGTCAAGATAAATGACCGGACTGCTGGATGTGCAGACCTGACTTCAGATAGGTGACTAGACTGCGATGGTGAAGGTGTCTTCCGAGCGGGTGACGGCGCGGTACATCGTGTCCCGTTCAAACGGAACACGGCCAGCCTCGGTAATCAGCCGAACCAGGTCCTGCCGCCGAAGGCCCTGGGGGGTCGTCGCACCGGCATTGTGGTAAATCTTCTCCTCCACAACGGTTCCATCGATATCGTCGGCGCCAAAGCGCAGAGAGATCTGGGCAATCTTGGGCGAGACCATCTGCCAGTAACTCTTGATATGCGCAAAGTTATCGAGCATCAGGCGACCGATGGCAATCTGCTTGATGTCAAGCATTCCGGTCGTCTTGGGGATATGAGCCAGGGCCGTATTGTCGGGGTGGAAGGACAGCGGGATGAAGGTCTGGAAGCCGCCAGTATCGTCCTGAACCTCACGCAGACGGATCATATGGTCGACCCGGTCCTCATCGTTCTCAACATGCCCGTAGAGCATGGTCGCATTGGAGCGGAGACCAAGTTTATGGGCTGTACGCGCTGTCTCCAGCCACTCGGAGCCGTCGATCTTGTGATCGCAGATGATGTGGCGGATACGGTCTGCGAAGATCTCTGCCCCTCCCCCAGGCATGGAGTCGACCCCTGACTCCTTCATGCGCTGAAGGGTTTCGGGAATGGTCATTTTGCCGCGCTTGGCAAGAAAGGCGACCTCAACCATGGTGAACGCCTTGATGTGCACCTTGGGGAAGCGTTCCTTGAGCCCACGGACGAGATCCATGAAGTATTCAAAAGGAAGATCGGGGTGCAGTCCGCCGACGATGTGGAACTCGGTGACCGCCTCGGTATAACCGGCACCGGCGGCCTCCCAGGCCTCTTCGAGGGCCATGGTGTAGGTGCCGGCCTCGCCCTTCTTCTTGCCAAACGCGCACAGGCGGCAGGAGGCGACGCAGACATTTGTCGGGTTGATATGACGATTGACGTTGAAGTAGGCGATGTCGCCATGGAGCTTTTCGCGGACGTGGTTGGCCAGCCAGCCAACCGCAAGAATGTCGCCGCTGCGATAGAGAGCCACGCCATCGTCGAAGCTCAGCCGCTCTCCAGCGAACACCTTTTCAGCGATAGACCCGAGGGCCCGATCGTCGGTCTGAAAGGAGTGCCGGGGCCGCTGGGTCGTCGTCTCGAAGCTCATAGGATGATTCTATCCTCTCCGGACACGCCCTGCGGCCCCTCTGGCCTAGTGCTTTACCTCAGCTGAGTTGGTCATCTCAGGCTGGATCACGATGCCGTCGAAGAGCGTTGCGCCGACGAGATGATCGCCGACCGGACGCACGAGGCGAAGGTTCCATCCTGTGTTCCAGTAGGTGACCTTCTTGTCCGGCAGGTGCGCCGAGAAGGCGAAGGTGGTTGGGCTGTTTGCCGTAACCAGGACGCGCTGACCGCGCTCATCCCAGAAGATGCTGTTGACATCGCGCACGTAGAGGTTATGCACAACATGCCAGCTTGTGCCCTTGTCTTCAGAGAGGTAGACCCCCTCACGTCCGCCCATCCAGAGGCCGCCGAAGCCGTCGACAGCGACTGCCGTGATCTGGGTGAGGTCAGAGGGAGGAGTTACAGGCGTCCAGGTCTTTCCAGCGTCGGAGGTGAGAGCCGCCCGGGTGAGCGACGTGGCAAGAACAGTCGATTTAGCCGCTGCCACGGTGTACCAGACGTGCCCTTCAGGGTTCGCCGCAAGCTGCCAGCTCTGGCCGGAATCGGTGCTCTTGAGGATGCCATCGGAGGTTGCCGCAAACATGGCGTCATCGTCGCGGGTGAATGCAAAGACCGTGCCGTCAAAGAGCTTTGCCGGGGGCTTGACGGTCTTCTTGACAGGGGCCTTGACCGGAGCCTTGCGCGCGCCCTTTCTGACGGTGACGGGCTTTGCCACTGCTGGAACTTCAACGACCGGCAGCTCAAGCGAAACCTTGGTGACCTTGCTCCAGGCATCGCCTCCAAAACGATAGATACCGTGGCGTGTGCCCGCGACGATCGCCCCATCGGGAGCCTGTCCGAGGCTGAAGACGTCATGGCCTTCAAGCCCGGCGTTCTTCTGCATCCAGGTGAGGCCGCCATTGTTGCTGACAAAGACGCCTCCCCATGCCTTGTCGTTGACCAGGCCAACGTAGATCGTGTTGGGCTGACGGCTGTCCTCTATATATGAGGTGATCTGGCGGGAGGAGAAGCCGTTGTTCGCCGGCTGGAAGCTGGTGCCGCCATCATTCGAGACGAGGACGCCGCCACGGTCGGTGGCCAGCAGCATGCGGTTGGTATCGGAGGGATTGATATATACATCGTTGACAATCAGTTCTGGCCCGGAGGTCCTGACCCAGGTCTTGCCCGAGTCAACCGTGCGATAGAGTCCTTCAGTCGTTCCGGCGAAGACAATGTTCTGGTGCAGGGGGTCCTGCATCAGAACGCGTGTCCTGCGCGCCGTGGAGGGGATGCCCTGAATCTTGCGAAACATAGAACCGGCATCTTCGCTCTTATAAATGCCAGAGCATGCGCTCGCATACATAACGCCAGGATTTACCGGGTCGATGATGATGGAGAAGACATCCGAATCGTCGATGACTCCGTTCTTCGAGGTGATGTTGGTCCAGTTCGCGCCGCCATCGGTGGTCTTCCAGGGGAGATGCCAGGTCCCGGCAAAGATCACATTCGGGTTTTTAGGATCGATCGCTACCGACTCCACCTCGTGGATCTCGGTGCTTCCGGGGGGGCTGATCAGGGTCCAGTGCTCGCCGCTGTCGTTGGTGCGGTAGACGCCTTTCAGCGTTCCCGCGACGAACATCTTCGGATCGGAGGCGGAGTTCGCCAGGGCGAGGACCGACTGGCCCTTCAGCTCTGGAACCACCTTCCAGGTTGCGCCTGCATCGTCGCTGACAAAGAGATCGCCCACCTGGCCGCCGAGGACCCATGCCCCGACGAAGATGCGATTCGGCTTGAGTGGATCCAACACGATCGAATCGAGTACCAGATCGTCACGCTGACCGACGCGCGCGAGACGCTTCCAGTCGCTGCCGTTGTTGTGCGACTCGTAGATCCAGCCGTTCGCGGTACCGAGGTAGAGATGGTTCTTATCGTGAGGGTCGGAGGCAAAGGAACGAGCATCTCCGCCGTTCGGCCCAAACGGAAGCCACCCTGGGGGCGCTGCGTTGACATAGAGGGAGAAGAAGACCAGGGCGACGACGAGGGCGAGGAGGTTTCTACAATTTCGCATGGTGACCTGTTATCAGTTTAGCTAACACCGTTGCACAGGTCAGCAACAACCAGACAGGAAAAAGGCTGACTGGGTAGGTTCCCAGTCAGCCTTTTTCGGTTGGATTTGCTTTAGAGGACTACTTCTTCGCCTTGTGCTTGCGGGGTGCTGTCCGCGGCGCAACCTTCACAGCGCTCTCGTCGACTGAGGTGAGACCAGCCTGGTCGAGCGTAGCTCCGGTTGGGATCAGAGTGGAGGTTACCGTCTTGCCATCCTGCGATCCCGTGTAGAGCGAGATGCGGCTGGAGTCGATGCCCTTCTCCTTGACCAGATAGTCCTTGGTGTTGGCTGCGCGGGATGCCGCCGCCTTGCTGCCAGCCTTCTCGTTGCCGGCTGCGTTGCCGACGAGGGCAAGCTTGGCATCGGAGGAGCGCTGCAGGTTCAGGGCGATATCGTCGAGGCAGGCCTTGGCTTCGTTGTCGACACGGGTCGGACGCTTCTTGTCGCGATCAAAGGTGATCGAGCAGAGTGCCGAGGTCTTCGGCTGCGGCGGCGGCGGAGGTGCGTTGACCGTTACGGTCGCCGTGCAGGAAGCCGACTGGCCCTTGTCGTCAACCACGTTCGCGGTCACGGTAATGGATCCCGGAGCTGCGCCAGTGGTGTTGAGGGTTGCCGTGGAGGTATTGCCGCTAACCGAACCAGCCGTCGAGCTGTAGCTGTAGGTCAGAGGACGGTTCTGCGGGCTGGAGCCGTTCGCCGTGATCGTGGAGGAGTCTCCAGGAGCAACGGTGGAAGGATTGGCCGAGCAGCTGACCGTGGGCGGCTGGAACTGCTGAACCGTAAACGGGGCCGAGCAGTCTGCCATCTCGCCGGGCTTCGCACCCTCGCTGACATGTCCCTTGACGGTGTAGCTGCCGGCATTCAGGTTTGTGGTGGCCACATTGGCGGTGTTGCTGGTCCCGGAGACGGTGCCGCCGTCGGAGGTCCAGTTATACGTCGCCGTCTTCTTGGGGTTCAGATTCGCCGCAGTTCCGGTCACAGTGATCGGGTCGCCGGGGTAGACCGTCGAAGGCGAGGCCGAGCAGCTATAGGTGACAGGGGGCGGAGGAACGATGTGACCGAAGTGCGTCACGATACCCGTGCTGAGATCCACGCCGCTGAGGTTCGCGCGGCCGCCCATCTGACCGGCCGTCGGAGGGGCAGTGTAGGGACCGAAGTTGGCGTGAACGTAACGGTAATCGGCCTCGAAGAGGCGGAAGGAAAACCGGTTGTTGAAGAACGGCAGGTCATAGTCCATACCGCCGCCGGCCGTCAGGGCCGGTCCCCACGTCCAGGGGTTGTGATAGATGAACGGGTTGGACAGGTTGGGTCCAACCAGCTTGGCGCCGCCGGCCAGGCCGTGAGCGAAGAGCGTGAAGTTCTGCATGGGGGCGCGGAAGATCGGTCCGGCCGAAGCGCTGTACAGACCGTCGTTCTTACCGTCGGGGTGAGCAACAAAGTTAACTTCTCCACCGAAGTACTTGTTGAAGTAGTATGCGCCACTGCCGATCGCTCCGAGGTCAATCGACGAATAGTTGATGCCAGCGGGCTTCAACTGTCCGTGCGCGCCAAAGTAAGAGTATCCGGTGAACAGATCAAAGCGCGATGGGTTTGCGCCCGTGGGGGCGGCTGTGCTGGGAGTCTGCGCACCCAGACTCGCGACTCCAAGGCTGACTGCGCAAGCAGCCAGTACGAACCGGCCAAAAATACGTTTAGGGCTATAAACCATTACACTTCCTCCGCTCAAAATTCTTCCATAGTGAAATGAACCGATAAAGGTTCAAATTGAATCCCAATAAATTGCTTCGATTCAGTAAAGCTTACCTTAGTTGCTAATGGTACCGGTAAAAAAATACTCTGCCGCAACACTATTTTCAATAGCTTACCTTTGGATTTTCGAACTGCAAGACGGGAGAATCTTCGCAGTTACCAAAGATAGCCTGCAAGATCATGCGAGATTCAGTGTCTTTTTCAGCGTTCCACGCTCACTTTGTATCTTCTCCTGCAACAAAGTAATGGCATAAAGCAGTTGTTCGGGGCGCGGCGGGCAACCTGGAACATAGATGTCAACCGGTATCACTTGGTTAACCCCCTGCAGCAATGCGTAGTTGTTGAAGACTCCACCCGAGGTGGCGCAGGCGCCCATCGAAATGACCCACTTCGGCTCGGGCATCTGTTCATAGAGCCGACGAATAACAGGTGCCATCTTCTGTGAAACGCGTCCGGCGATAATCATCAGATCGCTCTGCCGCGGTGAAGGACGAAAGACCTCAGCGCCGAAGCGGGCGATATCGTAACGCGAGCCGCCCATGGACATCATCTCGATAGCGCAGCAGGCGAGGCCGAAGGTCATGGGCCAGACCGAGTTTTTTCTGACCCAGTTGATGGCGGCATCGAGCGATGCAAGAACGATACCTTCAGGCTGCTCGGCCCCCCAGTTGACCTCCTTCAGCTTCTCCTGATTTTTGGCAAAGCTATCGAGGCTGCCGAACAGGTACCGGTCGCCCTTTTGCGGAGTTTCCGTGGGGCGTCCACTGCTGGTGTTGTCAGATGTGCTCATACGTCAATGATAGACGGTGGGCGGCCTTTGGACGAATTAAACGGGCCCTCGCGTCGATTTCCGGCTCATTGGATGCACGGCCGCTGTTCGATCTTGAGGTCGCGACTGGCCTTGAATGGCTGGGGAAGATCGAGTGCGATGCGAAAGCGTATCCATGTGAGTCTGCCGAGCGAAGTTGGCCTTCCGTCGGATGGATTTTCGACCGTGTGCGGTGTCGTTAGAAAATGCGCCGCCACGGTTGCGGCTGTGCGGGCCTGATCGGCGGTGCCCGGGACGAGGTGCGCGTCGAGAATCGTCAGCATCGCCTCGGGAGATTGACTGACGAGTGCTGCAAGATTCTGCTGCGCCGCCGATGGTTGGCTTGGGTTCGCTTCGTATTCGTTGTATGCCTTGAGGAGTTTGCTGAAGGTCATTTCATTCGCCGCGAAGCGGAACCGCCGAGGGTTCCAGCCGACTGCATCCTGCGCGCGGAAGCTGAAGTCCGTGCTAATCAGCAGCGGGCTCACGGAGTGATAGGGCGGCGTCGCCAGTTCGGCATAGTCGTGCGCAGGCCGCGGCTTGCCTTCAGGCAGAACACGAAGGATCCAGCCGGCGGCAAGGGGCTCCAGCATCAGCTCAAGGCCGCCGCCGATGGGACGAACGAAGGACTCGCCGGCGCGGAGCTGGCCTTCGAGCACACCGACGCGGCACTGTGCAGTCTTTACTGGTTGCTGTGAGATGCCTGCGATCGAAGTGAGCGCCGCCAACAATACTGCGCCAAAAATGGTTCGAGCTTTGCTCGAATGGCCTACCTTAGCCCGCTTCGCGGTCGAAGATGGGGCACCCGGTTTCTTGCTCTTTGATAAAAGCTCTGCCTGCTTAAGACGCATTCTGTTCCATCGCCTCCAGCAGGGCGGACTTCAAGGCTCGCTGCTGTTTCTTTTCAAGCTTCGCGGCGTTGTTCGTCAGGTAGAAGACGTCGATTGCGGTCTCGCCTTCGGTATCGATCAGCGCCACCTCGATGTTGTGTCCGTGCGCGGCGATGGTGAGCGAGAGCGCCCGCAACAGGCCGGGGACGTCCTGCGCGATCACCTCGAGCAGCGTGCTGTGCGAGGATGCCTCATCGTCGAACTCCAGTCGCGGAGTCACAATGACTTTTGGCGCTTTGCGGCGGCCACGGCGTCGGCTGCTGAGGAACTTCTCTACTGAGGTTGTACCAGAGACAACGTCGTGCACGCTCTTCACGAAGCGATCGTGCTCGGAGGCGTTCATCTCGAGCGTGCGAAAGGTATCGGTGAAGCGGAAGCTGTCGACTACGATTCCATTGCGA
Source organism: Acidobacteriota bacterium (assembly GCA_018268895.1). NCBI lineage: Bacteria > Pseudomonadati > Acidobacteriota > Acidobacteriota bacterium. Next base: position 211,902 of record JAFDVP010000001.1, on the reverse strand, counting down.
TTGGCGAATGCATCGGCCGTCACGATATTCATGCCCCATGCCGCAAGAATTCCAGTCATGTTCGCGAAGAGCTGTGCACGGTCCGGCGTAACGACGGTCAACTCGCTAAAGACCGGCGTGTAGCGGAAATCCAACTGCACGCGATCTGCGGCGAGCTGCTCGGCCATGCGGAAGTGCGTGCGTATCTGGTCGGGCGAGCGCGTGAGAACGTACCGCTCGGGAAAGCCTTCGAGGAAGCCGGCGACGGCATCCCTGCGATCCGGGAGCAGCGCGGCAACGCGATCGACAAGCTCGCGGGCCTCCTGACCGCCGACGCGTTCGTCATCCACGCTGCGGTCGAGATAGTTTGCCGTCGCGATATACAGCCTCCAGAGATTCTCCGCCTTCCAGGGCGTGAGCGCGTCGGGATGCACCGCGTTGATGTCGGCATAGGTAAAGAGCGTGAGCATGCGGAGCATCTCCGGTGTCTGCACCTTTCCGGCGAAGGCACGGACCGTCTCCATGTCGAAGATGTCGCGGCGAAGCGCGGAAGACATCTCGAGGTGAAGCCCGATCACGTTGAGCACAAGGTCGCTCTCGTAGGGATCGAGCTCCAGACGGGCGACCACGCTTTGCGCCAGACGCGCGCTCTCCTGCGCATGATCACCTGTGCTGCGCCCCTTGCCGGTGTCGTGCAAAAGGGCCCCCAGGTAGAGCGTGGGAGCATGAGGCAACTCGCGCAACAACGTCCCCACGCGCGTTCCCCATTCGCCGGGCTTTGAGGACTGCGATGCTTCCAGCCCGTGCAGCGTGTCGATCAGAACGAAGGTGTGCTCATCGACGGTGTAGCGATGGTAAGCGTCGCGTATGACCAGTGCATCGATACCATGAAACTCCGGGAGCAGGAGTTCCAGAAGGCCGAGAGCGTGCATGGAACGCAGGGCCTGCCCGGCATATCGTCCAATGAGAACGGCCTGCAGGTGACGCCACAGTCCTGGACCTTCCTCCAGATTTGCGGAGAGAAGCGGGAGCGCCTGCGAGATGCGCTCTTCCGCTTCGCGTCCAAGACGGCACCCGGTGCGAGCAATGGCCGCGAAGACATCGAGAACGATCTCCGGATCGTGCGCGGCATCGCGGGCGCCCGAGGTGTAGCCCTTGGGCGCGGGGTCGAGAACGATACGTCCGTGGTCCATACGGAAGCCGCTCTGAGGCTCCACTCCGCGCTCGCGGCGAAGCAGGAGACGGCGCGCGCTCTTTGGTTCAGGGATGTCCTCTACTTTTCGCTTCAGACGACGTTCAACGCTGCGCGCGTGGCGAAAATAGAAGCCCATCCAGTAGGCTGCATCGATGGTCTGCGTATCGCGGCCATTCAATCCGATACCGGTCTCCGCTGCGGCGGCCTGCGCCTGCCAGTCGAGCGTGTTGTCGTCTCGATCGTGGCGGTAGTGCAGAAAGCAGCGGACAAGACGAAGGAACTCGATGGCCTGACGAAACTCGATATCTTCGACGTCCGTATTGACGGCTTCGCCGGCGTTCTCAAGCTGCGCCAGCCAACCGCAGACGTGGACATCGCGAAGGCCCCCGGGGCAGTCCTTGATGTTGGGTTCGAGATGAAAGAGCGTGTCGCCATACTTCTTGTGGCGCTCACGTGTGAGTTCGAGCAGGCTCGCCAGAATGGACTTCCTGTCGCGGTCGATCAGCTTCGGGACCGTCTGGGAGGCGAACTTTGCGTAGAAGCTGGAGTCGCCCGCGAGGAACCGCTGATCCATCAGCGACAGCGTGAACTCGGCGTTGTCCTCAGAGAAGCGCAGGCATTCGGCAAGCATTCGCGTCGCGGGCGAGACTCGGATGCCGCAGTCCCAAAGGTGCTGCCCGATGCGCCGGATCGTCTCCTTGACATCCTTCTCCTGAACGCGGGCGTCAAGCAGAAAAAGGAGGTCGACATCGGAGTAGGGGAAGAGCTCCCTGCGCCCATAGCCGCCGATTGCAAGCAGCGCAACTCCGCCTGCAATCCGTGGATCGCTCGCCGCGGCGCGGTTCCAGAGGCCGGCGACAAGATCGTCCATGGCGGCAGTGCGGGCCGCAATAGTGGCGGAGCCGGTTGCCCCGGCCTCAAATGCGCCGCGGATCTCCAGCATCTTCCTTTGGTATTGCCGCTGGCTGTCGAGATCGCTGCCTGTCGCCGCCTGCATCTTCTCCCTCTGAGACTTCAGAATATCGCGTCAGTTGCTTGCGAGAGCCGATGCATTCCGTCCGGACAACAAGCCCGAACGCTTACAGCGCGGTCTCGCCGCGCTCGTCGTTACGGATACGGATTGCTTCGTCGATCTTCGAGATGAATATCTTTCCGTCGCCGATGGTCCCTGTCCGCGCCGAGGTAAGAATGGCCTGCACGGCCTGGTCGACCATCTCGTCGGGAACGACGAGCTCGAGCTTGACCTTGGGCAACAGGTCCACCGAGTACTCGCGCCCGCGATAGACCTCGGTGTGCCCCTTTTGCCGTCCATGTCCGCGCGCCTCGAGAATGGTCATTCCGTTGATGCCTATCTCGACCAGCGCGTCCTTAACCGAATCCAGCTTCGAAGGCTGGATGACTGCTTCAATCTTCTGCATATCCGTTTCGTTCCTCTCGGCGTTTCGCCTGGATCAGTCTAGTGTGCCCAATCGTAGCCTTCTTCGCCGTGCTGCGAGAGGTCAAGACCGGTGCGCTCGTCGTCCTCACTCACCCTAAGCCCGATCGTCTTGTCGACGAGGAACAAAATGATGAGCGTACCCACAATCGAAATGCTCCAGGCAATGGCCACGCCCAGAAACTGGTTGAAGAGCTGGCGCCAGTTGCCTTCCAGCAGGCCTGTCGCCTTGCCCGCGCCAAAGATGGGATTGATGGCACTGTTGGCGAAGATGCCTGTAAGGATCGCTCCCAGCGTTCCGCCCGCGCCGTGAACGCCAAAGGCGTCGAGGGAATCGTCATAGCCGAACCACGCCTTGACCTTCACCACCATCAGATAGCAGAAGACGCCAGCGATCAGACCGATCCAGAGCGCCGACATCGGCGTCACGAAGCCCGCTGCCGGAGTGATGGCCACAAGTCCGGCGACCGCGCCCGAGATAGCACCCAGCGCAGAGGCCTTGCCTTGACGAAGCCACTCGGCGGCGCTCCAACCTACTGCCGCGGCGGCCGCGCCGAAGTGCGTGGCCACAAAGGCGGAGGTTGCCAGTGTTCCAGCCGAGAGAGCAGAACCGGCGTTGAAGCCGAACCAACCCACCCACAGGAGACAAGCTCCGATAAAGCTCAGGACCACGGAGTGCGGCGGCATGGGCTCCCTGGGAAAACCGAGGCGCTTGCCGAGGAAGATTGCCGTGACCAGCGCCGAGACTCCCGAGGTCACGTGAACGACGGTTCCGCCTGCAAAGTCGAGGCATGGGATACGGCCGCCCATGGCGGCATTGAGGAAGCCTCCCTTGCCCCAGACCATGTGCGCCATCGGGCTGTAGATGCACAGTGCCCAGAGAACTATGAAGACCAGCATGGCCGAGAACTTCATGCGCTCGGCGAAGGCGCCGGAGATGAGCGCCGGAGTAATGATGGCGAACATCAACTGATAGACCATGAAGGTCTGCGATGGGATCGTCGGCGCGTAGACGTCGGGCGTCAGGCCGACTCCGTGCAGGAAGATGTTATGGAAGCCACCGATGAAGGCATTGCCGTCCCCGAACGCCAGCGAGTAGACGACCACCGCCCAAAGCACGGTGATGACCGCCATCATGGCGAAGGTCTGCATCATGGTGCCGAGGACATTCTTTTTGCGCACCAGGCCGCCGTAGAACAGTGCCAGACCGGGGCCGCTCATCATCAGCACAAGAGCAGCGGAGACAAGCATCCAGGCGTTGTCGCCCGAGGTCTGGGCAGAAGAGATTGCAGTGGCGTTGGCGGCAGCCTGTTTCTCAAGCGCCGCGATACGGTCGATCTGACTTGCGGGCGCCTGACTTGCAGGCACCGGACTTGCGGCAGTCTGGGCCATGGCATTTTGCCCGGCCACGATCGGCATGCCTGCAAACAATGTCAGCAGAAGCCCTAAAAACACCTTCACTACGGCAACACGCATGGATTCCATCACCTGTCCGATTGGATTTCTTTACGTCAGAAATGCTGAGACGATGCCGTGCCTATCGCATGAAGCTCAATCGTGGAGCAATCGAATGTGGGGGCATCAGTAGCGCTTCGCTGCGGCGTGGGAGCGAAACCACTTCGCTGCGGCATGGGAGCGAAGTTGAAAAGCTGGTCGTGTAGTTATCAATCTACACAACGGAGCGCGCATCACAAAGCACGAATTGCGGTCTCATGCGGAGAAGACTCATTTTCTACCTGAATGGAGATTCACTCCCGCTCAGGATTTCGTGACCGCTAACTTCGCGTCAGCAACTCAATTGCGATGCGCTCCCACTCGGCTGAGAGGTCACCTTTTTCCACGGCTCGTCCTGCGCGCGCATACCAGTAGGCGGCGTTGCCGAGGTCGCTCTCCTTGCGATGCAGGTAAGCATGCACCCAGGCTCCATCGGGTCCGGCTACCTCCTGGGCAATTTCGTGGGCGCGATTCCAGTCGCCCTTTGCATCCAGCCACAACGCCAGTAGAAGACCGTCGAGATGTTCGGCGGCGGTTGAACGAAGATCGGCAAGGGTCATTCAGGGAGTCTCGACTACGGGGCTGGTGCGGCGTATCCGCGCTCGCGCATCCACTTGAGCAGGAGATCGGGCCAGATGCTGAGAGCAGGGTTGGCCGCGGCAAGTCCGACGCCGTGCACACCACGCTGGAAGATGTGCATTTCGGCAGGAACGCCAGCGTTGACTAACGCCTCGTAGAACATGACGCTGTTCATCACTGGCACCGTTTTGTCGTCGGTGGTCGAAAAGAGGAAGGTGGGCGGCGTGTCCGAGGTGACGCGCGTCTCGGCTGACATAGACCTTACGAGCGCTGGATCGGGGTCGTCGCCGAGAAGAGACTTGCGTGAGCCAGCGTGGGCCGTTGGCGCCATCAGCGTGATGACCGGGTAGGAGAGGATGAGGAACTGCGGCCTGCTGCTCTCGCGGTCGATGGGATCGGCGGCGCCGGGCTGGCCGGCATCGAACTGGGTGCCAGCGGTGGCGGTCAGGTGTCCTCCTGCGGAGGACCCCCACATGCCGACGCGATCTTTTTCGATGCCATACTCGGCAGCATGAGCGCGCACGAAGCGGATAGCGCGCTGGGCGTCCCCAAGCTCGATGGGATGATGGTATTGCGGACCAAGCCTGTACCGCAGAACAAACGCGGCAACACCGTGCTGGTTCAGCCATCGCGCGTAGACAAAGCCTTCCTTCTCCATTTCAAGATGGGAGTAACCGCCGCCCGGCGCGACGACGACGCCCGTTTTAGTTGCATTGGGCACCGTTGGCAAAAAGACGGTAATCGTGGGCTTGTCGGCCTCGGTGTTCCCTGTCGCTCCAGGAGCCCCCGTCGGCCACAGCAGCAACGGCGCGGGTACATCGGCAACAGGCGCTGCGGGTTGTTGCGCAAGACTGAATACGGGCAACATCGCCACGGCAAGAAAACTCTTCACGACCGACTTCATGCTTTCTCCTCACTTCGAATCACATCTAATGTAACAACGCGGATATCAATATGCACCTGTCTGGAGTGAGGTATTGGCGGCAGACCGGCAGTATCCGTAAGCGCTGAATCTGCTCGTGTGGATTTATCGACCGCAATCCCTTAACCTTGTCAGCGACGCCGGCAAATGCCTTTCTGGAGTTTCGATGAAGCACCTGGTTCAGAAGCAACTCGCCCAATCCATCGCTGCCATGCAGGCTACACTGGCCGATCTCCACATCGCCGACACGGTTTCGCTTGCAGCAGAGCTTACGGCAAATGCGATGCTGGCGGGGCGAAAGCTGATGGTCGCCGGCAATGGCGGCTCTGCCGCGGATGCTCAGCACCTGGTCGCCGAGTTTGTGGTGCGGTTGAAGGCGAACCGGCCAGCACTCCGCGCGATTGCATTGACGACGGACAGCTCGATCATCACGGCAGGCGGCAACGACTTCGGGTTCGACTGCATCTTCGCGCGTCAGATCGAGGCCCTGGGACAGCCGGGAGACATCTTTCTTGGCATTTCGACGTCGGGAAACTCGAAGAACATTACCCAGGCCCTGCAACAGGCCAAAGAAATGAGCATTACGACCATTGGCTTCAGCGGCAATGGCGGCGGCGCGATGAAGCCGCTCTGCGATCACAACGTCATCATCCCTTCAGACGTGACGATGAACATCCAGGAGTGCCATCTCGCGCTGGAGCACATCTTCTGCATGGCTGTTGAACGCTTTTACTTCGGAAGAGACATCGACGCAACATAACCCGCCCCCCGCAATGCTGCATCCAAGCGTGGGACGAAATAGAGTGAGGGATGTATGTCGAGAACACAGTCGGCGATGGTGCAGTTGGGGAGTGTGGCTCCTCCGTTTGAGTTGCCGGACGTGGTAACGGGAAAGGCCGTGGGACGCGACGATGTGGCGGCGGGGCGCAAGGGCCTGCTCGTCATGTTTCTCTGCGTGCATTGCCCTTATGTGAAGCATGTGGAAGAAGAGCTTGCGCGTATCGGACACGACTATCAGGATCGAATCGGCGTTGTGGCCATCTCATCGAACGATGTTGCCGCCTACCCGGAGGATTCGCCTGTCGAAATGAAGAACCAGGCCGAGCGGCTCGGCTTCCGGTTCCCCTATCTCTACGACGAGACACAGGAGGTTGCGCGCGAGTACGACGCGGCCTGCACTCCCGACATATTTTTGTTTGATGACGAAATGAAGCTGGTCTATCGCGGCCAGATCGACGGCAGCCGGCCGAAGCGCAAGGACATTGGGAACGACCTGCCTGTCGACGGCAGGGACCTTCGCGCGGCGATCGAGGCTGTACTTGCAGGAAAACGCCCTGACCCGAACCAGAAGTTCGCAGTCGGATGCAGCATCAAGTGGAAAGAATAACGAGGAAGGGATCGACGACGTGCTCAATAAGCTGAAGGCAGGAATTTTACGTTTCCAGGCAGAGGTCTACCCCGCGCAGGCGGAGATGTATCGCAGGGCCGTTACGGAGCCGCAGCAGCCCTCGTCGCTGATCGTCACCTGCGCCGATTCGCGCATCGACCCTGAGTTGATTACGCAGTCCGGGCCTGGCGAGATCTTCGTGACACGCAACATCGGAAACCTTGTGCCTGCTTACGGAGAGATGCTGGGCGGCGTCAGCGCTGTGATTGAGTACGCAGTAAGCGCATTGAAGGTGCGTCACATCGCCATCTGCGGCCACAGCGATTGCGGAGCCATGAAGGCCCTTCTAAGTCCGGGCAGCATGGATTCCATGCCGGCAGTAAAGAACTGGATGCGGAACGCAGAGGCGGCGCTCAGCGTGACCGATTCGTTGAGCGGGAAAGACGAGACACACCAGCAACGGCTGAAGCGGCTCACCGAAGAAAATGTTCTGCTCCAGATACAACATCTGAGAACGCATCCTTCTGTCGCCGGCGCAATGGCGCGCGAAGAGCTGACACTCTCCGGCTGGGTCTACGACATCGGCCCAGGACAGGTACGCATCTCCGAGAACGGCGAGAGGACCTTTCATCCAGTGACGGCAAAGGGCGCGAAGGCATGATCGCTCCCAGCCAGCGCAGGCTGGTGCTGGCAACGTTAGGCTACGTCGGCTGGCCGCTGCTGGCTTTGCTGATCTATGACGTCACCATTGTGGTGCTGTATAAGCACGGCTATCTCCACTGGGCGGCGTTGAACCTTATTCCGGTGTCGCTGCTTGGTTCGGTCATCAGCATTCTTGTCGCATTTCGCAATACGACATCGTATGCGCGCTGGTGGGAGGCTCGGACTCTGTGGGGAGCGATCGTCAACAACTCACGCAGCTGGGGACGCCAGGTAACGACTGTGATTCGACCGCCGTCCGGCGTCCCGGCCGACGAGCTTCAGCAGGTGCAGCAGCGCATGATCTACTACCAGATTGCCTGGGCCAATGCGCTTCGTCAGCATCTTCGCCGTCTGGATCCGGGTAAAGAGATCGCAGCCCTCCTCTCACCACTGGAGCTCGTCGAGTTGCGTAGCCAGGTAAATGTTCCCGTCGCCATTCAGCAGTGGCAAAGCAGGCAACTGATGGATCTCCACACAAGGGGCTGGCTCGATCATGCCGGGTGGCGCGCGATGGACGAGACGCTGAACGACCTCGTCGACGCGCAGGGCGGCGCCGAACGCATCAAGAACACGCCGATGCCGCGGCAGTACGACTACATTCCGCAGCTGTGCGTGCAAATCTTCTGCGTCGTGCTTCCCCTTGCAATGGGTGCAAGCATGGGATGGTTCACGCCGCTCGGTTCGGCTCTGGTTGGCTTCATCTTCCTTGCACTCGACAAGATCGGCCGCGACCTCGAAGACCCTTTCGACAATACCGTCTATGACATTCCGCTGACGTCGATCACGCGAACGATCGAGATCAACCTGCGGCAGATGCTCGGCGAACAGGAACTGCCGCCGCCGGTGGCTGCGGTCAAGGATGTGCTCTGGTAGGTGTGCAGGATTTATCATCTCCGTGCAATGCGGAGGCGACTCTGTATGAGACAGCAGATTCTTTCACTGCTCGTTGCGGCGGTGTCGGCAACCTGTACTACCCCGACTATCAGCCAGACTGCGGATACCCCTCATTCCACGGTAAAAATTGACCCTCAGGCCCCTGTAGGCAGCGCGAAGAATCCTGTGCGGGTTTCTTCTGGGGTTATGGCAGGTCTTTTGCTGGCACATAAACTACCGCTCTATCCGGTCGCAGAAGGGCCATATAAAAGTGGCGCTGTTATCTTGCATGCGATCATCACGCCGAATGGCAACGTTGATCGTGTAAGTGTTATCTCCAGCCCCGAATCTCTCCGACAGCGCGCCTTAGATGCCGTGCAACAATGGGTCTACAAACCCTATCTACTCAATGGAACCGCAGTATGGGTTCAAACAACCATAATGATGAACATCGACTTCGGAGGCTGACAGCTACGCTTCGTGGGCCACTCGGCCCGAACCCCGCTCTACATTCACAATCTCGCCGTCGCGCATATACAGAATGCGGTCAGCTATCTGTGCGGCCTCGGGGTTGTGGGTAATCATCAGCACCGTCTGATTCATTTCGCGGCTCGATCGGTGGAGCATGTCGAGAACGGCGTCGGAGTTCTTCGTGTCGAGGTTGCCGGTGGGCTCGTCGGCCAGCACGATCGACGGCCTTGAGATGAGCGCGCGCGCGATGGCAACACGCTGCTGTTCGCCGCCTGAAAGCTCGTTGGGGCGATGCTCCAAGCGCCCGTTGATGCCGAGAAGATCGCTGAGGTGGTCGAGCAGAGCGCGATCGAGCGGCTTCTTTTCTGGCGCGCCGAGATTGGCGATGTCGTGCGCGATCTCGACGTTACCCATGGCTGAAAGCGTGGGCAGCAGGTTGAACTTCTGGAAGATGAAACCGATCTTGGCGCGACGCAGGCGTGTTCGCTCAATATCGGACAACCGTGAGAAGTCGGCGCCATCGATCGTCAGCGAACCGCTTGTGGGCGAGGTCAATCCGCCCAGCACATAGAAGAGCGTCGATTTACCTGATCCCGATGGCCCCACGATGGCGACAAACTCGCCCGGATCGACGGAGAAGCTGACGCTGCGCAGTGCGGGAACCTCGAGCTTACCCGAGCGATAGGTCTTGCCCAGCTTCTGGGCAACGATGATGGGCCTGCCAGCGCTGCTTTGCGCAGAGGTGGTCGAAGAGGAAGAGGATGCGTTGATCGCCATGAGCTGCTTTGAGTTTATCGTGATTAGGGGGGCCGAGTGCGCGCGACGGAGTTTTTGCTGCTGGTATTGGTGGGGTGGACGACCGTCGGAGCCTTGGGTGTTGGCGTCTCCCTGATGCAGCGGCAACGCCGAAAAGCAGTGCGCCATGCCGCATGGATCGTGGCAGTATGGGTAATCTATCTCGCTGTTCTGATCGGGGTTTCGCTTCTACAGCCGCAGAAGTTCGTTGCCGCAGGCACTCCACAGTGCTACGGCAAGATGTGCTTCACGGTGCTCGGTTTCGATGAGATCCCGGGATATCTGCTGCATGGCAGCAGGCTGGTGCGCGTGAAGATAGGCATAGCGAACCGGGGACACAAACCTGAGAGCGAGTCGCGGATTCGCGCCTTCCTGATAAGCAAGCAAGGCGGCGGTTGGAGTGAGGTGCCTGGACTGTCCGGTGTACGGCTTACAACGAGAGTGCCCGCAGGAGGATCGACGGTCAGCGAGCCTGTCTTTAAAGTTGATGGCGATGCAGTTCCTGAAGGCATCGTTTTTACTCATGGACGATGGCAGCCCGGGGTGCTGGTGATCGGTGACTCCGACAGCCTGTTTCATCGTCCAACGATTGCGCTTCTGCCCAGATAAGGCTCGCTTTACTCTCTTGGCTCGCATATCGCGGAGTAAAAGTCGTGGGATTACTGTTTCCCTTGCAACTCCTTGCACGAAAAGCCCGCGACCTTTTGTAAATCATGCACATTACAAAGGTTAATGATTGGCACGGCAATTGCTTCCCTACGTGCCCGTATTGAGACGACGACCGGTATCGACAGCTTCAACCTGAACAGCAGCCAGACCGCACTGGGCACAGGCTTCTACGCTCTGCAGGGTAATCTCACCGCCGCCAAGTCGAACGACCCCGTCGTCTTCTTCGGCAATCTCTCTTACACTGCCAACCTGAACGGCACGCACTCGATCCCCGACCCGAACAACACCGGACAGATGATCCCCGGGAAGTTTGAGCCGGGCGCTGCGATCGGCTTTCAGCTTGGATCTATTCTTGCGCTGAATCCCGAGACCTCCATGACCATCGGCTGGGACCAGCGCTTCACGCGGGCGACGATTCTGAACGGACAGACGATTCCAGCGTCGTACCTTGTCGAAGGTTCGCTTCGCCTTGGCGCATCGTATATGTACGCAGCTGGAAGAACCGTCGATCTCAGCTTTGGCGTCGGCCTGACTCCGGACACTCCAAACCTTCAATTCTCCGTGGCGTTCCCCTTCCGCCGCACCCTGTGGAAACCGCGAGTGGATGTCCACTGAAAGATCACAACGCAACGACAACTGCATGACAAATCGCTGTCCGGCTGGGCGTAGGTTTATTTCAACGCGAGCAGGTCCAATGAACCGGCCTGCATCTGCCTCGGCGGTGGAGTGTGCAATGGGCGACATCTCCATCGCCATTTTTCTTTCAGGCGGGGGCAGCTCCCGTTGCCATCAGTGAGTGCAGGGTTATGTCTTCGAGAAAGCTGATTTCGATACGCAAGGTAAGAAGCTGGCCGAGATCGGCCGACCGCAGCGCATTTCGACGGCAGGTGCACAGATCGGTCAGGCTCAGGTGAGACGACCGGGTAAGCTCAAGCCCCGCGGCAACGATGGCTCCATACAGGTCGACGATCGAGCGGAGTTGGGCCTCGACACGCAATTCCACCATGCTGGGCGAGAGCGTGCGGCGGTCGAGCACCCAGCCTCCACCATCGGCAAGGCCCGAAAGAAGCTCCGGCAACAGGTCCGTGCGATTGTCGTAACTGAAGCTCTGGATTTCGAGCGCTTGCATCGAGGTTCGTTCTGCTCCGTTCATGCTGAGTTTTTCCGTCAGCTTCTTCATCGGAGCGCCGGGCTTGAAGCGTGACGGGTCGCGCGGTACGGTGGTCATGTGACCGGCGTTAGGGAGAGGTAAGCAAATGGTGCTTGGCGTAGGAACGGACCTGATCGAGATCACCCGGATCGAAGAGAGCATCGCCCAGTTCGGAGAGCGTTTTCTCGCGCGCGTCTTCACCCCTGGCGAGATTGCCTACTGCCGGATGAAGACAAAGAAGTCCGCTGAGAGTTTTGCGGCCCGGTTTGCGGCCAAAGAGGCCGGAGCAAAGGCCCTGGGAACGGGCATCAGCCGCGGAGTGAGCTGGAAGGAGCTTGAGGTCCGCCGCGAGCCGGGCGAGAGGCCGACGCTGCACCTCAGCGGTCGCGCCGCGGAGCGGGCCCGTGCGATGGGGATCCGGCGCCTCGCATTGAGCCTCTCGCACAGCCGCGACGTCGCCCTTGCAGTCGTCATCGCAGAAGATTGAAGCTGACATTGTCTGGCGCGCTGAAACTTCAACGTAGCGTGCGCATCCATACAGAAGCAAAGCACTTCGGACGCAATCGCCCAGGAGTGTTTCGAAGAAAAGAACCGGATGGAATCCGGTGGCAGTCATGTATCCTCAAACAGGTACAGGCACCCAGCTTTGCGAGGGGAGTGGATCGGTGGGTGCCGATCGACAGACGACTCCCGGCACGACCGATCTTCAAGGAGAGCTATGCCCAGCCAGCAGGAGGTACGATGGTCGCAACTGAAGGTCGGCGTCATCGTCGTGGTAGCTGCGGTCATCCTGGTCGCGCTGCTGTTCCTGATGACAAGCTCTGCCGGCTTGGGCATCTTCTCGCACAAACTCACCGTTGTCACTTACTTTGAGAACTCAGCCGGTCTTAAGCCGGGGGCCGCCGTCAACCTGCAGGGCGTCACCATTGGCACGGTGAAGACCGTGACTGTCGTCTCTTCGCCCGAGCGCAAGCTCACGCCGGTGCAGGTTGTGATGAAGCTCAACGAGAAGTATGCCGACGACTTGAGGAAGGACTCCAAGGCGTCGCTTTCCACCATCGGCGTTCTGGGCGATACCGTCGTCGATATTAACAGCCAATTCGCCGTTGGCTCTCCCTTGCGCGACGGCGACGAACTGAAGACGCTGGAGACCCCGAGCCTTACCGATGTCGTCAAGGCAAGCCAGGGAACGATCGAGAGCCTCAACGTGATCCTCGCCAAGATGAACACGATTGTGGATAACATGCAGTCCGGCAAGGGCTCGCTCGGCCAGTTGGTCAATAACCCCGATCTCTACAACAAGGTCAATGCTACGGTCGACGAGCTGCATAAGCTGACGGTGAACCTGAATAACGGTAAGGGTTCCATCGGCAAGCTGATGAGCGATGACACGCTCTATAACCACCTGAACGATACCGTGTCCAAGCTGGACAACATCGCCACGGAGCTCGACAAAGGCAACGGTACAACCGGGAAGCTGCTGAAGGACCCCTCGTTATTCGACAACCTGAACTCGACCCTGAAGCATGCCAACTCCCTGATGGCCGATGCGGATGCGGGCAAGGGCGGGCTGGGCCTGATTGCCAAGGACCCCAAATTCCGCAAGCAATTGGATGACACCTTCACGCAGATCAACCAGTTGGTAACCGGGATCAACCAGGGCCGCGGCACTCTGGGCAAGCTGGCGACGGAAGACACGCTCCATACCAACATGAACAACCTGCTGACCAACAGCAGCGACCTGGTCACGGCAATCCGGCAAAACCCGAAGAAATACCTGACCATCCATCTGAAGATCTTCTGATCTGGCGAAAAATGCGGCCCGGCAGCGTGGATTGGCCGCGTTTTTGTGACCAAATGCGTCGTCGCCGTTGGCCGGCAAGAGCAATCCTGTTAAATGCGCAGACCGTCTTTGATCCGCTCAAGGATCAGGGAGTATGTTGAACTCTGCCAACAATTAGCAACGTGGAGCATTTGCAGCCCTCAGGAGAGCCATGAACGTTACATTATCCAAATCACTGATCGCCCTTGCACTGGGCGCAACCATCATTCCCGTCGCCGGCGCTGAAGATGCCTCCGGACCGAAGTCTGTCCCCAAAAAGCCTGTCATCTTCGACCTGGCGGCAATCGATACCTCGGCCGACCCCTGCGTCGATTTTTACCAGTACGCTTGCGGGAACTGGAAGAAGAACAACCCCATCCCAGCCGACCAGACCCGCTGGGGCCGTTTCAACGAGTTGGCGGAGTACAACAACTACCTGCTCTATTCCGACCTGAAGGCTGCGGCCGATGCTCCAAAGACACCGCTGCAGAAGAAATACGGCGACTACTTCGCGGCCTGCATGAATGTGGACCTTGCGGACAAACTGGGCGCCAAGCCGATCGAGCCGATTCTGAAGACGATCAACGGCTGGAGCGATCGCAAGAAGCTCGCGACCCTGATGGGCGAGACGGAAGACAAATACGCCCTGGGCTTTCTGTTCAGCTTCGGCTCCGACCAGGACCAGAAGGACTCTACCAAACAAATCGGCGAGATCGACCAGGCAGGTCTTGGACTGCCCGATCGCGACTACTACCTGTCGCAGGATGACCGCTCGAAGAAGCTGCGTGAGCAATACGTCGAGCACGTTACGAAGATGTTTACGCTGATTGGCGACACGCCCGAGCAGGCGGCCAAGGAGGCGCAGAGCGTCCTCGCCGTTGAGACGGCGCTGGCGCAGGGTTCGATGGCTCGCGTCGACCGTCGCACCCCAGCCAATGTCTACCACATCATGACCATCGACCAGCTTCAGACACTGACGCCGGATTTCGACTGGAAGGTATACTTCACCGCCAAAAAGCAGAGCGTTCTGAAGACCGTCAACGTCGCCACGCCGGAGTTCTTCAAGGCAATGAACCATCAGATCGCCACAGCCGATGTCGATGCGCTGAAGAGCTATATGCGCTGGCACGCCGTTCACCGCTATGCCGCGAACTTGAGCGAAGCGTTTGTCGATGAGAACTTCGCCTTCTATGGCAAGACGCTTACGGGGCAGAAGGAGCTGGCTCCGCGCTGGAAGCGCTGTACGCAGTCGACCGACCGCGCGCTCGGCGAGGCGGTTGGGCAGGACTGGGTTGCAAAGAACTTTCCTCCGACGGCAAAAGACAACATGGAGAAGATGGTGAAGGCGCTAGAGGTCGCGCTTGACGACGACATCAAGCATCTCGACTGGATGAGCGACGCCACCAAGGTCGAAGCGAAGAAAAAGCTCGACGCCTTCCGCAGCAAAATCGGCTATCCCGAAAAGTGGCGCGACTATTCTTCGGTAAAGATCAAGCGCGACGATCCGATTTACAACGTACAGCAGATCGCGGCCTTCAACGACCGGCGCGACCTGGCGAAGATCGGCAAGCCTGTTGACGAGAAGGAGTGGTCGATGACGCCGCCGACCGTCAACGCTTACTACAACCCAGGCATGAACGACATCAACTTCCCTGCCGGGATTCTTCAGCCGCCGTTCTACGACTTCAAGGTTGACCCTGCGGTGAACTTCGGCGGCATCGGCGTTGTAATCGGCCACGAGATGACGCACGGCTTCGACGACCAGGGCAGCCAGTTCGATCCTCAGGGGAATGTGAGGATGTGGTGGACGGCCGAGGACCGGAGAAAGTTCGACGAGCGCACCGATTGCGAGGTGAAGGAGTATTCGGGCTTCGAGGTCGCTCCCGGTCAGAACCTGAATGGCAAGCTGACGCTCGGCGAGAACACCGCCGACAACGGCGGGCTCCGCATTGCCTACAAGGCGCTGATGGACACGCTGGCAGAACAAAACGCATCGACCACGGCGAAGACCGATAACTACACGCCGGCGCAGCGTTATTTCATCAGCTTCGGGCAGGTCTGGTGCGAGAACACGCGGGAAGAGGCTGCGCGTCTGCGCGCGAAGACCGACCCGCACTCATCGGGGCGTTGGCGCATCAACGGCAGCGTGCAGAACTTTGACGAGTTCGGCAAGGCCTTCTCCTGCAAAGTCGGCCAGCCGATGATGCCGGTCAACGCCTGCCGGGTCTGGTAACAATACATCGCCGTCTCTTAGCACAGATAAGCCCGGACTGAGTCCGGGCTTATCTGTTTGGCTTATCTATTGTGGCAGACGGGAGATGTCCGTCCGGAGGGTGTCCGCGATTTGCACGACGATTCCATCCCTCGAAGGTGGCACAAACTCGTCGCACCTTCTACAATATGCAGAGGAAATTATCCCTAAGATTTGCTCGCAAATAGACGGCATCCGGCAAACGGTGCTGGCGAGGATTAAGGAAACGCATGAGGTTGAGCAGGATTGGCCGGTTCTCCCTGGCCTTGGCAGTGTCCGTTGCATTGGGTCTGGGCATGACAGCGTGCGGCGGCGGCACGGTCGCTTATATCTGGGTTCTTGGCACGCAGTACAACCAGGTTGCCGGCTTCAAGGTCGACAACTACACCGGCAATCTGACCCAGGTTGTCCGCTCACCTTATAGCTCCAATGGAACAAACCCGGTTGCGATCGTCGTGAAGCCCGGCGGACGCTATGTATACGTCATCAACAAAGGGGACTCCAAGACCGCCGGCAACATCTCCCTCTTCAGTGTAGGCGGCGACGGTGTGCTCACCTTCCAGCAGTCGTACACCAGCCGAGGATCCACCCCCGTGTGGGCAACCGTAGACTCGTCTGGCAGCTACCTGTACGTACTCGATACGCTGTATCCGGATACGCCGTCGTATCCGAATCCGAACGGCCTGGGCGACATTACAGTCTTTGCCATCGCAAACGACACTGGACGTCTGCAGCTCGTCCCGAACCAGCAGATCAAGGACAGCAATCAGACGCAGTTGACCTTCTTCCCTGTCGGCCCGAAGCCCCTCATGATGCGCGTCGCCAATGGCTGCGTCTTTACGGTCAACTCCGGCGACCAGACAGTCTTCCCGTATTCGGCAGGCGCCAGCGGACAGCTTACGCTGACAGCGAACTCGACGATTACAACCGGCGCAGGCAACCTGACCTCAATCAGCAACAGCGGCAACTACGTTTATCTGACCGATGCCGCGCCCACCCCGGACAGCCCCGGCGGCCGCGTTCTGGCTTACACGGTAGGCACCGGCTCCTCGGCCTGCTCACTGAACACGCTGACTGGCGGTCCGGTAAACAACCTGCCGCTGACCTCGAACCCGGTCTATTCAATGGCCGACAACAAGGGTAAGACGCTGTACGTGCTGAACCGTTCCTCGCTCGACCCGAACAACAAGACCAGCTCGATCTCGGCCTTTACGATCGACCCGACGACCGGCAAGCTCGCCTTCCTCGGAACGGGCGGCAGCCCTGCGGCAGGCAATCCGTATAAGACCGGCTCCGGCCCAGTCTGCATGGTGGAGGACCCGACGAACCAGTACGTCTATACCTCCAACAACATTGACTCGACGCTGACAGGACAGCGGATCGACTCCAACTCCGGTGAGTTGCGAGACCTGAATCGCGGGAATACCTTCCCCACGGTCGGGCAGCCGACCTGTATGGCGCTCAGCGGAAACGTCAACTAGCCGGCTCGGAACGGCAGCAAGCATGGCCGGTCGGGGATGATACCGACCGGCAACTGAATCGGTATCGGAGCAAGGGAGCGCATGACGTTGAAGACGAAGGGCCGTAGAACCGCGCATGGCGCGATGGCTTCGATTCTGTCCATAGCCATGGGGCTTGGCCTTACGGCGTGCGGCCGCGACTACACAGTCGGTTATGTCTACGCCACCACGGCGCAGGCAACTGCAGGCCTGGTCAACGGCTACAAGGTGGACTATCAGCAGGGCTACCTCGTTCAGCTTGCTAACTCTCCTACCCCGTCAGGCGGCAAGAACCCGGTTACTGTTGTCGCTTCACCAGACCACCTGAGCATCTACGTCGTGCATCGCGACGACTCCAACGTCGTTCACTTCCTCATCGGGACCGACGGCAAAATCTACCCGCAGAAGACCTACAACATCAGCGGCAGCTTTGCCACCGATGCTTCGATCGATGCGGCGGGCAAGTTTCTGTACGTGACCTACACGTACCAGAACACGCTTACGCTCAATTCTGACGGCACTGTCGCTTCGCAGAGCCAACTCTATACGCCGGCGAACCCCGGCCCCGGCGGCGTGACCGTCTTTCCGATCAACTCCGACGGATCGCTTGGCGGCGCGAAGAACTTCAACCTGGGCCGCGCTCCTGTCAAAGTTACTGCGACCAGCAAGAACCACTTCGTTTATGTGATTGCGCAGGACTCGGCGACAACAGCAAACCTCTTCGGCTTCGCTCAAAACTCAAGTACCGGCGCGTTGACCCCCCTTCCCGGCATAGTCATCAACCCGGGTAATAATGTTTCGACCGGCTATCCTGCGGGGACGACGCCTGGCGGAATCGTCGAGGATGCTTCGGCAACCCACCTCTACGTTACGGATCAGAGCGCGAATGCAGTGCTGGCATACAACATTGCCGCTACTGGAGTTCCCACCCTCTTCGCTTCCGTCAAGACAGGCGCACTTCCCGCAGGCATGACGATCGACGCCAGCGGGAAGTATCTCTACGTTGCCAGCTACACCGATGGCACCATCAATGGGTACACCTTCGGCGCAAGCGGCGAACCTGTTCAGTCCACCGTTGCCGGAAGTGTTCAGGCTGGCAATGGCCCCACATGCCTGGCCACAATTGGCGCTCCCGCGACCGGTACACCGATTCACGCAGTTTATCTCTACGCTTCCAACCAGTTGAGCAATAACGTGACTGGCACACAGATGTCCGTTACAGACGGCAGCCTGAGACAGATTCAAAACACTCCATTTGGAGCGAATTCGCTTCCCACCTGCCTTGTGACGGTGCCGGCAGTATCAGGACGCTGATCCGATAAGGTGCGAAGATAGACAATCAAGGCGGGAAGTTCCGCCGGGGATGAAGGAAACAGATGCGTTTGACAGAAAAGATCTTTGGATCGACGGCGAAGAAGCAAGTCAGGGCTATGCGAGCCGCCTCGGTGGTGCTGCTAAGCGGAATGCTGGGCCTGACCGCCTGCTCTCGCGATTACACGGTCGCTTATCTCTATGCCACGGCCGCGGGCAATAACGCGCCCGGCGTTATCAACGAGTATGGCATCGCGTACCAGTCGGGAGCGTTGGTGCCGATCAATGGCACGCCGGTAGCCACGGGCAACAACCCGGTCTCGATTGTTGCGACCTCCAACGGCTTGTTTCTCTATGTGCTGAACCAGGGCGACTCAACCGTTCAGGAGTTCGCGGTCGGCACGGATGGCAAGCTCACCTCGAAGAATACCTATAAGACGGGAACACACCCCACATCCCAGGCCTTGGATGCTGCGGGCAAGTTCCTCTACGTCACCTATACCTATCAGCCGGGTTACTCGGCAACGAACCCGGGTCCTGGCGGCATCAACATCTTTCCGGTCAGCGCCGACAACTCGCTTGGCACTCCGACCAACGTAAATGTCGGCAATAATCCGGTTGGCGTTGCAACGACGAACTTCAACAACTATGTATACGCGATCGATGCTGAGCCTGCGATCGGTTCCGGATCGCCCTTCGGCGTCCTGTTGGCTTTCTCGCAGAATGCAACCTCCGGCGCACTGACCCCGGTTGGCGCCACTAAAATCACGGTCGACAACAGCGGCAGAACGGTTGCCACCGGCTACGGTGCGGGAACGGTTCCCAGCGCAATCGCTGTCGATCCGCGGTCGCGATTCGTCTATGTTACGGACCGCGCAACCAATCAGCTCTACGGCAATCTGGTAATCGCCGGCGGCCTGCTTCAGCCGATGCAGAACTCGCCATTCGCTACCGGTTTGCTTCCGGTTGCTGTCACCGTCGATCCTCGCGGAAAGTATCTCTATGTCTCCAACTTCAACTCCAACACGGTTGGGGCCTATGTGATCGACCAGTCGACCGGAGCCGCGGTTGGTGCGGTCGGTTCGAACGCAACGAGCGTGGGCACCGGGCCTACCTGCCTGGCCATCGAGCCTGCGCTGGGTATCTACATGTATTCGTCGAACAACCTGGACAACACCACCACAGGCATGCAGCTCGATCCGCACAACGGAACGTTGAAGTCGACTCAGAACTCTCCGTATCCCGCGAGCGGAACTCCTACCTGCATTGTTGCCGTGGCCAACGGCGCTCATGCGACGCAGGTCGTCCAACCATAGGCTGGCTACATTGCTTCAATAGAAAAGCCTCGCGCAGCGAGGCTTTTCTATTGCCATTCTGGAGTCTCTGTAACTGCCGTCGTTCTTCCGCTTGACCAAAGCGAAGGGGAAGAACCCCCGTCGTTTGTCTTTGTCTTTGCTGTTGTTTGTTCCTTGATCCTGTATATCTACTCTGGAACCGCTCTGCGTCGTGCATCAAGCAGCTTGTTTGCGGGAAGCTGGAGGAAAGCGGTTCAGCAGCGCTTTACGCACTGGATTTTCAATAAAGCGGTAGACGAAAATGGACAGCGCAATAAGGGCCGCGTAGGAGATCCATGGATCGAGAGCGGCCACATGCAGCCGCTCCGGCAGCTTATACATGTGGATCAGGATGAAAACATTGAAGTGTAGAAGATACAGGCAATAGCTGCTTTCACCGATAAGCAGCAACGGCCCCCACGAGAAGATACTCGATATGAGATGCGGCCCACACAACCCAAAGACGAGCACCGAGAAGAGCGGCAGCAGCAGACCTCCATGCAACAAGAGATAGGGTACGTGCTCTGAGGCGAAGAAGAAAAACAGGCCTAGCCCGAGTAGCGCTCCTGCCGCGATGGCAAAGCGCTGGCGCCGTGTAACCATCACGGTAAGCTGTAACCTCGAAAGGACCACTCCCGAGAGGAAAGTTGCAGCGTATGGCAGAGGCGTGTACTTGAGAAAGCGGACCAGCGTGGTTGACGTATAACGATCAACCGGAGTCGCGAGGTGGTCGGGATTGGTCAGCAGGTAGAGAATTGCGGGCAGCAGATCGATGATCCAAAAGATGCCCAGCAACAGCAGCAGCCGCGACGGCTTCTTCGGCCAGGGAGCGCGGATGATCCAGGGAAATGCTGCGTAGAAAGCCACCTCGCAGGAGAGCGTCCACGCAACCGTGTTCCAGAATGTTGCCAGCGATGGACTGAAGCCCTGCAACAGCAGCGGGGTGAGGATGAGTCCCTGCCAGAACTCCGTATGTGAGCGTGCGTTCCACTCGATCTCAAGCATCTTGAAGGAGATCAGCAACACCAGAAGATAGACCGGATACAGACGCGAGAAGCGCGCCATCCAGAAATCTCGCTTGATCAGGTTTGCGCCGCGGTCGAAGTAGTTATACGAAAGGATGAAACCGGAGATGAGGAAGAAGACGTTGACAAAGACAAATCCGTGCTGAACGAAGGGACGCAGCGGACCAAGATACGGCGGCGTGAAGTGGAACAGAACGATGTTGAACGCGAGCAGCGTGCGGATTCCTGTAAGTGCAGGAAGCTGCGGCTTGCGCGCTGTTTTAGCCGGCGGGGTGGTAGCTGTTGTCGCCAAAATCGTGGTGTCCTGTTTCCATTGAACGCAGTTCCCACGTTTTTGATGCGGGAAATAGGCTGCGCGTCGACAGCCTTAGGCAGTAACCAGGGAGCCAATCTTCTCGCCCGAAACGACCCGGGCGATGTTTCCCTGCTCGCGCATGCTGAAGACCATCATCGGCATGTTGTTGTCGCGGCATAGCGAGACCGCCGTCGTGTCCATCACGCCCAGGTTGAGGCGCAGGATATCGTTGTACGTGATCTGCTCGAATCTCTCGGCATCGGCGACCTTCTTCGGGTCGGCGGAGTAGATGCCGTCGACCGAGGTGGCCTTCAACAGGATGTCGGCCTTGATCTCCATCGCGCGCAGGGCGGCAGCGGTGTCTGTCGAAAAAAAAGGGTTTCCGGTTCCGGCGGCGAAGATGACAATGCGCCCCTTTTCGAGGTGGCGCATGGCGCGGCGGCGGATATAAGGCTCGGAGACCTGGTGCATCTCGATGGCGCTCATCACGCGGGCGAAGATGCCACGCTTCTCGATCGCGTCCTGCAGAGCGATCGCGTTGATCACGGTCGAGAGCATCCCCATGTGGTCTGCGGCGACGCGATCCATGTCGATGGCCTGCTGGGCGACCCCGCGGAAGAAGTTCCCTCCCCCTACGACGATGCCGATCTGGCAGCCGAGAGCGTGAACGGCGGCTAGTTCTTCGGCTACTTTGTGAATGAATACGGCGTCGATACCGAAGCCACGGCCTGCGGCCAGGGCCTCTCCCGAGAGCTTGAGGAGGACTCTTTTGTACATGTCAGGTCTTAGTATCGCATGGTGAGAATGGAACGTAATGGCTGCGTTTCCTGATGTCAGACACGAGTGCGTTTATCGTATCCAAGCGTCTGAATCAGTACAGATCCATACCGGGGTACACCCGTACCGGTTTTGCGCAAAGTATTAAAACCATTGGAGTTAGGGTTGGACTTTAATTTCAAAGCCTTCATTCCATGAGACTTGCATCTAAAGTATTAGAAATAAACAGCTTGCGTCGAGAAGGAATCAAGCGATCGTCTGTTTTTTCTACTGATTTAAGTATAGCAATTGACGCCAGATAATCGGCAAACAGATGTTGTTGGATTGATGGGGTTTACCTACTTACCCCTCTTGACAAGATTCTACGAGCGATATGTTGAACGTGAGGTGAAGAAGGCCTCCTACCTTTGCAGCATTCGATGAGAGGCGCGAGGTCAATCAAGGTGTTCTCTTCATGCGATCCCCACACGGGAATGTTGTCTATGTACTGCATGGTGTTCCATAGTTCCTTTCTGGCTGCCGGCTGGTTGTGGCCAATGGTAGCCGGGCTGGGTTGCTCCGTCAGCGCTCATCGCATCGAAAGCAAAAAGAAGAGCCCGGGCTGTCGCCCGGGCTCACTTCTCTACAACTTCATGTCGAGGCCTATCGTATGGCTAAAGCCATACGCTTAAGCCGATGCCTCCTCCGAGGAGGTCTGGGCGGTGGTGGCGACGGTCCAGTTGGGGTCGCCTACCTTGAAGCGGGCGAAGCGGCGGACGCTGATGTTTTCGCCGAGTTTGCCGACGCGGGTTGCGATAATCTGCGAGATCGTTTGCGCCTGGTCCTTGATGAACGGCTGGTCGAGCAGGCAGACCTCTTCGTAGAACTTGCTCATCTTGCCTTCGAGCATCTTCTCGATGATGTTGGCCGGCTTGCCGGAGGAGGCAGCCTGGGCGCGGTAGATCTCCTTCTCGCGCTCGATGTCTGCTGCAGTGACATCTTCACGGCGCACATAACGCGGATCGACCGCGGCGATGTGCATCGCGATGTCACGGAGCAGCTCCTGGAAGTCAGGCGTGCGTGCGACGAAGTCGGACTCGCAGTTGAGCTCTACGAGGACGCCGATCTTTCCGCCGGCGTGGATGTACGTTCCCACTGAACCTTCGTTCGTGGTGCGCGAGGCCTTCTTGGCGGCAGATGCCATGCCGCGCTTGCGGAGGACGACGAACGCCTCCTCCATATCGCCCTTGGCCTCCTGCAGCGCCTTCAGGCAGTCGCCCATGGGGGCACCGGACTTTTCGCGGAGTTCCTTGACCAGTTTCGCATCAATCTTTACGGCAGTCTCAGACATTGGTAGTTCCCTTCTTGGTGTAAAGCATGATTCAGGCAAAGGGGGCGCGGGATAAGACCCGCGCCCCCTGATGTTGCCAGATGGTGGTTACAGCACTGCAAACGCGGTGCGTAGGGGCTTAGGCTCCGGTCTCTGCGATGGCCGTGTCGGGCTCATCGACGGAGGCAGCGGCTGGCGCCTTGCGAATGTTGCCACCGAGGACGGCGGCGAGGTCGACGTTGTCGTCCTCATCGGCGTCAGCGGCGGAGATGGTGGCCTGAATCTCATGCTCGCCATCCTCGCCGATGTGCTCGGGAGCGATCTCGGCCTGCTGGACGTCGGCAACCTCGTCGGAGAACGCGCGCTCGGAGACCATCTGCGCGCCCTCGTAAGCCGAGTCGGCGATCTTCGTGGTGAAGAGGCGGATGGCGCGGAGAGCGTCGTCGTTGCCGGGGATCACGTAGTCGACGACGGTCGGGTCGCAGTTGGTGTCGACCACGGCGACGACCGGGATGCCGAGCTTGCGTGCCTCGGAGACGGCGATGGCCTCGTTGTTCGAGTCGATCACGAAGATCGCGTCCGGCAGGCGCTTCATGTTCTTGATGCCGGCGAGGTTCGTCGACAGGTGCTTGCGCTCGCGCTCGAGCTTGATGACTTCCTTCTTGGTGAGCAGCTCGTAGCGGCCGTCGGTCGACATGTCGTCGAGCTCCTGCAGGCGCTTGACCGACTTCTGCACGGTGACCCAGTTGGTCAGCAGACCGCCGAGCCAGCGCGAGTTGATGTACGGCATTCCGGCGCGGGTCGCTTCTTCAGCGACGGCGTCCTGTGCCTGGCGCTTGGTGCCGACGAAGAGGATGAGCTTTCCAGTGGCGGTAAGGTCGGTGACGAACTTCGACGCATCCTTGAACATCTTGAGCGTCTTCTGAAGGTCGATGATGTAAATTCCGTTGCGCTCGCCGAAGATGTATTCCTTCATCTTGGGGTTCCAGCGCTTGGTCTGATGCCCGAAGTGTACGCCTGCCTCGAGCAGTTCTTTCATCGTAATGGTAGCCAATTCGATCTCCTTGGTTGAGGGCGTCGGAGTGTGAACATCCAGCACATGATCCGAAGCACTGTATTGATCCCCCGTGGGGGAGATTTAACTCCTTGCCTCAAGCGATGAAGCTGCCGGAGGGTGATGCGAGCGGCCGGGTCGTCATGCGAAGAACCGGCCGCCAAAGCGTATGGCCCAACAGCTCCCGAAGCTTAGCGCTTGGAGAACTGGAAGCGAGCGCGGGCGCCCTTCTGACCGTACTTCTTGCGCTCCTTGGCGCGCGAATCACGGGTGACGAGGCCTTCGCTCTTGAGCGCCTTGCGGAGCTCGGGGTTGAACTGCATCAGTGCACGAGCGATGCCGAGCTTGACGGCGTCGGCCTGGCCCATGACGCCGCCACCGCGAACGGTGGTGATGACGTCGAAGGTCTCGCCGATGTCGTTGATGCCGAGCGAACGCTTGGCGGCGGCGCGCTGCTGCGCCGTCACGAAGTAAACGTCAACGTCCTTCTTGTTGACGGAGAATTTGCCGCTGCCCGGGCGCAGGAAAACACGCGCGATCGAGCTCTTGCGACGGCCGGTGCCATAGTACTGGACGAGATCTGCCATGATGCTCCTTGAACCTTTTCCCTCAGGGGAGACCCAAGGCTAAAGCCTTGGGCTACCAGCCCCATCGTTGAGTCAAACTCTTACGGCACAGCTAAAGCCGTACCCTTAACAAACCCTTAGGCGGTCGCCTCGAGCGGCTCAGGCTTCTGGGCCAGGTGCGGGTGCTTGTCGCCCTTGTAGACCTTGAGCTTGGTGGCCATCTGACGGCCGAGCTTCGACTTCGGCAGCATGCCCTTGACGGCCTGCTCGACGATGGCCTCGGGGCGGCGCTTCAACAGGTCGACGAACGACTCTTCGCGAAGACCACCGGGAAAGCCGGTGTAGCGGCGATAGAGCTTCTGGTCGGCCTTGAGGCCCGTGAGGACGATCTTGTCGGCGTTGATGATGACGACGTGGTCGCCGGTATCGATGTAGGGCGTGTAGATCGGGTTGAGCTTGCCCGACAGCACATTGGCTGCCTGCGTGGCGAGGCGGCCAAGCGTCTTACCGCTGGCGTCGAGGACAAACCACTTGCGCTGAATCTCTTTCGCGCTCGGAATCCTGGTGGACATCGTTTTGCTTACTCCTTGTTTCTGCCGTCTTCCGTGGTCGGCGTGGTGCGGAAGAATCGTGGAACAGATTTTTGCTGCGTCTTGCGTAATACCGATTTCGAACCAACAAGCTGCCGGGACGCTGGACCCGCGAAGGAGATTTGAATCTCCGGGACGCGATTAACCCAGCCGCCTGGATTGCGCACAGAGCCTGGTTCTGGGCCTGAGGTGTGGGTGCTTTGGGAGCAAAGAAGAGAATGCCCCGGATGGATCCACCACGATGTCTCACCGTAACTGCGGGCGTAACGGCCCACAGTCGTGCAGACGCGAGACTGCGCGAGATTTAAGAATAGCTGAGGTTTTGCAGGCAGTCAACGACGATTCCTGCGCCGTGGAAAATCCAGAAAGCGCTGATGAAAGAGAGGTTACGGAGGATTTTCCGCCGACGATCCAGAGGTCGGCGACAGTGGCGCTCAAGCTGCATCCAATTGATTTAATTGCACTTTATGGTTCCACGCCTTCCCGGGGTGCCAGCTTGCCCGAGGGGCTTTCTAGCGCTTCTGTTTTGCCTCGTAGAGCTTCGCATCGACGAGGAAGCGGAACCAGAAGGTCTGAAGCACGTAAAAGATGAACCCCTCCTTGCCGTCGAGGAGGCCGAGGCATAGGAAGTAGCGATAGAAGAAGAGCGCGAAAGGGCGGGTGAAGGCGGGTGCGCCGGTGTAGAAGCGGCGCAGAAACCGCTTGCGCTCAATCGGATTTCCGGTAAGACGGCCGCCGATGCGGCCTTCGACGTCGCCTTCGGTGCTCTGCTGCACGAGCATCTCGCGCACCTCGGCGTCGGACCAGCGGTTGTGCCGGTAGGTCCACTCGGAGAGAGACATGCGGATGTCGTCGATCATGGGATTGCCAAGCCGCGCGGTCGCTCCGGTGCAAAGGAAGTGCTGGTCGTACTCGCGCGCTTCGCAGCGTCCCTGACCTTTGACGAAGAGGCGCATGTGCCAGGTGGGGTTCATGCCGCCATGGTGCAGGATGCGTCCCATGAACTGAAGCAGGCGCGGGAGAAAGTAGCCGGAAAGCGGCGAGTCCTCGGGAAGAGCGGCGATCTCCTGCTGAAGTTCTGGCGTCAGGCGCTCGTCAGCGTCGAGATGAAGCTGCCAGCGGTAACGGGTCGTGAGGTTATCGATCGCCCAGTTGCGCTGCGCACCATAGTTCTCAAACGGATGATGCGAGACGGAGGCCCCGGCGGCTTCGGCGATGGCGACGGTTTGATCGGTCGAGCCTGAGTCGACGATGTGGATGTCGTCGGTGATCGCCTTGACGCTGGCGAGCGTGGCCGGAAGCGAGTCGCTGGAGTTGAAGGTGAGAATGATGACCGACGGACGCACCATGACTCCCGGGGAGAGATTTACGGCTTGCTCTCTACGATACAGAAAGAGTCGAGGCTGGTGCTGAAGTCGTCAGCGACGACGACCAACAGTAGTGCCAGCCAATTACAAACAGCAGATCCCTCCGCTACGCTTCGGTCGGGATGACAAATCAGCAGGAGTGAATTTTTCAGATTCACCATCCTAATGCTGCAATTGCGGGAGAGACGGCTGCTGGCCGAAGTTTGTCTCAAGAAAACGAGGCACTGGTCTTGAGCGGCGGCGGCGCGGCGTAGACGGCACTGGCGGATCGAGCCGGTAGAGGATGAGCAGGTTGCGCTCCGGATCGTCCATCGCCGGAAAGGCAGCGACACGGTTGAGGTGGTAGATGGGGGTAAGCGCATCCATCTTGTCGTCGTCGACCTGGTTCCAGGCGATGTACCAGCCGGGCTGATAGGCGCGGACGCGGTCTTCGAGATCCATCGTGCCGAAGTCGTCGCAGATGCTGGGCAACCCTGTCATCAATGAGAGGTCGGAGCCGCTGATGGAGAGCACAAGTGGGTTATGCGCGCGATCGGAGGCGACAATCTGGTGAATGCGCTGCGCCGCGTCCGCAAAGGTGTATTCGGGATGATAAACGTAGTGGACGGTCTGGCGGGCATCGGAGACAGCCACGGCAAGAAGGGCGAATGCAGCAGCCGCCCCGGCGAAGTGGTGCAGGGGGGCGATGACGTTGCGGCGGTTCCACAGGCTCTCAAAGACAACGGTCAGCAGCAACGTGATCGGGACAGCAAGAACGAGGTAGTAACGCGGCTGAAGATTGTTATGGTAGGCTAGGAACGATGCGTATCCCGCGGCCCAGAGCATCAGCGAAGGCACTAGAGGGTTTCGCAGCAGCCGTTGCCGCACAAACGGAACGATGGCAATTGCAATGAGGGCCAGCGGGTAGAGCAGCTTGCCCAGCCATTCGCCATCGAGAAGAGTGTCCTGGACAACGGAGACGGCATTGCCGGACGTGATTCCTGTGTAGGAGTTTGCGCTGAAGAGATACCGATAGTCCTCAAGGAAACGCGGGCGCACAACGAAGCCGAAATAGGTGAGCCAGATAACGGCCCCGATCGCAAAGGCCGGGGCCACCATGAGGAAGAACTGCCGCGGCTTGTAACAGGAGCGCGCAAAGGCCATCCATGCGACACAGGGAAAGAGAAAGAGCGCTGTGGTCTTCGTCAGGACCATCAGCGGCAGCAGGACCCCCAGCGCCACGACGGGAACCCAGTAACGGAACGCAGAGGTCGCACCGCGAGGTGCAAGATACGATGCAGCGAGCAGTGCCAGGACCGTGAGCAGAATCAGCATTGGCTCCAGGATGGCCAACCGGCTGAAGGCATAGCAGAAGGGACTTACCGCAAGCAGGAGGGCGGCAATCGCCGGCGCGAGCGAATAGCTGCGCTCCTGCTGCAATGGGGCGAGACGCGCAGAGCGCCGTACGAGCAGATACGCTCCAAGAACGATGAGAACAAACGTTGCCACAGACAGAGACCGCGCGGCCACGATGTTGACGCCGGTAAAGCGAAAAACTGCCGACTCTGCCAGCGGCCACACGGGGAGCGCAGCGGCAGGATTGAAGTCGCCGGGAACGTACCAGTGTCCACGTTGGAAGTGGCGGATTGCGGCGTCGCCGTACCAGCCTTCGTCGGTGTACTTCGACCAGTCCATCCAGGGAGAGTGGTTGGGAAAGTCGGCCCGGAGATGGATGCCGTGAAGAAGTAAAAACAAGGCAGCAATGGTGAGGAGACTCACCTCAAGCCATCGAGCACCAGAAAAAAATGGCCGCGTTGGACGGGGGCCGCTTGTAGAGGGGTCGGTCATGATTGGCTGAGCGGGAAGACTCCTTTTCTGTCAAAGAAGAGCGCGGGCGCGATGCAGCAGCGACGTGCCGTATCAATGATACGAGAATCTCGCGGGGTAAGTTCACCAAACGGCCTGGCGAGAGACGTAGGACGACATCTTTCTACTCGTAAGCGAGAGCGTCGATGGGGTCTTTGCTGGCCGCTTTGAGCGCGGGATAAATGGCCCCCAGCAGGGCGCCGACAAATGCAATGCCGATGGCTCTCCAAACCCAAGGCAGGTTGATGACGAAATCGAGCGTGGGAAAGCGCGCCTCGAGAGCGGCGCTGAGGGCGTAGCTGGACGCAATTCCAAGTGCAATACCGACCGCCGCGATCAGGCCGGTCTCCCGCAGAACGAGAGCAACAATATAAGCACGCGAGGCCCCCATGGACTTCAGAATGCCGATCTCGCGCGTGCGCTCCATGACGGCCGTGTACATGGACTGAAAGATGACCAGGAAACCGATGACCAGCGCGATACCGACGACAACACGGAGCGCGATATTGAACGCCGGAAGGCGCGCGGGTGTCATGGAAGAGAGGTATTCGTCCGTGGTCACGACGCTGTACTGCGCCATACCGGGAGTGGCGAGGATGGCCTTCTTCACATCGTCGACATACTTCGGGTAGTCCTCGGTCTTGAGATAGAAGGCGCTGGCCTTGCCTTCGGTGCCGGTCAGGGCGCCCATCGTCTCAATGGGGATGAACTTGCGACCGCCTTTGCCGTGCATGACGATGCCCGAGATACGGAAGGTGTGCTCCAGGAGCTTGATCGTATCGCCGGGCTTTTTGCCCTCTCCGGCGTAGTCGTCGAGGATGATGTCGTCAGGCCCCTGGAACGGTCCTCCAGCGATGAACTGAAACGGCAGCAAGTCGTTGTAGGTCTTGAAGTCGATGCCGTAGATGTTGTCGAACGAGTTGGTGATCTGGATGTTGACCGGGGCCGAGACGACGACGTGGGGGATCTTCGCCAGCACGTCCGCCACTTTGATCGAGGCTCCGGCGGCGCTCATGCCGATGAAGTTGTTCGTTGTGCTGGGGCGCACGAACATGTCCATGCCAATGCCGTTCTGCCGGTCCTTGAAACCGTTGAGCTTGCCCATCAGGATGGCGGAGATCGAGAGGATCATGATGACCTCGATCGCGATGGCGAGGGCGCTGATGAGCGAACGGAGAGGACGATGGACGAGGTTGCCGACAACAAGCTTATTCATGCTGATATTCAGTGTATGGCAGCGGCCGGTCTATTGGCCCATGCTGGAAAATGGCACTTCTCGATTACGGCGCGCAAAGGAGCGGACCGGACCGCCTCTTTGGACTACTGTTCGCTCCGGCCCCTTGAACAAGGTGCCCAGGATAGGCATCACATAAGCCGCGGACAAGGCCGCGACGACCAATCCGAAGGCAACGTACCCCATGGCATAGATCACGCCGCCGAGCATTCCCTCAGGGGCCATATGGGAGTAATAGACGACCATCAGCAGGCCCCACGGCGACAGCCGGATGTCGCCGCAAAAAGAATCGAAAAGAATGAAGAGCATCATCCACAGCAGAGGAGCCACGAACAAAATCCCAAACCATCTTGCGAGATGGTAGGCTTCGCCAACGGCGCTGAAGGAGATCCCGGTGGTGTCGTCGTCATCGCCGACGATACCGCCAATCTCATGCGCATAGGAGTTGCCGCCCGTGACACGTGGCTTGTTCGGCCACAGGAAATGCGGAACAAGATTTTGGAAGCCTTCTGCAATAGGGGATAGACCATGCGGTCCAAGACGGTCCGTAAGCTCGATCAGGCTGTCGTCGATGGAGATCATCTGCAGGCGATCAAAGAATCCGACATCGGAATTGAAGTACCCGTGCTTCTGCTCCGTCTCGGGATCGAGCGTCGCCTTGTATTCCTCTCGAACAGTAGAAAGATTGGAAAGAAGGCCCGCAGCGGTTTTAAAGCGAACGGCGATGCCGTCTTCGGGATTCACGAATGACCTTCCATACTGCGCGTAGGGCACCAGATAAACAAACATTCCAACAAATACAGCGACGATTCCAATCAACTGCGTCCGGGAGAGCTTATAGTTCTGGCAGCTTACCGCGGCCATCCAACAGGCGATGGGAGTGAACATTCCTTCTTTCGAGAATCCCAATATGCCTATGTAAAAGATATTTGCTGCGGCAATCAAAACAGGTAAGTTGATGCTGCTTCTTCCGCCGCTCTTTCGTATCTGATGAACGACCCCAAGAATAATAGCCATGGGAAAGAAGCGGTTGATCTGTGCGAGAGCGCTGAGAAACGATCCCGCTGTCTTTGGCGCGAAGATCATCACGATCTGTACGATGATGCCGGCGACGAGGCAACCGACGGTCGCATTCTGCATGTTCTTCTCAGTAACAAGATTTTGCAGAATGGCTTTGGGCGGTGTGAGTCTGCGAGCCGCAAAGACCGCGCCGTACATTGCAAGCATGCTGCCCAGATAGAGTGAAATGGTCTTCTGAGGGACCAGGAGATTGGAATCCGCAGCTTCGCCTATCACCGCCTTGGTGCAGAGGCCAAGGATCAGGGTGAGAGTCGAAAAAAAGAAGACATAGGCCCCTGAGGTCCTGGAGAACCCCCCGGCGAGGTTGAACGTCGCCGTTGCGGCAAGGATGAATGCGAAGCTGCACAATGCAAAATAGGGTGACGTCCCCTCTAGCAACTGGAGGAGAAGCAGTACGGTTGCGAACAGACATGCACCCCACATGGGGCAACGGACTGGAAAAGGAATTCGCACCCTGATCTCGATTTAACAATACCCCACCGCCTTGCCGCGCCATGACTCCGGAGGCCAGTTGTGACGGTGCAAACCATTACTCATCCATCATTTACGGGAATATAACTAACTAGCTAGATACTCCGGCCACCTCCCCCATTCGGGGCTTTGACTTAGGTTGAAACCGGGACTATCCTGCCGAAACCATGCAGAATCCGGCATGTAGAATTTTTCCGGCGTATCTGGGACTGAGCGGGATGGAACGATTCGGCGACAAACTGCGGATGGAACGCGAGCAGAGGAAGGTTACGCTCGATACGATCTGTTCGATGACGAAGGTCTCTGTCCGTCATCTGGAACTGTTAGAGGCGGGCCGTCTTACCGAATTGCCCGGCGGAGTGTTCCGAAAAGGGATCGTGCGTAGCTACCTTGGTGCCGTGGGTCTTGAGGAGACTCCGTGGCTGGAACGCTTCGAAAGCACACTCAGGGAGATGGGCGCTGTCTCCTCATCCGACCATGACTGGGTAGAATTCGCAGAAAATGTCCGGAAAAACAGGGGCGCCAGCCAGAACATGGGTCATTCAAAGTGGATCGGCGTCGCGGTCATGGTCGCGATGCTGGTGGTTCTGGGATGGGGCGTGTGGAAATTCGTTCTGCACGGACGTCTATTTCTTTAGCTCCCTTCGACCTGATACACAACACAAACCCCGTTCAATGCAGATAGATACCACTGGCTGCCGAATCTCGACAGATGCCTGTTGCGCTTTGTTGTGCCAGTGCCCCGGCGAGTAGAATGGATGGGTTACCTAAATGTACGGCGCGGAGAACCTTCCGCGACCCTTCAAGGAGTTTGTATTGTCTACACAAGAGCGTTTTCTCTTCACCAGCGAGTCGGTTACTGAAGGACACCCCGACAAGATTGCCGACCAGGTCTCCGATGCCATTCTGGATGCCTGCCTCGCACAGGACCCCTACAGCCGCGTGGCCTGCGAGACGCTAACCTGCACCGGCCTGGTTGTCATCGCTGGCGAGATTACGACCAAGGCCTACGTCGACTTCCAGAGCCTCGTCCGCGGCACCATCGCCTCGATCGGCTACGACAACGCACTCTACGGCTTCGACTCGAACACCTGCGCGGTGATCTCGACGATCAACAAGCAGTCGGGCGACATCGCCATGGGTGTGGACACCGGCGGCGCCGGCGACCAGGGCATGATGTTCGGCTACGCCACCAACGAGACGCCGGAGTTGATGCCGACGCCGATCTCGCTGGCGCATCGTCTTGCGCTGAAGCTCAGCGAAGTTCGCAAGAACGGCTCCATGTCGTATCTCCGTCCCGACGGCAAGAGCCAGGTGACGGTGGAGTACGACGCCAACCATAAGCCCGTGCGCGTGGATGCGGTCGTCATCTCGACCCAGCACGCCGAGACCGTCGGCAACGAGGAGCTGCGCTCGGACATCCTGAAGAACGTGATCCAGGCCGTGATCCCCTCGAACCTTCTGGACGAGAACACCAAGTACCACATCAATCCGACCGGCCGCTTCGTTGTGGGCGGACCGATGGGCGACACCGGATTGACGGGCCGCAAGATCATCGTCGACACCTACGGCGGCATGGGCCGTCACGGCGGCGGGGCCTTCAGCGGCAAGGACGCAACCAAGGTCGATCGTTCTGCTGCCTACATGGCGCGCTACGTGGCTAAGAACATTGTCGCCGCCGGTCTCGCCGATCGCTGCGAGGTTCAGCTTGCTTACGCCATCGGCGTGGCAGAGCCGGTCAGTGTACTGGTCGATACGTTCAGCACTGGCAAGGTGGATGAAACCAAACTGGTTGAGCTGGTACGCAAAAACTTCTCCCTGACCCCAAAGGGCATCATCGAGACGCTTCAGCTGCGCCGTCCTGTCTTCAAGGCGACTGCCGCATATGGTCACTTTGGCCGCAGTGGCGAGAACTTCACCTGGGAGGCGACCGACAAGGCAGCCGCTCTCAAGGAGCAGGCCGCCGCGGTTGCAGCCAGGTAACCAAGGCGTTCAACATTACGCGAGAGGCGGGCCTAAGGCTCGCCTCTTTTATTTAGCGCGATATGTGAGCGCCGATTCGCTTCAGCAAGTTTGCGCGAACAAAACGGAGTGTGGCGTACCTGCAGCGCGTAGGAAGATACTTGCATGGCAATGACAGCGCGTAAAACCAATAGCGTCCGGGCGACAGATCAGTGGAAGCAGGTGCTTGAACGCGACTCAACGGCCGACGGCACGTTTTACTATGCCGTTCGATCAACCGGAGTCGTCTGCAAACCAAGCTGCCCGAGCAGGCGGCCGACACGAGAGAACGTGCAGTTCTTCTCGACGCTGGCCGACGCTTTGGGTGCAGGCTACCGCACCTGTCGCAGATGCGAGCCGGAGAGAACCTCTCCGCGGCCCGATCCGCAGGCAAAGCTGGTAGGACGTGTGGCAAAGCATCTGCGCGAACACGCTGAAGAGCGTCGAACAATGAGCGACGTTGCACGCGCCGCCGGAGTAGACCGGCTGACTCTGATGCGCGCCTTTCGCCGCGTGCTTGGCGTAAGTCCTGCACAGTATGCGCGCGCGCAGCGGATGGAACGCTTCCAACAAAAGATGAGGAGACCTGAGATGACGGTAACCGATGCAATCTATGAAGCCGGCTTTGGATCGAGCAGCAGGCTGTACGAAAACAGCAATGCGCGCCTGGGGATGACTCCTCGCGAGATGAAGAACGGTGCAGCCAACATCGCCGTTCGCTATGCAACGACAGACAGTCCGCTGGGACGCCTGCTCGTCGCGACGACAGACAAGGGGGTCTGCACCATCGCCTTCGGTGCAAGCGACGCCGAAAACGAAGAGGTCCTGCGCAACAGGTTCCCGAACGCGAAGCTAGTCCGGGAGAACAGTTCCAACGGATGGCTTGCCGATGCGATCGAATTTATCGCCAGCCAGACTGGCGAACATCCCCTGGCCGCGACCTTTCCGCTCGATGTTCGCGCCACAGCCTTTCAGCAGCGCGTATGGAAGGCCTTGCAGCAGATTCCACGCGGCGAGACACGCACCTACTCCGGCCTGGCTGCGGAGTTGGGATCGCCATCGGCGACCCGTGCCGTGGCCGGGGCCTGTGCCGCGAACCCTGTGGCGATTGTCGTTCCCTGCCATCGTGTCGTCGGCAAAGATGGTTCGCTGACAGGCTACCGCTGGGGCACGGACCGCAAGCGCAGATTGCTCGAAGCTGAAAAGAGCTTCGCAACGGCACAGGCAAACCTATTACAGTAGTGCGATGGCTCAGGCAGAGGCGGCGGATCGCGAGACGGTGAACGAGCGCGCGCTCTATGCGAAGGTCACGCGGCGCATCGTTCCGTACCTCTTCCTGCTCTACATCGTCGCCTATATCGATCGCGTGAACGTGGGCTTCGCCGCGATCGACATGAAACGCCAGCTCGGCTTCAGCGATTCGGTCTACGGCACGGGCGCGGCGATCTTCTTCATTGGCTATGCGCTGTTCGATATGCCAAGCAGCATGGTGCTGCAACGAGTTGGCACACGCTTGTGGATCGCTCGCATCATGATCACCTGGGGACTGATCGCTGCGGCGATGGCGTTTGTACGCTCGCCGGGATCGTTCTACACCATGCGCTTTCTCCTCGGCGTGGGCGAGGCGGGTTTTGTACCCGGCATGTTGCTTTACCTCACTTACTGGTTTCCATCGCACGAGCGCGCACGCGCTGTTGCGAAGTTCATGACGGCAACCTCGCTGGCGGGAGTCTTCGGCGGCCCCATCTCCAGCGGCTTGCTGAAGCTCGATGGATTCGGTGGTCTCAGTGGATGGCAATGGTTGTTTATCGCTGAAGGTATACCGACCATGCTGCTGGGTATCTCTGTGCTGTTCGTTCTCAAGGACAGCCCCGCACAGGCAGAGTGGCTTGCTCCTCATGAGCAACAGTGGCTTACGCGCGAGCTTGAGCTTGACCGCTCTCGTTATGGCGCTACGCAGCATCATGCCTTCGCGGATGCTTTCAGACTGCCTATTCTCTGGCTGCTGATCTTTGTGTATGTCGCGGTGCAGATCGGCGTCTACGTTGTAAACCTGTGGATGCCGTTGATCCTCAGCAGCCTTTCGACGGTCAAGCATAATTCGAGTACGATCGCCGGACTCTCGACGATTCCCTACCTGCTGGCCGCGGTGTTCACGGTCGTTGCCGGGTGGAGCTCCGATCGCTGGAACGAGCGCAGCGGACATCTTGCCGGTTGCATGTTTGTCGCGGCAACGGGCTTCATGCTGTCTGGCATGGCAGGCAAAATGTCGGTCGCCATGATTGGTTTTTCATTGGCGACGATCGGAATGCTGAGTGCAATGGGGCCCTTCTGGGCGCTGATGACGCGCAGCGTTACCGGCCCTGCCGCGGCGGCAGCAGTCGCCATGGTCACGACGCTGGGCGCTCTGGGCGGCTTTACTGGCCCTTACCTGACAGGAAGGTCACGTGAAGCCACTCACAGCTTTGCTGGTGGCCTCTATGCGATTGGAGCGTTTTTGCTGCTTGCAGCGATCGTCAGCCTGACGACGACGGCGTTGAAGAGTGCAAAAGCAAACAGCTAATTTGCCTGTTTTGTTGAGGTTTCCTATTGTTACTCCGGCGACTCGAACACGCTTTTGCGGCAAATAAGACCAGCGTCGGAATGATATCCTCATAGGTAGACAACAAGTTCTAACGTCTCCCCAATTTCAGAAAAAAATGAGGTGCCGTAATGGCCACAGCAACCATCGATAAAGCAGCAGGTGCGACTGATTACAAGGTCGCGGATATCTCGCTGGCAGAGTTCGGACGCAAAGAGATCGACATCGCCGAGCAGGAGATGCCCGGCCTGATGTCGATCCGCAACAAGTATGCTCCGTCGAAGCCGCTGGCGGGTGTTCGCGTCACTGGATCGCTGCACATGACGATCCAGACTGCCGTGCTGATCGAGACCATGGTTGCCCTCGGCGCCGATGTGCGCTGGGCGAGCTGTAACATCTTCTCCACGCAGGACCATGCTGCTGCCGCCATTGCCGCTGCCGGGGTTCCGGTCTTTGCCTGGAAGGGCGAGACGCTCGAAGAGTACTGGTGGTGCACGGACCAGGCGCTGCGCCATAAAGGCGGCCTGGGACCGCAGATCGTCATCGACGACGGCGGCGACGTGACGCTGCTGATCCACAAGGGCGTCGATCTTGAGAAGGGCGACGGCTGGGTCAACACGCCATCCGGCAACCATGAAGAGCAGGTGATCAAGGATCTGTTGAAGAAGACCCACGCTGAGGACTCTTCCTACTTCCAGAAGATGGCGAAGGAGTGGAAGGGCGTCGCCGAAGAGACGACAACCGGCGTTCACCGTCTCTACAAGATGATGGAGCAGGGCAAGCTGCTGGTCCCCGCCATCAACGTCAACGACTCAGTGACGAAATCGAAGTTCGACAACCTGTACGGCTGCCGCGAGTCGCTGGTCGACGGCATCAAGCGCGCCACCGACGTGATGGTCGCCGGCAAGACTGCCGTGATCTGCGGCTACGGCGACGTAGGCAAAGGCTCTGCTGCTTCGCTTCGCGGGCTCGGCGCTCGTGTGATCGTGACCGAGATCGACCCGATCAACGCGCTACAGGCTGCGATGGAGGGCTACGAGGTCACGACTCTTGAAGAGACGCTCGGCCGCGCCGATATCTATGTCACGTGCACGGGCAATCTCGACATCATCACCTTCGAGCACATGCAGCAGATGAAGGACCAGGCGATCGTCTGCAACATCGGACACTTCGACAACGAGATCCAGATGGACCAGCTGAACAGCGCCAAGGGCGTTATCAAGCTGAACATCAAGCCGCAGGTGGACAAATACACCTTCCCCGGTGGAAACAGCATCTTCGTGCTGGCGGAAGGCCGCCTGGTGAACCTTGGCTGCGCAACGGGTCACCCGAGCTTCGTGATGTCGAACAGCTTCTCGAACCAAACGCTCGCAGCGCTGGACCTCTGGAAGAACAAGGATATCTACAAGGTGGGCGTTTACATCCTGCCGAAGAAGCTCGACGAAGAGGTTGCTCGTCTGCACCTGGAGAAGATCGGCGTGAAGCTGACGACATTGTCTCCGAAGCAGGCCGAGTATCTGGGGGTTTCCGTCGAAGGACCATACAAGGCGGAGCAATACCGCTACTGACATCCGCGCAGAAAACCAGGGCCGCCGAGTATCGCTCGGCGGCTTTTTTTACGTGAAGCATCAATCGCTCTGCTCGCTTCGGCGTCTTTACTACTGCTTCCTGCTGTTGTGCTTGTCGCGGTAGATGCGCTTCGACTCCTGGTTCTGCTGCTTGTTGATCAGACTGCGGTCGGCCTTGGTCAGGTGGCCGTTGTCCTGCGCGCGCATGGAACGCTCTTCGTGGTTTATGGCCGACTCCTGCTTTTCAAGATGCTGCGTCTCACCCGCAGTAAGCTGGCCGCTCTTTACGCCCTGTGCGATGCGGTCCTGCTGGTTCTCTTTGCGCTGGTTGATGGTGGGGGGAGGCGTGGTTGTCGTTGAAGTTGCTGGGGCCTGCGCGAGAACAGCGAGCGGTGCGATGGCAAAGCTAAGAGCGAGTGCGAGGCGGGTGATCTGCATGGATATTTCTCCTGTGCTTTCGTTATGAAGACGTCTTTGCTTCAGCGTCCTTCGTCTTACGATGGGAGTAGACACAGGTGACGAGCGCGTGTTGCGCTGCGTCGCAAAAGTATATTTGCGCACTCTGACACGACTTTTGATATCGTGCTGGGTTGGCGAGCAATCGATTCCAGCTTCGCGCTACTCTCGCAGGCAATATGTGTCTGAGTGCTTTTCCAACGAAAAACGAACAGACTAGCTTGTCGCTGTGGGAGAGACGTAATCAGGCGCTGTAATCACCTGAAGACCAGGTGTCGTGACGATCTGCTGGTCGATCATAATGATCGTCGTCACAGAGCCTCCGGTATATGTCACCTGCGCGCCGGTGTAGGTAGCAATTGTATCGCTGGCTGGAACCGTTCCCGTTGGAACCATGACGAGCGTGTAAGTTCCAGTGGGGATGTTCAGGTAGCCGGTGTTGATGCCGAAGGTGATGTTGGTATAAACCGGCGTGACAGCCGTGAGCTTTTGTCCCGCGGGAACCAGGTAGATGTCCTGCGCGGAGATTCGTGTTGCCTGGTCGATGAAGCGCAGACCAATCTGCCCGGAGGGCGCCGCCTGGCTCTGGTCCTTCAAGATAAGCTGCTGCAGGTTGGCGGCGGCGTTGCCGATCAGCACGGTGTACTGGGCCCCGGTTACAAAGGTCGCCTTGGATGTCGTGAGAACCTGCTTCGTGCCCGCCTGTGTTGCCGTGGTGGTATAGGTTCCCGGATCGACAGGAACATACGAGGTGACGGTGCCGAAGCCCAGGTTGTAGGCGATGGCCGCGTTGTTCTGGTAGACGTCCAGCCCAGGGGCGTCGGCGGATGCGTCGATGATGCGCACCTGCGAGCCGCTCTGGCTCGATACAATACCCTGGCAGCCGGCAAGCGCAACGGCCAGTGCGGCGGTTGCGGCAAGGGTGGCACCTTTCCTTACAAGGTCGAGAAGCGACATTCGCGGCTGGCCTGTGTTGAGCATCATATATAGGGAAGTAACATGATTCACTCTAAACGATTTCAAGGGTATAAGCGACGGCAGAGTGGTCTGCCGGTCGAGGCCGTACTGTTGTTGATACTGGGGCTTTGTGCCGCTGCGCCGAACCGCACCATTGCCCAGGAGCAGCCGGGCAGCACCATTCCAGCGCTTCCTTCGTCCGTGCCCTCCATCGCCCCGCACATTGAGGCGATCATTGGCATGCGCAACCAGAAGGTGGCAAGCGCGACGGAGGTGCCGGCGCACAAACAGAACTACGAGTTCACGCTGAAGGACGGCAGTTGGCTGGACACCGGCGTCTTTCTTGCCGCGGGCGAATTGGCTGACTTCACCGTAACCGGCAATCTCACGCTGGCCGACAACCGTCAGACCACAGCCGACGGACTCGACCGCGGGTGGAAGGACCTGCTCCGCCAGTTTCCTTTGAATCAGGCAAAGGTCGGCGCCGTGATTGGGCGTATCAGCGATATGGGGGCCTCCGTTCCCTTCTCTATTGGAGCCTCTGGGCAGGTAGCTATGCCAACTACAGGAAAGTTGTACCTCGCCGTGAATGTAGGCAGCGACCTGACATTTAGTGGCGAATACAAGGTGAAGGTCAGGTTTTCAAAGCCGGCGACCTTCAAGATCAATGTTCTGGCGGCCCCTTCAAAGCCAATCGATTCAATGCTTACTCCTGAGATCTTCGCCGACATCCCACGCCGGGTCAGCGATAGCGCCAGTGGCACCGGCAATCCCGGAGACATGGTCAACTTCGCGCTGATTGGTACGAAGGAGGAGGTTGAAGCAGCTTATAAAGCCGCCGGATGGGTTGCTGTCGATAAGTCGGTGCAGGATGCCCTCCTCAACGGCCTGCTGAAGACCTTGAGCAAGGAGGCCTATACCGAGATGCCGATGAGCACGCTCTACCTCTTCGGGCGGGCGCAGGACATGTCGTTCGCCCGGGCCGATCCTCTGATGGTGGCGGCCGAAAGACACCACCTGCGTGTATGGCAGACCGGCAAGACCGTGGACGGCAGGCCTCTATGGGTAGGTTCGGCAACGCATGATATCGGCTTCGAGAAGGACCAGCGCACGGGCGGAGTAACGCACAAGATCGATCCCGAGATCGACAAGGAGCGCGACTACCTGTTGCAGAGCTTCGACGCGGCAGGCGTCTATGCGAGCGCTGCCTACGTCACGCCTTCAAATCCGATGCTTGAAGCTCGAACGGCAACGGGAGGCAGCTTTCACTCCGACGGGCGCATCGTTGTGATGAATCTCAAGTGAGACTGGAGCAAACAGCAGGGCCGGCTGCTTTATAGCGCCGGCCCTGCGTTTTTCGACCTGAACCTCTACTATTTCTTGGCGGGCTTGCTGGCGATGATCGAGTCCTTGATCTTGTTGTAAACGCTCTCAGGAAGCACGCCACGCGAGACGAGCTGGTTCTTCGCCGTGTACGGACGTCCGTCGATGATGCGCTTGGAGTACGCATCGCCGATGCCCGGGAAGGCTTTCAACTGGTCTGCGGTGGCGGTGTTGATGTCGAGCTTGTTGTCCGGTGTTGCGGCAGCGGCTGCCGGAGCGGCTGCATTTTTTGCAGGCTTCTGCGCCACAGCAATGGTCAGCGGCATGGTGAACATCAGTGCAAGTGCCAGGAACTTCGAGCGAAGATTGCGCATGTTCTGAATTCTCCCGAACTACAAAATCACTTCGTTTCACGGAGGTTACGGGAGAGAAAGACCTCTCGTCAATCCGGTAAAGTTGACTTCCCCCGCCCTCGACGCTACTCTAGTCATGCGATGCGTTCGCTGAACATCCATCACGGGCATCATCACCATCATCATGCAGAGAGCGTGTTGGCGGCCGTGTCCGGTGTGGCGAAATAGTAAGGCGCATACCACAAGGATTCTGAAAGGCCCGCTCAACGCGCATTCCGCGAGCGGGCCTTTTTACGTGCAACGAACGAAATGGAGATTGGAAAATGGCTGAAGGACCAAAGATCGACTTTGCGAAGATGGACGGCCTCGTTCCCGGCATCGTCCAGGACTACAAGACCGGCGAGATGCTGATGCTGGGCTTCCTCAATGAGACCAGCTACCAGAAGACGCTCGAGAGCGGCTTCGTCACCTTCTGGAGCCGCACCCGATCCAAGCTCTGGATGAAGGGCGAGACCAGCGGCAACCGCCTGCGCATTATCGAGGCCTCCACCGACTGCGACAACGACGCCCTGCTCTTCCGCGTCGAGGTCGAGGGCGATGGCCTGGTCTGCCACGAGGGCACCGTAAGCTGCTTCACGAAGAAGATCGAAACGGAGAAGAACTAATGAGTGAGACCAAGAAGCTGAAGCTCGGCATCCCCAAGGGCAGCCTGCAGGACGCAACCATTGCGCTGTTTCAGCGCGCCGGCTGGAACATCTACGCCAGCGGCCGCAGCTACTTTCCCGGCATCGATGACGTGGAGATCGAGTGCATGCTCGTCCGCGCGCAGGAGATGGCCCGCTACGTCGAGCACGGCGCGCTTGACGCCGGCCTGACCGGCAACGACTGGGTGCAGGAGAATCAGACCGACGTCGAGTACGTCACCAGCCTCACCTACTCCAAGCAGAGCCGCCAGAAGGTGAAGTGGGTGCTCGCCGTGCCCGAAGACTCGCCCTTCCAGAAGGCCGAGGACCTCGCCGGAAAGATTATCGCCACCGAGCTGGTCGAGTTCACCAAGCGCTACTTCGCATCGAAGAACATCCCCGTCACCGTCGAGTTCAGTTGGGGAGCGACCGAGGTCAAGCCTCCCACTCTGGCCGACGCCATCGTCGAGGTCACCGAGACCGGAAGCTCGCTGCGCGCCAACCGCCTGCGCATCATCGAGACGCTGATGGAGAGCGAGACGCAGCTCATCGCCAACAAGGCCGCCTTCAAAGACGACTGGAAGCGCGCGAAGATCAACAACATCTCGCTGATGTTGAACGCAGCCATCGCCGCACAGGGCCGCGTCGGCCTGATGCTCAACGCCCGTAAGGCAGACCTGCCTCTCGTGATCGCCGTTCTTCCCGCGCTGAACTCGCCGACGGTCTCGCAGCTCAGCGACCCCGATTGGGTCGCGTTGAACACGATCCTCGATGAGTCGCTGGTGCGCGACGTCATCCCCAAGCTCAAGGCCGCGGGAGCAACCGGCATCGTCGAATATCCGCTCAGCAAGGTTGTTCTTTAGCTGCGATAACGACCAAGAGGTGTCATTCCGACCGGAGCGCAGCGCAGTGGAGGAATCCGTTGTTCAACGCTGTCGCTGCGCCACTGGAGTCCGATAGATGATGAAGCTCGTCAAAACATACGGTCGCACCGCGACGACCGCCGCCGCACTGATCGAATCGATCGAGCGACGCGGCGCGGTCTCGACGGCGCGCGTCGAACCCGTTGTCCGTCGCATCCTCGCCGACGTTTGCAAAAACGGCGATCGCGCGCTGCGCAAGTACGCAACGAAGTTCGACGGCCTGAAGAAGGGCGCCGCGCTCCGTGTCACGCGCGAAGAGATGGAGGCCGCATGGCAGGCCACCGCGCCAGAGTTGCAGGCGGCCATGATGGTCGCGCGCGGCAACATCCTCGCCTTCGCCGAAGCGCAGATGCCGAAGGAGTGGACCATCTCTCCAGCCGACGGCGTCAAAACCGGCCAGATCGTTCGCCCGCTCGGCTCGGTCGGCTGCTACGTTCCCGGCGGCCGCTACCCTCTTCCCTCCACTTTGTTGATGACGGCGACACCGGCGCAGGTCGCCGGCGTCGAGCGCATCGTTGTCTGCTCACCCAAGCCCGTGCACGAGACGCTCGCCGCCGCTTACCTCGCAGGCGTGACAGAGTTCTACCGCATCGGCGGAGCCCAGGCTATCGCCGCGCTCGCCTACGGCACGGAGACGATCGCACCGGTGAACAAGATCGTTGGCCCCGGCAACCTCTTCGTGACCGCGGCCAAGTCCCTCGTCTCCACCGAGTGCGGCATCGACATGCCGGCCGGCCCAACCGAGATCGTTGTCACCAGCGAGCGCGGCAGCGCCGCCGGCATCGCCGCCGATCTCGTCGCACAAGCCGAACACGACCCCGAGACGCTCGCCGTCCTCATTACCAGTAACGGAACGCTCGGCACCGAAGTTGCCGCTGAGGTCAAAATTCAGGCGAAGAGCAACAAGCTCGCAAAACAGTCGCTGGCAAAACAAGGCGCGATATTTGTAACCGAAACAGTTACTGAGGCACGCGAGCTGACCAACCGCCTCGCCCCCGAACACCTCACCGTCGACTCCGCCGCCGACCTCAAGTGGGTGCAGAACGCAGGCTCGGTCTTCGTCGGCGACTACGCACCGCAGTCGATGGGCGACTACGTCTCCGGCCCCAACCACGTGCTGCCTACAGGCCGCGTCGGTCGCGTGCGCGGTGGTCTCAGCGTGCTCGACTTCGTCAAGATCATCACCGTGCAGGAGTACACCGCTAAGGGCCTGAAGAAGATCGGCCCGCACGCCATCGCGCTGGCAACCGCTGAGGGCCTGGTCGGCCACGCCGAGAGCGTTCGCGTAAGAATGAGGTCAGCCCGATGAGCACAGTCACGAGCACCGCTACCGTCAAGCCGCGCCGCCTCGTCCTCGAGATGCCGGAGTACCACCCTCCGCTCGCCGGTCGCGATGCGTTGCGGCTCGATTTCAATGAGAACACCTTCGCGCCGTCGCCGCGAGTGATCGACCGCCTCAGGCAGATCACCGCAGAGGAGCTGACAAAGTATCCCGAGCGCGAGCCGGTGGAGCGCAAGGTCGCCGCGCACTTCGGCCTCGACCCTGCGCAAGTACTGCTGACCAACGGTGTCGACGAGGCGATCCACCTCATCTGCTGCACCTTTCTCGAAGAAGGCGACGAAGGCCTCATTTGCACGCCTTCGTTCTTCATGTACGACGTCTCGATCTCGATGATGACGCGCGGCCTTGTCCGCATCCAGGCCGATGAGACGCTGGAGTTCCCCTTCGAGCGTTTCCTCAACGCCATCACGGAGCGCACGAAGCTGATCATCGTCGCCTCGCCCAACAATCCCACCGGAGCCACAGTCACGCGCGCGCAGATGCTCGCCCTCGCCAACGCCGCGCCACACGCCGTGCTGATGGCCGACGAGGCTTACTACCACTTCCATGGCGAGACAGTGCTCGACGACCTTGCCTCCACGCCGAACCTTGTTGTCGCGCGCACCTTCTCCAAGGCCTACGGCCTCGCGAATCTGCGCCTCGGCATGTTGGCCGGCAGCCCTGAGGTGATGGGTTACCTGCGCAAGGTCAGCTCGCCCTACAACGTCAACGGCGTCGCGCTCGACTGCCTCTCCGTCGCCATCGAGGACGATGCTTACATCTCCTGGTACGCCGAGCAGATTCGCATCGGCCGCGAGCGTATGATGGCTGCCCTCTCCGAGCTTGGCGTCGGCTACTTCCCCAGTGCGGCGAACTTCGTGCTGATGAAGATCGGCCCGCTGCACAAAGAGCTTGTCACGGCCATGCGTCGCCGCGGCGTGCTGCTGCGCGACCGCTCCTCCGACCCGGGATGCGACGGCTACGTGCGCATCACCATCGGCGTAGGCGACCAGGTCTCGCAGGGCCTCGAAGCCTTGAAGGCATCGCTCGAAGAGATCGGCTGGAGGCCGCAACGCGGCTTCTCCACAACAGAATCGAAACAGATACAGGAGCTCTAGGAACGATGGCAACGAAGAAGGCACGCACCGCTACAATCAAGCGCGACACCACCGAGACGAAGATCGCGCTCAAGCTGAACATCGACGGCACCGGCGTCTACAAGGTCTCCACCGGCATCCGCTTCTTCGATCACATGCTGGAGCTCTTCACCCGCCACGGCGGCTTCGACCTCACGCTCACCTGCAACGGGG
Source organism: Acidobacteriota bacterium (assembly GCA_018268895.1). Lineage (NCBI taxonomy): Bacteria > Pseudomonadati > Acidobacteriota > Acidobacteriota bacterium. The sequence goes on along the minus strand of JAFDVP010000001.1, from coordinate 166,945 downwards.
ACCTCGACGTCGACCAGCACCACACTGTCGAGGACGTGGGCATCGCGCTGGGCGAGGCCTTCAACAAGGCGCTCGGCGACAAGAAGGGCATCCTGCGCGCGGGCTACTTCGTCATGGCGATGGACGAGACGCTCGCCGTCGCCGCCGTCGATCTCTCGGGCCGCGTCGCCTATGTCGTCGACGACAAAGTGAAAGTACGTCTCGTCGGTGACTTCCAGTCCGAACTGCTCGCCGACTTCTTCGACGGCTTCGCTCGCGGAGCCAAGGCCAACGTCCACGTCAAAACAATGTACGGCCGCTCCAACCACCACAAGATCGAGGCAATCTTCAAAGCCTTCGCACGCGCTCTGCGCGGAGCCTGCTCACGCGACGAGAGGATGGCCGAGATTCTGCCGAGCACGAAGGGCCTGCTATGAGCAAGATAAAAAATCCGATCGATAAAAAGGTCGCAAGCCTCGCTCTGGATGCACGAAATGTCTATGGCGTGAACGATAAATCAAGCCGCAAAGCCATACCTTTGAGAAAGCAAGCCAGCCATCAGGCACTCAGACGTGCTTCAAAACAGCCGCTGGCAGCCGTCAATTCTGCTCTTGACGAAGATGATCTCGTAGCGACAGAAGCAAAGCTGCTTTCAAATGAAGCTGTGGCTATAGGAAGGCGTTTTCGTAAGCGCCCAGATGAGCCGCTGGGAGTCGTAATCGAAGCAAAGCGAACGGGTGACCGCAGTCAATTATCGCGGAAGCGCAAATGATTCAAGTCATCGACTACAAGGCGGGCAATCTCACCAGCGTGCTCAAAGCGCTGCATTATCTCGGCGCGGAGACGCACGTCACGCAGTCACCGGACGATGTACGCAACGCGACCAAGATCGTCCTCCCCGGCGTAGGACACTTTCAGGCGACGCAGCTGCTTGAAGACCTCGCGTTGACTGTTGCCGTGCGCGAGGCCGTGGCGAAAGGCACGCCCTTCCTCGGTATCTGCGTCGGCTTGCAGTGGCTCTACGAAGGCTCGACCGAAGCGCCTGACACTGCGGGTCTTGGTCACTTCGCCGCGAAGTGCGAGCGCTTCCCTGCCACCTTCAATGGCGCGGAGCTGAAGTCGCCGCACGTAGGCTGGAACTCGCTTGAGAACATCCGCGAGGACTCGCGCCTGCTGCGCGGCGTTGCCCCCGGCGGCTTCGTCTACTACACGCACTCCTGGCGCGCGCCGGTGAGCGCCGACACCGCCGCTACCACCAGCTATGGCGGCGACTTCACCGCCGTGGTCGAGCGCGATAACGTGATGGGCGTGCAGTTCCACCCGGAGAAGTCGAGCGCCGTCGGCCTCCAGATCCTCAAGAACTTCGTGGAGCTATAGCAAAATGCCTTTTGTCTACGAACTCGAACTCGCCGAAGAGTCGCCACAGTCTGCGTACAAACTCACGCAACAACTTGTACCTCAAGGAACGCTCGTCGGCACCGGCCAGAATATCGCGGTACTGACGGACGGCAAAAACGAGTTTCATCTGCGCGCGCCACTGCAAGGCCTCGTCGCTGAGTGGTTCGCATCGAGCGGCGATACCCTCTCGCCCGATGAGCCCATCGCACGTATCGTCGCCGAAGGAGCCGAGCGCGCCGTAAGCGCCTCCACACCCGTAAGGATTCAACCATGCTGACCAAACGCATCATCGCATGTCTCGACGTGCGCGACGGACGCGTCGTCAAAGGCATCCAGTTCGTCGACATCATCGACGCCGGCGACCCCGCCGAACTCGCGCACCGACATGCCGCCGCGGGCGCCGACGAGATCGTGCTGCTCGACATCACCGCAACGCACGAGGGACGCGGCACGCTGCTCGACACCGTAAAGCGCACCGCCGCGGAACTCTTCGTTCCCTTCACCGTCGGCGGAGGCATCCGCTCCGCCGAAGACGCCGCCGCAGTCTTCGACGCGGGCGCCGACAAGGTAAGCATCAACTCCTCCGCTATCGCGCGGCCGGAGCTGATCGGCGAGATCGGCTCGAGTTTCGGCGCGCAGGCCGTCATCGTCGCCATCGATGCACGAAGAGGCGTGGGCACGCCGCGCCCCGGGTACGACCCCGTCGGTGACGCCGAGGTCTTCGTCGCCGGTGGCCGCAAGCCCACGGGCCGCAAGGTGATCGAGTGGGCACGCGAGGCCGAACAGCGCGGCGCAGGCGAGATCCTTCTCACTAGTATGAACACCGACGGCATGCGCTCCGGCTTCGACTGCGAGCTGACCGCGCGCGTCTCCGAAGCCGTGCAGATTCCCGTTATCGCATCGGGTGGCGCAGGCAGTGCGGCGCACTTCGCCGAGGTCTTCGGGCGAGGCAAGGCCGACGCCGCACTTGCCGCCAGCATCTTTCACTTCGGCGTAACGGACTCGCGGGAACTGAAAGCCGAACTACAACGAGCAGGCGTATCTGTGAGACTGCCTTGCTGAGCGCCTCAGGGGCTAAAACCCTTCTTCCTACCGAAGCACTTCGGCACGGCTGAAGCCGTGCCCTTAACAAACCACCATGACCGGTGTCGTTTGAGTACAGGAGAGAAATTATGTTGATACCTTCGATTGACCTCATGGGCGGTCGCATCGTCCAGCTCGTTCAGGGCGAAAAACTCAAACTGGCCTTCGACGACTTCGACTACTGGATCGAACGCTTCAACAAATACCCGCTTGTCCAGCTCATCGACCTCGACGCCGCCATGCGGCAGGGCTCGAACGCCGACCTGATCTCGCAGTTCACCTCGAAGCTCCCCTGCCAGGTGGGTGGTGGCCTGCGAACCGCTGAAGACGGCAAGCGCATGATCGACCTCGGTGCAAAGCGGGTGATCTACGGCTCATCGCTCTTCGGAGGAAACAACGAGGCCGACCGCAAGCGGCACCCGCTCATCAACCTCGACTTCGCGCAGAAGCTCCGCGACACTCTCGGCGAAGACCGGCTCGTCTTCTCCGTCGATACCAAGGGCGGACAGGTCGCCGTGCGCGGCTGGAAGGAGAACGTTGCGCTCACGCCGGAAGAGGCCATTACGTGGCTCGAGGATTACTGCGCCGCGTTTCTCTACACGCACGTCGACACCGAAGGCACGATGACCGGCTTCCCCATCGACGTTGCCGCTATTCTGCGAGCGACGACGGCCAAGCAGTTGATCGTCGCCGGTGGCATCAAAGAACGAGCCGAGGTGGACGCTCTCGACGCAATGGGCGTCGACGCCGTCGCGGGTATGGCCGTGTACTCGGGAGCGATGGAAGCGTAACTACAGTTGTCCGTACTCAGATGAATACGCAGTTGAGCAACTGAGAACTACTCGCTATTCATTCCCGCCGTTGTCCGCGAGCGCGTAGTAGCCCTTGCGGGCCTGCACCTTGGTATCTTTGCCGCAAGTGATGTTCAGCGTCCTGAAGCTGCCATCGGTCTTCAGGTTCGACGGCGTGTAGCTGGCAAGATACTGTGTGCGCAGCTCGTCCTGAATCTGGTTGAAGGCATCCTCGAGCTTCTTGCCGTTGTTGCCGACGTTGATGACGCGGCCGCCGGTCTCCTTGGCCATGCGGTCCATGTCGGCGCCGCCGGTGTAGAAGCCGCCGTAGCCGCCAAAGCCACGGTCGGCGATCATGATGACGTAGACGATGGCGTTGGCCTTCTGCGCGGCCTCGATCGAGCTCTTCAGCGTCTCCTGCGATCCCTGGTCGCCTCCATCGGTCAGCAGCACCAGGATCTTGCGGCCGGCCTCCTGGCGCAGCTTGTCGTGCGCCGCCAGATAAACAGCGTCAAAGAGTAGCGTCCCGCGCGGAGTGCCATTACCTGTTACCGAGCCCGTTCCAGCACCAGTGTTGATACTGGCCTTGTCCAGAGCGCGTTTCAACTCGCGCGGCGAGTTGGTGTAATCGGCCAGCAGGTCGACGTTGATATCGAACGAGATTAAAAAGGCCTCGTCCTTGGGAGTCAGCACGTCCTTCAGAAACTGCGCGCCTGCCTCCTGCTCCAGGGGCAGAACGTTCTGCTGGCTACCGCTGGTGTCGAGCAGGATGCCGATGGTCAGCGGCAGGTTCTTCTCCTGCGTGAAGTTCTTGGTCTTCTGCAAAACCTTGTCCTCGTAGATCTCGCAGTCGTCCTTGTGCAGGTTGGTGATGTAGCCGTTCTTGTCGCGAACGGAGAAGTAGAGGTTCACCAGGTTGACGTTGACCTTCAGCGTCTGCGTGTCGCCTGTATCTACCGGCTGCGCTTCTGCCGTACTGGCAGGCGGTGGTCCGCCGGGAGTTGGAGCTTCCTGCGCTAGCAGCACAGGGGCGGAGACGACGCTGAGAGACGCGGCGAACAGGACAACAGAGAGGCGGACAGGTGAGCGCATGATCTTATAGACGAGCTTATCTGCGTACTGGTCAGCGGAAAAGTTCCTGTCAGCTGTGCCGGGGGCGGCTGCCTGCACCTTTTGCCGTTGGCGGTCAGTTTTTAGCACAACGTCCTGGGTGGGTGGTGCGTCCTACAGTACAGGTTATGAAGAGGATAGCGGCGGCCTGCCGGCGCTGGTACTCTGTTAGTTGTGGGCTTTGGCCATCGACGGTCAGGCGGCACGGTACGGGGGTTTTTGCGTGGTAAGGGAAAGCATATTGGTTGGAGCGCTGGCGTTCATGACGCTGGGACAGCAAGGTCAGAAGACCGAAGAGGCCTCGGCGCAGCAGATTCCCGATGCGCCAAAGCCGCAGGTTGGGCTGCCCACGCTGAACACGGTCAGGCCCGGCATGGGCACGACGCCGGCCGCGAGCGGCAACCAGGCCACTTCACCGGCTCCCGGTAAAGAGCAGGTGCCTCAGACCCCCTCTACGCCTTCCGCACAAACCCCGGATGAAGGACCTGCTCCTGAATCCACCGCCGACTCCTTCACCCTGCGCGTGCAGACGAACTTCGTCGAAGTGCCCTTCACCGTCAAGGACAACAAACAGAAGCCCGTACCAGGTATCACGTGGCGGGAGGTCAGGGTCTACGAGAACAATCTTCCCCAGCGGATCACTAATTTCACCGTTGATCCTTTCCCTCTGTCTGTTGCTATCGTCATCGACCAGAGCCTGACACCGGACAACATGACGAAGGTCAACAACTCCCTGGCTGCGTTGCAAGGAGCCTTCGCGCCGTATGACGAGGTTGCGGTTTTCAGCTACAACAACGGTCCGCGCAAGTGGACAGACTTCACGGCAGGCCAGAGCGCGCGGCTGAACTTCGCTCTCGACCAGGCCAAGGCCCCGGGCCGCGAGGTCTACATGAACATGGGCGGCCCCATGGCCCAGACGAACGTCATCAACGGCCGCGTCTTCGACCCAAACACGGCGCCTGTCCGCAACAGTCAGGCGATCGAGCTGAAGGTCCCGAAGGAAGTTCACACCCTCAACGACGCCATTCTCGAAGCCGCCAAGACAACGGCCAAGGCTGGTAAGGGACGCCGGCGCGTAGTCTATGTCATCAGCGACGGCAAGGAGTACGGTAGCCAGGCGAAGATGAAGGATGTTATCCAATATCTTCAGACCAACAAGGTTGCAGTCTACGGAACGCTCGTGGGCGACTCCTCGCTTCCTGTGATTGGCTTCCTCGATAAGATTCACCTTCCGCTGACGATGCGTGACAACGCTCTGGTCGCTTATACATCGGCGACCGGCGGCAATCTTGAGGCCGAGCTCCGTCAGCGCGGCATCGAGGAGAGTTTCCAGAAGATATTCGAAGAGGTCCGCACCCAGTACACGCTCGGCTACTACACTCACGAACCGTTTATCGATGGGAAGTACCGCACGCTCGAAATCCGGGTGCAGCGTCCGAATCTGACGGTCATCTCAAAGAAGGGCTATTACCCGACGGCGAGTGACTCAGGCCCGGTAAACACGATTCAACGCAAGTAGAACGACCAATGTTTCAGGCAAATGTGCTGCTGGCCCTGGCAGCGGCTGTCCTATGGGGCGGCGGCGACTTCTCCGGCGGCATGGGAGCAAAGTATGCCGCGCGCACAGCGCGCAATCCGATGGACGGTGCGCTGCGCGTCGTGCTGACCAGCCACGCGGCCAGCTTTGTGGTGCTCACAGCAATTGCTCTATTGCGCGGCGACAGATTTCCACACGGCATCACGCTGGTTTGTGGGCTGCTCGCTGGTGTGATGGGCGGTCTTTCTCTGACGGCGTTCTACATTGCGCTCTCGCGCGGGGCTATGGGTGCTTCCGCCGCAATCAGCGGGCTGCTGGCGGCGGCGATTCCTTCGGCAGTGTCGATTGCTCATGATGGGTCGCCCGGCTGGATGCGCATGGCGGGTTTTGTTATCGCAGGGTGCGCGATCTGGATGATTGCAGCGGGTGAGAACCCTGAAGCTCTGCCTGCCTCGGCGGAGACGATGTGGCTGGCGGTGGGATCGGGGGCCGGGTTCGGCATCTACTTTGTCGCGCTCAAATACGCTGCGGCTGGAGGTCTGGTCTGGCCGATGGCTACGGCAAGGATCGGCAGCCTGACGACCTGTTCAGCGATCCTGCTGGCGACGATCTTGACGTCAAACCCACCTCTTAAAATCGAGCTGTTGGGCACCCGGCGTTTCTGGCTGCCTCGTAAGGCCGTTCTGTGGGCACTGACGACGGCGCTGGGCGATACCAGTGGGAACTTGCTGTTTATGGCAGCTACACGGGCTGGAAGGCTCGATGTCGCCTCTGTGCTGGCCTCGCTATACCCCGCCTCCACCATCCTTCTGGCGGCATGGGCTTTGCATGAAAAGCCAACCCGGCGGCAGGGGGCAGGTATGCTGGTAGCTGCCGTGGCGGTTGTGATGATTACGCTCTGATCCCTCGATCTTTGCTTTCTGGAATTGCAACCGGGGAGAGGGAATCGGCATTTTATCCAAATGAATAAGCCTTTCAATTTCATAACTTTAGTCCGGACCCTGGATCTCCGGAGACTTGACAGCGTTTAGCCCTGACCACCAACCCACCAGCGTCAGAAGTGCGAAGAGTCCAACCACGATCAGGTTGGGGTAGACGATGTGTCCGCTGATGTGGGGTTCATGTCCGGGGATCCCGGCCCAGTAAGCAGCAGATGGGAGAAGTGAGGGTACATAGAAGAAAGGGGTCCAGTAAGAGAGGGAGATGAGAGAAGCAACGGTGAAGGCTACAGCGGGTTCCTTGGAGCGCCTCCAGAGGAACCAGGCTCCGGTCGAAGCGACTCCAGCGTAAAGGAAAAGCAGAATGGCAGAGTGATAGCGGGCATGAGGGTGCCAGAGTGGGTTGAGCAGGTGGTTGCTGCTCCAATCAAGGATGAAGGACATTATTGCTCCGCCTACGAGGACGAAGGTTAGGAGAAGCTTTGCGGCGAGGGAGCGATTCATTGTGGAGCACCTCTGAGTATTTACTGAGTGATTGCTCACTATATAAATTACTTATCCAACCTGGCAAGCCTGAACTAGAGTTCTTGTGTGAGGACGGGAATGAGAGAGGCACCAAAAGCGGTTAAGGGGCGCGGCCGGCCCAGCCGTAAGGCAGAGATTGTGGCGGCGACGGAACGTTTGCTGCGGAAGAAGGGGCTGGCCGGGGTGACGACCCGGGCGATCGCAGAGGCTGTTCCCTGTTCTGAAGGCGCGATCTACTTTCACTTTGAGGACAGGCTGGCGCTGATTCTTGCAGTTCTGGAAGAGAGTCTTCCGGCGATGCTGGTTCCGCTACACGCGTTGAAGGAGAAGATCGGCCATGACACTGTGGAAGCGAATCTTGTGATCGCGGTGCAAGGGTTGATGCAGTTCCACCAGAGGGTAATGGTGATGCTGTGTTCGCTTGTGGGCGAGCCAGAGTTGCGAGAAAGGTTCAGGCAGTCGCTGGGCAAGGATGGCAGAGGGCCGGAGCGCGGGGTGGCTACGCTGGCGCGGTACATCGAAGAAGAGAAGAAGCTTTCGCGGATTGCACCGTCTGTTGATTCCTGGACCGCTGCGCGAGCCTTGATGGCTGGCTCCTTCTTCCATGTTTTTACCGTGGAGTTGCTGGGAATAGGCGAAGGCTTCGATGTGGATGGATTGGTGAGGATGGCGCTTCGGGCTTAGGACTATATGGTGGCCCCAGGCAAAATGCGGGGACTCCTCGACTCTCCTTCGGCTCGTTCGGTGGCACCTTAATGCCTTACAGCTTGATCGTCGAGGCGTCCATGGTTGGCTCGGGGTATTTGAGCTTGAGGCCGGTCATGACGTCGACGAGAATCTGGGAGATAACGACGTTGCGATACCACTTGTGGTCTGACGGGATGATGAACCAGGGAGCATGCTTCGTGCTGGTGGCCGAGAGGAGATCTTCGTAAGCCTTCTGGTATTCGCCCCAGAACTTGCGCTCGCGGAAGTCGCTTTCGGAGAGCTTCCAATGCTTGTCTGGCGTGTCGATGCGGGATTGCAGGCGCGCAGTCTGTTCGCCGCGGGAGATGTGCAGGAAGAACTTGAGGATAACGACGTCGTTGCCGGCCAGCATCGACTCGAATCCACGAATGTTGTCGAGACGACTCTTGATGGTCTTCGGCGGGAGCAGCTTGTGGACGCAGGGGACGAGGACGTCTTCGTAGTGCGAGCGATTGAAGATCTGGATCATGCCGCGCGGCGGAACCTGTGCGTGAACGCGCCAGAGAAAATCGTGCTGCTGTTCGAGCGGCGTTGGGGGTTTGAAGGCGGCGACGTCGCAGCCCTGCGGATTGACTCCGGAGAAGATGTGGCTGATGGCCCCATCTTTTCCGGCGGTGTCCATGCCCTGAAGGACAATGAGCATGGCCTTCTTCTGGCTGGCGTGAAAGACATCCTGAAGGGCGATGAGGCGGTTGCGGTGCTCGACGAGAAGTTCTTCGGCTGCGGTGTGACTTTTGAAGCCGCCGGTCTCACCGGCAGGGATGCGGGAGAGCTTGACCTTCGTATGCGGCTTGACCAGGTAAGGCGACTTTAGCTTCATCGGGCTGAGTTTGCGGACAGAACCGAGTGGCACGAGCCGGGAGCGCGGTCAGCCGCGAACGCTCCCGCCTCGCGCGAGGTTACTTGGTTGCCTCTTCGTGCTTCGGCGTAGAATCAGCGGGCTTGTTGACCTCGTCGGTGACGCCCTTCATGCCATCCTTGAAGCCGCGCAGACCTTCGCCGAGTCCTTTGCCGAGCTCAGGCAGTTTTTTGCCGCCGAAGAGCACGAGCACGATGACTGCGAGAACGATGAGATGAGTTGGTTGAAATAGGTCGCCCATACGAGTTTCTCCCTTACATTTACCGGGTCAGCGCGTACGAACCGCGGCAAGCATATTGTCGCACAGGATTGGCATGGCTGGCTTGATGATGGGAATTACCTCAGGGGCTAAAAGCCCCCCTTTACTCCCGATATCTTGCGACACGGCTGAAGCCGTGCCCTTAGCAGCACGTTACCAAACACGAAAGATTGGTGGCGGCGCTGGAAAAATGCGGGGATTCCTCGACTACACTGCGCTCCGCCCGGAATGACACTGCTTTGGTGGTGGATGGGGAGCACGATTGGGCCTGAACGTTATATCTTTGAAGGGTAAGCGAAATGCAGGAGTTGATGTTGGAGAAGAAGACGCAGGAGTTTGTGTTGCCGCAAGAGACAAAGAAAACCTACAGGGCTGGCCGACAGGGATGGTTGGGATTGCTTGCTGTTGCGATACTGACCGCAAGCGCCGCAGCACAGACGATGACACCACCGCCGCAGCAGTCGAGTTCACAGACGCAGACCGACACGCAGGCCCCGGCCCAGCCCGCCGTAAGGAAGGGCAGATTTGGCGCGATCGTGCCCGTGACCTACGACAACAAGTACGAGATCTATGGCGGCATCAACCTGATGACCTTCCAGGCCGGTCAGGACCTTCCGAAGCGCATGAACCTGGGCGGCGGCGAGCTGCTGGGGACATGGTGGATGACCCCTCGGCTGGGAATCGGCGGTGAGTGGCGAGGCGAATGGGGAACGACGCCGGTCAAGCCAAACCCGTATTTCAATGGGCGGGCTTTGGTGTCGATGCAGATGGGAATGGGCGGTGTTCAGTGGCGCGGACCCAAGAACCAGTATGCCGCGCTGAACTATCACGCATATGCTGGTATGGCTGCAGGCAACTTCGACCACACAATCAAGTCCGCCAATATCCCGGACGTGTATCTGCCTCAGGTGGGCTTGTATTCGAACAAGACGGCCTTCGTTTCGGCTTTGGGCGGAAGCGTGGACATCAACAAATCGAAGAACTGGGCGATACGGCTTTCGCCGGACATGATGGTCGAACACTTCGGCACGGAGACACGATACTTCTTTGCGATCTCTGGCGGCGTGGTGTATCGCATTGGGAAGCGGTAGAGCAGGGACTAGGGAATCGGGAGTAGAAGGCAAGAGCGGACACCTTTGGGTGTTCGCTCTTTTTTGCTGGCTTGCATTTGCGGCGAAACAGAGAAACTACTGGGGTTCTTCGCCTTTGGCTCAGAATGACGCATCGATTGCCAGTTCTATTTGGTGCCTGTTCTCTTACCTGTTCCCTGACGATGGTTTCGTGAAGCCGGTTCGAGCTTCGCTCGAATATCCCACCTTAGCGACGATAAAGCTGTCGCAAAGATGGGGTACCCGGTTTCTCTGATCGCGCTTTCTGCTCTCTACATCCTGGTCTTCTATTCCCTGTTTACGATCCGTTGCCCTGGAGGAACTCGGGGGAGACGGGGTTCTCATAGAGGGAGTAGTCGCGGGTGACGACCGTAAGGCCCGAAGAGGAGACGAAGTAGTTCTTCTTGTCCTCGTTGGGGTCGTAACCGATGACGGTGCCGTCGGGGATGTGGACGTCGCGGTCGATGATGGCGTGACGGATACGGCAATGGCGGCCGATGTTGACGTGCGACATGACGATGGATGAGTCGACGTCGGCGTAGGAGTTGACGCGGACATCGTGCGAGACGACGGAGTTGCGAACGACGGCTCCGGAGACGATGGAACCGGCACAGACAATAGAGTTGATAGCCATGCCGGTTCGGCCGGGCTCGCCGAAGACGAACTTGGCGGGCGGGTACTGGTAGGGCCGGGTACGCATGGGCCAGGACTTGTCGTAGAGGTTGAAGGTGGGCGTGACGCCGGCTACGTCCATATTGGCCTCGTAGTAGGCCTCGAGGGTACCTACGTCGCGCCAGTAGAGCGCCTTCTGCTTGTTCTCGTCGATGAAGTTATAGGCGTTGATCTTGAAGCGTCCGAGGAGGTTGGGAAGAATGTTGTGGCCGAAGTCGTGCTTGGAGTGCGGGTCTTCGGCGTCCTTGACCAGCTCAGGGAGCAGGACGTCGGTGTTGAAGAGATAGATGCCCATGGAGACGTCGACCATGTCGGGGGTGAAGGGAGAGCGGACGCTGGTCTCCTTGGGCTTTTCGATGAAGCCGATGACCTCGCCGGAGCGGGAGACCTCGACGACACCGAAGGCGGAGACCTCGGTAGGCGCGACGGGCAGGGTGGCGATGGTGACGTCGGCTCCGGATTCGACATGCTGCTCGAGCATGAGCGAGTAGTTCATCTTGTAGATGTGGTCGCCGGAGAGGATGAGGACGTGGCGCGGCTGCTCGGAGCCGATGGAGTAGATGTTCTGGTAGACGGCGTCGGCCGTGCCCTGGTACCAGCTCTTCGAGACGCGCTGCATGGGCGGGAGTATCTCGATGAACTCGCCAAGCTCATTGGCGACGACGGGTCCCCAGCCTTCGCGGATGTGGCGGTTAAGCGAGAGCGCCTTGTACTGCGTGAGGATGTAGACGTGGCGCAGATCGGAGTTGATGCAGTTCGACAGCGTGATATCGATGATGCGGTACTGGCCCGCAAACGGCACGGCGGGCTTTGCGCGATCGCGTGTTAGCGGGAAAAGGCGTTCACCGGCACCCCCGGCGAGAAGAACCCCAAGCGTATCTCTCATCGTTCGACAACCTCGGCAAATGTCCTTTGCAGGACGCTCTTTGTGGGATGCACAAACGTGCAAGAGCGTCCCCCACAGGAAACGCGAGTCTAACACGTGAAGTTTTTTTTCGCGAAAAAGTTATTTGCCGGGGATGTGTCCTCTCAGGCTTCAGGCGCCTCGAGGGTATCCTCGTCTTCGCTGATGCTGATGCGAAGCGATTTCAGAAAGCTGAGGTCGCTGGCGGAGAAGGGGCCTGCATTGTCTTCGGAGGCTTCTTCTTCAGTCTGCTCGGTCTCGTCGGCGGGGTTCAGGCCAATGGTGGCCTCAAGCATGAGGAGAACGTCGAACCCCTGTTCGCGGATGTTTTTGACGACACCGGCGATATCTTCGGACTCGGAGACGGTCTCGTGGATCGCCTCGCCTAGCTTCTGGATAAGGTTTTTGACCTTCTGATTCAATGCCAACCTCCGGCTGCCTGAATATGCGATTCACCGCGCATCGGGTATTCCCAACTGAATAGCGGAGGGAACGGCATTGCGTGGACCACGAACCAACTTCTGGAGACAGAATACGCTGAGGCCTGCCGCCGCGGCAACGAAATTGAACCAGCGCAGATTCTGGAGCGATTGGCGGGGATCAGACGGTGGTGTGATGGTCTGCCCAGGCGGCCTCGAGCCGGTGGGCAAGCTCCTCGACGGGCTTTATCCGCTTGGGCCCCCAGACGATAAAGCATGTCGCTGCGCCACAGAAACCGGCGATCATCCAGCAAAATCTCCTCATTCGCCCTCCTGCGTGTCGTTCGAGAGGTGGCATCCCCTCTGTTTTCGTCAGATGCAGGTTGACGGCGGGATGTTTCATCGCGGAAAGACGCGGTCGGCTACACTCAGGGTATGGACTCGGTACGCTTTGGGCGGGCTTTGGGAATTGGAGCGAGGGCGGCGGCGAAGACCCTGGTGACTGCCGTGGACGCGGCAACCTCGCCCAGCCCTTCGGCCAAGCCTGCGGGAGCCTCTGAGGCGAGTCCGAGGCCGGCGGGAGGTTCACGGCCCACGGCTTCAAACGTAGCAGAACAGGTAACGCGGGCTGCGTCGCAGGTAAAGCAGACGACGGAGAACCTCAATCGCGGCGGCAAGCAGTTTGGCCGGACGGTGTGGGGCCCCTTTGTCCGGCTGTCAGGCGTTCTCTGGCTGGAGTTTACCGGGGTGTTCTTTGGGATCTTTGCGCTGTTCGCCGCCAATGGCGCCTGGAAGTTGCGTGCGGATATGCACGAAACAGCACTCAACCACGATGGGCACACGCGCTTTTTGATGGATGTGGCGATGGCGGTAGTGTTTGCATATTTCTGCGCGAGCAGTTTTTTACGGGCGCGGAGACGGGAGCGCGGCAGGCGGTAAACGCCGGGATCGCCTAGCTTCGGGTGCGGTGGAGGACCATCTCTGCGATCTCCTGCGCGCGCTCGAGGGTGATGCCGCCGCGCTGCTCGATGCCGAGTGGATGGGTGGGGTCGGAGACGGTGAACTGCGGGCGATGCCCGACGGCCTGGGTGTGGACGTCGAGCTCGAGATTGACTGTATTGCCGAAGAGGAAGATCTCGGAGTTGAGCCAACCGGAGAATGGCGGCTCGTTCTCGCGGCTGACGGTGTGCCAGAGTTCGTTGGCGCGGATGAAGTTGCGGGGGCTGACCTCGGCCCAAACACCCCAGACGAAGGGGTCTGGGCTGCCGATGATGGGGATAAGGATACGGCCGCGCAGATAGAAGTCGCGGTTGTCGATGACGCACTGGTCGGGGGTGATGACGACGCGCTGCTCGCGCTGATCGAGCGGGACGGCCATGATGGCGGAGGGCGCCTTGAAGCTGTACTGCAGGGGGAGATCGTCGTGCCACTCCCCGCATTCGGTGCAGGCAAACCCGCTGCGTAGTTCGGTACTCATCGCTTCATTGTTCCATAAATGATCTTGTTCATTTGGCTTCAGGGCGGTACAAGCAACCGCAGGTCCTTCGACTCCGCTGCGCTGCGCTCAGGATGACACTTTCAATTGAAGAGGATGTGAGGGATGACACATTCAATTCTTGAAAAGGATGAGGATACACTTGTGCTCCTATGGAGAAGACGCCAGAAAAGACCGTGGAGACGAGTTCAGGAATTCCGGTGGAGCTTGTATACGGGCCGGAGAACTTGCGTGGGTTCGATGCCGCGGATGAATTGGGACGGCCAGGCGAGTTTCCTTTTACGCGCGGGATTCAGCCGACGATGTATCGCGGGCGGCTGTGGACGATGCGTCAGTATGCGGGCATGGGCGATGCCGAGGAGTCGAACCGGCGGTACAAATTTCTGCTGGAGCATGGGACAAAGGGACTCAGCGTGGCGTTCGATCTGCCGACGCAGATTGGCTACGACTCGGATTCGCCGCTGGCGCTGGGCGAGGTGGGCAAGGTTGGCGTGGCGATCGATTCGATCGAGGACATGGAGCGGCTGTTCGACGGGATACGGCTGGACGGTATCTCCACGTCGATGACGATCAATGCCACGGCTTCGATCCTGCTGGCGCTGTATGTGGCCGTGGCGAAGCGGCAGGGTGCGGATACGAAAAAGCTCAATGGCACCGTGCAGAACGACATCCTGAAGGAGTACATCGCGCGCGGTACGTACATCTACCCGGTGAAGCACGCCATGCGGCTGGTGACGGACATCTTTGCGTGGGCGGCAGATGAGGTGCCGGAGTGGAATACGATCTCGATCTCGGGCTATCACATGCGCGAGGCCGGATGCACTGCGGTGCAGGAGGTCGCCTTCACGCTGGCAGATGGCATGACGTACGTGCAGGCCGCGATCGACGCGGGGTTGGATGTGGATGCGTTCGCTCCACGGCTGAGTTTTTTCTTCAACGCGCATAACAATCTTCTGGAGGAGATCGCGAAGTTTCGTGCGGCCAGGCGGATGTGGGCGAAGATCATGCGCGAGCACTTCGAAGCGAAGAACCCGCGAAGCTGGATGCTGCGGTTTCATACGCAGACGGCAGGCTCGACGCTGACGGCGCAGCAGCCGGAGAACAACATCGTGCGCACCACCTTGCAGGCTCTGGCTGCGGTGATGGGCGGGACACAGTCGCTGCACACGAACGGCTTCGACGAGGCGCTGGCGCTGCCGACGGAGCAGGCAGCGAGGATTGCGCTACGGACACAACAGATTCTTGCGCACGAGAGCGGCGTGGCGGATACGGTCGATCCGCTGGCGGGGTCGTACTACGTAGAGTCGTTGACGAACGAGATCGAGAAGCGTGCAGAGGAGTACATCACTGCAATCTCACGATTCGATCTGGGCGGCAAGTACGGGATGCTGCGGGCGATCGAACAGGGGTATGTGCAGCGCGAGATTCAGAACGCGGCGTATGCCTATCAACGAGCTGTCGATGAGAAAAACGCGGTCGTTGTGGGCGTGAACGAGTACGTGAGCGAAGAAGAGCGCGCGGTCCCGATCCAGAAGATCGACGAGGAGTTGGAGCGGCGGCAGGTGGAGCGGGTACGCGCCTTGCGAGCGCGGCGCGATACGGCTGCGCATGCAGCCGCGCTGCGCGATGTGGAGGATGCGGCTCGCGGCGGGGAGAATCTGATGCCAAAGATCGTGACCGCGATGGAGAGTTATGCGACTGTGGGCGAAGTCGCGGACGTGTTGCGCGGCGTGTTTGGGGAGTATCGGGAGTCGGTGGTGGTGTAGCGATTCACCATGGACCTCGCAACCTACGGCGTTGGCTCGGAGCGCGCCTCCGGGGAGTTCGGTGCTTTGGGATCGACGGTGAAATCGAAGACGACGGTCGAAAAGGTATTCGCAACCGTTGGCACCGGCTGAAGAGCATACTCACCTACGGCAAGAGGCTCTTTGGGTGTGATCTTCAGCCAGCCATCTGAAATTTTTTCGACATCGACGTCTACCTGGGTATCGCTGCGCTTTGCGGTACCAGTAAGCTGCGTGAAGTTGACCCGAGCAAGGACACGACGGTCCTTGTCGATCTTTGCCCGGACGATGGCCCATCTGGCGAGGAGATTGCCAGAGGAATCTCCTGCGGGGTCGTCATCCATTACATGGACGTAGAAGACGGGCTTGTCGGCATGCAGCGCTACACGAGCGTGCGCTCCTTCAATCTCGGTGGTCATCTTTGGTTTGTAGAAGACGCTACCGGCGAGCGAGCCGGCGACATTGGCTCCCTTGTGGTTGTTCACCCCGACGTTCGTATGGTGAATCGGGACGAGTTGCTGTTTGCCTTCATAGACATCGACAGCCCACGGGTAGCTACCGTTAGTGATCTGCACGCCCGGTATTGGCTCCGGTATGTTTTGAGCCTGTACAGAGCAGGTGAGAGTGATAGCGAAGGCGTAGAGCAGGATGAACAGACGATCAGATCGCAAAAGGGGACCTCGGAACAGGAACGATGGAAGTAACAATGCCACAGCTTTTCTTCGGGCGCAATGCACCGTTCGTTGACCACGCAGTGCCAGCAAACTACGATGAACTCCAGAGGTTACGATCTTGTCAGAACTACAGCCCCCCCTTCGCAAAACTGCACTGAACGCCGTTCACCGCGCCTCAAAGGCGAAGATGGTGGACTTTGGCGGCTGGGACATGCCGGTTGACTGCTGTGGGCTGACGGCGGAGCACATGGCCGTGCGCACAGGCGTTGGCGTCTTCGATGTGTCGCATATGGGCGATATACAACTGCGCGGGCCGGGGTCGCTGGCGGCAGTGCAGAAGCTGTGCATGAACGATGCTTCGAAGCTCCAGGTGGGGCAGGCGCAGTACTCGGCGATGCTGTATCCGAGTGGGACGTTTGTGGACGACGTGGTGGTGCACAAGCTTTCGGACAACGACTACCTGATTGTGATCAACGCAGGCACGCGGGAGAAGGACGTAGCCTGGGTGCGGTCGCAGATCGGTTCGATGCCGGGTGTGCATGTAAACGACTTCAGCGACTACTACACGCAGATTGCGATCCAGGGACCGAAGGCGCACGCGACGCTGCAGAAGCTGACGCCTGTCGACCTTGCGCCGATCAAGAACTACTGGTTTACGTGGGGGCAGGTCTGCGGTTTGTACAACGTGCTGATCGCTCGCACGGGATACACGGGCGAGGACGGGTTCGAGATCTACATCCCATCGGACGAGGCCACGAGCGCGCGCGTGTGGAACGAGGTGCTGGAGGCGGGCAAGGAGTTCGGGATTCTGCCTTGCGGGCTGGGAGCGCGGAATACGCTGCGGCTTGAGGCGGGGATGGCGCTGTATGGGCACGAGATCTCGGACACGATCAACGTCTTCGAGGCCGGATTGGGCCGCTATGCCAAGCTCGACAAGGGCGACTTCGTCGGACGCGATGCTCTGGTGAAGATTCAGGAAGAGGGCGGGGCTGATCGCAAAGGGGGGCGCAAGCTCGTTGGGCTGGAGATGGTGGAGCGCGGGATTGGGCGCGATGGGTACCCGGTGTTCTCGCTCGGTGGCAAGAGGATCGGCGAGATTACGAGCGGGTCGCCGGCGCCGTTTTTGAAGAAGAACGTTGCACTGGCTTATGTGCCGGTGGAGTTCGCGGCGCTGGATACTGAGGTTGCCGTGGAGATTCGCGGGCAGATGGTGAAGGCGCGGGTCGTGCCTACGCCGTTCTACAAACGAGCGAAGAAGTAGTTCCGTACAAAGCGTTTTTACGGCGCAGAGCAAAATACAGGTCCTTCGACTTCGCTGCGCTTCGCTCAGGATGACCATTTATCAATCCAGTACGAAAGAATGATGGGAGAAGACGATGCAGTTTCTTGTTTTGACGGAGCGTAAGACCGGCGAGTTCCCCGCGGAGAAGTGGACGCCGGAGCTGATCGCCGCCGAGGGCCAGCGCGTGCGTGAGCTGTATGCGGCGGGCGTGGTCCGCAGCATATGGCGGCGGAAGGACAAGCCCGGCGCTGCGCTGGTGCTGGAGGTGGCCAGCGAGGCCGCGGCCCGCGAGGCGGTGGAAAGCCTGCCGCTGGCGAAGCTGGGGATGATATCGTTTCCCCTGCTGACGGAGCTGGAGCCGTATCCGGCGTTTGGCCCACGATAAACGGGCACTTACCGGCCAGTTTTCCACTTCCGGCACACTACAATGGAGGAGGAGACCTCCGAAAATCTATGCCCTATCCTGCGAATTACAAGTACACGAAGGAACATGAGTGGATCAGCGTCGACGGTGCGAAGGGCACGGTCGGCATTACGGATTACGCGCAGAGCTCGCTCGGCGACATTGTCTTTGTCGACCTGCCAAAGGTGGGCGATCCGGTGAAGGCCGGTGAGATCTTCGGCTCGGTGGAGTCGGTGAAGGCGGTCTCGGACCTGTACTCGCCGGTGACGGGCACGGTGACGGAGATCAACGAGGCGCTGAAGGACGCGCCGGAGAAGATCAACACCGATGCGAACGCGACGTGGCTGATGAGGGTCGACGTTACCGATGCCTCGGAGCTGGGCGGCCTGCTGTCGGCGGCCGACTACGAGAAGTTTATCGCTGAAGAGACCGGACACTAAACGATGCGTTATCTGCCGAAGTCCCCTGCGGACCGCGAGGCGATGCTGGCCGAGATTGGCGTAGCATCGATCGACGATCTATTTGCGACCATTCCTGAGGAGTACCAGTTCAAGCGCGATCTTGCGATCCCACGCCAGCATGGCGAGTCGGAGATCATTGAGCGCTTTCGCACCTTCGCCGACAAGAACGCTCGCGGATATGTGAGCTTTCTTGGGGCAGGCGTGTATCGCCACTATCGCCCGGTGTTGATCGATACCATCGTCTCGCGCGGCGAGTTTCTGACGAGCTATACGCCGTACCAGCCGGAGATCGCGCAGGGAACGCTACAGGCGATGTTTGAGTTCCAGACGATGATCTGCGAGCTGACGGGGATGGAGATCGCGAACGCGTCGATGTATGACGGCTCGACAGGGGCGGCGGAGGCCATCATGATGGCGGTGCGCGTGACCGGACGCGATGGCGCAGTGATTGCGCGCACAGTGCATCCGGAGTATCGCGAGGTGGTCGCGACCTATGCGCAGCACCAGGAGATTCCTCTCGCCGAAGTCGGCTATGCCGAGAACGGCCGTGTCGATCTGGCTGCGTTGGATGCCTCAATTACGGACAACACCGCTTGCGTGCTGATTCAGTCGCCAAACTTCTTCGGCACGATCGAGGACGTGGCAGCGATTGCAGACATTGCGCACAAGAAGGGCGCGCTTCTGATCGTCTCGATTGCAGAAGCTGTGTCGTTGGGTATTGTGAAGCCGCCGGCGGAGGCGGATATTGTTTCGCTCGAGGCGCAGAGCTTTGGCGTTGCGCCGAGCTACGGCGGACCGTTCTGCGGCGTGATCGCGTGCAAGGAGAAGTTTCTGCGGCAGATGCCGGGCCGCATCGTCGGCGAAACCAAAGACATGGATGGCAAGCGTGGCTTCGTGCTCACGCTGTCGACGCGCGAGCAGCATATCCGGCGCGAGAAGGCGACCTCGAACATATGCACGAATCAGGCGTTGGTGGCGATGATGACCACGGTCTTCCTGACGGTGTACGGCAAGGAAGGTCTGAAGGACCTCGCCGTGCAGAATCTGGCGAAGGCTAAGTATGCCGCGGATGCGCTGGGCAAGACGGGCAAGGTACTGTTTGGCGGTGCGCCGCGCTTCCATGAGTTTGTGATTGATCTGGGTAAAGATGCGGAGAAGGCGAACGCTGCGCTGCTGGAGAAAAAGATCGTTGGCGGCCTGCCGCTTGTGAAGTGGTATCCGGAACTTGGGCCGAATACCAGCCTCTGGTGTGCGACGGAGCTGACAACGAAGGCACAGATAGACGCAGCAGCAGAGGTGTTGGAGTAGACGTGGATATCAGCGGGGTCGTTGGCGAGGAGTTGAACGCGGTGGAGTTTGTGCAGGACTATCTGCAGCTCCGCTTCGAGTCTCCCCTGCTGACTTTTTACGCCTGGCCGCATGTTCTGTTCAGCGAGTATTCGCTGGCGTATGGTGAGCCTGAATACCGCAATGCTCTGTGCGCGCAAATCGGCGAGAAGGTTGAAGAAGCGACTCTGGATGAAGGCGACTCGCTGACGTTGAAGTTGGAGAACGGAACGGTCATTGCGTTGTCGCTGCGTGAAGAGGATCTGGATGGACCACAGGCCGGGAGTTATTCGGCGACTGGAAATGCTGTGGACCAGATGGAGTTTTGAGGAAGACGAATGAGCGATACAAGGTTTGTAGGAACACCTAGAAAAGTAACGACGCACGTCAACCAAAACGAAGACCTGATCTTCGAGAAGTCTTCCGCAGGCAAGAAGGCCTACCGGCTGGCGGAGCTGGATGTTCCCGCGGTCGACGCCGCCGGGCTGCTGGGCGATGCGGTGCGCACGGACCTGGGCGTAATGCCGGAGCTGAGCGAGATCGAGATCATCCGGCACTTCACACGTCTTTCAACGTGGAACTATGCGATCGACCTGGGGATGTATCCGCTGGGAAGCTGCACGATGAAGTACAACCCGCGCGTGAACGAAGTGGTATCGCGGCTTGAGGGCATCGCCGAGGCGCATCCGTATCAGCCGGAGGCGCTGTCGCAGGGCGCGCTGGGCATCATGAAGCTGCTGAGCGATTGTCTGGTGGAGATCACCGGCATGGACACGATCACGCTGCAGCCTGCAGCGGGTGCCCATGGTGAGTTCACCGGTATCCTGCTGGCCCGTGCGTATCACGAGAGCAAGGGCAATGCGCGTAAGAAGATTCTTATTCCAGACTCAGCGCACGGCACAAACCCGGCGACTGCGGCGGTGTGCGGCTACCAGGTGGCGAACCTGAAGTCGAATGCGCAGGGTATGGTGGATATCGCGGAGCTGGAGCGCATGGTGGACGAAGATACCGCCGCGCTGATGCTTACGAATCCTTCGACCATTGGCGTCTTCGAGAGCGAGATCCACAAGATCGCCGACATTCTTCATGCCAAGGGCGCACTGCTGTATATGGACGGTGCGAACATGAACGCGCTGGTGGGCAAGACGCGACCGGGCGACTTTGGCGTGGACGTGATGCACCTGAACCTGCACAAGACCTTCTCGACGCCGCATGGAGGCGGTGGCCCTGGGTCGGGTCCGGTGGCGTGCAAGAAGATTCTCGAGCCATTTCTGCCGAAGCCTGTCGTCGTGACGAAGGCTGGCGGCACGCTTGCGCTGGACTACGATCGTCCGCAGAGCATTGGTCGCGTACGCATGTTCTACGGCAACTTCGGCATGTTCGTGCGGGCGTTAGCATACATTCTGGCGAACGGCCCTGACGGTCTGCGGCAGACGACGGAAGATGCCGTGCTGAATGCTAACTATATCCGCGCAAAACTTGAAGACACGTTTGAGCTGCCATATAAAGCTCCGTCACTGCACGAGGTCGTCTTCTCGGACAAGCGCCAGGCAAAGAACGGCGTGAAGACGGGCGACATGGGCAAGCGGCTGATCGATTATGGATTCCATGCGTACACGGTCTCGTTCCCTCTGGTGGTGCCGGGGGCGATGATGATTGAGCCGACGGAGAGCGAGAGCCGCGAGGAGCTTGACCTGCTGATCGACGCACTGAAACAGATTGCGCGTGAGGCGGAGGAGAACCCTGAGGTGGTGCAGACGGCCCCGCAGACGACGCGGCTGCGCCGCCTGGATGAGACGACGGCAGCTCGCAAGCCGGTTTTGCGCTGGAAGCCTGCTCCGAATGGCGTAAGGGACACGGCGGCACTCACCCCGGACTCTGCCGCGAAGGAGTGGTAGCGTGGCGGCCCCGGAGTTCCGCAGCATCGGCGACGACAGGCGCGCGGAGTTGGAGAAGTACGAGTTCATGATGGGTGAGGCGAGGGGCAGGCTTGCTGCCTCGATGGACTGCCTGACGGACGCACTGATCCTCGTCGGCCAGCATGGCGTGTACTGCACAAGCAACCGGAACCCGAAGGTTCCGGCGCTCGATTTACAGGCTGTGATGACGAATCTGAACGGAGCGAAGGAGCTGGTCTCGGCTGTGATGGAGAAGCTGCGCGCGGAGCGTGAGGCCTCCGAAAAACGGTAGAGCCGAAGGACCGTTCCCGTCACGGACAAACCGCAGGTCCTTCGACTTCGCGCTGCGCGCCTCGCTCAGGATGACACTCTATCCAAAAACAGCGACCGAACGGAACCACTGATGCCTATTGCGCGGTGATGGGCACGGAGACGTCGGTGTTCTCCCACTTAACGTGAAGCTCAGTAGAGTTGCCGCTGGTGTTCTCAAACGAAATCGACATCTTCTCCTGCGGCGAGGCGAGCTTTGCGGACTTCATGGGAATGCGGGCGAGGTCGTGGTCCTGGTGGTAGTCGAGGCCCCACTCGCCGGTCTGCTTGTTGACGATCAGCAGCCACTGGCTTTCACCGGGCAGAGTAAAAAACGTGTAGGTCCCAGCCGGAACGCTGGTGCCGCCGATCTTAAGCGCCACGTTGGTTTCAAGGCTTGTGGCCTCATTCGCGCCTGTGCGCCAGACCTTGCCGTAGGGAACGAGCTCTCCCACGATCTTGCGGCCGCGCATCGACGGGGCACCGTATTTGACGGTGATCGACCCGCTCTTGAGCTGGACATTGGCCGACTCGGGCGGGCTGGGGACGGGCTTGGCACCCTGCGCCAATCCAGAGGCGGCGAGGAGCATGGTACAGGCAAACGAAGCGACGGGGCGGAAAAGCATGGTGTGTCTCTCTTTCACGGACTGAAGTGATGCAGCTACAACAGTTCGATGCTGAACCGTGCCATGGAGACCTGTCAATCGTGGGCCATCATGCTAGGCTAGAGATACGCGCCCGTAGCTCAGCTGGATAGAGCGGCAGCCTCCGAAGCTGTAGGTCAGAAGTTCGAATCTTCTCGGGCGCACCACCTCTTCGTTTTTTGCACATCCCCTTGGATCGGCTGGGGATGGGACGCGTTGAAGAAAACCTTCTTGCCAAAAGTAAGCCCGGCTATCCGCCGGGCTTGCTTTTGGGCATTGGTTGCAGTTTAGAAGAACAGCTTGGCCGCAAATTGCAGTTGGCGGGGGCCGTAAAGAACGCCCGTCGTCTGCGTTGGAGTGCCAAACGCGGTCGCGGTATAGGGAACGATGCGAGCGTTGCCGCCGGTTGTAAGTGGCGCGGCGAAGGAGTAGGCCAGGTTGGAGACGCCGAGCACCTGGCGCTTGTTGACCGCGTTGAAGGCCTCCATCAGAATCTGGAACTTAATCGATTCGTGGATGGGGAAGTCGCGCGAGAGACGAGCGTCGAGGTTGCGCACGCCACCGTAGACATACGCATTGCGGCCAAGGAACGGAGCGCGTCCGAAAGCTCCGCCAGGCGCGTTGTTCAGGTTGACGCCGAGGCCGGTCGCTGTGCCGTCAAGGCCGGAGTATGCTGCGCCCGAGGACGACGGGTTGTTCGACATGAACGCAGTCAGCGGAATGCCAGACTGCGCGGTGTATGTGCCGGAGAGCGTCCAGCCGTTGACAACGTGGCGCGCGTACGCGGGCACGGTGAAGTTCGACGTGGCGACCAGGCTTCCGACGAAGCGCGAGCGCATGTCGAGATCAGACCTTGAATACTCGCGGGTCATATTGATGTTGCTGGGATAGTTGTTCTTGAGGTTAGTGGGATCGAGGATGATATTCGTGCCGTTGAAGGTTCCGTTGACGCCGGAGACCTGGCTGTTATCCATCGCCTTGGCCCAGGTGTAGTTGAGGAGAAGCTGTACGCCGTGGCCCATGGGCTTGCGCACGGTGACGGCGAGCGAGTGATACCACGAGTTGAGGCCGCTGAATCCCGCAAGAAGGCTGCCGTCGCCGGGTGATAGACGAGCTGAGGTCGCAGGGGAGAAAGGTACAGTCACCTGCTGCGTCAGAACGCCGGCCGTGTTGTAGACATCGTAGGTCTGCGTTCTGGAAGGTGCGGGCTGGTTGACATCGATGAAGTACGGCAGACGCATACCGCGCGTGCCCACATAGCCGAGCGAGAGCGAAGAGTGGAGCGGAAGCTCCTGCTCGACACTGAGGTCCATGGAGTGCGTGAAGGGGTTGGAGAACGATGGGCTGAGACCACGGAAGGATATCGTGGGCAACGTCGCATTTCCAAGACCAACGGTCTGCGGTGTGGCAGCTCCCGCGAAGGGCGCAGCGAGCGCCGGCCCGGGAGGCGTGAAGAGGACGTTCGGAGCGGCGGGAGCGCCAGCGGCAGTTGGGTTGGAGAAGTTGTACTGCTGCTGGAAGACGCCGTTCTCGACGCGCAGCGCGTAGAAGGTGGAGTTCGAGGTCAGGCCGTAGAACATGCCGTATCCACCACGCACAACGGTCCCGGACATCGGCGACCAGGAGAAGCCCAGGCGTGGCTGGAACATCTTGTAGTTGATATTGATGGTGCTGGTATAGAGGCGGCCAAGAGGGCTCGGCTGTCCATTAGCGCTGGTCGTATACGGACGCGGAGGCTGCGGCACAAGCTGCGTGTCATACCGGACGCCGGCAGTCACGGTGAGAGTGGGGACGATCTTCCAGCTGTCTTCAGCAAAGGCAGAGAGGTCCTTGTTCCAGAAATCGTCCGAACCGGGGACCTTGCTCAGCTGATCGGCGACCTGCGTGTAATTCTGATAGTGGCGCGCGCCGTTCAGGCCGTAGACGTCCTGGACCCAGTTGCCGAACGCCGCCGAGGGAGCTCCGGAGTAGGTATAGTTTCCGTTGCCCTGAAAGAGGTTGGCGATGTATTCGTGGATGAAGTTGAGGTCCACGCCAGCCTTCATGGAGTGCTTGCCCCTGGTGATGGAATAGACATCGGCCACCTGCCAGCGATGTTCGTCGGGAAAGGCGGGGCGAGGAAGGGCGAGGTTGCCGCCGTAAGAGAAGAGACCGGAGATGGAGGTCGCGGGCCCGGGTGCGTTCGAGCCGCTGGTTTCAAGATCGCGCGACCACTGGAAGTGCAGAGCGTTCGCCGAATTCGCAGTGACGACGGACTCCCAGTTGGCTACCAGGAAGCGCTCGTGGAAGTCGTTACGGCCGTTCGAGGTGTTGGAGTCGTTGTTGCGTGTGTTGTCGGTGCGGTAGCCGTTCGGCAGCTTGAAGTTCTGCCAGTTGAAGCTGGCGGAGAGATGGTTCTTCTCGTTGAGCTGATAGTCGAGGCGGGGGAAGAAGATGTCCTGCTTCGTATCGCGAGGAAATGCAGTCAGACTGTTGACGATGTACTGCGCCGCAGCCAGGCACTGCTGATACGTAACGCCAGCCGGACACGTAGCACTGGGCGACGTGGTGGCGTAGCTAAGGATGGTTGCGCTGGGGACGGACGACGTGAAGAGGATGGGGTTCACCTTGCGGAAACCGTCGTAGGTGAAGAAGTAGAAGAGTTTGTCCTTGATGATGGGGCCGCCGACAGAGCCGCCGAACTGCTGCTGCTGATGCACCGTCGGCTGCAAAAGGAACGGCTGATTGTTGTTGCGTCCGGTGAACTTGGCGAAGGGATCGAGCGCGTTGAGCGAAGGGTAACGCAGCGTGTAGAACAGGTCGCCGTGGATGGCGTTGGTGCCGGACTTGGTGATGGCGTTGATCTGACCGCCGGCGGCCTGGCCAAACTCGGCTGAGTAGCCGGAGGCGGAGGACTGGAACTCCTTGATCGAGTCAGCCGAAAAGACATAGGGCGCGCCCAGCGAGCGGCCTCGCGCCTCGGAGAAGAAGGCCTGCTGGTTATTGGTGCCGTCAACGAGGTTGGTGTTGTAGAGGCCGGAGATTCCACGATACGAGACCAGGCCCGTATTGCCGTCGGGAACCACGTTGGGAGTGAGCAGCACGAAGTTGTCCCAGCGGCGGCCGTTTACGGGCAAATTGGCGACCAGTTGCGAATCGACCGTCTGCGATACCTCGGTCTTCTCGGTGTCGATCAGCGGAGAAGCATCGGTCACTGTGATCTCCGACGACGCCGAAGCATTTGGGAGAGTGGCATCGACGGCGAGCGTCTGGCCGACGGTCAGGACAAGGTTCTTACGGTCGACCTTGCCGAAGCCGGCGCCTGAAAAGATGAGTTCATAGTGGCCGGGCTGCAGAAACGGGGCGGTAAAATCTCCATTTGCTCCTGCGGTCACGGAACGTGTCGCCCCGGTGTCGTTGTTGAGTACAGTGACAGTTGCACCTGGGATGGCCGCGCCCGTGGCATCGGTAACGGTTCCTGTAATGTTGCCCACGGCGGCATTCTGCGCGGAAGCGGGCAAGGCAGTCGAGATGGCCAGAAGGGCCGCTGCAACCACTGTCAGTAGGCGTTTAAAACCTGAGGAATCGCTCATTGTGTACTGGCTCCTTGAAGAACAACACGATGTAGGGCGGTACTCGGAGAAGTCGAGGGCTAACCGCTGCATTCGGCTGTGAAATCTGCCGAAGCTGGATTCAGTTTGGGCTTGAAGGTGAAATCTGGTAATACTCCTAAGTTCAAGCCAATAGTAGGCAATTGTCAAGAGAGGTTCGCGTGGACCTCTCTTATTGACAGGCTTTTAGAAGTCTTACGTCGATACACGACGCTTTTTTAGCTGGAACCAGGTCGATGAAGCCGGAACTGCCAGGCACCTCTTCCGGCCACTTTGTGCTGCCGCTAATGCAGCGTGTCGGGGATGACAGCGTATTGAATGAGGATTTCGAAGGGAACGATGGCGAGCGTCGCCTCGTGTGTGGCCTCCAGGATGATGGGGCAGCCTGCGCCTTCCTGCTGGACCTCGAACCAGCGAGCGGCGCAGACGCACCATCGGTCGCCGGACTTCAGGCCAGGAAAACCGAACTGGGGCATGGGGGTGCTCAGGTCATTGCCGAGCAGCCGGGAAACACGCAGAAACTCCTCACTGACGATGCAGCAGACGGTGTGGACACCGAGATCGTCCGGACCGGTCTCGCAGCAGCCCGTGCGATAGAAGCCTGTCATCGGCTGGCATCCGCAGACCTCCAGCGGCTGACCGAGCACATTTCTTCCCCGGGCTTTTACAGGCTCTCTGGCTGGTTCGGTCTCTGGCATAAACTACAGGCACTTCCCTTCCCGATGTCGTTGCGCTTACTGGATGGTTAGTATGCCATTTTGTGAGAATGCGCGAAAGCGTTCCACATAAAGCGCAATGCGATAGGGTTATCGCACGCGTTACTGCATTGGCGGAAGAGAGCTGCCATTGCATCGCCTGCTTTCTGTAACCTGATAGAGATGCCGTCTCTGAAGACACTGCGCGTAGGAATCGTTGGCTGCGGAAAGATCGCCGATGGGCATGCCGAGGTCGTCAAACACCTCGATGGTGCGGAGCTCGCCGCCGTGTGCGATCGCGAGCCCCTGCTGGCCGAGCAGCTTGCGGTGCGCTACGGCGTTCCCGCTTGGTATGGTGACGTGGGCGAGATGCTGGCGAAGGAGCGCCTGGACGTCGTACACATCACGACGCCGCCTGCCGCGCATGTGCCACTGACACGGCAGTGTGTCGAGGCCGGCGCTCATGTCTTTCTGGAAAAGCCGCTGGCGCTAACGGCTTCAGCCTCGCGCGAGTTGATTGGCGCAGTGGTTGCAGGCGGGCGGCAGATGACGATCAACTACTGGCCCAACTTCGATCCGCCTGCGATGCAGTTCAAGGAGATGCTAGCGCGTGACGTGATTGGCGAGCCAGTGCATGTTGAAGCCTTCATCGGCTACGACCTTGCGGGAGCCTACGGCCAGGCGCTGATGAGCGATGCCGGGCACTGGGTCCATCGGCTGCCTGGAAAGCTGTTTCAGAACATGATGGACCACATCTTCAACCGCATCGTTCCGCTGTTTCCGGACGTGGAGCCCGAGATCCACGCCTTTGCGTTCAAGCGGCGCGAGGCCGTGCGCGGCGATGCAACGGACGCCATGCTGGATGAGCTTCGTGTGTTTTTGCGCGCAGGTGGAGTGTCGGCGTATGGCAGCCTATGCTCTCATGCGCGGCCGGTGGCGAACACGCTGAAGGTATACGGAACGAAAGCGACGGTGGAGGTCGACTTCAACAACCGCACCGTTGTATCTACGGCATCGCAAAGGTATCCGAGCGCGGTGGGACGGCTGGCCCCTCCATTGCAGATGGCGGGGAGGTATCTGGGCGAGGCGAAGAAAAACGTCGGCCAGTTCCGGCGCGCCGAGTTTCACTTCTTTGCAGGCATGTCGAAGCTACTGGAGCTGTTTTACGCAGGGATCAGGGACGGCGGCGCTCCCCCGATTCCCTACTCCGAGATTGTGCGCGTGGCCGACGTAATGGACCGCGTGATCGGACAGGTGTATCCGCCGACGGTGACGGAGGGTGCGCGATGAAGATACTTGTCACCGGAGCCGGAGGTTTTCTGGGCAAGGCCATCGTCGAGCGGCTGCTCGCGCACGGAGAGACCGACCTGCGCTGCATGTTGCGCGACAAATCGAAGGCCTGTGGGCTTGATGCCATCGCCGCACGATATCCAGCGGCAAGGCTGGAGTATGTTGCGGTCAATCTGCGCAACGCGGTGGAGATTAGCTCGGCGCTGACTGGATGCGGCATCGTGATCCACGCAGCAGCGGCGCTGAAGGGTTCGCCGGCGGAGATGTTCCTGGACTCGGTCGTCGCCTCACGCAACCTGCTGGAGGCCGTGGTGAACGAGTTGCGGCCGATACGCGTAGTCCTGGTCAGCTCGTTTGGCGCGATGGGAGTCGCGGAGTTGCCGCGCGGCGCGATGGTCGATGAGAGCACGCCGCTCGAGCGGCACCCGGAGCAGCGCGATGTGTACTCGCACTCGAAGCTCAGGCAGGAGCAGTTGTTCTGGGAGTATCGCGAGCGGTATGGCTTCGAGCTGGTGGTGCTGCGGCCGGGCGTGATCTATGGGCCCGGGGGAGGACACTTCTCAAACCGCGTGGGCCTGAGTCTCTTCGGAAGGTTTCTTCACCTTGGCGGGAAGAACCTGCTGCCGCTGACCTATGTGGACAACTGCGCCGAGGCAATTGTCGTCGCTGCCTTGCATGAGGGTGTGGATGGGCAGGTCTTCAACGTGGTGGACGACGATCTGGTGACCTCGCGTGAGTATCTGAAGCTCTACAAACGCAAGGTGAAGCCGGTGAAGTCGATCCCGGTTCCCTACTTCGCGCTGATGTGGGGATCGAAGATGGTGGAGAGGTACAGCGCCAAATCGAAGGGACAACTTCCAGCAATCTTTACGCCTTACAAGACGCGGGCGATGTGGGGCGGCAACCAGTTCAGCAATACGAAGCTGAAGAGCATCGGGTGGCAGCCGCTGATCTCGACGCGTGAAGGGTTGGAGCGCGCGTTCGCAGCGTTTCGCGCGGAGCCGGACAAAGCGAAATGACGCAAACCTTGCCCTGAAAAGATTTAGCTGCCGCATGAATTCTTCAACCTGCGTAGTCGCCATCGCGAGAGAGGTGGTATTGTGTGTGCCACGGGCCCCCAACACAATCTATGAATCGTGAGAGGGACGACGATGAGCCGACGAATTGCATTCTGCGCGGACGGGACATGGGACGGCACGGGAAACAACAGCAACGTCTGGAAGATATCCAACGCAATCTCCTCCATTCCGGGGCAACAATTCAAGTTCTACGATCCGGGCGTTGGCGCGGATGGATTGCCGATTGAGAAGCTGGCAGGGGGAGCCTTCGGCTTCGGCCTCTTCCAGAAGGTCAAGGATGGCTATTCGAGTATTGCCAGCATCTACGAAGAGGGCGATGACATCTTCATCTTCGGCTTCAGCCGCGGAGCCTACACGGCGCGAAGCATAGCCGGAATGATTGGTGCTTGCGGCCTGCCTACCAAGAATCCCGACCCGAACCAGGTTGAAGTTGCGTTTGAAGCGTACCGGAACAAGGACAAGCGAGTAGAGATGCTGGCGACGTTGAGTTCGTATGGCATGGTTCAGCCTCAGATCAAGATGGTTGGTGTCTGGGACACGGTAGGCGCGCTAGGAATACCTGCAATCATCGGCGGTGTGAGTCCGCTGCTGTATGGGTTCCTGGACACGGGCCTCAACCCCCGAATTCTGAACGCGTATCACGCCGTCGCGATCGATGAAAAGAGAGAAGAGTTTCCGGCGACGCTTTGGACAACGCCTCCGGCTCCGGGACAGACGATCTCGCAGGTCTACTTTACCGGTGTCCACTCGGATATAGGCGGCGGCTATGCAGAAGACGCTGATAGCGGCTCTGCCCTGTCGGAGATCCCGCTGGGGTGGATGATGTGTAAAGCTGCGGCACTGGGGCTAACGATCGACCCCACAATGCTGGCGAAGTATCCATGCCCAACGGAGGCCAAATATGCGCTCGATACGAAGCACGAGTCGTGGAACCCGGTATGGCTCTTCCCCAAGTCGCGGAAGATCGATGCGAAGGCGACGCTGGCGAACAGCGTTGCAGTCCGCTGCCAGCATGACGGCAGTTATCGGCCGTGCAATCTTACTCTGCAGAACACGGGGCTTCCCGATGCGGGATACGCCAGCGAAGTAGTTGTGGCATAGCCTTTGACGGCTATGCCATCTCTTCGAGGACTGCCTTGATGCGGTCGCAGGCCCAGAGCAGGTCTTCGCGCTCGATGGTGAGCGGAGGAGCGAGGCGGATGACGTTGTCGTGCGTCTCCTTGCAGAGAAGACCCTCACGCATGAGCGCCTCGCAGATGGGACGCGCCGGGCCGTTCAGTTCGATGGCAACCCAGAGGCCCATGCCGCGTACTTCTCGAATCTGCGGGCTGCGAATCTGCCGGATGCGGTCGATCAGCAGCCTGCCCAGTTCGGCAGAGCGCTCGGCGAGCCGTTCTTCGACGATGACGCGAATCGAGGCACGCGCAACCGCGCAGGCCATCGGATTTCCACCGAAGGTGCTGCCGTGGTCACCGGGATTGAGCAGGCCTATGATCTCGCGCGAAGCAAGAACCGCTGAGACGGGATAGAAGCCGCCTGCGAGCGCCTTGCCAACGATGAGCACATCTGGCCTGATCCCCTCGTGCTCATAGGCAAAGAGCTTGCCCGTGCGGCCGAGGCCCGATTGAATCTCGTCGGCCATGAAGAGAACGTTGTTCTCTTTGCAGATCGCGGCCGCCTCGGCCAGGTAGCCGGCGGGCGGAATCAGCACACCCGCTTCGCCCTGAATCGGCTCGACGAGGAAGGCTGCGGTGTTGAGCGTGATCGCCTCACGGAGAGCTGCAGCATCGCCGAACGGAATGATCTTGAAGCCGGAGAGATAAGGGCCGAAGCCGTCGCGGTACTGCGGTTCGGTGGAGAAGCTGATGATTGAGATCGTGCGGCCATGGAAGTTGTTCTCGCAGACGATGATCTCGGCCTTGCCCTCGGGAATGCCCTTGACCTTGTAGCCCCACTTGCGCGCGAGCTTCAGCGCGGACTCGACGGCCTCGGTGCCGGAGTTCATGGGCAGCGTCATCTCATAGCCGGTGAGGTCGGAGACCTCCTTGTAGAAGAGCGGAAGCTGGTCGTTGCGGAAGGCGCGCGAGGTCAGCGTAACGCGCTGCGCCTGCTCCTGCATGGCGGCAAGGATGCGGGGATGGCAGTGGCCCTGGTTGACGGCAGAGTACGCGGCGAGGAAGTCGAGATACCGCCGGCCTTCGACGTCATAGATCCACACACCTGAGGCGCGCTCGACAACGACATCCAGAGGCTTGTAGTTGTGCGCGCCGTACTTGTCCTCAAGCGCGATGAGGCGCGAGGTTGTGGTGGATTGCACCTTGAGATCTTCTGCTGTGTCGCTGTGCAGGGTTGAACTTGCCATATCGACCGCCTGAGCCTGATTTTTTGAAGAAGTAGAGTGACTTCTCTTTTCTATTATTCCATGCCGAAGGATAGAGGCGCGAAAAGCTGCATAAACACTGTATAGAACATGCATAAAAAGAAGAGCGCGGCGATAATGCCGCGCTCTTCTTGTATGACGCCTGAATAAATATGCGCTACTTTGCGGCAACAGCAAGCTGCTGCTGATACTCCTCATACGGCCCCTTGTGGTCCGTAATGCGGAAATCGTCGGGGCCGCCCTCGAAGTGCCAGATGCGCGTGCCGGCCTCTTCGATCAGGTCCTGGTCATGTGTGACGAGGAAGACGGTGCCCTCGTACTTCTGGATCGCCTGGTTGAGTGCGTTGATGCTCTCGAGGTCGAGGTGGTTCGTCGGCTCGTCAAGCACAAGCACATTCGGCTTCTGCAGCATCAGTTTGCAGAAGAGCAACCGCGCTGCCTCTCCGCCTGAGAGCGCATCCGTCTTCTTGTTGCCCTCTTCGCCGCGGAAGAGCATCTGGCCGAGAATGCCGCGGATGTCTTCCTTGGTGGCCTGCGGGTCGAACTGGTGCAGCCAGTCGGCCGCCGTCATGCCGAGTTGGATCGAGCCCTTGTGGTCCTGCGCGAAGTAACCAATCTGCGCCTCGTGGCCCCATTTCACGGTGCCTGAGTCGATGTCGGAGGCCTGCGACTCGTCGAGCCCGGCGTTGGCCAGCAGCGCCTTGAGCATCGTCGTCTTGCCTTGCGCGTTGCGGCCGATGAGAACAACCTTCTCACCGCGCATGACGGCGGAGGAGAAGTTATTGATCACGTGTTCTGTCTTACCGTCGGGTTGAGTGTAGGACTTGTTGACGCCTTCGACTTCGAGCAGGTGCTTGCCCGAGGGGCGCAGCATTTCGAAGCGAATGTACGGGCGCTGGATATTCGAGCGTGCAAGCTCGGTCGTTGCAAGCCGCTCGACTTCCTTCTTACGCGAGTTGACCTGCGAGCTGCGCGTACCGGCGGAGAAGCGCGCAATGAAATCGTTGAGCTGAGCGATCTTCTTTTCGCGCTGCTCGTTCTGGCTCTCGATGCGGGAGCGGACCTGCGTCTTCTGCAGAACCATGTCGTCGTAGCCGCCGGTGTAGGTGATGATCGTCTCGTAGTCGATGTCGGCGATATGCGTGCAGACTGAATTGAGGAAGTAGCGATCGTGCGAGATGGTGATCACTGTGCCGTTGTAGCGGTTGAGGAAGTTCTCCAGCCAGTGGATGGAGTCGAGATCGAGATAGTTCGTCGGCTCGTCGAGCAGCAGAGCTTCGGGGTTGCCGAAGAGGGCCTGCGCAAGGAGCACGCGGACCTTCTGGCCGCCCTGCAGTTCGCTCATCTTGCGTTCGTGCACTTCGTCTGGGATATCGAGGCCTTGCAGCAGCACTGCGGCGTTCGACTCGGCCTCATAGCCGTCCTCGTCGCCGACGATGCCCTCGAGCTCTCCGAGGCGCGAACCGTCTTCGTCCGTCAGCTCCGGCTTCTCGTAGATGCGCTCACGTTCTTCAAGCGCCGCCCACAGGGCCTTGTTGCCCATGATGACGGTGTCGATCACGCGATAGGCGTCGAACTCGTACTGGTCCTGCTTGAGGACGCCGACTTTTTTAGGGCGAACGACAGAGCCCTTCTGGGCGTCGATCTCGCCGGTGAGCACCTTCATGAAGGTGGATTTGCCGGCGCCATTGGGGCCGGTGAGGCCGTAGCGGCGGCCCGTGGTGAACGTGACCGAAACATCCTCAAAGAGGAGCTTCGATCCATAGCGCATAGTGACATTCGAAACGGAGATCATCGTATTTCTTCTATTTTACAGCCTTCACTGCATTGCAGGCGCTAAGCCTGCCACCATTCAAACGTGAGGCTTACACATCGCCTGGGAGATTGCACGCCTCAGCCATGGCCTTCAATCGCATTGATGGCAGTTGCCGCTCCCAGCCTGGCGCCTACGGCACAAACAGCAAAGAGGAACGGGACAAAGATGCGAACTTCACTCACAATACCCACCGTGAGCCAAAGCGGAAGGTAGAGGCCGCTGGCAACCAACACCAGGGAATCGAACGCTGTGACTCGAACTCGCTTCACCTGGAGTATCAATACGACAAGAGCAACAGGCATCATTGCCAGCGCAAAGCCAACAATCCCATGAGGAGTAACGTTGCGCCACAACTGAACAACTGCGGTGTCCGGAGGGTACTCCAGATGTGGAAAGCGTATTCGCTGCAGGTAAAGCTGTATCGTCACCGCTAGGGCAGCGATAGCCCCTCCAGTCAGGAGATTGGAGCGCCTGCTGCCGAAATCCGCGAACGCATCGCCAAACATGCTTCCCAGGGCCAGCGCCGTACCGAAGACAAAGGGGATATCGGCACGAACGAAGCTCTGCCAGAGTGTCAGCACCAAAAGCGACACAATTGGCAGAACGCCTCTGGTTTGTTTCGAAAGCAACCAGAGAACGCCAGCCAGATAGAAGGTATTTGGCAGTGTTTCAGGACGCTGCCAGGGAACAACCCAGGTCAAAGGAAACTGGATGAATGCCAGAAATAGCGCAACGGCGGCAACGCGGCCGTATATCGAGCGCTCGACCGCGATGTCCTTCACCGCCAGGAGATAGAACAAGTACAAAGCGGGGAAAATGAATAGAACGCCGATAGCCGCATAGATAACGCTTGAATCCAAACCAGGAACAACGTGAGCGACTAAACGCCCTAGCCATGGAATCGCGACTCGATAGGCCTCGGGCGCATAAAGCACCTTCGGCGCCTCAAACAGAGAG
Source organism: Acidobacteriota bacterium (assembly GCA_018268895.1). Lineage (NCBI taxonomy): Bacteria > Pseudomonadati > Acidobacteriota > Acidobacteriota bacterium. The sequence continues at coordinate 132,532 of JAFDVP010000001.1, read as the reverse complement.
ACATGGTGATCTGTTGAATAAATGTAATAGGATTCATGCGAAAAGTGCCCCAGGGTCGCGCATGCGAACAGCAGAAAAACTGTGACGAAGATGCGTTCATATCGCAGGTAGCTTTGCATGGAACCGGTGCAACGCACCTGTGTTCCCTCAGCTTGATCGTTGGGCATAGTTTAAGCAGCCTGTTGTGCTGAGCCAGTGTAATGCATGATTTATACAGACCGGAGGTAAGGACCTGCCAACTCGACGGGGGGCCACCACTCACTCTAAGCGAACGTTCATGAAGGTCGGTTTTCCGGTGCCATTGAGTCCGGTTAAGTCTGTCGCGCGATGTGAACGAAGCACAAGCTCCGCCTGGGCTGGTTGGCCTGCGGGCGGAGCGTTGTGGAGGACTGTCAGCGTCCCCGGTTGCCGCGGGATGGCCGGTTGCCTGAGTTGCCGCCGCGCGGGTGCGAGGCATTGCGTCCGGGGTGCGCGTTATTGCTCTTACCGTGACCCTGCGGGCGGGCGGCGTTGCCTTTACGACGTCCGCGAAACCCGCCAGGACGACCACTGTTTGACGCTTCGCTGTCCTGCCCGGAACCGTTGCGCCAGGAGCGCGTCTCCAGTGCAAGCAGCGCATCGATGGGGTCGGACGAAGCAGCGGGAAGCGCGTTGAGGTCTAGGGGCTTGTTGCGCTCCTCCTTCTCGAGGTTCTTATCGGCCTCGCGCCAGTCGAATTTTATCTTCAGTTCGCGCTCCAGCTTGCGGGCTTCGTGACGCTCCTGCGGCATGACATAGGTCGTCGCAACGCCCTTCGCGCCGGCGCGCCCCGTGCGGCCAATACGATGAACGAAGTCCTCGCTGGCGTTCGGCAGGTCGTAGTTGACGACGTGCGCGATGTCGGAGACATCGATACCGCGCGCGGCAACGTCGGTCGCCACAAGAACGCGGTGCTTGCCGGTCGCGAAGCCCTTGAGAGCCGCCGTGCGCTGTGACTGCGAGCGGTCGCCGTGGATGGCGTTCGTGTCGTGGCCCAGCTTCTCGAGCTTGCGCGCGATACGGTCGGCGCCATGCTTGGTACGCGAGAAGACCAGGAACGTTCCCTGCTCTTCGTTCAGCATCTGGTTCAGCAGGCCGAGTTTCTGGTCCTGCATCACCGTATAGGCGCGCAGCTCAACCCGGTCCGAAGGCTTCGAGGTGCTTCCGATCTCGATGCGAACAGGATTCTTCACGTAGTCACGAACGATCTCCTGGATGTTGGCATCGAGCGTAGCCGAGTAACACATCGTCTGCCGCGTCTTGGGAACGGCAGTGACGATACGGCGGATGGCTGGCAGAAAGCCCATGTCGAGCATCCGGTCGACCTCGTCGAGAACGAACATTTCGACCTTGGAGAGATCGATCTCACGGCGGCGGAGGAAGTCCTCAAGGCGGCCCGGAGTTGCGACTACAAGACGAGGACCGCGGTCGAGGTTGTCAAACTGAACGTTCTCTGAGAGTCCTCCGCAGATCAGCGTGGCATCATGCTTTGCGCTGGGCATCAGCTTCCAGTAAACGTCCAGGACCTGCATTGCCAATTCGCGCGTAGGAAGAAGAATGAGGGCCCGGATGGGGTTACGCTTTGCGCGCGTGCTGGGCACAGAGGTCGCATCCAGGCGCTCGATGATGGGTACGAGGAAGCTGAGGGTCTTGCCAGTACCAGTTGAGGCAGTGGCAAGGATATCGGAGCCATCGAGTGCCGGCGGAATCGCTCCAGCCTGCACCGGCGTCGGGTTGATGAATCCAGCGTTCGTCAGACGGCTCTTGAGGGAGTCCGGGATGTTGAAGTCGATAAAACGCTGGTTTGGGGAGGAGGGTGTGGGCTCCGCAGGGAGTTCCTGCGAGACCGGATGCTGCTCAAGAGTTGCTGTAGTCAAGAAAAATCCTTTGGTATAAGGCCGATTCATTCGACCAGACAGAGAAATGCAGATGCGGCACTGGCCGCCAATCCTGGATTCAGCATGGCTCTCGGGATCTGATTCGCGAAAAGCTGCTGCTGCACGGCGAAGCGCGTCCGATGACGTGCCTCCAGCCAGAGCAACCAACTCATGTCTCCACATTTTCGTGGTGAAAAGACAGGCGATGGGAGGAAGCGATCGCAGTCTCTGGCCAGATCTTCGATATAAGCTGAAGTCTTCGCCTGCGATGCTTTGCGGATAGTTCATTACTACTCGCAAGAGTAGTTTACCACATTTCAGGCAAAAGGTTGCCGAGGAGCCTGCAACAAAAGGACCCCTCGGCTCGTTGTTGTCTTCATTCGCAATCAGATATGGCAGCTAACCATGCCGCGCTTCTCCAGATAGCGCTGGTGGTACTCCTCCGCCTTCCAAAAGGTGCGGGTGGGATGAACCTGCGTCGCGATCGTATCGCGATACATGCCCGAGGCGTTCAACTCGGCGATCTTTGCCCGAGCTTCGCTAGCCTGCCGGTCATTGTGTGTGAAGATGACGCTCCTGTACTGGGTTCCCCAGTCCGGCCCCTGCCGGTTGACCTGCGTGGGGTCGTGAAGCGCGAAGAACGCGTCCAGCAGCGCTTCGTAACTCAGCCGAGAGTTGTCGAAGGTTACCTGAACGACTTCCGCATGGCCGGTGCGGTCGGTACAAACATCTTTATAGGTTGGGTGCTCGAGATCTCCGCCCTCGTAGCCCGCCGCTGTGTCGATCACTCCAGTTACTTCATTGAACCTGGCTTCAACACCCCAAAAACAACCTGCTCCAAATGTTGCCTTTTCAATTGCCACCGCTACTCCTTTACTGCTCACAACACCCTCGTTCTGCTGGCTAATGGCTGTTGCGCCGTTTACCCGGACGATATTCAGTTGGATGCTTCCAGAAGGTCGTTTGTCACCAACCGAAAGATGAACAGCGGGAGTATTCTGTTCGCCCGGATCGTGACGTGTCAATAGAATCACAACGAACTTTTGTGGGATATCAACAGGGTGTTTCAAAAGATTTAAATTTGCTGTAGAAATGGCCGTCGCCAGCCCTTCCGGCAGGTGCCTAACTAGATTCAGCCTGGCCCTCTTCACCTACGACAAATGATCTATGAGAATCGCCTGTCTCTTACCGGCCGCCGTTTGGCTGACTTTGGCGGAACGGGCTTTTTGAGCTGTGCATGCTCCGGCATCTTTTGCTTAGGAGTGACCTTCTGCCCACGCGCGGCGCGACCCAGCGCAGTCACTTCGCCCGCAGTCAACTCGCGGAAATCGCCTGGGGGCACATCGAGGCGAAGAGCGCCGTAGCCGATCCGCCGGATCTTTTCGACGTGATGGCCGATCTCTTCAAACATCTTTCGTATCTGTCGATTGCGGCCTTCGGTCAAGGTCAACTCGTACCAGGGATTGTCGCCACCCCGCACCTGCTCCACCTTCGCCGGTGCCGTGATGACCCGGTCCCGGCGTCCACTGCGTATCTCGTTGAGGCGGCCGCGATCGATCATGATGCCTCGCCGAAGCTGCTCAATCCCTTCAGCGGTGGGCACCCCCGAAACCTTCACAAGATAGGTCTTCTCCACGCCGGCCGCCGCCTTTGACAAGCGGTTGGCGAGGTCCCCGTCGTTCGTCATCAGGAGCAGGCCTTCGGAGAGGTAATCCAGCCGGCCGACGGGATAGAGACGGACGTGGTCCCCATGGGGTCCCTTGGTCTTTGTCATCAATTCCATCACTGTAGGCCGCTTCTCAGGGTCTGCGAGCGTGGTGACGTAGCCGCGCGGCTTGTTGAGCATGTAGTAGCGCTGCTGCTCGCGCCCGTGGAGCAGCTTGCCATCGACGCGGATATGGTCGCGGGTGATGTCGGCGCGCGTACCAAGCTCTGTGACGGTCTGGCCGTTTACCTGAACGCGGCCTTCGAGGATGATCTCTTCAGCCTTGCGGCGGCTGGCGATGCCGGCCTGCGCAAGGATCTTCTGCAGGCGGTCGCCTGTGGGAGCTTCCTGGGAAGGGTCCGGTTTGCTCTTGGGATTGTTTTTCGACACTGGTTCCAGCTTTCCGACTGCGGAGCTGCTCATCGCGGTCAAGTGTTGCTCAGCTACCAGTGTATCCAGTTATCAGGGACGGAGTACATTCAGTCCTGCTTCGATTCCACACCAACGGCTGAAACGCTCTCATCGCTCAGGGTATCGTCGGGTAGCTGGTCGTCCAGCGGATCGTCCACGGGGTCTGGACTGCCATCGGCCTGGGGAAGATGGGTGTGCCGCTCTTCCTCAAGCTCACCCGGCGACTCAGGAGCATGGTGCTCATGGGCGACCGAGTCCATCGGGATCTCTTCCTGCTCGGCCAGCTCCCCGGCCATCTTCTCGAACTCTTCGATCGAGGGAAGCTCGTTGATGTCCTTCAAGCCGAAGCGCAGCAGGAAGTCCTTGGTCGTCTTGTAGAGAATGGGACGTCCAATGACCTGCTTGCGGCCCGCTGTCGTGACCAGCTTGCGCGTCATCAGGCTGCCGAGCACGCCGCCTGAGTCCACGCCGCGAATCTCGGAGACCTCAGGGGCTGTCACCGGCTGCTTGTACGCGACGACGGCAAGCGTTTCGAGCGCCTGCAGCGAGAGCTTCAGCGGCGGCTTCAGCGACTTCACAAAGCCACGAACTGCATCGTGATACTCGGGCTTGGTTGCAAGGCGGTAGCCGCTGGCCACCTCGCGTATCTCCAAGCCGCGATCGCCGTTTGCATAGTCGGAGACAAGCTCATCGAGCAGCGAGCGAAAGTATTCGCGCAGCCGCCGGGACTTCTCCTTCTCGTCTTTGGCCTCACGCACAGCCAGCTTGTCAGCGTCGCCCTCAACTGCCGCGTCCGGCTCGGTAGCCACCGGAGCAGCTTCGCGCTCAACAGCAGGCTCGGTAGCCTCCTCGGCAACCACCTCGGCATTGAGTGCGTCGGCATCGTTCGCTTCGACGCTGTCTGCCCGATCGGCATCGACAACCTCGCCTTCGCCAAGCGCGAGCGAGTGTTGTGCAGCGGCGATCTGGTCCAGCTCGACCTGGGCCTCCTGGCCTAACAGCCCGACTAGCTGTGCGAGGGTTACAGGTTCTTCTGAGGCATAGATGACGGCTTCGATCTTGGCTTTAAGGCTCATTCCCCTCTGAGTGTATAAGAACGGCGCAGCCATTTGACCTGATGATCGGTGTGATTAAGGACGCGTTTTGCACAGAGACAGGGTGTCGTCCAAACTGGCCCGGAGAACCGCAATCGCTCCGTTCGCTATCTGACGAACTGATTGAACAGCCAGTAGAGCCCACCCGAGAGCATGGCCGCGGCAGGCAGCGTAAAGAACCACGCCAGTGCAATGTTGCGCAGAGTTTTCAGTTGAAGCCCGCTGTTATTCGCAGCCATCGATCCGGCAATTCCCGATGAGAGAACGTGTGTCGTGCTCACCGGAAGACCGAACCTGTCGGCGCCCAGAATCGTTGCCATTGCGATCAGCTCGGCCGCCGCTCCCTGCGCGTAAGTCAGATGCGTCTTGCCGATCTTTTCGCCGACGGTCACGACGATGCGTTTCCAGCCGACCATTGTGCCCAACCCAAGAGCGAGCGCGACCGCAACCTTCACCCATGTGGGAATGAACTTCGTCGAGTGATCGAGAAAGCCCGCATAGTTGGCGAAGATGCTCGAGTCGTCCTCATCGAGCCTGGGGCCGTACTTCGGCATGAGATGGATGCTCTCGCTCACCAGATACATCTGGTTGCGGACATTGGCCTGCATGTCGTCGGGAACGCGGCGCAGAGAACCGAAGCGAGTGACCTCTCGCTCGATGGCGGTCACTGTCTGCTGCAAGGCAGGCATTGTCTCCGAATGAAACTCGCGCGTTGCAACAAAGCGCTGGAGCTCGGGTCCGGCATCGCTGACAGTAACGCTGGGATCGATGTAGTGCGAGATGGCCTGGGTTGTCTGCTGCGAGACGGCGGCAAAGGTCTGGACCTCGGAGGTTCCCACCGCATGGTTGAGGGCGTAGGCCGTGGGGACCGTCCCAACCAGAACCAGCATGATCAGTCCCATGCCCTTCTGTCCATCGTTGGAGCCATGAGCAAAACTTACGCCCGTGCATGTAAGCACCAGCAGCGCGCGAATATGAAACGGTGGCGGCTCCGTGCCCTTGGGGGCTTCGTAAAGACGCGGGTCGCGAAGCGCGATCTTGAAGACAAGAAACAGCAGCGCAGCACCTACAAGGCCAACCACCGGCGAGACAAGCAACGCCTTGAAGACCTTGGTGACCTGGTCCCAGTCGACGCCGCTGAATCCGCTTGCGCCATGCAGAAGCTGGTTGGTTATTCCAACGCCGATAATCGAGCCGATCATGGTATGCGAGCTCGAAGCAGGCAGGCCGCGATACCACGTTGCAAGGTTCCACAGAATGGCCGCCACCAGCAGCGCAAAGACCATGGCAAACCCGGAGCCTTTACTCACCTTGAGAATCAACTCGACGGGAAGCAACGTAATGATGGAGTAGGCAACGGCGCCCGAACTCGTCAGCACCCCGATAAAGTTCCAGACACCAGACCAGACGACTGCGGCATGAGGTTCAAGCGAGTGCGTATAGATGACGGTCGCCACCGCGTTGGCGGTATCGTGAAATCCGTTCACGAATTCAAAACCAAGCGCGATCATCAGCGCTACGCCAAGCAACAGGTAGGGATAAATTGTCGTGGTATGGACAAACGAGAGGTCAATTGCGAGCCGGTTGACAATGTAGGCGACCCCGCCTAAAACCAACAGCAGAAAGACGATGAAGCCTGTCTTTCCGGGAGAGCTCTTTTTCAACTTCTCATCAAGTAATCGACCTGACGGAAGGGTGGCTTGAGTTGCCATAAACTTGATCACCTAGAAGATCAGGTCGTTCCTTGCACGAAACTAAAGATGTCCGTCGCAATGGTAACTGAAGAAGATGAATGGAACATTACAGTCAGATGAACTTATCCGTATCTATAAGAAAAGCAACGATTTAATTATAGATCGACCTGAGGAAAACAAGGCCTAAACTTTCCGGCGCGATCAAACGAAGAAAAGGGCTTACCGCCAGTCGTCTCTCGCCTGTTGCTGATCGGCAAAGACCTGGTCGAAGTTGTCGGTCTTCTTGATGAGAATGTCCCCCTGCTGGACCGGCTGATGCAGCAGCACAGCCTGCAACCGGACCAACTCCAGCATTGCGAGGAACATGCAGATCAACGCGCGTTCCGTGTGCGTATTGTGAAGCAATCGGCGCAGCGAGACGGGCTTGTCTTCCATGACGAGACGGCGCTTCACGTAGTCGATCATCTGCGCAACGGTGACGGATTCTTCATCGACGTCGAGCACAGGCCGCTTACGGACACGGTCAAGGATCTCCTGAAAGACGCGGACGAGGTCGACCGTGTCGGCCGCGATCTCGCGCTCGGCCTCGGCCGTTTCGCGGAACTCGCGGATGCCGGGATTGGTCCATATGGCTTCTTCAATCTGCTGCTTCTGCAGCAGCATCTGCGCGGCGGCCTTGAAGCGCTCATGCTCGAGCAGGCGCTCGACCAACTCGCGGCGCGGGTCTTCGGCGTCTCCTCCGGCGACGTCGCTGGGATCGCGTGGCAGCAGCATCTTCGACTTGATATGAATCAACAGCGAGGCGGTGTAGATAAACTCGCCGGCTGCGTCGACATCGCTCTGCTGGAGTTTCCGGGTGTACTCCAGAAACTGCTCGGTGATGCGCGCGATGGGAATGTCGTAGATGTCGATGTTCTGCTTGCGGATAAGATCGAGCAAAAGGTCGAGCGGGCCGTCATAGACTTGGCCGACAAAGACCGAGAACGGCGACTGGGACGCCTCTTCCTTCTCTTTGTCCTTGTCCTTTGGAACGCGCTTCGGCTCTGCTTCGGGAGCAGCGACAGGGTGCTTGAGAGCAAAGGTCTCCTGCGGCTGCGGCTCCATAGGCTGCGCAGTCATCTCTGGCGATGTAGCTTCTGCGCCGGCTTCGGTTTCGGGATGGAGAGTTTCGTCGGCCATTATTCTCTACAGAAGTCCTACCGCTCGGTTGACTTGGTTCATCGTTGTTTCCGCTCTTGCGGCAGCCCTTTTGTTGCCATTCGCAAGAATGTCCTTTACCTCGTCGGTGTGGGACTCAAAGTATCTACGGCGTTCAGCGATCGGAGCAATCTCCTGCACGATGGCATCGGCCACCCACCCCTTACATTCGATGCAGCCGATGCCAGCCGTCGTACATCCCTCGCGGACCTTCTGTTGCGTCTCCGCTGTGGAAAAGACCTTGTGCAGATCGAAGACAGGACATACGTCCGGGTTGCCCGGGTCTTCGCGGCGTACGCGCGCCGGGTCGGTCACCATCGTTTTGATCTTGGACCGGATAGCCTGTTCAGTGTCGGAGAGCTCAATCGTATTTTTATAGCTCTTGGACATCTTGCGTCCGTCGGTGCCAGGCAGTTTAGGCGAAGGAGTCAACAGTACCTGCGGCTCGGGCAGCACGTCGATGCGGCCAAACCCGGTGAGCTTCTTCGTCTGTTGTGCGGCGGTGAACAATTCATACGCGGTAAACGTGCTTTTACTCTTGTCGCCGGCGATCTTACGCGCCTTCTCTTCAATGGCCGGAAGCTCCCAGGGCTTCGCCTCCGGACTTAGAAAGAAGTCGCCGGGATAGAACTGGTTGAAGCGGCGTGCGACCTCGCGGGTGAGCTCGACGTGCGCCTCCTGGTCTTGCCCTACGGGAACAAACTTCGGCTGATAAAGAAGGATATCGGCGGCCTGCAACAGCGGATAGCCGAGGAAGCCGTAGGTCGCGAGGTCCTTCTCCTTGAGCTGCTCCTGCTGGTCCTTGTATGTGGGCACGCGCTCCAGCCAACTGAGCGGAGTAATCATGCTCAGCAGAAGATGCAGTTCGGCGTGCTGCGGAACCTGCGACTGGACAAAGATCGTCGACAGCTTGGGATCGAGGCCGGCGGCGAGAAAATCGATCGCGACTTCAAGCGTATCCTTTGCCACATTCGAGGTGTCGGCATAGCCCGTGGTCATGGCGTGCCAATCCGCGATAAAGAAGTAGCACTCGTACTGGTGTTGCAGCTTGACCCAGTTGTAGAGCGCGCCCATGTAGTTGCCCAGGTGCAGCTTGCCGGTCGGGCGCATGCCGCTGAGGACGCGCGAGCGCGAGTTGGAGGAGGTCTGTTCGGTCATTACGTTCAATTCATGATGATACGGGAAGACGCACTCTAAAGCGCGGCGAGGATGCTGTCGAAGGTCGACTGCAAAGGTCCAAGAAAAATGCGGAAGATGAAGCCTCCGGCGACAAGCATAAATATCCACAGGGCGAAGATGCCCATACGGTCATACACCTGCAATACGCTGTAAGGCAGAAAATGGCGAAGAATGCGGCTGCCATCCAGCGGAGGAAACGGCACAAGATTGAAGACAAACAGTAGCAGGTTGATCAGGATGATGTAGTAGAAGAGTAACGCCAGAGGAAAGAGCGCCGGCAGATTTTCCGTTGAGACCCCGGGGTAGTGCATGGCCAGCGCCATCGCGGTGAAGACGGAGAGCGCTCCTCCGGGAACGGCATGCTTGATGATGAGGAGAAGAATCAATGCGGCGGTCGCCAGTAGCAAGTTGCTGATGGGACCGGCGATGGTGACCAGGATGTCGTCGCGGCGATAGTTCTTGAAGTTGCGTGGCGTAACCGGCGTTGGCTTGGCCCACCCAATCAACGGCCAGTGGTAGACCAGCGCCACCAGCGGCATCAGGACCGAGCCGAAGGGATCGAGGTGCTTCATCGGGTTCAGGGTCACGCGACCCAGCATGCGCGCCGTGGGGTCTCCCAGCCGCCAGGCAGTCCAGGCATGAGCGCACTCGTGAACGCAGAAGGCCATGACCAGCGCCACGACCTGCATAAGGATGAGGACAACGTCCTGATTCATATCTTTAGCTTATCGAAGATTGCACTCAAAAAACGGTACCCGCCTCAAGCGTTCTTCTCACGTTTGACCTTGGCCGGTATACCAACGGAGACGGTTCCTGGAGGAACAGCCTTTGTCGCAAGGCCCATCGCGCCGAGCATGGCATTCTCGCCGATGTGCGCTCCAGCCAATACCGTGGCGTGGTAGGTGATGCGCGCTCGTGGGCCGATCACCGTGGGCTTGTTCGTCACATCTGCCTGCACGTTGATGTCGTGCGTGTGCGAGTAGATGTTGGCGTAGTCCGAGACGCTGGAACCCTCGCGCAGGATGATCTCTCCGCGATCGTCGAGCATGACGTTCTTGTGGATGGTGCAGTTGTCCTCGATGGTGAGGTTGTAGCCATAGGTGAACTCGACGTTGTGGAAGATCTTTACGCCCTTGCCCATGTGGCGGAAGATGTGGTGCCCTAACATGCAGCGAAACTTGAACCCGAGCCAGTGGTTGAGCCCCAGCGGTGAGCGGTCGAACATCTGCCAGAACCAGATCAGCGGCTTGCGAACGGCATACTTCTCGGCGTCGATATCGCCGTAGTACTCCGGCTCAAGAGTGACGTTGCGCGGGTCGAAGGACTCGGTGAGCACATTGGTGGCAAGCTCGCTGCTCAGCATTGCGTTCATGCGACCGCCATGCTGTTTGCCTAGATATATCTGATACAGCTCGTCGCGGACAATATCAGACCGGCGGTCGACAGACTGGTGCCTGGTGAACTCCTCGTTGAGCTGCGCCAGCCAGCGGCGATAGATGGCCTCGGCCTCGGGTGTGGGCTTGAGTTCGCGATAGGTGTACTTCGGCATGATTGGTCCCTCAGCAGAACAGTACTGGGATTTCGCTGCGCTCAGACATGACGACTTTGCAGCAACGCCTGGAGCCTGGCTATTCAATCGCAAAGACAGCGTAAACGGTCGCCAAGCGCTCGATCTCGCGCGGATTGATGGCCAGCGGTTCCACCTTGTCCATCGCCGGGGCAGCAGCCATCGCGCGCATCATGATCGGGCGCGGTCCGCTTGCTTGCACCTCGTTGCTGGCGTAGAGCAGCGAGCCGAGCTTCGTGTTCAGTCCGGCAGCCATCTGCTCGGCCTGGGTACGGGCACGCTTCAGGGCCTTGGCAGCGGCCTCCGCGTCGGGAGCGTTGTCGTCCTTGAAGCCCCACTCGATCTGGCCGGACTGGTTCGCCCCGGCCTTCACCGCCACGTCGAGCGCCTTGGCCGCATCATTGGCGGCCATCTTCACCGTCCAGCTCTGCGTTACCTGGAACTGGCGCTGCGCCTTCTGCGCCTCAGTCAGCTTTTCGATCTGGTAGGGCTGAACTGGAGAGACCTGCTGGTTCTCGCTCTGGATCGTCTCCTTCGGGATTCCGGCCTTTGTGAGTGCATCCACGATGGCGTTTGAGATGCGCGACCCGTTGGCGTAAGCCGTGTTGCTGTCGGGGCCGTAGGCAATAAAGCCGATGTGCAGCGTCGCCTGATCGGCCATCAGGGTCACCTTGTCGGTCGCGGTGATCGCAATGGTGCGGTTCTCCTTGTTCACCTGGATGGTCTGTGCTGAGACTCCGGCGACTGATACGAGGGTGACAAATGCAGTCGTGAGGACGCTAGTGCGAAGGTTGGTCATGCCTCTTCTCCTGTCCTGCCGATCAGATCGGCGAGGGTTTCTTTGTGCTTTGGCCTTGCGGCGCGCTTCTGCTTCGGGTCGGGCAACACACGTTCGGGTGGCGGAGTTCCGACGCGATCGCGCGCATTCGATTTGACGGCCTTCACGGTGGAAAATACCTGCTTCTTCTCTTTGGCCATTCGTAAGCTCCGGGGCGGCGGCGCGGTTGAGCCAGGCCCTCTGCGATTATGCAATACTTTGTTCGCAGCGTCTGGTAACCGCCGGGCGGCTGTGGGACGTGGACGGCAAAACAGCCGCCGCCCCCTGAAGAGGTGCAGAGATGGAAGAACGTGACTTTTTCGACGAGCGGCCCGAACAGCGCACCCACACCATGACCTGTCCACACTGCGGACAACCTGGCGAGTACGAACTGGGCTGGATCGTGCGCCGCAAGAAGGCCCAGCTCCCCCGAAACGCCGACGATCGCGACCGCGCACGGTTCGCCAAGGCCCAGAGCTACATGGTTCGCCGCGACGACATGGTCGGCTGCAAAAACATCCGCTGCCGCAAGCGTTTTGAGGTCGCTGGCATTCAGTCGGTCGCGTTTATATAAGTCTTCCTTGGGCTATTGTGAATTTACGCAAAGCCGCTTTACGAATGAATCCGTATTCAATTATGCTGACCGGCGCTGGACGAAACGAAGGATCAACCCTGTGAGCGGGCGGTAATCGTTATGAAACGGAAGGCTATGTTTTAATGGAATCGAGCGCCGATGCCCTATGGCATCGGCTGCCTTCCTATCGAATCGGAAGAATACGCAGGGAGATTTAGAAGACCAATGGCGAACACGCTGATACCCGTTGAAGAACGTAATCTGAGCCCCGATGAGGTCGAACTGCTGGACAAGCGCCGCCGTCGCGGCCAGCTTTTCCTGGTGATCGGCTGGCAGTTTCTTATCGTCAGTACGCTGGTGACGGTATGGGCCGGTCAGGACATTACGCTCTCTCCGGGATGGGCGCACCCCATGTTCTATTGGGACGTGCTCACTGGTGTACTCGCCGTGGCCTTCTTCATCATGGGCATTCGTCTGCGCCGCGGAACAAACGAGTTCATCAGCTACTAAGCATTCGCTGAATCGGCTCGGGCGTTCCCGAAGAGATTATTCGAAAGAGCGGCGTCAGCCTGCGGGGCTGTCCGCCGCGGACAGGTTCGGATGGTTGCAGGAACGCTCGCAGTGGCAGCAGGTGCTTACCAAATAGCGGGACTGTTGCTCGATACGGAGCATCCAGGCCTCAGCCTCTCAGCCACGCTAGCTGAACCAGGACACTTCTCTTCCCTTGAGTCCGGCCTTCTCGTCCTGTGCCTTCTCTGCTCTGCGGCGCTATTCTTCTGGCGCTTCGGGCCAATTCTCCGTAATATCCTGCGCTCAAAGAAAGACGCAGACTTTTCCCTCAGCCCTATCGGACTCCGCGTGTGGGACTTCTTCTGGGAGGTCCTGTGCCAGGGCAAGGTCATCCGCCAGAGACCGCTCCCCGGCCTTGCCCACGCCTTCGTCTTCTGGGGGTTTCTTGCCTTCGCACTCGTGAGCCTCAACCACCTGGCAAACGGAGTCGGGCTCGGCTTTCTGTCCCCTCAAAGCATCGTCGGAAGTTTTTATTTCCTTTTCGCTGCCGCTTGGGCATTGCTGGTAGCCGTCTCGATTGCTGGGCTGTTCATCCGCCGCTTCTTCGTCAGGCCAATCTGGCTCGGTGAAAAGGTCTCTTATGAGTCTGGGTGGATCGCATTCCTTATCTTTCTGCTGATGGTCAGCTATCTCGGGGAGTTCTTCGTCAACGACGGTGGCGCAGGTGCAAAAGCCCTCTGGTGGACGCATACGCTGGCGCTGGTGGTCTTTCTTCCATTGATTCCGCACACCAAGCACCTGCACCTTGTGCTCAGTCCGGTAACGGTCTTTCTCAAGCGCGACGGCTTCTCGAAGATTCCTCCGCTCGCGGGCGATGAGGATTTCGGCCTGGTCGCGGGTAAAGATGTGACGCAACTGATCTCGCTGCAAGCCTACAGTTGCGTGGAGTGCGGCCGGTGCACGGAGCACTGCCCCGCCGCGAACACCGGCAAGGTGCTTAGTCCGAAGGAAATCGTCCTCGGTATGCGTGGTTACCTGAACGAGTTCGGGCCTGCCTCCGATATTCCCTTGCTTAGTGGGAGCCGCGCTAATGCGCCTACCGATGCACACCAGAAGCTGCTCAGCATGGAAGCCGCGTTCGAGTGCACTACCTGCGGAAGCTGCGAGTATCAGTGCCCCGTCGGCATCCAGCATGTGCCCATCATCGTCGGCCTGCGCCGCGGCGCGACCAACACTGGAGCATGGGAGGACGACTATGGCACCAAGCTCTTCCTTGCGCTCGAGAAGCATGGCAACGCGCTTGGCCTGAGCGCCGTGGAGCGCGACAAATTCATTCAGAAGCAGGCGTTTCCCATCTTCGATGGGACGCAGGAGTATTGCCTGTGGCTGGGCTGCATGGGTGGCTACGATCCCAAGGGGCGCGAGATCATCGCCGACTTCTCGCGTGTGATGCAGTATCTCGGAACGAGCTTCGGCGTGTTGAAGAAAGAAAAGTGCACGGGCGATCCGGCGCGACGCCTGGGCAACGATCTCGTCTTTCAAACACTGGCCGAGAGCGGCCTGAAAGCTTTTGAGACAGCAAAGGTGCGGAAGATCGTCGCAATCTGCCCGCACTGCGTCCGCACCATCGCCAACGACTGGCGCGAGTTTGGCATTGCTCCCGAGATCGAGCATCACTCCGAGTTCATGGCGCGGCACAAAGACCGTCTGCCGAAGCAAGGCGGCGAGAGCATCGTCTATCACGATCCCTGCTACCTCGGCCGCTATCAGGATGTATACGAGGAGCCGCGTGCTGTCGTTGCGCTGGCCGGCACGCTTATTGAAGCTCCACGCTCGCACGAGCGCAGCTTCTGTTGCGGAGCCGGCGGCGGATTGGCATTTCTTGGTGAAGAGAAGGGTGAGCGCGTCAGCCATGTACGTGCGAAGGAGCTTGTGGATACTGGGGCGCAGGTCGTCGGCACGGCGTGCCCGTTCTGCAATACGATGTTCCGCGACGCGCTGACAGCGGTGAGTGATGCCCCTCCTCAGTTGCTCGACATCGCGCAACTGACCGCGCGGGCGATTCCCGCATCACAGAAAGAAGCTGGAGGAGTGCAGTGAAGATTGTTGTAGCCATCAAGCAGGTGCCGGAGCGCGACGCGCAGGTCCGCGTTGCCGCCGACGGCAAATGGATCGACGAGAGCGATCTCAGCTACACCATCAACGAGCCGGACGCCTACGCGCTCGAAGAGGCGTTGCAGTTGAAAGAGAAGAACGGCGCGGGAGAGGTCATCGTCGTCTGCGCCGGTCCGGAGCGCGTGCAGTCCACGCTGCGCGAGGCGCTCGCCAAGGGCGCGGACCGCGCCATTCACATCGAGGCCGACAACCTTGGTGACCTCGATACCGTGGGGGTTGCGCGGCTTCTGGCCAATGCGGTGAAGGCCGAGTCGCCGGACCTCATCCTCACCGGCTTGCAGTCCGACGACCTGGGGCTCGGCCAGACGGGCGTCGTTCTCGCTGAGCTGCTCGGCATTCCCCACGCCACTCTCATCATGCACGTCGAGGCAACACCCGCAGGCCTGAAGGTCAAACGCGAGCTCGAAGATGGATGGTTTCAGTATGTCGAGATGCCCCTGCCGGCGCTGCTCACCATCCAGTCGGGTGGAAACAAACTGCGCTATGCGACGCTGATGGGAATTAAGAAGGCCAGGACCAAGGAGCTGAAGACCGTGGCGGCAGAGGCTCCTGCTCATGCAGCGGCCGTGACGCTCGAGCGGGTCTACCTGCCCGAGAAGCAGAAGAAGACGGAGATACTTACCGGCACTCCTGCCGAGGTTGCGGCGAAGATCGTCGAGAAGCTGAAGTTTGAAGCGAGGGTGATATGAGCGGAGTGCTTGTTGTTCTGGAACAGCGCGAAGGAGCATGGAATCGCATGAGCTTCGAGGCGCTCGCCGCCGGCCAGCAGCTCGCCGCAAAACTGGGGGCGGAGCTTTCGGCTGCCATCGTTGGCGAGAGCGTTCAGTCGCTTCCGTGGGAGACGGATGTAAAGCCGAAAGCCGTCTATGCGGTTGAGCATGAGTTGCTGAAGACGTATACCTCCGACGGCTTCACCTCAGCGATCGAACAGCTCATCAAAAAGCTCGATCCCGCGTTCGTCCTCTTCCCTCACACCTACCAGGTGCGCGACTTTGCCCCGGCGCTGGCGACTCGTTTCCAGCAGGTACTGATCAGCGATGTCATCGCCATTCATGACGGCCCCGTGTTTGTGCGGCAGCTACTTCAGGGCAAGCTGAACGCAGACTACAAACAGACCGGTCCAGGCCCATGCTTCGTCTCCGTACAGGCAGGCAGCTTTCGCGCCGAAGCCTCCGGGGCTGCTCCGATCGCAATGGAGGGCTTCACGCTTGAGCTTGATGCCGCCAGGATTCGCAACAAACCCGGCGAGCGTTTCCGCGAGTCTGCGCAGACGGTCGACCTGTCGTCGGCCCCGATCATCGTCTCCGTCGGGCGCGGCATCGGTGAGCAGGAGAACATCGCCATCGTCCAGGAGCTTGCATCGGCCCTCGGCGCGGAGCTCGCCGCCTCGCGGCCCATCTGCGACAACGGTTGGCTGCCCATGGAGCGACAGGTAGGAAGCTCCGGACAGACCGTTTCACCGAAGCTGTACCTCGCGGTGGGAATCTCAGGAGCAATCCAGCACCTTGTCGGCATGAAGGGATCGAAGACCGTGATCGCCATCAACAAGGATGAGCACGCGCCGATCTTCGAGGTTGCCGACTACGGCGTCGTGGGCGACCTCTTCGAAATCGTCCCCGAACTGACGAAGGCCATTGCAGCGGCAAAGAGCTAACTGCTTTCGCACGAGTAAAGCGACATCGACAGATGTCGCTTTTCTCATGGAATGACTCCTTTCTCGAGGAGCGCCATCTATACTCATAACTCAAGCGGATGCGTCGGCTGCCGATGTTTTCATTGCACCCTCATCGCATCGGAATAAAGCGACATGGCGACCTTCTCTCAGATCGAGACGATCGACGGCACCCTACCCGAGACGCCGCCCGCACCGCTTCGTGAGAAGGAGCGCCTGACCGACAGCCATGGGCGCGCCATCACCGATCTGCGGGTCTCAGTGACGGACCGCTGCAACTACAAGTGCGTCTACTGCCGTACCGGAAACGAAGGCGCTCAGTTCACAGAGCTTCCTATCGATATTTACCTGCGTATGATTCGTGTCTTCGTCTCTCTCGGGATCGAAAAGATACGCCTTACCGGCGGCGAACCCCTGCTGCGAAAGGGGCTGGTCGATATGGTACGCGAGCTTTCCGGCATGAAGACCGCATATCTCCCCGACGGCTCCGTCGGCGAACGTCCGCTGGACATCGCCCTGACCACAAATGGACATCTGCTGAGCGATCTTGCTCAGCCGCTGAAGGATGCGGGACTGGGCCGCATCACCGTCAGCATGGATGCCGTCGATCCTGAGACATTCACAGCAATTACCCGTGTGCCCCGCAGCTTTGAACGGGTACTTGAGGGAGTACGACGCGCCAAAGAGGTTGGCCTTGGGCCAGTGAAGATCAACTGCGTCCTGCTGCGCGGCTTCAATGACCACGAGATCGAACGCTTTGCCGAATTTTCGCGCCAGGAAGGCGTCATCGTTCGCTTCATCGAGTTCATGCCGCTGGAGGAAGACCGAAGCTGGCGCCCCGAAACCGTGATCCGCATGGAGGAGCTTGTCGGGCGGCTCAACGCCTACCGCCCGCTGGTGGAGCTTCCGCCAAACTCGGTAAGTGAAACAGCACGAAGATTTACCTTCGACGACGGCCTGGGTGAGATCGGCATCATCGCCCCTGTCTCAAGGCCCTTCTGCGGCCATTGCAGCCGCGTCCGGCTGACGTCCGACGGCAAGGTTCGCACCTGCCTTTTCTCCCAAAGCGACCATGACCTTTACGGTCTGTTGCTTAGAGGTGGAACCGATGAAGCTCTGGCAGCGTACATCCGTAGTATTGTCATACGGAAGGAAGCACGTCATCACATTGGTGAGGCTGGATTTGAAAAGCCGTCAAGAAACATGGTCCACATTGGTGGATGACACAGGCACCGCCATTTGACTGAATTACGTCTAAGCTCAAGACCCTTTGCATTCCAGTAATGCTTCGAGACCCGGAAACGGATCTCCTGTTTCAGAACCCCTGAGGACTGTGCTTGAAGGACAGACGACAGTTCGAAGTTATTGAGAGCCGCCAGTTAGACCACCTGAGGGTGTTCCATGACGTGGCTCGGGCCCTGACATCGAGTCTGGAGCTTGAGGAGATTCTTAGCGCCATTATGAACAAGATGGCGCAGTTCTTCGGGCCTGAGCGCTGGTCGATGCTGATGGTCGACGAGAAGGGGGGCCATCTCTACTATGCCATCGCCGTCGGTGAGAACGCAGAGACCCTGCGCGGGCTTCGCGTACCTCTCGGCGAAGGTGTCGCTGGCTGGGTGGCGTCGACCGGCAACCCTCTGGTCGTTCCCGATGTAAAGCTCGACCCGCACTGGTCGGCATTTTCCGCGAAACATCCCGAACTCAACATTCAGTCGATAGCCTGCGTTCCGGTGCGATCCGGCGAGAAGACGCTTGGCGTCATCCAGTTGCTCAACAGCAAGCTCGACCTGATGTCGGAGTACTCGATCTCGTTCCTCCGCATCCTGTGCGACTACGCCGCCATCGCCATTCAGAATGCGCGTTCGATGACGCTCATTCAGGAACTCACCATCACCGACGACTGCACCGGCCTCTTCAATGCACGGCATCTCTACACCATGCTCGACGAAGAGGTTGCCAGGAACGACGAGTTCAGCCTGTTGTTTATCGACCTCGACCACTTCAAAAGCGTCAACGACACGCACGGCCACCTCGTTGGCAGCCGCCTGCTGGCCGAGGTGGGGAACCTGATGCAACGCTCCCTGGGGCCGGGCAACTCCTCTTTCCGCTATGGCGGCGACGAGTTCGTCGCGCTGCTTCCCGGCATGGGAAAACCCGCGGCCATGGGCGCCACCGTCGCCCTGCATGAGAGTCTGCGAAAGGCACGTTTCCTTGAAGGCGCGGGCCTGTCGCTCAGTTTGTCGGGCAGCTTTGGACTCGCCACCTTCCCCGAAGATGGCAGCAATGTCGCATCGATCCTGCGCGCCGCCGACACCATGATGTACGAAGCCAAGGTGACGCGCGATAACATCGCCGTTGCCGGCCGGGGTCTGTTGATGGACAAACCACGCCTTGTGGGCGCGGCGAGATCATCCCGCTAATCGCAGATACTTCCCTATTGATCCGGCCTTCGCGGCGTTAACGCAAAGGGACGCTTCGGCTGCGGAAGAATGGCATCGCGGTTCGCAGGCGCGGTGGGATGAACGCCAAAGTCCCAGACACCAAGGTTCACCTCGCGGTCCGAGAGCACCTCCATCAACGCATACTCGCCAAAGGTAAGGTTCTGCTTTGGCGTCAGCTTCATCCAGTGCCCCCCTGGGAGCATCTCCGCGGTCGTCTCGACCACGTCTCCGTCGCGCGTAACGCCCCCCAGCATGCTGATCTTGAACGACGCCACAATGCGTGAGTTGGTACGCACATCGGCCCGGACGATGACATACCTGCTGGCTGCGGGATCGAAATGCGCGTCCTTCATCGCAGTTGAGGCACCATGAGTATCCACCGTGAGCGGAGCGGCGCCGCTTGGCGCTGCCGATACTTCGCCGATGCGAATGTAGATCGCGGGCTGGTCCACATGAAGCTGCACCATCGAGCGCTCGCCCTTCAACTGCACCAGTTGGTGCGAGCTCGACAGCGGATTGACGACCGCCTTAAGAACATTGTGGGCTGTATTGTGGTTCAGCTCGCCGTCTGACTGCGGCAGCGGAACCAACTGCTGCTGACCGCGATACGTATCGAGCGCGAGCACATTATCCAGATCGGGCAGCCGCAGGTCGGTTGCAACCTCCGGAGTCAGCGCTGCGCGATCTGCCTCTTCCTTCAGCAACTCAGGGTCAATCGCCGGTGCGGCCCCCGGGCTCTGCCCCTCTCCTTC
This sequence comes from Acidobacteriota bacterium, assembly GCA_018268895.1. Classification (NCBI taxonomy): domain Bacteria; kingdom Pseudomonadati; phylum Acidobacteriota; species Acidobacteriota bacterium. Next base: position 112,849 of record JAFDVP010000001.1, on the reverse strand, counting down.
CTGCGGAGAACTGTGCTGGCGCTCCCACTTCTTCGTCGCATCGAAGTCCACCAGCGATGCTGGAATCTCTTCTTCCGCTCCTCCACGTTCCGCCGAAATATAGCGCACGCGGTCGCCAACGACGCGATAGCTCATCACGATCTGGTAGCTTCCGTCCTTCAGAATCAGGCGGGTACGGTGTGGAGCGGACGGATCGCTCAAAACCAGAGGCTTCTGCTGCGCTCGCATGGCAAAGACAGCGGCCGGGGCTGCGAACGCACCCGTAAGCAAAAGCAAAATAAGGGAAAACTTTCCGTGCGTGTAAATCGTCTTAAACATAGGCTCTAACGTACTCAGTGTAGTACCGGGCGACGTTTGGACGTTTCAGCCAGCCTTAAGAGAAGCAGCCGGCTGTTTGGATCATTCTGGCAGGTATGCTAAACAGGATGTAGTGACGGCAACTCCAATGCAGATGATCTCCCAACTCGGTCTGCGCACGCACCGGCCCATGTGGCTGCGTGTACTGGCTGTCGTCTGCGTGCTGGTCGTCACTCTGATGAGCACGGCGCAGGTCTCCCATGCGCACACTGACTTCTCGGTAACCAAGCAGAACTCCAACCACAACAACCCGACGACCGATCATTGCCCGCTCTGCGTGGCGATGCACTCCGCCCTCGCAATATCGCAGCAGTATGCTCCTGAGCCGACACTCTCCATACAGCGTCTTGACTCAGTCGCAGCCGAAGCTGCTCGGATCTTCCACTGGCGCTTTGAGATGGCCAGCCGCCCCCCGCCAGTCGCGAGCCTCGCTTAGTCCTCGCAGGATTTGGATTTTTCTGGAAATAGATTTCCCCAATAAATTCACCTGCCTGTCCGTGCAATCCATTGTGTATTGCACCCGCGCTTTTCAGCACTGATGCTCTTTGAGCCCGACAGGAGTTTCTCCCATATGCGCAGGCCCGTCGTTCTTCGACTTATTTCGTTCGCATTTCTCTTCGCAACACTCGTCTCGCTCGCACATGCCTATCAAAGCAGTACCGGCACACTCTCCGGCACCGTGACCGATCCCAGCGGGGCGCTCGTTCCCGGAGCGTCCGTTCAGATCGCCAGTCATGTCAGCGGTTACACCCGAACCGCCAAGACCGATGCCTCCGGCCAGTTCCGCTTCAATAACATTCCATTCAACGTTTACCACCTGAGCGTCACCGCCACAGGCTTCGCCGAGACGAATAAGCCCATCGAAATCAATACCGTTGTGCCGGTCGTGGCCCCCATCCAGCTCAACATGGTCGAGGCATCGACTTCAGTCACGGTGGAGACGGGTTCCGACCTCATCGAAACCGATTCGACCTTTCACACCGACGTCGACCGCTCCACCATCGACCGCATGCCAGTCGAGAGTCAGTCCTCGTCACTTAGCTCGATTGTGACGCTCTCGTCGCCCGGCGTCGCCGCAGACTCCAACGGCCTCTTTCACGGCCTTGGCGACCATGCGGAGAACTCCTTCTCCATCGATGGCCAACCCATCACCGACCAGCAGAGCAAAGTCTTCTCCAACCAGCTACCAGCCGACGCTCTGCAATCGCTCGAGGTCATCGGCGGCGCTCCCACGGCCGAGTATGGCGACAAGACCAGCCTCATCATCAAGGCCACGACACGCTCCGGGCAGGGAGTCACCACGCCACACGGCAGCATTGCGCTCGACTACGGCAGCTTCGGGACCACCAGCCTCGACGGCAATCTTGCCTACGGCGGACAGCGCTGGGGCAACTTCATCGCTCTCAGCGGCATGAACTCAGGCCGCTTCCTCGACGGCCCCGAGTTTCAAACCCTGCACGACAGGGGCAATCAGCAGAACGTCTTTGACCGCGTGGATCTTCAGTTCAACGACACTGACTCCCTGCACACCAACCTGCAGTACACACGCTCCTGGTTTCAGACACCGAACTCCTTCGACACCATGAACGTCTTTGACCAGTTCGGCAATTCGGTTAGCCCCACCGATCAGCGCTCCAAGATCGAGACCGTCAACATTGCTCCCACATGGACGCACCTGATTAACCAGTACACCGTTGCCAACTTTGGCGGTTATCTTCGCCGCGACGGTTACAACTACTTCCCTAGCAACAACCCGCTGGCCGATCTTGGCCCGGTTCAGCAGGAGACCGTGCAGCAATACCGCACCTTGACGAACGCCGGCATCCGCGGCGACGTGTCGTGGGTCAAGGGAATCCACAACGTTAAGGCTGGCGGCATGTATCAGCACACCTTCCTTCGCGAAAACCTGCACACCGGTCTGGTCGATCCACTATTGAACGCTCCGTGCGTCGATAACAATGGCGATCCCGTCAAGGGCTTCACCGATCCATCGCAATGCTCAGCCGCCGGTCTCGATGCAAACAGCGGCTTCAACCGCGTGCTGTTTCCGCACGACATTACCCGCGGGGGAAGCAACTATTTCTGGCATGGGCAGACGGTCGTTAAACAGCTTGCGCTCTATGCGCAGGACCAGATCACCAAGGGCCCGTGGCTGCTCAACATCGGTATACGCGGCGACATCTACAACGGCCTTGCTATTCAGCGGCAGGCTGAGCCTCGCGTCGGCCTCTCCTACAATATCAAGCGCACCAACACCGTCCTCCGCCTCTCGTATGCGCGCGCGCAGGAGACCCCATTCAACGAGAACCTCGTACTCTCCACCAATGGTTGCTACGACCCGGTCATTCAGGGAATCTTCGAGACGCTGGGAAGCTGCACGCCAGCGCCGCTCAACCCCGGCTTCCGTAACGAGTTCCACGCCGGCTTTCAGCAGGCATTCAGCAAACACCTCGTCTTGAGCGCCGAATACATTTGGAAATACACACACAACGCCTACGACTTCTCCGTCTTCGGCGCCACCCCGATCACCTTTCCCATCGAGTGGAAGAACTCGAAGATCCCCGGCTTCGTGCTCCGGGCCAATGTGCCTGAGACGCACGGCGTCAGCGCCTTCGTCGTCATGTCGTCGGTGGCCGCGCGCTTCTTCAACCCGCAGGTGGGAGGCGTCGGCGCAACCCCAGGCACTCCGGGCTCAAACTTCCCCTTCCGCATCGACCATGATGAACGCTTCAACCAGACGTCGCATCTGCAATACGCGCTTCCCTTCCGCAAGAGCACGTGGGTCGGCTTCAACTGGCGCTATGACAGCGGACAGGTAGCCGGCTCGGCCCCCTGCTATAACGTCATCGGCACCAATACCCGGTGCGCGGACTACTCCTTCGACAGCAATGGCAACCCGCTCACCATCAACGGCGCCCCCGCCATCAACCTCAGCGGCCTCACTGCCGATCAGCAGTTTCAGGCCGGCCTCGCATGTGGCGGCGTTCAAGCCACGCCGACCAGCGCTCTGCCGGGTCTGTGCCTGGCCTCGCAGCTTACCTCGTCCTTGCTAAACATCCCCACAGCCAACACCAGCAACGACGATCACAATCCATCGCGCATCCAGCCGCGAAGTCTCTTCGACCTCGCAATTGGCGAAGACAACCTCTTCCATGGGGACAAGCACAAAGTAGGTCTGCGTCTGACGGCCGTCAACTTAACCAACAAGTATGCGCTGTACAACTTCCTGTCGACGTTCTCGGGAACGCACTACGTAACCCCACGGTCCATCACGGGAGAGATCAGCTACAGCTTCTGAATAACGGGGCGGAGTTCGCTGCTTGTCGCTATTTTCGGCGCCAGCGAACCCCGTCCTTCGAATCCTCAATCAGAATGCCCTTGGCAAGCAAATCGTTGCGGATCGCATCGGCGCGAGCGAAGTTGCGGGCCTTCTTCGCCTGCGTGCGCTCCGCCACCAATGCGTCAATATCCGCATCGGACAGAGCAAAGTTCGTCAGCAGCTCCGGCGCTGCTTCGCCCAATCTGCCCTCGGCCTCCGCCCACGCCAGCGCAGCGCGCGTGATCTCGGCATCGTTGTCCTTCAACACAGCGAAGACGCCGTCGAACAGATCCAGCACGTTCAGGACCTCATCGACATTCTTCTTCGTAAGTGTCCCGGCATCGGCCGCGCTGTTGACCACGCGCACCATGTCGAAGATCGCGGCGCGCGCCTCTGCGGTGTTCAGATCGTTTGCCAACGCCGCCGTGTACTTTGTCCGCGCCTCGCGAATCAGCTCCGACAACGATGCGTCGCTTCCGCTCTCAGGCCACGGCCCCTTCACCATGCGCTGGTGAAAGGTTCGCAGACGCTCAATCGCATTCGTCGACTCCGTGAGTGAATCAAACGTGAAGTTCATCTGGTGCCGGTAAGGCACCGAGATCAGCAGGAACCGGATCGCTGACGCGCGATATCCCTTTAGCAACAGGTCGCGCAGCGTGTAGAAGTTCCCCTCCGACTTCGACATCTTGCGCCCCTCGACCAGCAGGAAGCGCACATGCATCCAGTGCCGGGCGAAGGGCTTTCCGCTAGCCGATTCCGACTGCGCAATCTCGTTCTCGTGGTGCGGGAACATCAGATCTTCGCCGCCACAGTGCAGGTCGATCGATTCGCCAAGGAACTTCATCGCCATGGCCGAGCACTCGATGTGCCAGCCCGGCCGCCCGCATCCCAGCGCCGTCGTCCAGCTCTGTTCGCCCGGCTTGCACGCCTTCCACAGCGCGAAGTCGCGCGCGGCGTCTTTCTCGTACTCGTCGATGTCGACGCGCGCGCCGTCCTCGATTCCCTCAAAGTCCTTGCGCGACAGCTTGCCGTACTCGGGAAAGCGCGCGATGCGGAAGTACCAGCTTCCATCCTCGGTTTGATAGGCGATGTCGTGCGCAGCCAGCTTCTCGATCATGACGACCATGTCCGGAATGCAGCTCGTCGCGTGCGCCACGATCTCCGACCGCTCGATGCCCAGCGCATCCGAGTCTTCGAAAAACGCCTTTTCGTACTTGGCCGTATACTCCGCGATCGGCTTGCCCGCCGCCGCTGCGTTGCGGATGATCTTGTCGTCGACGTCGGTGACGTTCATCACGTACTTCACAGGAACGCCAAGCTGACGCATAAAGCGGCGCAGCACGTCGACGTGCAGGAAGGTGCGGAAGTTGCCGATGTGGCCATAGTCGTAGACCGTCGGGCCGCAACAATACATTCGCAGCTCGGGAGCGCCCACCGGTTCCAGCGTCTCGACCTTACTGCCCAACGTGTTAAAGAGTTCCATCGTTGCCACGTGCGCCTGGTACCTGCCGCAGCCGAGCACGTAGCGCGGCGCAGACCTCTCTACCTGATGATTTCCTTGCTCATTTTAGCCGATGACCTACGCCTCGGTACGCCGCATAGCCAGCTAGACGCCACCCAGCCGGAGCTGAGGCGCCGGCCCAAGATCGTCCGCGGCAAACTCTCCCGCCATCAGCTTCTGCCATGCCGCTGCGGCAATCATCGCCGCATTGTCGGTTGAGAGCGCCAGCGAAGGAAACGCCACTGGCAGTCCACGCCGGTCCGCCTCTGCCTGAAACCTTCGTCGCAGCTCGCTGTTCGCGGCCACGCCACCGGAGACCACAATTCCCCGTGCGCCAAAAGTCTCGGTCGCAGCGAAGGTCTGGCGAAGCAGGTTGCCGACCACGGCATGTTGGAACGAAGCAATCAGATCGAGCGTCTGCGCGTCGCATAACGCGGCGGCCTCATCCGTGCCGGGCTTCCACTCCGGGTGCTCCGCCAACTTCGCGCGCCGCACTGCAACAGCCTCGCGCATGTGGTTCGTCTCGATGTAGCGCAACACGGCCGTCTTGATTCCGCTAAACGAAAAATCGAAGCTCGGCCCCTCCTGCCTCGGCGGGGCCTTCTTGTTCAGGGGAACAGGCCCACCGCGGTGAATCCTCGGCTTGATCTGCGCGAACCGAAATGGCACAGCCTGCGGATTGCCGCGACGCGCCAGAGCATCGATCCACGGGCCGCCGGGATAGCCAAGCCCAAGCAGTTTAGCCACCTTGTCGTACGCCTCTCCCGCCGCATCATCCACTGTGCGTCCGACGTTGCGGTAACGCAGCGAGCCTTCTCGTTCTCCTTGTTGCTCCGCCAGGTAAAGATGCGTATGTCCCCCCGAGACCACCAGCGCGAGCAGCGGCAGATCCATCGGCTGCTCCGCACGCTGACGTGCCTCCATCAGCACAGCGTGGATGTGACCCTCGAGATGATTCACGCCGATCAGCGGCTTGTCGAAACCGAAGGTAAGCGCCTTGGCATAGGTAATGCCAACCAGCAACGCGCCAGCCAGGCCCGGGCCTTCGGTCACTGCCACAGCATCCAGATCGTCGAAGCCAACCCCGGCACGATCCATCGCTTCGCGCACAACCGGCACAATGTTGCGCAGATGTTCACGCGAAGCAAGCTCCGGAACGACGCCGCCATAGTTCGCGTGGAGGTTCATCTGCGAGGCGACGACGTTCGAGAGCGCCTCGGTCCCGCCGCGCACCACCGCGGCGGCCGTCTCGTCGCACGAGCTCTCGATCCCCAGAATCAGGCCATTTCTCTCATTGGCGTGGCTCGTCTTGCGCATCTCTTTATCATAGGTGACTGTGATGGCAGAGTCAGCCAAGCCCGAGTCCTCCAATCCGCACTACGCCGCCGCGCGCAACATTGCCGACACGCTGCGCCAGGCCGGTCATCAGGCGTACCTGGCAGGCGGCTGCGTGCGCGATCTCCTGCTCGGTCTGGCTCCGAAGGACTACGACGTCGCCACAAGCGCAACCCCTGATGCCGTCCTCGCCCTCTTCCCCAACAAGAAAGCCCTCACCGTAGGCGCGCACTTCGGCGTCGTCCTGATCTGCGAACCGAAAAAAGAGAGCGGCGAGGACATCTCCACCGAGGTCGCCACCTTTCGCCACGACGGAGCCTACTCCGACGGGCGCCACCCCGATGCAGTGCGTTTCTCCACAGACCCCCGCGAAGACGTGCTTCGCCGCGACTTCACCATCAACGGTATGCTGCTCGACACGACTGCCTACGATCAGACAGGCGATGTGGCGCAGGCAACGCTCGACTACGTCGGCGGCCGCGACGATCTCGCCGCAGGCATTATTCGCGCCATCGGCGATCCCACTCTGCGCTTTACTGAAGACAAGCTGCGCATGATGCGTGCGGTACGTTTCGCCGCGCGTCTCGGCTTCGAGATCGAGCCTGCGACGGAAGCAGCCATTCGCAAGCTCGCTGCTGAGATTACAGCTGTCATCCCCGAGCGCATCCGCGACGAGCTCACCCTCATCCTCACCGAGGGAGGCGCCCGCAAAGGCTTCGAGCTGCTCGATCAACTCGGCCTGCTTCCGCACATCCTGCCTGAGGTTCAGAAGCTTCATGGTGTCGAACAGCCGCCGGAGTATCACCCTGAGGGCGACGTCTGGATTCACACCATGCTCCTGCTCGACAACCTCCCCGCCGGAGTCTCGCCCACGCTCGCCTGGGGAGCGCTGCTCCACGATATCGGCAAACCGGCGACCTTCCGCCCACCCGATCCCGCCGTCGCCAACGATCGCATTCGCTTCAACGGACACGTCGAGGTCGGCGTGCGCATCGCAGAGGCGATTCTCTCGCGTCTCCGATTTTCTTCGGAAGAGAGCGAACAGATCGTCGCTCTTGTGAAGAATCACATGCGCTTTGGCGATGTCCGGCACATGCGCGAGGCCACGCTCAAGCGCTTTCTGCGCCTGCCGCACTTCGAGGAACATCTCGCGCTTCACCGCATGGACTGCCTCTCCTCGCACGGCGACCTGAGCCTCTACGACTACACAAAGCGGCGATACGAATCCGCCCCGCCAGAGGAGATCCGGCCAAAGCTCTTTCTTACCGGTCGCGAGTTGATCGCCGAAGGCTATCAGCCTGGCCCTCACTTCAAGAAGATGCTCGAAGCGGCAGAAGACGCACAGCTTGAGGGCACGGTCGCCAGCCTCTCCGACGCGCTACGCTTTGTCCGGAAGCGATTCGGCGCGCCAGACCGAGCGTGAACGACTGCGAGGTGCTACCCTCCTCCAGAGCAAACGCCTGCATCTTCGTCCTGCATCCTAACCGCTATGGCCATCGAACGCCCGCTTCTAAACACACCGACGGAACACTCTCCCAACACCAAGATCACTATCGACGGTGCCGCTGCTCCAGCGCGTGCCGGGGAGTTGCTGATCGATCTGCTCAACACCTGGCGCGAGGCCCACGGACAGGCTCCCCATCCGCAGGTCTGCTATCACCCGCGGATGGGGCCCATCGAAAGCTGTGACACCTGCATGGTTGAGGTCGACGGCAAACTCGCCCGTGCCTGCGGCACGCGCGTCACATCCGGCATGAACGTCGTCACCGCCAGTGCGACTGTCGACATCGCGCAACGCGAGGCCTTTGATCGCATCCTCCAGAACCACCAGCTCTATTGCACAGTCTGCGACAACAACAATCAGAACTGCACCGTACACAACACCACGGCCGTACTCGATGTAAAACACCAGTCGCGGCCGTACACGCCCAAGCCCTATCCGCAGGACCACTCCAACCCCTTCTATCGCTACGACCCCGGCCAGTGCATCCTCTGCGCCCGTTGCGTGGAAGCCTGCCAGGATGTCCAGGTCAACGAGACGCTCACGATCAACTGGGAGAGCGCACATCCGCGCGTTCTCTGGGACGGTGGCGAGCGTATCGACGGCTCCTCCTGCGTCTCCTGCGGACACTGCGTCACCGTTTGCCCCTGCAACGCGCTGATGGAAAAGTCGATGCTTGGTCATGCAGGTTACCTCACTAACCTACCGGCCAAAGTGCTCGACGACATGATCGACGTCGTCAAAGCCATCGAGCCTCCCATAGGCTACGGCCCCATCCTCGCGCTCTCCGAGATGGAAGCGGAAATGCGTCACGCCCGCGTCAAGCGCACCAAGACGGTCTGCACCTACTGCGCCGTCGGTTGCAGCTTCGAGGTCTGGACACGCGACCGCCACATCCTCAAGATCGAACCCACGCACGGCCCGGCCAACGGAATCTCCACCTGCATCAAAGGCAAGTTCGCCTGGGGACACATCAACGCCGACGATCGCCTGACGAAGCCACTGAAGCGGCAGGGCGACACATTCGTAGAGGTCTCATGGGACGAAGCTCTCGACCTGATTGAGCAAAGATTCACGCAGATCAAAAATGACCACGGCGCCGATGCCCTCGCCTTCATTGCCTCGTCGAAGTGCACCAACGAAGAGAGCTACCTGATGCAGAAGCTCGCCCGCGCTGTCATCGGCACCAACAACGTCGACAACTGCGCCCGCTACTGCCAGAACCCCGCAACCATGGGCCTGCAACGCACCGTCGGCTACGGCGGCGACTCTGGCTCCATCGCAGACATCGAGCAGGCCGGCCTCGTGCTCATGATCGGCTGTAATCCTGCAGAGAACCATCCCGTGCTGGCAACTCGCGTCAAGCGTTCGCACAAGTTCCGCGGCCAGCGTCTCATCGTCGCCGACCTTCGCAAACACGAGATGGCCGAACGCGCCGACATCTTCTTCCGCCCCAACCCATCCACCGATGGCGTATGGCTCAACGCAGTTGCGAAATACATCCTCGACCACAACCTGCACGACCGGAAGTTCATTCAGCAGTGGGTCAATCAGTTCGACGAATACAAGGCCTCTCTTACGCCATTCACGCTTGAATACGCCGAGCGCATCACCGGCGTTCCTCAGGCCACGCTTATCACAGTGGCCAACGAGATCGCTGCGGCCAACGGCACATGCATCCTCTTCGCCATGGGAGTCACGCAGCACTGCGGAGGCTCCGACACCACCAGCGCGTTGAGCAACCTCCTCCTCCTCACCGGCAACTATATGCGCCCCGGCGCTGGAGCCTATCCTCTGCGCGGCCACAACAACGTGCAGGGCGCCAGCGACTTCGGCTCCATGCCAAACGTCTTTCCCGGCTACCAGAAGGTCGACGACGCAGCCGTCCGCGCGAAGTTCGAGGCCGGGTGGGGCGTCACGCTGCCCACTAGCACGGGCAAAGACAATCACCAGATGATCGACGCCATCCTCGATGGCTCACTCAAGGCCCTCTACATCAAGGGCGAAGACACCATCACCTCCGACTCCAACGCCAACTACGTCGGCAGGGCCCTCTCGCAGATCGAATTCCTCATCGTCCAGGACATCAACTTCTCCGCAACCGCAAGCTACGCCGATCTCGTCCTCCCCGCTGCGGCATCGCTTGAAAAAGATGGCACCTTCACCAGTACGGAACGCCGCATCCAGCGCATCTACAAAGTGCTCGAGCCGCTCGGCGAATCGAAGGCCGACTGGGAGATCATCCAGCTCATCGCAAATCGCATGGGAGCGAAGTGGAGTTACAAACATCCCTCCGAGATCATGGACGAGATCGCGTCGCTCACTCCATTCTTCGCCGGCGTCAGCTACACGCGGCTCGAAGGCTTCAATAGCCTGCAATGGCCCGTCGCCGCCGATGGAACCGACTCGCCGCTCCTCTTCACAGAGCGCTTCCCCTTCCCCGACGGCAAGGCGCGCTTCTATCCCACGGAATACATTCCTCCGTCCGAAGAATCGAACGGACGATTCGATCTTCACCTCAACAACGGCCGTCTTCTCGAACACTTCGAACAGGGATCCATGACCTATCGCACCGAAGGCATCCGCGAGATCACGCCGGACGCCTTCGTCGAGGTTTCACCTGAGCTCGCGCGTGAGCGCGACATCACGACCGGCACTCTCGTGCAGCTCACGTCGGTTTATGGCCGGGTTCGCGTCAAGGTGCTGGTCTCCGATCGCGTGCAGGGCAAGCAGCTCTACATGACGCTCAACACAGTTACCGAGCCGGTCAACCGCCTCACCAGTAGCTACACCGACCGTGCAACGCACACGCCAGCGTTCAAAGAGACGGCCGTCAGCATGACCGTGCTCTCCGGCGAAGCCGGAGCAAGTCCGCTGCCGCAGCGCAACTTCCGCTTCGGCAAACGCACTCCGCAAAGCGGCGTCGAGATCGAACGCAAATGGGCACGCCCCGATTACCACCTGCCCGGAACATCGCCAAACGACAAGCTGGTGCAGATTAAATCAACCCAGGTCTAACACTCAGGAGCCACACGCATGGCAGTTCCTCTGAACTTCAAACCTGTCCCCGCAGACCCGCACTTCGAGCTTCAGCGCCGCCTCGAAGCCGCGCCGCGCGAACACGCCGAAGCGCTGCTGGTCGCCTACGACATCCTTCAAGCCGCGCATGACAAGGGTCTGCTCGACACCGTTCACGGCATAGTCTCCGCGCGCGACACCATCGCCGGCAAACTCTCTGAGCTTGCACACACAACCGAAGGCGAGACCGGCATTCGCAATCTTCTCGAATCCGCGAAGCTGCTGGCCTCCGTCGATCCCTCTCTGCTGGAACAGCTCACCAATGCCGTTCGCGATGCTTCAACGGAACACCTTCAGGAACGCACCCCACCCTCGCTCTGGCAGATATTCAAACGCGCCACCAGCGAGGATGGCCGCCGCGGCCTGTCCTTCGTGACGCTTCTTCTCACCTGCTTAGGTGCACACAAGAAGCATCGTGCTTGAAGCAACAAACCGGAGGTGAACAATGCTCGCCCAATGCGACCTCATGGGCTTCATCCCCATCACTGATGCCAAACGAGCTCGGGCCTTCTACATCGACAAACTTAGACTCCAGTTCGTCAGTGATGACCAGTTCGCACTCGTCGTCCGCGCCAACGGAAACGATATCCGGCTTGCCCACATGAAGACCGTCACTCCCGCGCCCTACACCATCTGCGGGTGGAAGGTCCCCGACATCGAAACCGCCGCGAAAACACTTACGACATCTGGCGTCTCTTTCGAGAAATATCCCTTCGTCGAAGACCCTTCCGGCATATGGACCGCACCGGGAGGCGCAAGGATCGCCTGGTTCAAAGATCCCGACGGCAATATCCTGTCCATCTCGCAGCATCCACCCGAGTAGCTCCGCGAGCCGCTACCGCTTCGCAGCCCCCGCATCCACAGCGGCTCGTGAGACGCTCTCCATCGTCTCGAGCAGCTGCGGCAACTCGAGCCCCTTCAACTGCCTGCGAAACGCATCCTGCGCCCGCCGCCACCCCGGCCGCGCCTTCGCCAGCACAATGCGGCCCTCAGCGGTCAGCGAAAGCTCTCGCCGCCGCCCGTCGCCCGAACCCGCCTCCGACTCCACCCAGCCCCTCTGCCGCAGCACCTTCAGGTTCCGCGAGAGCGTGGTCTTGTCCATCCCCAGTGCCTGCGCGATCCCTGCCTGCCCACGCTCCGCCATCGCATCCACCATCATCAGCAGCGCGAACTGAGCCGCCTCAATCCCATACTCGGCCAGGTAGCTGTCGTAAAACTGGGTCAGCAGCCGCGCCGCGCGCCGCGTCGAAGCCAACGCGCATACCGGCCACTTCCCCGCTTCTGGAATCGTCTTCTTCCGCATCGCTCCTAAGTCTAAAGCCCTCCGAGCCGGAGCGAACAGAACTCAGTTCCCTGCTCCGTTCCCGCCCTGCGGCGCAGCCAGAAGAAACCGCAACGGCATCAGCGGCCCCACCGGCACATACTCCTCCGCCATATAGCCGGTCGCGTGCAGCGGCAGACCATCCATGATTTCTTTCGCCTCTTCCACCGTCTGCGCACGCACAAAGAACACAACCCCTCTGCCGTCGCCACGCGAGTACCACTGCTCAATCTTCCCGTCGAGGTAGAGCTTCGCCGTCTCCCTCACCTCCTGCGGTATCACCTTCATCACATCTTCGCGCGCCACGCCCGGCTTCACCGTCAGTATCACCATCACCGCCGTCACCACCGGTGCTGGGGCGGATTGTGCTTGCGGGGGCATTGAACCCGCCTGCAGGCCGGAGTGGTTCGTGGCGGATTGACCCTGCGCCAGCATCCCAGCGCCAGCAAGCGCAACAGCAGAAAGATTCTTGAGTGTCATCGTAAAACCTCCATGGTTGCAGTTACAACCAAATAGATGTATCTGCAACTTATCGGATTCAAAGAATGCCACGCCCCGGCTATGATCAAATAACTTTGTGACGAATCCCTTTGAAATCTCCCGCGGCGGCATCCAGGTCGGTCACGGCAAGCTCTTCCTCATCGCCGGCCCCTGCGTCATCGAATCGGAACAGCACGCCCGCGGCATGGCCGACGCGATCCAGCGCATCGCCTCCGATCTTGGCGTGCCTTACATCTTCAAGGCCAGCTACGACAAGGCCAACCGCACCTCGATCCACAGCTTCCGCGGGCCCGGCCTCGCCGAAGGAACGCGCATCCTTCGCGCCATCGCTGATGTAACAGGCCTCCCTGTTCTCACCGACGTCCACACGGCAGAGGACTGCGCCCGCGTCGCCGAGGCCGTCGACGTGTTGCAGATCCCGGCCTTCCTCTGCCGCCAGACCGGCCTGCTGATCGCCGCTGCCGAAGCCGCAGCGCAACACGGCCGTGCCATCAATATCAAGAAAGGCCAGTTCGTCGCCCCGGCCGACATGCGCCACGCCGTCGAGAAGGTCCGCGAAAGCGGCTGCCCGCGCGTCTCCCTCACCGAGCGCGGAGCCAGCTTCGGCTACAACAACCTCGTCGTCGACATGCGCGCGCTGCCCATCATGCGCGGCTTCGCTCCTGTCGTCTTCGACGGAACACACTCCGTGCAGACACCTTCCGCCGCCAATGGTGTCTCCGGCGGACAACCGGAGTTCATCCCCGTCCTCGCCCGCGCCGCCGTTGCCGCCGGTGTTGATGGCATCTTCCTCGAGGTCCACGATGACCCCCAGCGCGCCAAATCCGACGGAGCCAACGCTCTCCACCTGAATCGCCTGAGGGGTGACCTTGAAACCCTGTTGGCCATCCACGAGACCGTCAAAGGAATCAATCCTTGATCCTCGAAGCGTCCAGAATTCCCAATGCCTCAGCGCCGTTCATCGATCCCATAAACCTGAGCGCTCGCCCCTCGATGCCGTCATTCTGAGCGCAGCGAAGAATCCCTCTATTTCTCTCGCGGCGCACAAATGTTTGCGAGTACGAGAACTTGCATTAACAGCGCCATCAGCAAAAAAACGGCCCCTCAGTCGAGGGGCCAATCTGCCTTGGTTCTCTCTGGTTAGGAGAGTCTTTTGCGGAACCGATCTATGTCGGTGCCCAGCAAACTTACGAAACTGTCGGGCGGCATAACCGGAGGGGCCATGCCGCCCTGGGGGAGGGCTACAACTACTGGTTAGCCTCTGGTGGTGCGCTAACTCCCGTACGGGAGGTCTGTGGGGTCGTCGGAGCTGCAACCGACGCCGAGCTTGAATCCATCGTGGCCAGGCTGTTGTGCAGCAGGGTCACGCGTACACCGTTGTTGAGAGCAACTTCGCCCTCAGCCGGCTTGACTGTGTTCTTTCCCAGACCGGTCTTGTAGATGCGATAGACCGGAACCTGGTGCTCGGTGACGAGATAGCGAACCACCGAGTCGGCCATCGCCTGCGACGTACCCACGCCCGAACGGCTGTAGCCCTGAACCTCGATGATGTAGCCCTTCTCGTTTGCGAACTTGGTGGCCATATCGTCAAGATCAGACTTCGCCTTGGGGCCCAGGCTGGTGCGACCGGAGGCAAACTTCACCGAGGTCGCAGCCACTTCCTGGTACTGGTCGAGGTTGCCGACCGTCGTGTTCAGCGAGGTCGCGCGGTTGCTGGCTGTGGTTGCTGTAGTCTGCGCTGAGTTGGCGCGGTTTGCCGCGTCCATCGCGTGCTGGTCGGCGAGTTGGGCCGCGCTCTGCGCCTTGTTGATTCCGGCGGTTGCGCGCGAGTCTACATCGCGAATATCGTTTGCATTCTTGGCCTGGAGCTGGTCGAGCTCGTTGACGCGATCCTTGACCGGATCAACCTGCCTGTGTACCCACTTCTTGCGGGCAAGAGGGTTCAGATGACCCCAGAAGCCTTCCTTGGACTGCGTCTCCAGCGGCTGGCCGGTTGCATAGGTGGACTTGTCGTCAATGTTGATCTGGTTGTGACTCGCCGGGGCCGCAGCCGGGGTTGTCGCGTCGCTCTGGGTAGCGGACTGAGCCAAAGCGCTCATTCCCATGGTGGTGCCGAGTACTACAACGGAAAGACCAAATTTGTATCCGGATTTTGTCATTGTCTTTGCTCCTCGATGCACCAGCCGCCTGCCGTATCAGACGTCTGTACACCCAGACATAGAGCATCTCTCATGCCAAACCGGATAAATAAATTTATCTTATTGATAATAAAGCATTTAAATGCAGCAATCCGAGTGAGATCCGGCCAAAGAATTAAATACGGCTCACGCAAAATCTTCCGTGCGTCAGGTAAGTATTTCTTGATTGCCCCAGGTAAATGAACGGCTCCTCAGCCTTGAAGATTCTTTACTTTAGCCGGAACATCGTCCAGACTCCCCCACCGAACCGCGGATACGCAAAAGCATTATTTCGTATCGACCTTGACGATGTGGATTTCCGGCATCTGCATATTCCAGTTTGCCGGAATCGACTCAAAGATCAGTCGAAACTCCCGCTCATCGCCCGATCGCAAGGGTGCAGCGCTTACCGGCTGAGTGTCCACGTAAGGCTCACGAGTGCGAATCAGCGTTAGCGGCAGCGTCTCTATCTGCGGCGGCATCTGTTCCTCATTCCGGAACAGCACCTGGACGATAATTCCCGTCACCGTCGAAGTACCTGTATTGCGAATCCGCCCGTCGATAAAGGTCGACTTCCCGCCCGAGAGACTCGTCGACTCACTCATCTCCAGGTTCGACAGCGGGAGGCTCGACGCATAGGCCGCCGGCGGCTGGATACCTTTGATCTCCGGCGATTTGCGTCTTCCCGCAAACACGATCCCTGCCAGAACCACCAGAACCACTGCACCCGCAATAACCCATGCAGAAAGAGGCATGCCCGGACCCTTCTCCGCCTCCTGCGGAGAAAATACCGGAGCTTTGAACTCGACTGGGGTTCCACCCTGCTCCGATGGCCGTTCCACGTTTTCGGGTCTGTTGCTGAAATCGCTCATTGCGAAAAATTCTATACTCCCCAGCCAGCCCGGGAGCAGTCAACTTCATCTCATCGGGCAAACCAGTAAATAGACAAGGAATAAAACTTACAGGATTTTCATCCCCGACCGGAACTTCCTGCTACAAAATTCGATTAACCATCATCTACTGCTGTAGCAGGAGAGATTGCCATGACTCCCCCGATCGGCTTTCGGACCGATACCTCAAACGATGCAGCGGCCACCCTGGTTCCCATTGGACCTGTGGCAACGCTGGCCTGCGACGGAGCAACCCTTGCGCCCACATCGCGGTTTGCCGACTATGCCTATCGTATCGCCGCACTGACGGCTGGACTGGCCTTGCTCGCTACCTTCGTCTAAGCCGGTTCAAGGGGCGCAACCCGTTGCGAGAGCGCGTTCCGCTCAACATCTCAACTGAGTTGTTATTTGGTGACTTCAACACCACGCCAGAAGGCGATATGGTGCTTCACATTCCGCGCAGCCGGCTTAGGGTCAGGATAGTACCAGGCTGCATCCTGGTTCTCCTGCCCGTCAACCACAACCGTGTAGTAGCGTGCCAGCCCCTTCCACGGGCAGCTTGAGGTCGTCGAACTGGGTCGCAGAAACTCCCGCTTTACCGTCTCATCGGGAAAGTAAACATTGCCTTCTACGGTCTCGAATGTATCGCTCTCTGCCAGGGTCTGACCGTTCCAAACTGCTTTCGCCATAATCGACTACCCAATCTTTTCAATAATTTACAACAATCAACCGACCCTGAAAGCAATACGGAACTAACTTCTGCCCGCAAACACTCCCTTCTAGTTGTAACAGAATTGATGCAAGAAATGAAAGACCGCCCATTTGGGCGGTCCTTGAATCGCCGACGTACTCCTCTACGAGGTAACTCCCAACATCTTCAGAAACATGCCGTGGAGAGCCTGCGCCGCCGGATACTTTGCGATCAGCGCTGCTGTATTCCGCATGAACGGGTTGCCGGATTCCTTCTCCGTCTCCTTATGGAAGTGGTGAAACTTGGCGTAGATCAGAATGCCCTCGCCGTTTGAATCCAGAAACAAATCCGGATCGAGCGCGCCGCGCAGAACCAGCGAGGCAGCCATCTCCCAGTAGCTGAGCGTCTGCCGCCAGGCCGCGTTGTACGGCGATGCCGTATCGCGCGTCACCGCGCGAAGCTCCTCCAGCGTCTTTGGCTGAAAGTCGAAGACCAAAAACTTACGCGACTTCCTCAGTGTCTCCTCGCGCCGTACCTCATAAAGCTTCAGAATCAGTTCCGCATCTGCTGCTATCGCCACTTCGTCTCCTTACGCTACGCTTTCTACTACAGGTCGAGTCTTCTCCGGGTCGGGACGGCTCAGCGTCTCCACCGGAGCCGGTGCCGCCACCTTCTTCTTGTACGTGCAGGGAGGCACCGTCGCCGCCGGTTCGTCCTCTCCCTTCTTCTTCCGCCGCTTCGGCAGGTCCGCCAGATTGTTCGGGCACACCCAGAACGTTCCCTTGTCGTTCGACACCTCAAGCAGGTACGCGCTCTCGCACTTCGGGCACGTCTCATCGATCAGCTTCAGGTTCGAGGCAAAGTCGCACTTCGGATAGTTCACGCAACCGTAGAACGTGTCTCCGCGCTTGGTCTTGCGCACGGCGATGTCGCCGCCATCCTTCGGACACTTCACGTCCAGCAATTCCTGCTTGATGTACTTGCACTTCGGATAGCCGCTACAGCTGATGAACTCGCCATACTGCCCATTGCGCAGCAGCAACGGCTTGCCGCACTTCGGGCAGGATTCCTCAAGCTGCACCGGCGGCTTCTGCTGCACCTTCTGGCTCAACTTGCGAATCGTCTTGCACGGCGGATCGTCGTTGTAGCCGGGACACGACATGAACGGCCCCCACGGACCGTTGCGCAGCACCATCGTGCGGCCGCAGTTGTCGCAGGCCTCTTCCTCCGGCGCCTCATCCGCGCCCGGAGCGCTCAGGTCGGGCTTGGCGGCGTAGTTCTCCTTCGTGAAGTCGCAGCTGAAGGTCTCCACCGTCACCTTCTTGCCCTTCTCCTGCGCCTCTTCGATCGCCGTGGTCAGCGCCTTTGCATCCGCTGCCTCCGCCGAGAAGTCGATCATGTCGTCGGTCGTCGCCTTCACCGTCATCGGGTAGGTCAGCGCAGAGGTGATCTTCTTGAGCACCGCCTTCTTGTCCTTCTTCCACGGACCAGCCGCAACCGTCATCGGCTTCGTCTTCGAGAAGTTCGAGCACGAGTAGAAGCTGCCGAACTTGCCCCACTTCAGGATCAGCGGCGAGCCGCACTTGTCGCAGGTCTCCTTGGTCGGCTCCTCCATCCGCTTGATGTCTTCCATGTGCTTCTCGGCGACCTTGAGCTCCTTCTCGAAGTGGTCGTAGAAGCCATTCAGCAGGTCCGTCCACCGCTCCTGGCCCTCTTCCACGGCGTCCAGCTCGCCCTCGAGCGTCGCCGTATACAGCGTGTCGAAGATGTACGGAAAGTTCTTGACCAGCAACTTTGTCACAACGATGCCGATCTCAGTCGGAACGAACTTCGCGCCGATCTTCTTCACATAGTCGCGGTCCTGGATCGTATTAATGATGGACGCATATGTCGAAGGCCGGCCAATGCCCTTCTCCTCGAGCGTCTTCACCAGGCTGGCTTCGTTGTAGCGCGGCGGAGGCTGCGTGAACTTCTGCTGCGAATCCAGCTTCTCGAGCCGCAACGCCTCGCCCGCGGCAAGCTCCGGCAGACGACGCTCCGCCTCGTCTTCGTTCTCCGCATCGGCGTCGCCCTGCGCCAGCTTCTCTTCCTTCGCAACCTTCTCCTTCGCCGCGGCGCGAGCGCGCTTCTCTTCTTCCTCGAACTTCAGATGACCGTCGAACTTCAGCACGCTCCCGCTCACACGGAAGTCATACGTCAGCTTCGCCTTCGCCTCGATCTCCACCGTCGTCTGGTCGAAGATCGCCGGAGTCATCTGGCTCGAGACAAACCGCTGCCAGATCAGCTTGTACAAACGATACTGTTCGTCCGAGAGATACCTGCGGATCGACTCCGGCGTGAACTTCACCGACGTCGGGCGGATCGCCTCGTGCGCATCCTGCGCCTGGACCTGCTTCTTGCCCACGTACTCATTCGGCTTCGCCGGCAGATACTGCCCGCCCAGCTTGCCGATAAACTCACGCGCCTCCGCAATCGCATCCGGACTCACGCGGGTCGAGTCGGTACGCATGTACGTAATCAGGCCGACCGTTCCCTCGCTCCCGATCTCGACGCCCTCATACAAACGCTGCGCCACGCCCATCGTGCGGCGCACATTGAAGCCCAGCCGTCCCGCCGCATCCTGCTGCAGCTTGCTCGTCGTGTAAGGGGCCTTTGGATTGTTTTTCCGCTCCTTCTTGTCGACCGAGCGGACCTTCCAGGAAGCCTGCTTCAGCTCGCCGACAACCTCTTCGACGGCGTCTCCATCGGGAAGCGCATTCGCAATGAACAACTCCTTGCCGTCCGCATCAACGCCATTCGCCACACGCGAAGGAACGCCATTCACGCCGACAAACCTCGCTGTAAATCCCTGCTTACCGCCGGGCAGAAGATCGGCGTCGATCGTCCAGTACTCCACCGGCTTGAAATCGTTGATCTCCTGCTCGCGCTCGACGATCAGCCGTAGCGCCACCGTCTGCACACGTCCCGCGCTCAAACCGCGGCGCACCTTGTCCCATAGCAACGGAGAGATCTGGTAGCCCACCAGCCGGTCCAGCACACGCCGCGTCTGCTGCGCATCGACCAGGTTCTCGTCGACGTCGCGGGCATGGGCGAAGGCCGCATTCACAGCCTTCTTCGTAATCTCGTTGAAGGTCACGCGCCGCACCTTCGACTTGTCCTTCACCACCGGCAGCAGTTGCATCGAAAGATGCGCGGCGATCGCCTCGCCCTCGCGGTCGGGGTCAGGCGCCAGGTAAACCGCATCGGCCTTCGCCGCCAGCTTCTTCAGGCGGTCGACGACCTTCTCCTTTCCAGGAGAGACGATCAGCGTCGGCTCGAAGGTCCGCTTCTTCAGCTCCACGCCGATGTCGTTTTTGGGCAGATCCATGATGTGGCCGATCGAGGCCTCCACCGTGTAATCGCTGCCGAGATATTTTCCGATCGTCTTCGCCTTCGCCGGCGACTCCACGATCACTAATGACTTAGCCATCTGGTCCCTTCACTCACCAAAACGTTCAGCCGTGGCCAAACGTTCCATCTTTCTCTCACTTCTCAAGATTCCCTTGCGAACCTAACACGGTTTCGTCCGGGGCGCCATCTCTCCATATCCCACAACTGACGCGCTCGGTGCCAAAACGTTACCACCATGAATAGGTACAACCTCCGCTCCACCCATTCCTCAATCTCGTTCCAAGTCAAGCCAGAACGCAGACTTACCTGCTCGAAGAAAAAACTTTTCCACCGGTCGTACCGGCCGGATCACGGAGAACGCTAAAGCGCACGAACATAATTCTTTCCCGGAAGCTGCTTCACCCGGCCTGAAAGCTCCAGCTCAAACAACGCCGTAAAGATCTCCGGCGATCCAAGCTCTCCTTCCAAACCCTCGATCAGCTCATCCAGTTGTGTCGCC
Source organism: Acidobacteriota bacterium (assembly GCA_018268895.1). Classification (NCBI taxonomy): domain Bacteria; kingdom Pseudomonadati; phylum Acidobacteriota; species Acidobacteriota bacterium. The sequence continues at coordinate 92,289 of JAFDVP010000001.1, read as the reverse complement.
TCATCCGCTCGCAGTCTGTCGAGAACCAAACGTTCCTGGTCCGAAAGTGCAGTCTCTCTGCGGCCCGTATCGCTAAATAAGGATGCAGTCCCTGCCGCATTCGATTCATCGGAGCTTCTAACCCCCGCCTCCTCCTCCAGTTGCCGGCGAACCGGTGAGGGCAGGTCCTCCCACACATCCTCCCAGGTCGCCGTCAGCTTCGCTCCCTGCTTGATGAGCGTATTCGGCCCCCAGGCATTCTTGTTCGTCACGTTGCCTGGGACCGCGTAGATGTCGCGGTTCTGCTCCATCGCCAGCCGCGCCGTGATCCTCGTTCCGCTGTGCTCCGCGGCTTCGATCACCAGCACGCCCAAACTCATTCCGCTCAGAATGCGGTTGCGCACGGGGAAGTTCTGCGGCGCCGGAAACGTGCCAAGCGGATACTCGCTGACGATCGCGCCTCCGCTCTCGACGATCTGCTCGGCCAGCCGCTTGTTCTCCTTCGGATAGATCACGTCGATCCCCGTTCCCCACACCGCAACTGTGTTGCCCTTCGCCGCAAGCGCGCCCTTGTGCGCCGCAGTGTCCACACCGCGAGCCATGCCGCTAAAGATCGTCAGCCTGCGCGCCGCCAGATCGCGCGCCAGCATCTCGGCCATCCCCGCGCCATAGGTCGAAGGATGCCGCGTCCCCACAACGGCAATCCCCGGACGCGCGAGCGACTCCATGCTGCCGCGAACCCACAGGACCGCCGGAGGATCGTATATCTGCCGAAGACGTTCGGGATACTGCTCGTCGACAGGAGTGAGAATTCTTCCGCCGCTCTCTCCGAGGCGATGCAGCTCATCCTCCGCTGCCGCGCGCGCCCTCTGTTCGAAGACAAACTGCGCAGAGTGCGCCGGCATCCCCAGCCCCTCAAGGTCGGTCAGCGACGCCTCGAACAACCGCTCCGGCTCACCCAGCCGCCGCATCACCTTCCACGTCCGGGTAGCACCCATCCCCGGTGTAAGCACCAGCGCCAGCCATGCAAGCTGCGCCGTCCTCTGAGCTTCAACTGTAGCCACACTGCTCTGCTGGCCCAACTTCATCCATCCTCTTTCTAGCCCTTACACCTGCTGCGCCACCTGTATCAGGCCGCGAATATACCCATAACAATAGGCGAACGACTGTAAACCGCGCGGATCGCTCTCCGCCTGCGGCACGTGGTCAGGCATCAGCATATAAGGATACCCAACCTCCTTGTAGACGTTGAGCGCCTTCCACATATTCACATCGCCCTCGTCCGGATACACCTCGGTAAAGTCGTTCCTGTGCCCGCGGATATTCCTGAAGTGCACATTGAAGATCTTCTTCCGCGAACCGAAGTAGCGAATCACGTCGTAGATTTGCGTACCCGGATCGGTCAGCATCTCCGATACCGTCCCCTGGCAGAAGTTCAGACCGTGATACTCGCTCTCACGAATCGTGATGAACTTCTTCAACCCATCCACCGTCCCCAACACGCGATCGACGCCCTGGTACCCCTCCGGCGGCACCCCCGGGTCCTGCGGATGACACGCCATCCTCACCTTGTTCTCATTCGCCACCGGAATGATCCTGTCGAGGAAGTACGTAATCCTCTCCCAGAACGCATCGGCATCCACGTGCCCGGCGATCGTCAGCGGAGACTTCGGCTTCGCTTCGGCAAGGTTCCACCTGCTGTAGCTCGCGTCGCCGCGGCCCGGCACTCTTCCCGAACGCAGCACGCCGAGAATGCTCATGTTGTACTTGATCGAAGGCAGACCCGCCTGGGCGCAGTTGCGAATCAGTATCTGCAACTGCTCAATGTCGCGATCGCGCTCCGGGCTCTTCGCCAGCATGATCGCCGGATGCTTCTCATTGTCGATGTAGCTCGACTCCAGAATCGGCGGCCCGACACACACCACCTCAATGCCATTCTTCTCAGCCAGTTCCTTCATCCGGCTGAGCTCTTCCACCGTCGACGCAATCCTGCCGTCCGACGTCTGAGGATAACCGCAGATATGTTTCACACCATAGCGAGCCAGGTACTTCAGATGAGCATCCGTAGTCGGAGCACTCTGACAACCCAGCTTCATCAATACCGGCTTCGACTTTGCTGCCCTTGAACCAGAAGACTGGGCATCCGTCGCCACGCCGCCGCCAATCACTGCCGCGACAGCGGTCGAACTTGAAAGAAATCGTCTGCGATCCATAGTCACCCACTATCTCCCATCGCAACGGAAATATCCATAACTCATCCTGCCAGCGCTATTTCCGTGCGCAAAACATCGCGGGGACAAAGAACTGACAAACATTTGACAATCCTGTCTCCACTAAGGCCGCATGCTTTAAGCAATCCCTAGCCACCCCTTCCACGGGAGGAGAATGATTATGCTCAAACGCCTTCTTCTTGCCGGGCCCCTTGTACTCGCCTTGATCGCCTGTACCCTGCCGCTTAGGGCATCCACCATCACTTACACCGCCATGATGAGCGGGGCCAATGAGGTCCCGTCAAATGGAAGCACCGCCACAGGCTTTACGACACTCACACTCACCGGAGATATGCTGACGGTCAACATCACCTTCTCGGGTCTTACCGGCGGTCCAGCCAGCGCCGCTCATATCCACTGCTGCACCGCTCCTGGCAGCAATGCCGCTGTTGCGGTTCCCTTTACCGGATTTCCGAATGCTACCTCCGGCACCTACTCCAACACCTTTGACCTTACCCTCGCTTCAACCTATACCGCAGCTTTTATCACCGCCGAGGGCGGAACAGCTGCGGGAGCAGAGGCTGCCCTTATCGCGGCCTTGAACAGCGGTCAAACCTACAGCAACATTCACAATGCAACCTTCCCCGGCGGAGAGATTCGCGGCTTCATCGCCGCTACCCCCGAACCCAATTCACTCCTGCTCTTAGGGACCGGACTCATCGGAGCCTTCGCCACACTCCGCAGGCGTCTGCAAGCCTGAGCTCTCCCCCTTCGTATCGGTGGCCGGGACGCTAACAGGACCCCCGGCCATCCATTGCAAAATCCCCTCTCGAATTAGAGATCTACTCCCCTTCATCACATCGCTTGCAATTAAGCTTCACCCCCAGACGCGACGCGCGCCCCTCCTCCGTCGTCACCCACTCCCGCACCATCCATGGAGGGTCGTGCCGCACATGCTGTCCATGCCCGCACTCCAGCCGCGCCACCCAATGCCCTTCTTCGTCTTTCTCGTAACCGATGATCGCACGTTGCATATCACGCCCTCCCCTCACATCCACTACACTACTTCCTTGGCCCCCGTCTCATCCCATCCCGTCAGCGTAGCAGCCATCGACTTCCTCAATCCCGCTCCCCTCATGTGGGACTTCGAGCATCCTCCCCGCTCCTTCCATCTCTCCGCGCGCTACCGGCTCCACTACACCATGCCGTCACTGTGCGCCGAAGACCTCCTCGCTGGACGCGCCGACCTCGGCCTCATCCCCATCGCCTCCATCACGCCCGACCTCGCCATCGTACCCGGATGCACCATCGCGTCGCTCGACCACGTCCGCTCCATTCAGCTCATCGTCAAAACGCCTCACACGCTCGAGACCGTACGCACCGTCGCAACCGACAGCGCCTCGCGAAGCTCCCGCGCCTACGCCCAGATCCTCTTCCGAGACGTCCATCGCAACTCGCCAACCTTCATCGAGGAACCCGCCGCCCCGATCGTCATGCTGCGCCATCACGATGCCGCACTCGTCATCGGAGACCCGGCCCTGCTCGCCCTTGAAGCGCGCCATCAGATCGAAGGGGCCATCGGCCCCTGCCAGTGGTTCGATCTGGCGCACGAGTGGCGCACGCACACCGGCCTGCCCTGGGTCGCAGCCGTCTGGGCCGTGCGCCCCGAGGCCCTTACCCGCGACAGCGTACCGGCCCCCGACCTGATCGACGACCTCACCCGATCGCGCGATCACGGTCTCGCTCACATCGGCGACCTCGCCGACGAGTGGGCGCCGCGCATCGCGCTGACACGCAGCACCATCCATCGCTATCTCACCGAAAACATCCATTACACGCTGACAACGGAGTGCGTCGAAACCATCCGTCTCTTCCGCAGGCTGGCCGCTGGAGCAGAAATCCTGCCTCCCCTGCCCGACCTGCGGTTCCTGTAGCCATACGGCAAACTGACAATTTTCTCCGATTTCCGCGCGACTTCATCTGCCAGTTTGGCGTCATAGAGCCTATGACGCCAACCGTCACCGCCGTCGTAGCCGATACCGGCTCCGCGTTCGAGATCGTGGCGCCACATAGCAGGCGCTCCCCCCTGCTTCACTTCCTCTTCGGCTTCGGCCTCTTCGGACTCTTCTTCGTCGCCATCGCCGACGCCTCGTTCGTCCCCCTGCCCATCCCCGGCATCACCGACATCATGCTCATTCTGATGGCGGCGCGCCACCAGAATGCCTTTCTGCTCATCCTCATCGCCACCGCAGGGTCGGCCATCGGCGGATACCTCAGCTATCGCGTTGCCCTGTCGGGAGGCATGGCCTTCATCGAGAAGCGTGTTCCCCCGCGCATCTTCAAGCTTGTCTGCGAATGGATGGAAGGCCACGCCGTCCTCTCGGTCGCGCTCCCTGCCCTCTTGCCTCCGCCCATGCCGCTCACACCCTTCGTGCTCGCCGCCGGCGCCCTGAAGATGCCGCAGAGGAAGTTCCTCACCGCTTTCATCATCAGCCGCGCAGCGCGTCACGCCATTGCAGCAGGGCTGGGCCTCTACTACGGACGCCACATCCTGCGCCTCTGGCACCACATCTCGGCGAAGTACGCCACGCCTATCCTCATCGTCGTTTGGGCATCCATCATCCTCGGCTGCGCCTTCGCCTTCTGGAAGATATACAAAGCCTCGCAGAGCGTCGCTGCGCCGCAGGGTCTGGCTCAGAACAAGTCCGTCGCCTGAGACTTGTGCGCCCGAATCTTTCTATCTTTGTCATTCCGTAGCGCAGCGAAGTGCTTGCCTGGGCGAGGTCGAATGGGAGCCTTCTTTGCCTGCAAATAGAAGCAGGGCGGCACCCGCCGCCCTATTCCCTATTCCCTATTAAAACTCCCACCGCAAGAGCGTAGCGCCCACCGTGAATCCGGCTCCCACGCTCGCCAGCAGCACCAGGTCACCCTTTTTCAGCCGTCCATCGTCCAGCGCCGTCTGCATCGCCAGCGGAATCGTTCCCGCCGTCGTATTGCCGAACCTATCTATATTAATGACCACCCTGTTCTCCGGCATCCCCAGCCGCTCCGCTGTCGAAAGAATGATCCGCTTATTGGCCTGGTGCGGGATAAAACAGGCCAGCTCGCTGCCTGCAACGCCATTGCGCTCCAGTATCTTCTCCGCCGCTTCGGCCATCTTGCGCACGGCAAACTTGTACACCGCCTGTCCGTCCTGATGGACGTAGTGCATCTTGTTCGACACCGTCTCCGCTGTTGTGGGATTCAGGCTTCCTCCGGCCGGCATATTCAGCGCTACCGCACCTGCGCCGTCGATCTCGTGCCAGAAGTCGATCAGCCCGATCTCGCCCTCCTCGCAGGGCTCCAGCAGGACCGCACCCGCGCCATCGCCGAAGATCACGCACGTCGCCCGGTCCGTATAGTCGATGATCGAGCTCATCACGTCGGCGCCGATCACCAGCACCTTCTTGTGCGCTCCGCTCTCCACCAGCTTCGCGCCCACCTGCAACGCATATGGAAACCCCGAGCACGCGGCGGAGAGGTCGAAACCCCAGGCTCCCGGAACTCCCAGCTTGTTCTGCACCAGGCAGGCCGTGGCCGGAAACAGCATGTCAGGAGTCACCGTCGCGACGATGATCGCCTCGACCTCAGTCGCCGGAATGCCGCGCTTCTCCAGGCATCGCTTTGCCGCTTCCGTCGCCAGGTCGCTGGTCGCAACGCCCTTGTCGACCAGGTGGCGTTCGCGGATTCCCGTCCGCTCCACAATCCACTGGTCGTTGGTCTCCACCATCTTTTCCAGATCGGCGTTGGTTAACAGACGCGGCGGAACATAGGTTCCAACCGAAGAGATCTTTGCCCGCACCTGTGTCCGCGGCTTCAACGTCAGACTCAAACTCTCACCTCAGCCCTTCAACTCGCGAAAAATGAACTTTCCTTGAATGCCACCATTCTCACCGAGAATGGCCCACCTGTCACGCCCCCCATAAAGCCGTTGTAAGGACGCAGCAAACCCCGGCTCCTCAGGCATCTTTGAATTGTCCAAGGGTAGAGCAAGGGAAGAAGTCTGCGCTGAGCGCGCTTAAGTTAAAAATGTACCGGGCGACCCACTGCGCCCGTAATGACCCGTTACCGTTGCTTCCTTCCGGACCTGGCGGGGTTGGCGGGATTACGTCGCGTAGGACCCGGCACACGATCAAGTTTATCATCGCGCGACCATCCACGCATCTTCGCTTGTTACTCTGGACAAGGCTTCCCTGGACCTCGATGGATCTGCCCGCAGAGAATGAAGCGCTTCAGGCGCACTACCGCAAACGACTTGCCTCTCTCGACCACGAACAGAGTCTCGTCATCTCCCGGCGCACGCGTCACCGTATCTTCCTTCTTTTCTGCCTCGCCTTTGTTCTCATCCTCGGACTGCGCACCTCAGGCCTCGCATCCTGGTTCGCCTTAATTCCTCTTATCGCCGGTCTTGCCTCCGTGCCCGCTTATCTCGGCCTTCAATCCGAGCTCGTCCGCATCCAGCGCCTACAGGTCTTTCACGACACCAATCTTGCCCGCGTCGACGGAACCCGCACGCAGTCTGGCCATACGGGCGAAGAGTTCTACTCGCCCTCGCACCTCTACGATCGGGACCTCAACGTCCTTGGCCCCAACTCGCTCTTTGGCCTCCTTGCCACCGTTCGCACCGGTATTGGCCAGCGCGGACTGGCCCGCATACTCCTTGATCCAGCCGAACCCGAGCAAGTCCTTGAGCGCCAGCAATCCGTACAGGAGCTTGCGCCTCTCACAACCCTTCGTGAAAAAATCACCCTCCTTGGCCCCTCGCGCTTTCAGGATGTCTCCGCCACCATATTCGACTCATGGGTCGAAGAACCTGCTCCATACTTCCATCCGGCAATCTCATGGGTTCTCATCGCGATCTCTGTGACCGTCATCGGTCTTCTTCTTGCTGGCCTGTTTCAGCGCATCGCATGGACCACGGTATTCATCGGACTCGCATGCGCCTTCGCTGTTCAGGGAATCGTCTACCTCATCGTCCGTGCCCGTGTTCTCCCCATCCTCCGCGCTTCACGCGTCGCCAACCAGATGCAGCTCTTCGCCGACGGAGTCGCTCTCCTCGATCGGCAGGACTTCCACTCGCCTCGCCTGCAAAAACTGCAGCAAGCGTTCCGAGAACCGTCTCGAGCGCTCTCCGCATTGCGTGGCATCCAGAATCAGTTCGACATCGTCGAGCAGCTAACCCGCGAATACTCGGCCATCCTCTCTATCCTCTTCTCCATAGGAACTCAGGCTGCCATCTCCATCTCCAACTGGAAACGCACCCACGCCGGCTCGCTCAAACAATGGATCGTCGCGTGGGCAGAGTTCGAAGCTCTCAATGCCCTGGCCAACTACGCCTTCGAGCATCCCCAGGACGTCTATCCCACCTTGCTTTCCCGGAAGCAGTCCGGTCAGATTCACGCCACCGCCCTCGGTCACCCCCTCATTCCCAGGCAACACTGCATCTGTAACGACATCGCTCTCGATGCGGAGACACGCTTCTACCTCATCAGCGGATCCAACATGGCCGGAAAATCCACCCTCCTCCGCGCCATCGGGCTCAATACAGTCCTCGCCTTCGCCGGTGCTCCCGTCCGCGCGACATCGCTTTCACTCACTCCTCTCCGCATCGGGAGCTCTCTCGCTCTCACCGATTCTCTCGCCGAAAGCAAATCCAAATTCCTCGCCGAAGTCCAGCGCCTCCACGCCATCCTCGCCCTCAGCAAACGCTCACCCACGCTCTTCCTCATCGACGAGCTCTTCAGCGGCACCAACTCGCACGATCGCGCCATCGCAGCTCAGGCCGTCCTTCGCGATCTTCTCCGTAACAACGCCATCGGCGCTCTCTCCACACACGACCTTGCTCTCACCACACTCGCCACGCCGGAAAACCACGGCATCAATGTCCACATGGCCAGCCCCAACTCCGACGATCCCCTTGCCTTCGACTTCCTTCTCAAACCGGGTATCAACCCCGCCTCCAACGCCCTCGCCATCATCCGCATGATGGACATCGAGACCTAACCCCAAACCCGCCCACCCGTGCTACCCTTCCCTCCATGCGATTGGTCCTGCCACTTTTCCTCTTCCTTTCCATCGCCGTCCGCGCACAAGACGTCCACGTCCGCGTCGATCCTTCCGCTCCTCACGCCAACCCCGGCAACGAAGACCGCACCGTCTTCCCCACCATCCAGAATGCGCTCGACCATCACCCCTGGCCGGGTAAAGGATCCCTCAGCAAAGACGGCAATCCAGCACGCATTTATATAGAGATCTCCCCCGGCATTTACCACGAGCGCGTCATCATCACCCAGAACCATCCCAACATCACTCTCATCGGTAAAGGCAAACGGCCCGAAGACGTCGTCATCACCAACAGCCTTAATGCAAAGCAGGCGGGAGGAACCTTCTTCACCGAAACAGTCCAGGTCAACGGCTCCGGCTTCGAGGCCGACAACATCACCTTCGAGAACTCCGCCGGCAACACCGGCCAGGCCGTTGCTGTCGCCGTCCGTTCCGACCGCGCCATCTTCAAGCATTGCCGTTTCCTCGGCCATCAGGACACGCTCTTCGCCGACTACGGCCGCCAGTACTACGTCGACTCCTATATCGAAGGCGGCGTCGACTTCATCTTCGGCAACGCGGCCGCCGTCTTCGACCGCACAGAGCTCCACGCCAACGGCCCCGGCTACCTCACCGCGCAGTCGCGCACCGCTGTCGATCAACCTACCGGCTACGTCATCGTGAATAGTCGCGTCACCAGCAGCATCGACCATAACCCTTCAGCAAGAGCCACTACTGCCCTCGGCCGTCCGTGGCGCCCGTACTCGCGCGTCGTCTACATCAACACTGAACTTCCCTCCGACCTCGACCCCGCCGGCTGGAGCAACTGGGGCAACCCGGCCAACGAGAAGACCGCCGACTATGCCGAATCCGGCAACACTGGCCCCGACGCGAATCCATCCTCGCGAGTGAAGTGGTCACACCAACTCACTCCGGAAGAAACCAGCCAGTACCTTCCAGACAACTTCCTCGCAGGCAAAGACCATTGGCGCCCGGAGACAGAAGCGGCTAAACTTCCCTGACGCCCCTGGAAGGAAATCCCCAGTGCTAAATCGATTTTCCCGCCGCACCTTCGCCAGGCTGTTCGGCTCCGCCGCACTTGCTCCCACCGCGCTCCCCAGCTTTGCTTTCGCAGCGGCAAACCCGGCAGCGCCTGCGCCGCACTCCTTTCCGAAGAACTTTCTCTGGGGATCCGCTACGGCCTCCTATCAGGTCGAGGGTGCCGTCAACGAAGACGGCCGCGGGCCTTCCATCTGGGACACCTTCTCGTACACTCCCGGCAAGACCAACATGGGCGACACGGGCGACGTCGCAGACGACCACTACCATCGCTACAAAGAAGACATCCAGCTCATGAAGGCCATGGGCCTCCAGACCTACCGCTTCTCCGTCAGTTGGTCGCGCATCTTTCCAACCGGCGTCGGCACTCCCAACCCCAAAGGCCTCGACTTCTACAACCGTGTCGTCGATGAGCTTCTGGCCAACGGCATTCAGCCCTACTGCACCCTCTTCCACTGGGACCTTCCACAGGCGCTCGAAGACAAAGGCGGCTGGCAGTCGCGCGATACCTCCGAGGCCTTCGCCCGCTACGCGGGCTATATGGCCGAGCATCTCTCCGACCGCGTCAAGCACTTCATGACCCTCAACGAGATGCGCTCCTTCGTCGACATCGGCTACAAGGACGGCCGCCACGCGCCCGGACTCACCCTTCCGCCCGCAGGCGTCAACCAGGTGCGGCACCACGCCGTCCTCGCTCACGGACTCGGCGTACAGGCCATCCGCGCCCACGCCAGGCCGGGCACCAAAGTCGGTCTCGCCGAAAACGCCGATGCCTGCACCCCTGTCATCGAGACCGCCGAACACATCGCCGCAGCCCGCAAAGCCATGCGCGAAGAGAACGCCGGCTACCTCACCGCCGTGATGGAGGGTCGCTACACCGACGCCTACCTCGCTCATCACGGAGCCGACGCGCCGAAGTTCACCGCCGCCGACATGAAGGCCATCGGCTCTCCGCTGGACTTCGTCGGCCTCAACAACTACACCGCCACATGGGTGCGCGCCGACAGCTCACCGCGCGGCTATGCTGTCGTCCCCTCGCCGAAGTCCTATCCGCACATGATGAGCTCATGGCTTCAGGTCGGGCCGCAGGGACTCTACTGGGGACCAAAGCTCATCGCCGAAACCTGGAGCGTCAAGGAGATCTACATCACCGAGAACGGGGCCTCGTCCAGCGACGTCCTCACCCCCGACGGCCATGTCTACGACACCGACCGTGTGATGTACCTGCGCAACTACATCGCCCAGCTACAGCGCGCCGTCTCCGAAGGCGTGCCGGTCAAAGGCTACTTCTGCTGGAGCTTCATGGACAACTACGAGTGGGCCGATGGCTACGCTTACCGCTTCGGCCTTCACTACGTCGACTTCAAAACCCAGAAACGCACACCAAAGCTAAGCGCGCGCTTCTACAAAGAAGTCATCACCCGCAACGGCCTCGCATAAAGGAGCGGCAGACTGCCTTTCGTACAAACCGCGAACCGCCAGCTCCAAACTGGTGATTGAAAACTTCGTTCCCACCTGAGCGAAGCCGCCTGCCAGACCGCATTTTCCTGCGATTTCGCACGAAGTTCGTCCGATAATCGGCCGCATGAAATTTATTTTCGGATGGGCAAAATCGCCTGCCTCCTGCTAGGTCGCTGGAAGCAGAGAAGAACCAGTAAACATGCAAATTATTGCATGTTTTTGAGAAATTTCTTTCAGACTATCGAGGTCTCCTTATCCGCATCTATGGTCTTACCGTACGCAGAAAGTGAAAAACCTTCCCCATTTCCTAGGAGAACTCCATTGCGTAAATTTCTACTTTCACTCGTAGCTGTTTCGGCGCTGATTGTTGCTCCAGCGCTGCATGCAACTCCCATTACAGGTCAATTCTCCGTTACCGGCGCTTCCGTTCAGGACACGGGGACACAATTGATCTTCGTCCCGAACTCGATCAATGTCGGTGCGGCCGGAACCATCACAGGCTCTTTCGCCTCGTTGCTGACGGCGGGAGAGGCCGGGACCATCACCTCGCCGATCAACTACGCCGCCTATACTCCCGGCAGCGCGTCGCTGGTCTTTGGTAGCGGCTCAACACTACTCACCTTTACGCTCAACTCCATCACTGAAGTGACGAGTGGAGCGTTCGGCAACTTCACTGGAACCGGCCTCATCACGTCGGCCGTTGCAGGCTACGACCCCACCCTGGCGAATCTGTTCTTCAGCACGCAGGCCAATGGTGATGTCACCTTCTCGGCAACGGCGGTTGCGACACCGTCGGCTGTTCCCGAACCCTCCACCCTGCTCCTTCTCAGCACCGGACTCCTCGGCGCTGCTGGAATGTTGAAGCGCCGTCTCTCCTAGAGCACGACCTTCAAGAAGTATCCGACGCCTCTGGCGCAGGTACAGATCCCCAAACGGTCTGAGTCCGCGCCAGAGGCGTTTTTATGCTCCCGCGGCCATCATGTGACAACCCTGACATGCCACACTTTGTCCGGAAAACCCAGAAAAATGCCCTTCCTAAACTACGTTGAACCGCTGTGGTTCGATAATCGAACCGTTTTTAATCGATACAATTTACGGCAAATTTTCTCTACCTCGCTGCAAGCAGAAGAGTAAAAAATACTGCGCAAAACAATGCAATATCGCGGAAAACGCTTTCAGACTAGGCACAAACATTTGTCGCATCTATTGTTGCTCCCAGGCTTAGGTAATTAGTTCCCAGTTTCCCTTTGCAGGAGGTTCCTACCTTGCGTAAATCAATCCTTTCGCTCGCTGTACTTTTGGCGCTGGTCTTTGTTCCAGCACTGCATGCCACTCCGATTACAGGTCAATTTTCTGCCACTGGTCCCTCGGTGCAAGATACTGGAACACAGTTGATCTTCAACCCGAACGGCATCAATGTCGGCGCGCAGAGCACACTGACCGGCGACTTCCAGATTCTTATGTATGGTGGAGAGTATGGCGTTATCACCTCGCCGATCAACTATGCCGCCTACGTTCCAGGCAGTGCCGCGCTCACGACCGGAAATGGCGCATCGTTATTCACGTTTACGATCGAATCGATTACCAACATGAGCTTTGGACCTTTTGGCAACTTCACCGCAAACGGGATCATGACAACCGCGAAGCCTGGATACGACCCCACACCGGGTACGCTCCTGTTCAGCACACAGGCCAACGGAGACGTCACTTTCTCCGTTACGGGCATGGCTGCCACCCCTGAGCCGTCCACTCTGCTGCTTCTTAGCACCGGCCTTCTCGGAGCTGCCGGGGCGCTGAAACGCAGGCTCTCCTAAGCTGAGCCGACTCTCAAACAAGAACGCCTCTGGCAATGCCAGAGGCGTTTTCTATTCTCAAAAAATTATTTTCTCTTGCTGCCATCCTGCAATTGCGGCATCTCCGAACCCTTCGTCAACGTCATGAGTCCGGCCTTGGCATACGTCAGCAGCTTCTCCCGCGTGTCTGCGATGTCGAGGTTCCGCATCGTCAGCTGGCCGATCCTGTCGCGCGGCGAGAACGTCGACTCGCCCTTCTCCATCGTCAGCCGCTCCGGCTTGAAGGTCAGGTTCGGCGAATCCGTATTCAGGATCGAGTAGTCGTTTCCACGCCGCAGCTCCAGCGTGACCTCGCCCGTCACCGCCTTCGCCACCCAGCGCTGCGCACTCTCACGCAGCATGATCGCCTGTGAATCGAACCAGCGCCCCTGGTACAGCAGTCGCCCCAGCTTGCGGCCGTTCTCGCGATACTGCTCGATCGTGTCCTCGTTGTGAATGCCCGTAATCAGGCGCTCATACGCGATATACAGCAGCGCCAGTCCCGGCGACTCGTAGATGCCCCGGCTCTTCGCCTCGATGATACGGTTCTCGATCTGGTCGCTCATGCCCAAACCGTGGCGTCCGCCGATGCGGTTGGCTTCGAGCAGCAGTTCCACCGAGTCCGTGTACTCCCTGCCGTTCAGCGCCACGGGCCAGCCCTCGACAAAGCGCACCGTCACCTCTTCGCGCTTCACCTCAACGTCGTCGCGCCACGAGGCTACACCCATAATCGGCACCACGATCTTCACGCTGCTCGAAAGAAACTCCAGGTCCTTCGCCTCATGCGTCGCGCCAAGCAGGTTCGAGTCGGTTGAATACGCCTTCTCCACCGACATCTTGTAAGCGAACCCCGACCGCTGCATGAACTCCGACATCTCCTTGCGGCCGCCCAGCTCTTCGATGAAGGCATCGTCCAGCCACGGCTTGTAGATCTTCAGGTCGGGGTTCACCAGCAGGCCGTAGCGATAGAACCGTTCGATGTCGTTGCCCTTGTACGTCGAGCCGTCTCCCCAAATGCCGACGCCGTCTTCCTTCATCGCCGAAACCAGCATCGTACCCGTCACCGCGCGCCCGATCGGAGTCGTGTTGAAGTACGTCACCCCCGCCGTCGTGATGTGGAACGCGCCCGACTGCAACGCAGCCAGTCCCTCGGCCACGAGCTGCAAGCGGCAGTCGATCAGCCGCGCCTGGGCCGCGCCATACTCCAGCGCCTTCTTCGGAATCTCATCGTAGTCCGCCTCATCCGGCTGCCCCAGGTTCGCCGTATACGCATACGGCACAGCGCCCTTCAGCTTCATCCAGTGCAGAGCCGCACTGGTATCCAGACCACCGGAGAACGCGATTCCAACCTTCTGTCCGGTCGGAAGAGACTGCAAAATATTCGACACGTTTCAGCCTTATAAAAAAGATTTTTTTGAGAAGTCCCGATCCTCAGTATCCGTGCCGGTCACTCGCCGAGTCAAACCCGCATAACCTGCAACTAACCCGACAGGCTCGTCCGGAAGGAGTAGCGTTCCTGACAAAAAGTTGACACTTAAATATCTTTAGGCATAGATTATCTATGCCTATGAAACCTACACCTAAAAATGGAATGCCTTCAGGCGCACTCGCCATGCTCATCCTGCGCGTCCTCCGCTCCAGCCCTCTGCACGGATATGCCATCGCGCAAAAGATCCATCTCCTCTCCAGAGAAGTCCTCGAAGTAGAAGAAGGCTCCCTCTACCCCGCCCTCCAGAAGATACTCCTCAAGGGCTGGGCCAGCGCCGAGTGGGGAATCTCCGAGACCGGCCGCAAGGTCCGCTTCTACCGGCTGACCGCTGCGGGCCGCAAACAGCTCGAGGCCGAGCTCGAAGACTACGACCGCGTCACCGAAGCGATCAAAGCTGTGCTGCGCACCGCATAGGAGAATCCAATGAACGAGCTCACGCGAAGAATCCAGTACCTGCTTCATCGCAGACGTATGCAGCAGGAGCTCTACGACGAGATGCAGTTCCACCGCGAGATGTCCACCCGCGCCGGCGCCGAACCGAAGAGCTTCGGCAACGAAGCCTTGCTGCATGAACGGGCGCGCGAGGCCTGGGGCTGGATCTGGATCGACAGACTCCTGCAGGACCTCCGCTTCGGGCTGCGCACCCTCGCGCGCTCCCCCGGCTTCACCCTCACCGCAGTCCTCGTGCTTGCAGTCGGAATCGGCGTCAACGTCGCCGCCTTCGGGCTCTTCAACATGTTCGTGTTGAAGCCCCTGCCCGTGCGCGACCCCGACACCATCGTCCGCCTGCAGCGAAGCGCCCCCGGCAGCTTCGCCTCCGTCATCGCGTACCCCTCCATCAAGTTCTATCGCGACCACGCCAAGACCTTGCGCGCCTTTATGGTCAGCACCGATCGCGAGATCCTCCTCGAAAGCGAGAGCAAGCCCATACGCGCCCGCTTCATCTCCGCCAACCTCTTCCGCGAGCTCGGCGCCGAAACATCACAGGGAAGACTCTTCGACCCGGAACGCGACGAACAAAAGGACTCTGCTCCCGTCGTCGTCCTCAGCCACACCTTCTGGCAGGAGCACTTCGACAGCGATCCCTCCATCGTCGGTCGAACCGTGCACCTCAATCACAAGCCCGCAATCGTGATCGGTATCGCCCCGCGCAACTTCAGCGGCCTCGGTCTGCCGCGCGAGCCAGCCTTCTGGATGCCGCTCGCCCAGCAGCCCTACTTCATAGAAGGCAGCACCGCGCTCACGGACGCAACACTCGACGGCATGCTCGACGTGTGGGCACGCCTCCAGCCCGGCGTATCGCCAAAGATCACCGCGCAGGAGCTCTTCGCCCTCACCAATGAACTGCGAAAGCAATCCCCCCAGGCCGTCTGGGACAACGAGCGCATTACCATCGAGCCTGGAGGCTACCTGCAGGCGCTGCACAAAGACAACGTCCCCATGATCAGCCTCGTCGCAACGCTCGTCCTGCTCATCCTCACCGTCGCCTGCAGCAACCTCGGCGGACTCCTGATGGCGCGCGGCGTCACCCGCGGTCACGAGATCTCCATACGCTTTGCTCTGGGAGCAAGCCGCCGCCGAATCATTCGCCAGCTCTTCACCGAAAGCCTCCTTCTCGCGCTGCTAGCCGCCGCCGCAGGAATCGGCCTCGGCTACCTCTGCCTCCGCGTCTTCCTCTCGCAGGTCAATGCTCCGCCGTGGCTCAACCCCACGCCCGACTGGAGAGTTGTCGCCTTCGCCGCAACCATCGGGCTGATCGCAGCCATCGTCTTCGGACTCGCACCCGCCCTGCAGCTCACTGCAAAGCGCAGAAGCGGCACGCGCACCCGCCAACTTCTCGTCACCGCGCAGATCGCCGCAAGCTGCGTCCTCCTCATCGTCGCAGGACTGCTCGTTCGCGCCCTGCACTTTGCCGTATCCACCGACCCCGGCTACGACTACCAGCACGTCCTCATCGTCGATCCCGACCTCGCCGCGCACGGCTACTCCAGCTCCGCCGCTAGAAATTATCTCGACGCCGCGCAGGCCAGGCTCAGCCGCCTTCCCGGTGTCACCTCCGTCGGACTCACCTCTATGGCTCCCCTCGGACATAAAAACGTCACCGGGCTCGGCGGATATCACTTCGGAATCTTCGTCAGTCACATCGAACCCGGCTTCTTCACCACCATGGCAATCCCTCGGCTCAGCGGAAGAGACCTGCAGGCCGGCGACACCAACGAAGCCGTCGTCAGCGAGTCCCTCGCGCGGCGTATGTGGCCCAACGAGTCTCCCCTCGGCAAGCAGTTTTCTCTCGACCCCTCGAACCCACAGTCCGAAAAACTCACCATCGTCGGCGTAGTCACCAACGCCCGCACCATGTCCATGCACGACCCCGACGCCACCGAGCTCTATCAGTTCAGCGATGACCATTCGCTTCCGCACATGGTCCTGCTCGTGCGCACACAGGGAAGGCTCGAGAACATCGCAACTGCAGCCAGAACTGTGACCGCCGGCATCGACGCCGGACTCTTCCCCTCGGTTCGCCTGCTCAGCGATTCCTTCCACGAAGAGGTTGGAACCGTAGAGAAAGGAGCAGTGATCGCAAGCCTGATGGGAGCCTCCGCCGTACTGCTCGCAGCCATCGGACTCCTGGGCCTGGTAGCCTACACTGTCTCCCAGAAGACCACGGAGATCGCCATACGGCTCGCGCTCGGCGCTAGCAAGACCCACGTCATTGCCGCAACGCTGCGTCAGTTCATCACTCCGGTAGCGCTGGGACTGATCATGGGTACCGTGCTAGCCGCACTCGCATCACAACTGTTGCGTCGCATCCTCTACGGAGTCAGCGGACTCGACCCGCTGAGCTACGCCGCCGCCATTGGACTGCTCGCCGCCATCGCATCCGTAGCCGCCTTCGCCCCCGCACGAAGAGCGCTCCGTATCGATCCCATGAGGATCCTCAGGCACGAGTAGTCTGCAAAATGAATACTTTTGCAGCCAATGCGTCAGCATTTCAGCACTTTACCCACCCACCGACCTAAGTCAATTATTTCTAATACTTTGCACAAAATAGGTGCCGGTGGAGTACAGCGGAGACATCCGAAAAACTGCTAAACTAGAAGGCTGTGACTCCCCCCGCCACAACTGAAGCTGCAACCACGCCCGAGACCGCCTCAGCCAGACCCAAGATCGGCTTCGTCTCCCTCGGCTGCCCCAAGAACCTTGTAGACTCCGAGGTTATGATGGGCCTGCTCCATCAGGCCGGCGGTCAACTGACACCCGCAGCCGAAGACGCCGAGATCATCGTCGTCAACACGTGCAGCTTCATCGACTCGGCCAAGCAGGAGTCCGTCAACATCATCCTCGAGATGGTGCAGCACAAGCAGGCCAACGGAGGCCGCGCGCAGAAGCTTATCGTCGCCGGCTGCCTCGTCGAGCGCTACCGCGACGAGATCCAGAAGAACATCCCCGAGGTCGACGCCGTCGTCGGAACCGGCGAACTCGAAGCCATTCTCACCGCAGCTGGCCTCGCTCCCAAGCCTGCGCCAGCGACAGACTCGCCCTTCAACATCCTGCCGCAGGGCCTCGTAAGCCGCGCCCACAGCGCCGTGCAGCAGCACTCGCGCCCCGAGGAGGACTCGACGCAGGTAAAGATCGAGCATCACGAGATTGAAGTACAAAAACTTGAGTTGTCATCCCGACCGAAGCGCAGCGGAGTGGAGGGATCTGCTTCTCTACCGATAGCGCCGGAAGCTGCACACCTCGCCTCGCGCCCCGAAGGCGACCTCCGCGAACAACAAGGCCGCTTCTCCCGCACCGCATGGGACGGAGCCACCGCCGCGCTGCCGGAATATCTCTACAGCGACGAGACGCCGCGCATCCTCGCCACGCCGCGCGCCTCGGCCTACATCAAGATCGCCGAGGGCTGCGACCACCCGTGCAGCTTCTGCATCATCCCGCAGCTTCGCGGCAAGTTCCGCTCGCGCCGCATGTCGTCGATCGTCTCCGAGGCAGAAAAGCTCATCGCGCAGGGCGTCCGCGAGATCACCCTCATCGGCCAGGACACAACCTGCTACGGCGAAGACCTCGGCCTCACCGACGGCCTCGCCCAGTTGCTCGAAGCCCTCGCAACGCTCCCCGGCCTCAAGTGGCTCCGCTTCCTCTACACCTACCCCAACAAGGTGACGACGCGGCTGCTTGAGACGATGGCGAAGCACGGCAACATTGCGAAGTACCTCGACGTTCCGCTGCAACACGCGAGCGCCCCGGTTCTCAAGCGCATGAAGCGCGGCGGCAACGCAAAGATCTTCCTCGACCTGATCGAGAAGGCCCGCCGCATCGTCCCCGGCATCGTCATCCGCACCAGCTTCATCGTCGGCTTCCCGGGGGAAACTGATCAGGACTTCAACGAACTCGCAGAGTTCGTGAAGAGAGCACAGATCGACTGGCTCGGCGTCTTCACCTACTCCGACGAAGAGGGCGCGAAGGCCTTCGATCTCGACGCCGCCCTCAAGGTCCCCGAGCGCACCATCCAGGCCCGCCGCCGCAAGCTGATGAAGCTCCAGCAGAAGATCAGCGCCAAAGCCAAAGCCCAATGGGTTGGCCGCGAGATCGACCTCCTCGTCGAAGGCGAGTCCGAAGAGACCGAACTCCTCTGGGAGGGCCGCACCATCCAGCACGCCCCCGAGATCGACGGCAAGGTCTTCATCAACGACTTCGGCCCCCACGAAGAACTCGTCCCCGGCACCTTCTACCGCGCCGAGATCACCGAGTCGCATGATTATGATGTAGTCGCTCGCATCATCATGTGACTCGCGCTGCGGATTTACAATCGAAGCTGCAATGCCGAAAGCGCTCTTCTGTCCGACCTGCCGCAATGTTGTCCTGATCGACAACGAGAACTTTCCTTTTTGTTCTGACCGTTGCCGTCTGCTCGATCTTGGCAAGTGGGCCTCGGGGGACTACAAAGTTTCTACGCCGATTCAGGACCCCGATCTTCTCGAAGAGCTGTCCCGCTCAAAACGCGACAACCCCGGCAACAGCGACAAGGACGAAGACTAGGTGGCGAACTCGAACGTTCAACTGCGGCCTCCCTCGGAGAAAAAGACGCTCTGGGCCTGGACGGTCGGAACCTTCTTCGGCGCGGGTCTCCTCAAACCTGGCCCCGGAACCTACGGCTCGGCGGCTGCGCTCGCACTTTGGCTGGCGTTTGCACAGACGCTGCATCCGACTCATCTTTCTCTCATCACCTTTATCGCCGCTATTGTGGTGACGTTGATTGGGATTCCCGCTTCAACCATTGTTGCGCGCGAATCGGGACGCGAAGACCCTGGCCATGTCGTTATCGACGAGGTCGCGGGACAGCTCATCACGCTCGTTTTCTGTCCGCCGGACTGGGCCCACGCCATCGTGGCCCTCATACTCTTTCGCGCCTTCGACATCTTCAAGCCCTGGCCGATCCGGCGTTTTGAACGTCTGCCTGAGGGCACGGGAATCATGATGGACGATGTTGCGGCGGGCGTGCTGGCATTTATCTGTATGCAACTGCTGCGTCATTTTCTGTAGATGGCACAGTACCTGGGCCTTCGGCCCAGGCTGGTATTTTGCCGGGCCGTTGGCCCTTATATCCGCACGCTTAGGCCGGCTGCTTGTATTGCCTCGGCGGGCGGTCTAGGCTTAAGACGAATGAGTCTCTTCAGCTCGTCCTCGCCCCTGGCCCCGCACATCACACGCATCTCTCCGCCCGCCGCGATGCCCGGTGGTGAGATCGATCTGCATGGAACGCACCTGGACCCAGACAGCCGTCGCATGCCACATGCCACCATCGGCGATGTGTTTGCGCCGGTCAGCCTGAGCCGGCCGAATCGCGCTACGGTACGAATCCTCGACGGCAGCATCTCGGGCGAGATTGTGCTGCACCGCAATGGCGCGGCATCGAACCCGGTCACGGTGCACGTGGCCGTTCCCATGGCGGAGAACCTGCACCCGGTCGCTAACCCAGTTGTGGACGCCACGGGACAGGTCTTTACCACACTCTCTGGAGCGCGCGGGCAGGCAACGCCGGTCTCCATCTTTCGTATTCAGCGCGACTTCCAGATGCTTCCCTTCGTTCGCGAACTGATGAACCCGACCGGGCTGGCCTTCGACCACGGAGGTTATCTGTACGCAAGTTCGCGCGCCGAAGGGACGGTCTACCGCATTTCGCCAGAGGGCGAGATGTCGACCTATGCCGAGGGCATGGGGATCGCGACGGGAATCGCATTTGACCGCGACGGCAACCTCTATGTTGGCGACCGCTCGGGAACGATCTTCAAAATCAACCCTTCGCGCGAGATCTTCGTCTTCGCTACGCTTGAACCCTCGATCGCTGCTTACCATCTGGCCTTTGACGATGCGGGAACTCTTTACGTCACGGGGCCAACCACCTCGTCGAACCAGGCGATCCATGCCATCGACCGCGACGGCAATATCTCTGTCTACTATCAAGGACTCGGCCGCGCCCAGGGGATGGCGTTCGACGTCGACGGCAACCTTTACGTAGCGGCGAGCCTGCATGGGCAACGCGGGATTGTGCGCATTACGCCGTCGCGCGAGGCCTCGCTGGCGGTCTCCGGCAATAATCTTGTAGGGCTGGCGTTTGTCGAAGACGGCTGCGCGGTTCTGGCGACGCGGGATGCTCTGTTTCATGTGGCACTGGATATTGAGGGACGGCCGCTGCTCTCCTAACCGGCAACGCGCCTGTTTGGTGACACTTGCGCATGACTCTGGCAAATTGCCGTCCTTGTCGTGTACATTGATTGCGCATTCCAAATAGTCCGTTTACGCGCTATTACTTCAAAGACCGAACTAACTCCCGAGGAGGAGACCCCGTGATCACCCGACGCGAATTTCTCGACACACTCGCGGTAAGCGCCGCAGGCGTAGCCGTCAGCTCGAACGCAAAGAGCTATGCACAAATTATGGGGGCCAACGACCGCGTGAACTTCGCCGTCATCGGACTCAACAGCCGCGCTTACGCGCATCTCTCCTCGCTGAAGGCCAACGCAAAGACCTCGCACATCACGCACGTCTGCGACGTCGACACACCGATCCTGGAGAAGTTTGCCGGCAAGTCTGAGAAGACGCTGGGCTACAAGCCGGCAACTGAAAAAGATTTTCGCAAGGTGCTGGCGTCGAAGGATGTCGACGCGATTACCATCGCCACCCCCGATCACTGGCACGCACCCATGGCGATCGCCGGGCTAGAAGCGGGTAAGCACGTCTATGTGGAGAAGCCCTGTAGCCATAACCCCGGCGAGGGCGTCATGCTGGTCGCGGCGCGCGACAAGTACAAGAAGCTGGTGCAGATGGGCAGCCAGCAGCGCTCGTCTCCGCACACCATCGAGGTCGCGGCAAAGATCAAGGACGGCATCATCGGCCGCCCATATTACGCCAAGGCCTGGTACAGCAATACGCGCAAGTCGATCGGCTTCGGCAAGCCGGTTCCCGTACCCGCCACGCTCGACTGGGACCTGTGGCAGGGGCCGGCGCCGCGCAAGCAGTACATGTCGAACTACCACCCTTACAACTGGCACTGGTTCAAACACTGGGGTACGGGCGAGACGCTGAACAACGGCACACATGAGGTCGATGTCTGCCGCTGGCTGATCGGCGTCGACTTCCCCAAGCATGTCTCCGCATCCGGCGGACGCTATCAGTTCAAGGACGACTGGCAGTTCTATGACACGCTGGTCACCAGCTTCGAATACGACGACAAGATCATCTCCTGGGAGGGCAAGTGCTGCCAGGGCATGAAGTTCTATGACCGCGACCGCGGTTCGGCCATTATGGGCACGACTGGAACGGTCGTCGTCGACCGTGAAGGTTACGACATCTACGACCTGAAGGGAACGAAGACGTCGTCCTTCAGCGCGAAGAAAGAGGCTTCCGCTTCGTCTGCCGACACCGTGGGTGCGGATTCGATGACCGACCTGCACTTCGCCAACTTCATCGGCGGCATTCAGAAGGGCGAGAAGCTCAACGCACCGATCGAGGTTGGCAA
Organism: Acidobacteriota bacterium; assembly: GCA_018268895.1. Classification (NCBI taxonomy): domain Bacteria; kingdom Pseudomonadati; phylum Acidobacteriota; species Acidobacteriota bacterium. The sequence goes on along the minus strand of JAFDVP010000001.1, from coordinate 70,158 downwards.
CGTAGCGGTCACCATGCTTCAGCTCTCCAACGTCGCGTGGGAGCTGAACCGCGGCCTGAATCTCGACACAACCAACGGGCACGTTCTGAACGATCCCGAAGCGATGAAGTTCTGGAATCGTGAGTACGAGAAGGGCTGGGCGCCGAAGGTCTAACCGCTGCAACACAGAGAAAAAAGCGGCAGTTCGCTTTGCGGGCTGCCGCTTTCCTTTGCACGGCAATTCGCATGAACAATTCGGAGTGCGAATCACGTCTAAAGAGCGGACGCTGACATGATGTCACTTACCGAAAAGATCTCATCGCTCGACTGGCCCGTTATCTCCACAGAACTTGATGAACGGGGCCATGCAACAACCGGTCCGCTGCTCACGCCAGACGAATGCAACCAACTCGCAGAGGGCTACAACGACGGCACGTTGTTTCGCAGCCGCGTCGTCATGTCGCGCCATGGCTTTGGACGCGGCGAGTACCAGTACTACAGCTATCCTCTTCCCTGCGCCGTTCAAGAGCTGCGCGAGGCCTTCTATCCGCCGCTGGCGCGAGTCGCCAATCGATGGAACGAGGCGCTGGGTCTCGCTGCGCCGGTCCCCGACGAACTGACGCAGTTTCAGCGGAGGTGTCATGCGGCAGGTCAGACGCGTCCGACGCCGCTTCTGCTGAAGTACGGGCAGGACGACTACAACTGCCTTCACCAGGACCTCTACGGCGAGCTTGTGTTTCCGCTGCAGGTTGCGTTTCTGCTCAGCGAACCGGCGCGGGACTTTACAGGAGGTGAGTTCGTGCTGACGGAGCAGCGCCCGCGCATGCAGTCGCGGGTCACCGTTGTGCCGTTGCGGCAAGGAGAGGGTGTCATCTTCGCAGTCAATCATCGGCCACAACGCGGAACGCGCGGCGTCTACCGCGTCGCCATGCGCCACGGAGTCAGCCCTGTCCGCTCCGGCGAACGCTTTACCCTTGGAGTGATCTTTCACGATGCGCAGTAGCGGCACACTGTGGCCAGACGTCTCCACGCCCTCGGAGGAACAGCTTGCCGAAGGGATCACTCTTCTGCGCGGCTTCTGTCGCGACGAGGCACAGGGTCTTCTCGATGCTATCGGAGAGGTTGCGGCAACCTCTCCGTTTCGTCAGATGATCGTTCCCGGCGGCCATACCATATCGGTCGCCATGACAAATGCAGGAACGCTTGGGTGGACGACTGACCGTACCGGCTATCGCTACACCACCCGCGATCCTGTTACAGGCAGCGCATGGCCCGCGATACCGGAGACGATGCTCTCGCTTGCCGTGCGCGCGGCGGCGGCGGGTGGTTTCCCCGGCTTCGCAACCAATGCCTGCCTCATCAATCGCTACGCCACCGGCGCGCGGCTGTCGTTGCATCAGGACAAAAATGAGCGCGACTACAGTCACCCCATCGTTTCCGTTTCGCTGGGACTTCCTGCGACGTTTCTTCTTGGAACGATGCGGCGAACCGATACGCCGCGACGTGTCCGCATCGAGCATGGCGACATCCTTGTTTGGGGAGGTCCGGCGCGCCTTGTCTATCACGGCGTCGCCCCCATCCGGCAAAGCGCGCACCCGCTTACCGGAGCGTTCCGCTTCAACCTCACCTTCCGTCGGGCAGTTTTATAGGCGCACGGACCAGCCTATGGCCCGGAAATTTCTCTATCATGGAGATCGTAGCTTCACTGCTCTCTCCCCGGCAGTTCGCTTGAGGACGCTAAACGCCGACATGATCGCAGAAATCATCGCAGCTGGTTCGGAGATGCTGACGCCGTACCGCCAGGACACGAACTCTCTCTATCTCACGGAGCAACTCAACGATTTAGGCGTGCAGGTGGCCTTCAAGACCATCGTGGGCGACAATCTGGAGCACCTTACGGGCGCAGCGCGCAATGCACTCGCCCGCGCCGACATCGTCATCTTTTCCGGAGGACTTGGGCCAACGGAAGACGACCTCACGCGTGAGGCCGCAGCCGCTGCGCTTGGTGTGGAAGTGCGCCGCGATCCATCGCTGCTTGCTGAGCTTTACAAGCGCTTCGCCGTCCGCAAGATGGTCATGCCGCCGAATAATGCGAAGCAGGCAGATGTGATCGCGGGGGCCACGGTGCTGACAAATACGAAGGGCAGCGCGCCCGGCCAGTTCCTCGACGCCACAGTCGACGGTTTCCGCAAGATCCTCATCCTGCTGCCCGGGCCTCCGGGAGAGTTGAAGCCACTCTTCGAACAGGCCGTGAAGCCGAGGCTGGCGGCCACGCTTCCGGCGCAGCATCTTGCGCGCCGTACCTTGCGGATGGCCCTTATACCGGAGTCCCATGTCGATGCGCGCACCGCCCCTATTTACAAGGAGTTCAGCGACATCGAGACGACCATCCTGGCTGGACACGGAGAGATCCAGCTTCACTTCGTCGCATCGAAGACCACGCTTCGAGAGGCCACGAGCAGGGTCGATGAACTGACCGGCCTGGTCGAAGCGGAGATGGAGGACGCCATCTTCTCTTCGCACGGCGAAAATCTGGAAGAGGTCGTTCTGCTGATGATGGGGCTTCGCCATCTGACGCTGGCGGCGGCGGAGAGCTGTACCGGGGGCCTGCTCGCTTCGCGGCTCACATCTGTGCCGGGAAGCTCGCGCTACTTTCTCGGCGGAGCGGTTGTTTACTCCGATGCGCTGAAGACCACCTTCGCAGACGTTCCCGCCGAACTGGTGGCCGCGGCAGGGCCGGTCAGCGAACCTGTAGCCCGGGCATTGGCTGAAGGCATCCGCGCGCGTACGGGAGCTTCGCTCGGCATCGCCATTACAGGCATCGCCGGACCTACTCCGGGCACGGGCCCCGACGCCGACAAGCCAATTGGACTGGTCTACATTGCGTTGGCCGACGGCAATCGGACGCGGGTTAAGGAGCTAAACCTGCCGGGCGACCGCGACCGGATTCGCTGGTGGGCCTCGCAGCACGCTCTGGAGCTTATCCGCATGACCTTGCTGGAATCACAGGCTTTTTGAACCGTTTACTCCTGCAATACCGCGACTTGATAGACTCAAACCTCAGACGACCATGACTCCCTGGCTGCTGTCCATCCCGATTGCTTACCTGCTGGGATCGATTCCCTTCGGCTACATCCTCGTGCGCCTTTTCCGGCATGAAGATATCCGCGCCACCGGCAGCGGCAATATCGGAGCCACCAACGTCATCCGGTCAGGAGCCAAGTGGCTGGGCGTTCTTACCCTCATCCTCGATGCGCTCAAGGGATACGCCGCCGTGCTTATCGCCGGACATATCGCGTCTCCGCTTGGACTTCCGCAGTCTTATGAGATTCCCGTTGCCGCTGCGCTTGCTGCTGTGCTCGGCCACTGTTTCCCTGTCTGGCTGGGCTTTCGGGGAGGAAAGGGTGTTGCAACCGCGCTTGGCGTCTTCCTCGCGCTTGCTCCACTTACCGTTCTCTGGGTCGTTCTTCTCTTCGTGGTCATCGTCTTCTTCACGCGGTACATTTCTCTCGGCTCAATCATTGCCGCAGGGATTCTTCCATTCCTCGTGCTGCCACATGCACCAGTGCGCACGACGATTGTGATCGCGGGATACATCCTCATACCACTGATCGTCATCCTCAAACACCGCCAGAACATTCGGCGCCTTATCTCAGGCACCGAGAATCGTTTTGGCTCGCATAAGGTGACTGCTTGAGTCGTATCAGCATCCTCGGAGCCGGTGCCTGGGGCACCGCCCTCTCACTCTCCCTCATGCGTCGCGGCGGACACAATGTCACGCTTTGGGCGCACTCGCCTGCGCTGGCAGAACAGCTCGCCGAAAACGGCGAGAACCTTCCCTATCTTCCGGGCTTTACCCTGCCGGCCGATATCACGGTAACGGGCGATCTGCCGTCGGCCATCTTTGAAGCCGAAATACTGCTCTTCGTTACGCCTTCGCAACACCTGCGCGGCATCGTCTCTCATATTGCTCCGCTGCTTACCCGAGACCAGCTCATCGTCTCCGCGTCGAAGGGCATCGAGGAGGGCAGCTTTCTACGCATGTCGCAGGTGATTGCCTCTGTGACGAACAACCCCTGCGCCGTTCTATCGGGACCAACGTTCGCGCAGGAGGTTGCCGCGGGGACTCCAGCGGCAATCGTGGCCGCTTCCAGCGATCCCCTACAGTCGCAAGTGATTCAACGCGACTTCTCGTCGCCCGCCCTTCGCGTCTACACCAACGACGACGTTACGGGCGTTGAGATGGGCGGCGCGCTCAAAAACGTCATCGCACTGGCCTCGGGAGTGGTTACTGGCCTCAACCTCGGCCATAACTCCGCTGCCGCATTGATAACGCGCGGCATTGCAGAGATGACACGCCTTGCCGTAGCCTGCGGCGGACGCAGGCAGACGCTTGCCGGGCTCTCAGGCATCGGCGACCTTGTGCTCACATGCACGGGAAATCTGTCTCGCAACCGCTCGGTCGGCATCGAGCTTGGCCGGGGACGCAGGCTCGACGACATCCTCTCCGGCATGGGAGGCAAGGTAGCGGAAGGCGTGCGCTCCACCGCATCGGCACTCGGCCTGGCGGCCAGGTACGGCGTGGAGATGCCCATTACCGAACAGGTTGACGCTATCCTGCACCGCAACAAGAAGCCCGCAGATGCCATCCGCGACCTGATGTCTCGACCGGGACGCGATGAATACCAGTAGCAGCCGGAACTTTTCGCCATTCCGGGCTATCTTCTTCGACTCGCAAGGACTGGGCATTCGGTTCGCGGAAAACTATCGCCGTTTGTCGACATGCCATCCACTTTGCGCATCTTAAGGAGTATGAACAGTCCGAACGGTGTCAAAAGACCCGTCAATGCGACGGGAAATGAATCTTCTCGAGAAGACTTACTGGGAGATTCCGAGTTTTTTCCGGTTGTTGTTGCTGCCAGCATAGCGCTGGTCGTCATTCTGATCGTCGCGATTGCAGTTGTCGGCGGTACGGGGAAGGATCTCATTCCTCAAAACAAGACATCTCACCCGCTATCGCAAGTTGTGATGTATCAATCGGAGACGGTTGCCTGAGACGATCTTCGCGGCAGCGGGATTCAGGGTGAAAAACCTCGACCTCCATCCGCTAAACTGGATGGAGTATGGTCTTCTCGTCTCTCTTCGGCAAACGTCCCGCCGAACCTGTACAGCCCGAATCCGCTGCCCCTGAGCCTGAGCAGAAGCGCGGCCTCTTCGACCGCATGCGGCAGGCGGTCACGCGCACCCGTGAGTCTCTCTCCGAATCCATCAGCTCCGTGGTGGCGCTCACCCGCGAAGTCGACCAGGCATCGCTGGATGCTCTGGAACCGCGACTGCTCGCGGCGGACATTGGAAGCGCTACGACAGCCATCATCATGGAGAACCTTCGCCAGCGCGCTCTTCGCACCGGTATCGAGAGCGGAGCGCAGCTCAAGCAGATTCTCAAGACAGAACTTCGCCAGATTCTCGACGGCGTCGCTCACCCCATCCAGCATCCCGCGGAGCCGCCTGAGGTCATTCTGATGGTTGGCGTCAACGGCACAGGAAAGACGACCACAACCGGCAAACTCGCGAATCTCTACCGATCGCAGGGCAGGAGCGTGCTGTTGTGCGCCGCCGATACCTTTCGAGCCGCAGCAATTGAGCAGCTTGAGGTTTGGGCACAGCGCTCCGACGTTCCGCTCATCAAGACCAGGCAGGGAGGCGATCCCTCGGCTGCGCTCTATGACGCGCTCGCTGCCGCAAAGTCTCGCTCCACCAGCGTCATGATCGCCGACACGGCCGGCAGGTTGCACACCAAGACCGACCTGATGAAAGAGTTGGACAAGATGCGGCGCACCTGCGAAAAGCTTGTACCGGGAGCCCCTCATCAGACGTTTCTGGTGATGGATGCCACCACCGGGCAAAACGGCCTTCAGCAGGCGCGTCTTTTTACTGAGGCCGCTCGGGTTACGGGCATCGTCCTGACCAAGCTCGACGGAACAGCCAAAGGCGGCATCGTCCTCGCTATCGCCACGGAATTGAAGCTGCCTGTTCTCTACGCCGGTATCGGCGAAAAGATCGACGACCTGATTCCGTTCGACAGCACCGCATTCATCGATTCACTTGTCGATTGAAGCAACTGGTCACACGCTGTAAGACGACTGTCACACACACATCCACAAAATCATAGGGATCAGCCAGGGAAGAAGGCGGCATCCTGGCTTGAATCGTCTATTCATTGCTCAAGGCATACAGTTCGTCACAAACTGGTGCGACTGCTCCCAATTCATTAGCGTTTGCTCTACAGCAAAGAGATTCTCCACGATTTTGGAGGACCGGGGCGTGTCCGATGCGTCCCCCAATCCTGTACACGCATTTCACAACACAGGGTAGGCATTTCATCACATAAAAAACCTGCCGGTCACTCTTCTCCTCTCGGCGCGCATCAACGGTCTGTTCCGTGCACTCAGATGCAGGTATCCGACAAGGAGATTCCCAATGACACGCTCTACCTGCATCGGCTTTGCTGAAAAGCTTCACCAACGGGTAACAACGTCGCTGCGCTTATGCGCTCTACTCTCCCTCCTCTGCATCGTCGTTGCCATACCGCTTCGTGGACATGCACAGACCAGCAAGGGCACTCTGGCTGGAGTAGTACGCGATACGACCGGCGCCGTGCTGCCGAATGCCACCGTTGTAATCACCAACGAGGACACAGGCGAAACCCGCACAGTGACAACGACATCCACAGGGGCCTACCGGGCGGAGGCGATCAACCCCGGCAACTATCGCATTCATGTAACTGACCAGGGTTTCGCGCCCTTCGATCTTCAGCACATCGCCGTACTTCCTTCTGTGGTCACCACTTACGATGCCGCATTGCCGATCGGTGAATCCACATCGATGGTGACGGTCGAGGCCCAGAGCAACTCGATCAATACCGAAAACGGCCAGCTTTCAGGAACGATTGCCAAGCAGGAGCTTCAGCAAGTCCCGATCTTCAGTCTGAATCCGGCAGATCTTGTCAGTGAGATGCCCGGCGTTACCCGGCAGTACGCAACGGTGCAGAACCTGGGTGGTTCTGGAGGCAATGGATTGGTAAAGCTCACCGTCAACGGAGCGCGTCCGCGCGCCAACAACTTCATGATCGACAGTCAGGACGTCAACGACGTCGGCCTCGGCGGCGAAGCGATTCAGCCGATCATGCCCGACTTCTTCTCGAGCGTCACCACGCTGCTCAATGACTCCAGCGCAGAGTTCGGCCGTGCTGGAGGAGCTGTGATCAACCAGGTCACGCAGCACGGCACCAATCGCTTTCATGGCAGCGTACATGAGATCTACACCGGCTCCGGCCTCGATGCCGTAGACGGTCAGTCACGGCGCTCTGCCGCGGGCAAAGCGCGGTACGACACGCACCAGTATGGCTTCACCCTCGGCGGTCCCATCATCAAGGACAAACTCTTCGCCTTTGGCGGCGCAACATTCCAGCGCTTTTACGGCACCGTCAAACCCTCTCTGCCGGTCGAGCTCCCTGACGCCAACGGTTTCGCCACGCTCAAGAACATCGCCGCTGCCGGCAACGCGCAGGCGAATCTCTTTCTTAGCTATCTGAATAGCGGATCGTACCTCGATAGCGCGGTCTACTCGCCCATCTCCAAAACCGTCGTCTCGAATCTGGCCGTAACACCGATGGCCGGCTGCCCCAGTGGCTGCACGATCACCACCGGCACCTTCCTGCGCAACGCCGTGGCACAGCCCAATCCCGATACGCAGTGGATGTACCGCATCGACTTTACGCCTACTTCGCGCGATACATTCACCGCCCGCTACATCCACGACCGCAATTCGATATCGCCGTACTTCCCTCTCAATCCCACAACGCTGCCCGGCTTCGACGCGCAGAACTTCGGTGTCTCCGAGCTTGGCGGCGGGACCTGGACCCATATCTTTACATCAAACCTGCTGAACGAGTTCCGCGCGTCGGAGACACGGATCAATGCGCAGTTCAGCCCTACGGCCGATACGCTCAAGAACCCTCTCGCCAAGCTGTACAACATTACCTTCGGCGGAATCGGACTTGGTGGAAGCGGCAATGGTCTTCCTGGGCTCTTCGGCATCTCTCAAAACATGCCACAGGGCCGCATTGAGGAGCTGTACCAGTTCCAGGACACCGTCGGCTACACGCACGGACGCCAGTCTTTCCGCATCGGGGCCGATGTCGGCCGCCTGCTTGAAACCGACCTCGTCGCGCAGAATGCCATCGGGTCGATCACGTACGCCTCCGACTCCCTCTCGGTGATGGACAACTTCCTTCGCAACCAGCTTGGCGCTTCGGGCTTTGCGACCAAGACCTTCGGTCCCACCCGTACCGACCCACACCTGTGGAAGCTCGCAGGATTTGTGCAGGACGACATCAAACTCTTGCCCGACCTGACCGTCAACCTTGGCATGCGCTACGACTATCTCTCGAACCCGCTCAATACGCTGAGCTATCCTGCCATTGACCTGAACAACGTCTTCACTGTACCCATCAACACCTACGTCAAGGTCAAAGAAGACAAGAACAACTTCGCGCCGCGCATCGGCTTCGCCTACGTACCGCATATGGGCTTCTTCGCGGATGGCAAGACGGTCATCCACGGCGGCATTGGCATCTTCTACGATCCGTTCTTCACCAACATCCTCGTGAACTCCGCGCAGTCCTCGCCGGTTGCCCCGACGGGCCTTCTCACCACAACCGCGGATGGCGGTCTGCCCAACTCCTCGTCGTTGATTGGCAGCATCACGCCTGTCTTCAGCCCCAACTCCGCAGTCCAGAGCGCCGTCAACACGCTGGTCAACCCGCTTACTTATCAGTACAACTTCGGCGTCGAGCGCGCCCTTCCGTTCCAGATCAAGGGGGCCGTCAACTACGTCGGTTCACGCGGACAGAAGCTCTACTCCAACCGCCAGCTCAACTACATCATCAATGGATCGCGCATCAACACCTCGCGAGGTGTCATCAACGTCCGCGACAACCGCGCCGACTCGCAATATCACTCGCTTCAGGTGCAGGTCGACCGTGGTTTCTCGCGCGGCCTCTTCTTCCGCATGGCGTATACCTACGGCAAATTGCTTGACGATTCGTCCGAGGTATTCACAACCTTTGCCTCGCCAACTTCATACTCCGCCAACCTCGCCGGCGACGGCCTTCATCAGGACTGGGGCCCCTCGGCCTATGATCGACGCAACCAGGTGGTTCTTACGTACTCCTGGAACCCGGCCGGCTTCCACGCTCAAAATATGGCCACCGACCTCCTGCTGAGTGCGTTCACGCGGCATATCACCATCTCCGGACAGACGCAGCTCTACTCCGGCCTCTACACCAGCTATAACGTCAGTGGCTTCGACACCAACGGCGATAGCAGCACCACCAACGACCGTCCCGTGCTCTCAAACAAGTCGGCGCCGGTTAACAGCGTCGGAATCGATGGCTTCTATCTCCAGAAGCAGGGCGGTATCAAGAACCTTTACTATGACCGCGCCGTCTTCAACCAGACCGGAGCTCTGAAGGTCGTCAACGCCAGCGACGTCCATTTCCTGGTGCCCAATGCCTCCAATGGAGTGGCGATGATCCGGCAGGAGATCGGTCGCAACAGCTATCCCAACGCCGGTCAGCAGTACTGGAACGTGGCCGCCGAAAAGGCGGTCCCTACTCCCTTCTTCCACCTGGAGGGAAGCTCCTTTGTCTTCCGTGTCGAGGCCCAGCAGCTCGGCAACCACAACAATGTCACCTACTTCACCAACAACGTCACTCAGGTAGGACAGTCGGGCTATCAGAACGTCTCGAACGCACGCGAGGCCAACAACCAGCATCTGCGTCTGTGGGCGAAGTTCCAGTTCTAGGGGCCTTAAAGCAAAAACTCTTCGGGCGAATGGCTTAGGCCGTTCGCCCCTTGCTTTTGCAAGAAAAGACGTGGCATCGGCTGGTCACGAGCGCGCTCAGTGGCTATCGCGCTATCCTCAACAGTGAAATGGCCGTTGCCCATCCAGCTTCGCTCACCGAGCAGGACGAGTTCTTCATGCGCCGGGCACTTGAGCTTGCCGCTCAAACGACTGCGCTTACCAGCCCCAATCCGCAGGTGGGCTGCGTCATCGTGCGCACGGACGCCAACGTCGAAGTCATCGGCGAAGGCGCGCACCTCTACGATAACTACGACCACGCCGAGATTGTCGCCCTCAAACAGGCTGCCGCCAGAGGGCTCTCCGCCTTTGGGGCCACGGCTTACGTGACTCTTGAGCCATGCAGCCACCATGGCCGCACAGGTCCCTGCGCGAATGCTCTCGTCGAGGCGGGAATCTCGCGTTGCGTTATTGCCACTGCCGACCCCAATCCGCTGGTCAGTGGACGCGGTATCCAGATACTTCGCGATGCGAATATTCAGGTCACCATCGGCGTTCTGAAACAACAGGCGCACGACCTCAACGACGCCTTTGCACATTTCGTACGCACGAGAACGCCCCTCGTCACCCTGAAGACGGCGCTTTCCGCGGACGGCAAACTTGCGCCTCCTCCTGCATCGCGCTTTCCGAACCAGCCATTCTGGCTCACTGGCCCTGCAGCGCGACAGGAGGTCCAGTTACTACGCCATGCCTCCGATGCAATCATGACGGGCATCAGCACGGTGCTCGCCGACAACCCGTTGCTCACCGATCGCACGGAAGAGTCGCGCCGCCGGCCGCTTCTCCGCGTTGTGCTCGATACGCATCTTCGTACCCCGCGCAGTTCGCAACTCGTCCGCTCGGCGAACCGCGATCTGCTGATCCTGACCAGCGCGACCGCCCCAGCCTGGAAGATTGAAAGCCTGACCCAGGATGGCGCGGAGGTTGAGGTGGTCCCCGAACATGCCGGGCGCCTCTCGCTTCCCGCAATTCTGGCCATGCTTGCGGAACGCAATATCCTCAGCGTCCTGCTGGAAGCCGGTTCACATCTCAATGGAGCTTTCCTGCGCCAGAATCTCGTCGACAAAGCTGTCTTCTTTCACTCCGACATCATGCTCGGCGATCAGGCCCTGCCATTTGCCCAGGGGACGGAGCCGGCATCTGTCTATGAGCAGTCCCTGCGGCGCCCTTCCATCACCGCCTTTGGCCCCGATACCTGTATCAGCGGCTATCTGCATGATCCCTGGCCCGAGTTCTAACCGTCTTCTGGCAAGCGGCACCCATTCACCTGTACCCTGTTGTTATGTTCACCGGGCTGATCGAAACCACTGGCACCGTTCTTTGCGTTACGCCGCACGCCGGTGTCACCCGTATCACCATCGGCGCCCCGGCACCGCTTATTAGCCGGCTAAACACCGGCGACTCGGTTGCAGTCAGCGGGGTTTGCCTTACGGCCCTCGACATTGAGCCCAATGCTTTCCCACCGCGTTTCTCCGCCGATCTTGCCGCCGAGACTATCTCGCGCACTACGCTCTCGCGCCTCAAGCCCGACACCGTCGTCAACCTTGAACTTCCTACGCCCGCGGGCTCTCCGCTTGGAGGCCACGTCGTGCAGGGTCACGTCGATGCGACGGCGACCCTTGTCTCGCTTGATGCTCTTACAGCCGACACGGAGACCACCGATTACCGCCTGCGCTTGACGATCCCCGACTCACTTACCCGCTACGTGGTTGAAAAGGGCTCCATCACCGTGGAAGGCATCTCCCTTACGGTTGCGGCCATTCGCGGCAACGAGGTGGAGATTGCGATCATTCCGCACACCTACGCCGCGACCAGCCTGCGCACCCTGTCGCCTGGCGATGGTCTCAATATCGAAGTGGATGTTCTGGGGAAATATGCCGAAGCCAGAGGCGAAAAAAACACGGCCTTTAGCGTCACAGAGCAGTACCTGCTTGCCAACGGTTATTGATTCCCTTTTCTTTTTCGCCGTCATGTAGCACGGCATATCAAGGTCTTCGCTGATTGCCGGGGATTCGCTTCCACGCACAGATACTGTTCATCCTGCATCTGCGCCTTCCGTTGAGAGCCTCCATCCATACGGCCCGTAACTTGACTGCTCTGTGTCTTCTGCACTCCGCCAGGGGATCTGCCCCTCGCGTATCGTCTCCTCAAAATCTTCGGCGCAGAGTGGCGGTGCCAGGAGGAATCCTTGAACCTCGTCGCATTGGAGCTGCCTAAGTTGCGATAGCTGCGTCTGAGTCTCAACTCCCTCGGCAACCACCACCATATTGAGGGCATGCGCCAGCGCGATGATTGCTGAAACCATCGCCACGCCTTCCCGTCCATGCCGGTCCAATCCCTCTGTAAAGAATCGGTCGATCTTCAACTGCTTGACGCGGAACTGCTGGAGGTACGCCAGGCTTGAGTAACCAGTACCGAAGTCGTCGACAGCAACGTCGAACCCCGATAACTGAAATCTCCTGATGATCTCGGAGGTCAGTTCGGGATTGCGCATCGCAACCGTCTCCGTAATCTCGAACATGATCCACTCCGGCTCCACTCCCTCCGCGCGCGTCATCGCGAGCACTGTCTCCACATAGTCGGCCTTGCGCAACTGCTCCTGCGAGAGATTGATGGCTATCTTCACCAACGGTAATCCTGCCCTCTGCCATCGCTTGATATACCGGCACACCTCGGCAATCACCCAATTGCCGATTGGCAGAATCTGGCCTGTGCGCTCTGCTACTGGAATAAACTCCAGCGGAGGAATATCGCCTAGCTTCGGGTGCTCCCAACGGATCAGGGCTTCGGCGCCGACGATCTCGCGATTCGGCCCACGAAACTTCGGCTGAAAGTGCAATGTCAGATGTTTCTTCTCCAGGGCCTCCGCCAGGCCACGCTGAATAGAAAGCGTCCTGGCTACTGCCTGACTCATCCCCACGTCGAAGAACCGGTAGGTATTCCGGCCCTCGTGCTTTGCCTCATACATCGCCGTATCTGCGTTCTTCAGCAGTTCTTCGACCGATTCGCCATCTCCTGGATATACGGCAATCCCGATTGATGCCGTCACCCGTAACGGAGCTCCGTCGATCACAAAGTCCTGCTGCATCCGGCGAAGTATTCCTTCGGCAATGGGAGCTACCTCCTGCTGAAAGCCGATCCGCTCCAGCAGAACGATAAACTCATCGCCGCTCAGTCGCGCTACCGTGTCCTCGTGCCTGACGCTATGTACCAGTTGCCGCGAAAATGCCTTCAGCAGCCTGTCGCCCGCGGTATGCCCCAGTGAGTCGTTTACGGTCTTGAACCCGTCAAGATCCATAAACATCAAGGTAAAGGTCGTGCCGTGTCTACGAGCGTCAAAGATTGCCTGTTCCAGGCGCTCGATCAATGCGCTACGATTTGGAAGCCCCGTCAACGCATCTTCTGTCGCCATCGTGAGCAACCGCTCATTGACATCGGCCAACGAGGCGTTCAACTCAGCCTTCTCCAGCGATGCCTTCAACTGAAACTCCTGCAGATCGTATCGCGCATCCAGCATGGAGTAGATCAAAGTCATCGTCAGCACACACAAAGTGGAAGCTGTCACGGTAAACGCCAGCCAACTGGTACTGACGCCGTTCGACGCTTCGCACATAGCCCCGCTGTGAAACATGGCCGCCGCCATGCCCGTGTAGTGCATTCCCGCGATCGCCACGCCCATGACAAAACCGGCACCGCATCGCTTCAGCAGGAGATAACGATGATTCCCTTCCCGCAGTGTAAATGCAATCCATAGCGCCGCCCACGACGCAACGATAGCAATTGCAACCGAGGTCCAGAACAGTCTCGGACTATATGTAATCGCCGGGTGCATCCGCAGGGCGGCCATGCCCGTATAGTGCATCGCGGCTACGCCGAGCCCCATCAGAACGCCGCCGGCGGCCAGACGCTCCCTGCTCAACTCATCTCTCGTTACGATATGGAGCGCAAAACCGGAGATCAGGATCGCAATCAACAGGGAGTATCCCGTGATCCGGGCGTCATACCCCAGCTGGATCGGCATCTGGAAGGCCAGCATCCCGATAAAGTGCATCGACCAGATGCCCAGCCCCATAGCGACCGCGCCGCCAATCAGCCAGATAAACCGCTTTCTCGCCGACACATGGATCGAACGGATGCGTCCCGCCAGATCCAGCGCCGTGTACGACGCAAACATCGCTACCAGCAGAGAAAGCGCAACAAGATAGTAGTTGTACGAACCATGCATCAGGACCAGCTCCGCGAAAAAATCCAGTGCAATCAAAATTATCCCTGCAAGCAAGGATGGTTACTGGAATATCACAAAAATAGAAAAGATCGATGGCCCAAAAAGGGCATGACTTTACCCATATGGGTACTCCGATGTTTGTGTGGCACGACCCACACTGAAAAGCACGAGGGCGCCGCCAAATTGACCGCGCCCTCGCTCATCACCCGAACCAGTACCACCCGGACCGGGGAATCTCTCCCAATCGTCAGATCGAGCTCATGTTGTGGAGGAACTCCTGGTTGTTTCTCGTCTTTGCCAGCTTGTCCGTCAGGAGCTCCATCGCTTCCACAGGAGACAACGGATTCAATACCTTACGGAGCACCCAGATACGCTGCAGGTCTTCCTTCGGGATCAACAGCTCTTCCTTACGCGTACCGGAACGCTGAATGTCGATCGCCGGGAAGACACGCTTGTCGACCAGCTTGCGGTCGAGGATCACTTCCATGTTGCCGGTACCCTTGAACTCTTCGAAGATGACCTCGTCCATTCTGGAACCGGTGTCGACGAGGGCCGTTGCGATAATCGTGAGCGAACCACCCTCTTCGATGTTGCGGGCCGCACCGAAGAACCGCTTCGGCCGCTGCAGAGCGTTGGAATCCACACCACCCGAGAGCACTTTGCCGCTGGGGGGAACGATGGTGTTGTAGGCACGGGCCAGACGGGTGATGGAGTCCAGCAGAATCACGACGTCGCGCTTGTGCTCGACCAGGCGCTTGGCCTTCTCGATCACCATCTCGGCTACCTGTACGTGGCGGGCCGCCGGCTCATCGAAGGTCGAGCTGATGACCTCGCCCTTGACCGAACGCTGCATGTCGGTGACCTCTTCCGGGCGCTCGTCGATCAGCAGAACGATCAGTACCACCTCGGGATGGTTCGAGGTAATCGAGTTTGCGATCGACTGTAGAAGCATCGTCTTGCCGGTACGCGGAGGAGCGACGATCAATCCACGCTGCCCCTTACCTACCGGAGTCAGCAGGTCCATCACACGGCCGGATATATTGTCGCGAACCGTCTCCATCTTCACCCGCTCTTCGGCATAGAGCGGGGTCAGGTTATCGAACAGAATCTTATTGCGCGTCTCCTCGGGAGACTCAAAGTTGATCGCTTCGATCTTCACCAGCGCAAAGTATTTCTCGCCCTCATGCGGGGGACGGACATTGCCGGAGATCGTGTCGCCTGTCTTCAGGTCGAACTTGCGAATCTGCGAAGGCGAGACGTAAATGTCATCCGGGCCTGGCAGGTAGTTGTAGTCGGGGGAACGAAGGAAGCCGTAGCCGTCGGGCAGAATCTCCAGAACGCCTTCGGCGAAAATGTGGCCTTCCTTCTCGCTCTGCGCCTGAAGAATCTTGAATATGAGGTCCTGCTTGCGGAGGCCGCTGGTGCCGGCGATGTCGAGCCCGCGGGCAAGTTTACCCAGCTCGGCGATATTGTGTTCTTTCAACTCAGAGATGGTCATGTTTTACCTTGTTGTATCGATTAGCGATAGGAGGGATTTTGAAATCTTGGCGGGATCTGCCTGACAGATGGGTCGTGCGGGAAGGCCTGCGGGATATTCAATTTTGAGGGATTTTTTTTTGCGGACAAGGCGTTAGAGGTGAATAAAAAAGGAACAGCCGCGCGTTAAGCCGCGCGGCGCTCCTGAACCTGAATCTTCTGTACCGGCGCATCTGCGTGCTCGCCAGCGGGCAGAGAATCCTTGAACCGATCAAGAACCTCGTTGGTGGTGTCCTGCAGGCGAGTGTTCGGCTTGTGCAGCTTACGCGTCGCCTTCGAGGCCAATTGACAGAGCTCATAGCGGTTCTTTACGTGAGTGAGAGCTCCAAAAATAAGGTCTGAGCGCATCATCTTCTCCTTTATTCAATCTTTGTCACGAGCAGACGTGTGCTGTTCACGCTCCATCGCCCGCAATCTTCCGTCTCTTCGCTTTGGCAGGAATCGCAACAATCTTATCCCGCCACACTTCAATTAGACGCAGAAACCCGAAAAAGGGTTCTGTCATTTTTTGGTAATTCTCTGCTAACTATCTCAATCCAAAAACGATCCGCCGATTATCGGGCGGACAAACCAAACCGCGCCCGCGTCTCCGCCTGCGCTGATCGTGAAGAACCCTGTCTGCTTTGTTTTCACCGGCAACCTGCGTCTCAAGGGAACACAGACAAGCAGATAAAAGCCCCGCTCAAGGTAAAACTTAAACCTTGGGTGCCGGATGTATTTTTCATACCGAAACTCAGTTGATCTGAGCTGCAATATCCTCGACCTCATGAAAAATAAATCTTCTGCGCTCTCAGGTCAATCTTTATTTTGGAAATCTACAGGTGGAAAACATTCCAGAATCGGGATTTTTTATCGAGCAGGCCGGCATTCGGATTCAATGGGTGACGTATCGCCATTAAGTGCATTTACAATCAATCACTTAAAATAAGTCTGATGCAGGTAAAGCCGGTACCCGTTTCTACGCCGGCCAGTTCGATCTAGGACCAATAGCTCCGATCGAGTGTGCGATATTGGATCGCCTCAGCGATGTGCTTTGTTCCTATGCTTTCGGCCTGATCCAGGTCGGCAACCGTCCGAGCGACCTTTAGAATCCGGTCATGCGCCCTGGCGCTCAACCCTTGCTGCTGCATGGCCCGCTCCAGCAGGCGCTCGGCCTCAGGTTCGAGGACGCAAAAGGCACGAATCTGCTGGGTTGTCATCTGCGAGTTGGCATAGACCCTATGCGCAGCGGTCTTCCCGGAACCCTTCAGTTTTGCAGCAGGCTGCTGGAACCGTTCGTGCTGTCTGCTCCGCGCGGCCAGGACCCGCTCGCGAATTTCGGCTGAGCCCTCGGCGGCCGCTCCGCCTCGCAGCTCCTTGTACTCAACTGCGGGGACCTCTATATGGATGTCGATGCGATCCAGCAGAGGGCCGCTAACCTTTGAGACATAGCGCTGGATCATCGGTGGCGTGCACATGCACTCGCGCCGCTTATCGTTGAAGTAACCGCAGGGACAGGGATTCATTGCCGCTGCCAGCATGAACCGCGCCGGAAAGCTGAGACTCATGGCTGCCCGGGAGATAGTCACTGTTCCATCCTCCAGGGGTTGCCGCAGCACTTCGAGGACGTTGCGGGGAAACTCCGGCAGCTCGTCAAGAAAGAGCAGGCCGTTGTGAGCGAGCGAGACTTCGCCTGGGCGGGGGACCATGCCGCCGCCGATCAACCCTGCATCGGAGATGGTGTGGTGAGGAGAACGGAAGGGCCTGTAGGCCACCAGGCCCTGCTCACCGTCCAGGACTCCGGCAACGGAGTGAATCTTCGTCGTCTCCAGGGCCTCCTCGAACTTGAGTGGGGCCAGGATGGAAGGAAGCCGCTTGGCCAGCATGGTCTTGCCGGAGCCGGGAGGCCCGATCATCAGGATGTTATGTCCACCGGCGGCGGCAACCTCGAGCGCGCGCTTGGCCACGTGCTGACCGCGAACATCTTTGAAGTCGAAAGGGAAGGTCTGGGCTTCCTCGAGAAGAGCACTCGCACGGACCTCCAGGGGAGGGACGCTCAGAGTTCCGGTTGCCGCAGAGTTCAACAACTCTCGAACTTCCAGCAGGCTCCTTACAGGGAAAACTCTCACGCCTTCAACGACTGCCGCCTCACGAGCATTGCTTGCCGGGACAACCAGGTTCCTGATTCCATGCGCACGGGCTGCAACCGCGATGGGCAGCATACCGGGGACCGCGCGTACCGTTCCATCGAGTCCTAGTTCGCCTACGAGCAGGAAGTCGGAGAGGTCCTTGATGGTCAATGCGCCGTATGCGCCAAGAATGCCTATGGCAATAGGCAGGTCAAAGCCAGAGCCTTCCTTCTTCAGGTCGGCCGGGGCGAGGTTGATGGTGATGCGGGTTGGAGGAATCTCGAAGCCCGAGTTCTTGATCGCCGAGCGTACGCGGTCGCGGCTCTCGCGCACCGCTGCGTCGGGAAGTCCAACCGTGCTGAACTGCTCCTTGTCGAGTTTGATCTGAGAGAAGTCGATCTCAACGTCGATCAGGTGAGCGTCGATTCCGTATACGGCAGCACTGCGGGCCTTGAAAAGCATCGTGAGCCTGGTATGTCCTTGAGGCGGTGGAGTGTTCGGCGAGTATAGCACTCACTCTTCCCCTTCCACGCTGGCACAAAGGTCGCAGAACTCTCCCTACCTCTGGACGAACAACGGCAGCGGACCTTGCGTGCGCCTACAATAGTCCCCGTGAATACCAGTCTCTTCGAACTCTTCAAGATCGGAATCGGCCCTTCGAGTTCGCACACTGTCGGCCCTATGCGTGCGGCACTGCGTTTTGCGCAGTCGATTGACGAGCAGGAACGGCTTGCCGATACAGCCCGCGTTACGGTGGATCTTTACGGCTCGCTCGCGCTTACCGGTCACGGCCACGGAACTGATCGCGCCATTCTGCTTGGCCTGATGGGAGAGGCCCCGGACACCGTCGATCCGGCAGTGATTGAAGCAGAGTTGGCAGCAGTGCGCGACACAGGTACGCTCTACGTGCTGGACCGCGAAGCTATCCCCTTCAACGAAGCCGAGAATCTGCTCTTTCATCGCGGCCAGATGTACCCGGACATCGCGACTCCAACACACCCGAACGGGATGCGCTTTTCGGCCTTCGATGCAGCGGGTGAATTGATCGCGCAGGACATCTTTTACTCCGTCGGAGGAGGCTTCATCCTCTCAGCTGCGGAGTTTGAAGCGCAGCAACTTGCCAGGGCGACCTCGACCCGCGTCGTTCCCTATCCGTTCACGAGCGCGGCTGAGCTGCTCTCGACCGCCGCAGCGCACAACCTCACCATCGCTAATCTTCTGTTCGCTAACGAGGTCGCTCTACTTTCAGATACAACCATCAATCGCCCGCCACCAGCCATTGAAGATCGGGGGCCCCATCCTTCGCAAAGCGAAGGGTGGGAAGAACAAAGCTCGCAGAGCCAGAACCGATCCGCCGCACAACCCCCTGAAGAACGAATCAAGGCCAGCATTCTCACGCTCTGGCGAACGATGCAACAGTGTACCGAGCGCGGCCTCGCCACCGCAGGCATTCTTCCTGGCGGCCTTAATGTGCGGCGTCGCGCACCTCGTCTCGCACGGCGGCTTGAGACGGAAGGCTCACGCGATCCGCTTGCTCCTATGGACTGGGTCACCGTCTACGCCATGGCGGTCAATGAGGAGAATGCCGCCGGAGGCCGTGTCGTCACCGCACCAACGAACGGAGCTGCGGGCGTCATCCCGGCTATCGCGCACTACTATATGCGCTTCACCGATGGTGCGGATGAGGCTGGGATCATCCGCTACTTCCTGACCGCCGCAGCGATCGGCATCCTTTATAAGGAGAACGCCAGCATCTCCGGGGCCGAGGTCGGCTGCCAGGGCGAGGTTGGCGTCGCCTGCTCGATGGCGGCAGGGGGACTCGTCGCCGCGCTCAACGGGACGAACGATCAGGTCGAGCACGCGGCGGAGATCGCCATGGAGCACAACCTCGGGATGACCTGCGACCCCATCGGCGGACTGGTGCAGATCCCCTGCATCGAACGCAATGGCATGGGCACGGTCAAAGCCATCAACGCAGCGCGCATGGCTATGCACGAGACCCTGGGACATAAACTCTCGCTCGACCAGGTGATCGCGACGATGTATCAGACGGGGCTGGATATGCAGTCGCGGTATAAAGAGACTTCGCTTGCAGGGTTGGCTCTGAACATTATCGAGTGCTGAGGAGCACTATCTCTCAACCGCGAGCGCGACCGAATTCCCTCCACCGAGGCAAAGCGCCGCGACACCCTTCTTTACATCGCGGCGAATCATCTCGTGGATGAGCGTTACCAGAACGCGGGCTCCGCTGGCCCCTATGGGATGGCCGAGGGCCACAGCGCCGCCGTTGACGTTCACCTTGTCGAGCGGAAGGCCAAGCTCCTTCGTCACTCCCAGCGCCTGTACGCTGAAGGCCTCGTTCAACTCGTAGAGATCGACTTCGTCGTGGCTCCAGCCTGCTTTCGCCAGAACGCGCTGTACTCCGATGACCGGAGCAAGCATCACCCAACGGGGAGCGACTCCGCTAGTGGCCTGAGCCCTGATCGTCGCCATCGGCTTCAATCCAAGCTGCTTCGCCTTCTCCGCGGACATGACCACGACAGCGGCGGCAGCATCGTTTACCCCGGGGGCGTTGCCGGCTGTGACAGTTCCATCTTTTTTGAATGCGGGCTTTAGCGCGGCGAGAGCTTCCAGTGATGCGTCCTCTCGAACGCTCTCATCGCGCGAGAAGAAGACCGGCTCACTGCCTTTCTTCTTCGGAGGAAGTGCAACGGGAACGACCTCGGCGTCGAAGCGCCCTTCGCGCCAAGCTGCTGCGGCGCGGCGATGCGATTCGAGCGCGTAACGGTCCTGCTGCTCACGAGTGAAGCCATGTTTTTCTGCGACGAGCTCGCCGGTCATGCCCATGTGCCAGTCCTCGCAGGCGCACCATAGACCGTCGCGAATCATGGAATCGACCGCTGTCGAGTCGCCCATGCGCATTCCGCGGCGAGCAGCGGGAAGAAGGTAAGGCGCGTTCGACATGGACTCCATTCCACCAGCGACGACGATCTCCGAGTCGCCGGCCATGATGTTCTGTGCGGCGAGTGCGACTGCTCGAAGACCGCTGCCGCATACCATGTTGATCGTCAGGGCGGAGACGGTATCGCTGAGGCCGCCGCGCAACGCAGCTTGTCGCGCGGGGTTCTGTCCGAGTCCGGCGGGAAGAACGCAGCCCATGATGCACTCATCGACTGACGATGTAAAAGCCGCGTCAATTGCGGCCCTGCGCACTGCTTCGCGCACTGCAATCGCACCAAGATCGACAGCGGAGAGATCTGCAAGCGAGCCTTGAAACTTTCCAACCGGGGTGCGCACAGCCGACACAATGACAACGTCGTTCATCATCAGACTCCTGTTGCAGTGGCAAAATTCAAACGTGCAGATTGAGAGTACATCTCATCAACTCATCGACGCGAGACGAACTTCGTATGACACAAAAGGGTCAGAAGCATCTCTGTGGAGGTCCATCGAGGAAAAGATCGTCCAAAAAAAAATTGCATAAAGCATTCGATTTTTCTTGACAGTGAATTTTCATGAATCTATACCTTCGTTAGCTGCAATGCAGCGTGTTGTAGAGTCAATGTCTAATCACTAGGGAGAATAGGCAAATGGCAACCAAGAAGGCAGCAAAGAAAGCAGCAAAGAAGCCAGCGAAGAAGGCAGCAAAAAAGAAGTAGTTTCAACCAAGGCAAAGCAAAAACGGGGGACGCGGAAAGCGTCCCCCGTTTTGCGTCGATGCGGCTTGTTATTGTGCGACCGCTTTATTCTTCGGCGTCGAGAGGTAGCCGGATACCTTGTTCTTCTCGATGTTGTTGATGACGACTTCATAGAGAGCGGGATCTTTGCCGGTATAGAACTGAACAGGCTCATCGAGCCCTTTGTCCTTCTTCTCGATGATCCTGTCGTCGGCGCTGACATTCATGGTGTACCGCGAATGCTTCTGGTCCGCCTTCTTCAATTGCAGCTTGATGGTCGAGAGCAGAGTGGGCTGTGCTCCCTTCTGAAGGGTGAACTCGTAGTAGTTGCGATCACCCTTATGCTTCAGAATCTCCAGCTCATCGTGGTTTGTTGCGATCAGGCCACTCATCACTCCGGCATCTCCGATGACGCGGGTCAACTTGGACTTGGTCGCTTCCAGGTCGGTCCTGGTCGCGGCAACATCGGTCTTCACGCCGCCGACGTCGGTCTTTACGCTCGATACCTCGGTGGAGACGGCGCCGATCTGCTTCTGCGTCGCCTGCTGCTGCTCTTCGATCTTCGCCTGAGCCACTTTCTGCTGGGCAATGATGCTCTGCGTCTTCAGCTCGATCTGCTTTTGGGTCATGCCTACGCTCTGGCCCAGGGTTTCGCTGGTCGCCCGCAGGCGCGCATTGGTGGCTTCCAGCTTCTGTGTAAGCTCGACGTCCTTTTGGGTCGCTACGGTCAGCTTCTGATTGGCCGCGGACAGGTCTTTCTGCAAGGTGTAGCACCATATCAGTCCACCCAGCGCGGCAAGCAACGAGACCGCTACGGTCGCAAGCAGCGCTCCGGAGACTGACCGCTCTTCTACGTATCCCTCTTCACTCATTGCACTCTCCTTACCCACTGCATTTGGTTTTAGACGAAGGCCGTCCTATTCGATCATCGCACCGGCGGCACACACAAACTATATCTTCTTCAGACACAATAAACTGGAATCATGCTTCAGCCAGATGTATGTATTGCCGGGGCCGGGATTGTGGGTCTTTCGCTGGCCCTGGAACTTCACCGCGGCGGCGCCCGGGTTGCCGTCTTTGATAAGGGAGAGCCGCTTGCGGAGGCCTCCACCGCAGCCGCTGGAATGCTTGCTGCCTATGACCCGGAGAATCCAAAAGAGTTGCGAAAGCTCTCCGAGCTCAGCCTTTCGCTCTATCCGGGATTTCTCGATCGGTTATTCGATCTGTCCGGGATCCCTGTACCGCTACACACCAGCACAACCTTGCAGGCGCTGCCGGAGCGACATGGCAGGGCTGCGGCAAAGCTGCCGGTCCTGTGCGCGGAGACGCTGGCGCTTGCGGCTCCGTACCTGAACGCCGGCGACCGGCGCTTCCTTCTACTGAACGAGAACAGCCTCGACCCGCGAGAGCTGGCCGTTGCCCTGCTCGCCGCCGTTCGAGCGACCACGATCGACCTGCGATCGAAGACGCCGGTACGTCTGGCACGGAGCGGATCGAAGAACGTTGAAGTTCATGCCGGCAGCGAGGTATTTCACCCATCGCGATTTGTCGACTGCACCGGAGCATGGGCCTTCACGCCTGCGATTCCGTCACACTTGCACGTCACACCCCGGAAAGGCCAGATGTTGGCGGTTGCCCTGCCTCCTTCTCTACCGCTGCATATGGTGATCCGGACGCCGGAGATCTATATCGTCCCTCGGACAGCATCGACGGAAGACAGGCGAGCCGTGATTGGAGCTACGGTGGAAGATGCAGGGTTCGATAAGACCGTTCACGCCGAAGATATTGCGCGGCTCCGTTCACTTGCTGCGGACCTGGTTCCGGGGCTGGCTGAAGCACGCGAGCTTGAGACATGGGCCGGTTTGCGCCCGGCAACTGCGAACGGCCTTCCGCTAATTGGGAGCGTCACTGAGAACCATCTGATTGCCAGCGGACACTACCGGAACGGCATCCTGCTGGCCCCGGCAACAGCCCGGGTGATGTATGAGCTACTGGCGGGGAATGCTCCACCGCTGGATCTGACCGCATTCTCTCCCCTGCGCCAGGGAGACCTTTAACTTCGCACAAAGGCTCGATATTCGCCCGTCCGTCGTGACAATCGTTTCTTTGCTGCGCTATAACCGATGTAATTTAGTTTGCTGGGAGAGACTCATTTCTATGGCCACCGCCACCGCACCAAAGGGACTGGAAGGTATTGTCGCCACCACCTCATCGATCTGCTGGATCGACGGAGATGCGGGAGTTCTCTCCTATCGCGGCATCGATATTCACGAGCTGGCGCAACACTCGACCTTTGAAGAGACAACCTACCTTCTATGGTTCGGACGTCTGCCAAACCGGGCAGAGCTTGCGGACTTCACAAAGAAGCTCGCCGACGCACGGAAGCTAGACCCCAAGATTATCGAACTGCTGCGCAGCGTTCCCACGAGCGGTTCGCCGATGGAGATTCTGCGTACCGCTGTTTCGATGCTGAGCCTCTACGATGCGGACGAGAAGGACAACTCGCACGACGCCAACGTACGCAAGTCCTATCGGCTTACCGCGCAGATTGCCATGATCGTCGCCATCTTCGACCGAATTCGCAAGGGGAAGCCGGTCGTCGAAGCCGACCCGTCGCTCTCGCACGCTGCAAACTTTCTGTGGATGCTGACCGGCGAGAAGCCGTCGGAGACTGCTGTCCGCACCTTCGATATCGCGCTGATCCTACATGCCGACCATGAACTGAATGCCAGTACGTTTGCCGCCCGCGTGATCGCGGCGACGCTTGCGGATATTCACTCGGCGATCACTGGAGCCATTGGCGCGCTGAAGGGGCCACTGCATGGCGGAGCCAACGAAGCGACGATGCGGTTGCTGTATGCCATCGACAAGGCAGGCGCCGACCCGGTGGAGTACGTCCGCCAGATGTTTGCGGAGAAGAAGAAGATCTCCGGCTTCGGTCATCGCGTGTATCACACGGAAGATCCCCGCGCGACGCACCTGCGCCGCATGTCGGAGGAGTTGAGCAAGACCGCCGGCAACATGAAGTGGTTCGACATGTCGCGCAAGATTGAGCTCTTTGTGAAGCAGGAGAAAAAGCTGAACGCGAACGTCGACTTCTATTCAGCTTCGACGTATACCCTGCTCGGCATCGACATTGACCTGTTTACCCCGATCTTTGCGGTCAGCCGCATTGCCGGCTGGGCAGCGCATGTGATTGAGCAGCATGACGACAATCGGCTGATCCGCCCGCGCGCCGAGTATGTGGGACCGGCTTATCCCTCAAAGTACACGGCTATTCAGGACCGTTAGATCAAAACCGGTAGCAGGAACCAGACCCGCTGAGGCGAAAACCCTCTTGGCAAGGTCCCTGGAAGGTGAAATGCTCTGAGCATAGCCTTTTCAGGGACTTTTGCTTTGAACCTTTCGAGGTACATGGTTGTATCTTGTCTGCTGATTCTGTTCGTCGCACCAGTCGCCGCCCAGACTGTTACATCCCTGCCCGCCATCTCTTCGGGCGTACATACTGCTTCCCTTCTCTCCGGAGAGACATCATCTTCCTCCACGGGAGCCATGATCGCACCGGCGCGCAATCCATCCAAGACGCCGGGGGTATTTGCGCTGCAACGGTTCAACGGTGGGGTTACTCTATCCAGCTTCCATGAGTCCCTGACAGGCTGGTCGACGCTGATGATGCCGGCTGTTTCTTACACGATCAACGACACCTTCTCGGTCGATGCCTCGATCCCGATCTATTTTTTTCGACTTGCTGAAAGCACGAAAGCCCACCCCAAGCCCAACAATCTGTTGGTTGCGCAACGCGGGGAGCTTGGCGACGCGGTCTTTGCACTCCATGGCCAGTTTCTGCCAAAGCTCTTTATCTACGAGTCGACCTTTTCGTTCACCGCTCCGACTGGCGACCAGGACTACCCACTTACTACCGGCCGCGTGACGTTTGACCTGAACAACCATTTCGAGCGAACGTTCGGGCGCCTCACACCTGTCCTCGAGATTGGGGCTGGAGATACGACGACGCTCATCAATCGTGAGGTCACGAAGACCTACACCTCGCTCGGACCTTTAGCACACTTCGAGGTTGGTTGCGGGATTATGCTATTCCGCAATCTGTCCTTTGAAACCGATGCCTACGAACAACTCCCGATTGGCGACCAGAAGATATATAGCGCCTATCGCAAAGGGCATCCGATCATCGTTACGGGATTCAACGTCACTGAGGACAATGGCTTTATCAGCACATTCGATGTCCCACTCGATCACCGGACCACGTTTTCAAGCTACTACAGCCGCAGTCTTCGCCGTAGCGTAGATACCGTTGGAGTGAGCATGACCTTCCTCCTGCGGGGTGCGCCGCAGGAGGAGAGCGACGATGCTGTCATGAACGAACTCTTTCGGTGAAGCCTACTTCTTGTCGCTTGCCGGAGGGATGATTCCATTCATGCGCAGGTACTCCGCCAGCTGGCCGTAGTGATCGAAGCCGTGCGCGATAACGCCGCCAGCCGTGCTGGCGCGCGTTGCAGTACCGCGTGTGCTTTCAAACGCATTCTGAGCAGTCAGGGTGCCCATCGCCTGATGCAGGAAGGTGAAGGACTTCTCGAGCGCGGCGATGATCTGGTCCTTGTCCTTGAGGGTGCCGATGGCCTTCACATCCACATCGGGCTTCATCGCTCCGACCTGACTGCCGTAGAAGTAGTTCGCCTGGGCGACGTGTGCGACCATCTGCCCAAAGCTGCGCACGCCCTGGTTGTTCGGGGAGAGATAGTCGGTCTTTTGAGAGGCTGCAAAGATCGCGGCGCTCGGGGCGAAGTCGTACTTGTCTGCCGGCATCGCTTTGGCCAGGCCCACAAACTGCCCCTCGAAGGCGGTTAATGCATCCTCGAAAGACTTCGCCGGTTCGACCGCCGTTCCGGGCGCAATCTTCGGGGTCGCCGGGCTCATCTGCGCGTTGACACCTGTGAAGCAACAGGTTGCCAGAGCCATTGCCACTACCATCTGCTTAACCATCGTTGATCTCCGTTGGATGTTGATATGCACCATTCGCTGCAAAACCGCGCTCAGGCTATCAGATTTGTTCAACATACCGCCTGGCATTCGTCCCTGAACCGCGTTGTTCTTTGTCTGTTCGACGTAAAATAAACACATGCAGCGCATCTATCTCGACGCCAACGCAACGACACCTCTTCTACCAGAAGTGTTTGAAGCGATGCGCCCCTTCTACCTTGAGCACTATGGCAACGCCAGCTCCATCCACCAGCAGGGCCAGCACGCGCGGGCAGCAGTCGACCATGCGCGCGAGGCAGTGGCCCGCATGTTGCACTGCCGTCCGGCCGAGGTGGTCTTCACGTCGGGTGGCACCGAGAGCGACAACCTTGCCCTGTTCGGCGTACTTGCTCCGGGCGACCATCTGATTACAACGTCGATCGAGCACAATGCCATCCTGCAAGCGGCTGAGGCGGTTGCCTCTCGCGGCGTCGAGGTTACCTTTCTTCCGGTTACGGACCAGGGCGTAGTTGAACCTGCCGCTCTGCTGGCAGCAATGAAGCCGAACACGCGGCTGGTAAGCATCATGTATGCAAACAACGAAACTGGAGCTATTCAGCCTCTGGATGCGCTGGCAGGCATCGCACATGCAGGGGGCGCGCTGTTCCATACCGACGCCGTCCAGGCAGGTGGCAAGCTCCCGCTCGACGTAAGCCCACATGGATTCCTGAAAGATGTCGACCTTTTGACGCTCTCCGGGCATAAGATCTTTGCCCCGAAGGGAACGGGAATTTTGTATGTGCGGAGGAGCGTGCGTCTTTCGCCAATGCTTCATGGCGGAGCGCATGAACGCCAGCGCCGTGCGGGCACGGAAAACGTGCCGGGTATCGTCGGCCTGGGCAAGGCCTCCGAAATGTGCACCGACTGGCTGAAAACGGATGGGGCGGCAAAGCTCACTGCACTGCGCGACCGCCTGGAACAGGGAATCCTCGCGCAAGTCGATGAGACTGGGATCAACGGGGCAGGGTCTCCACGGGTCGCAAATACAACCAGCATCTACTTCGACCATGTGGAAGCCGAAGCGCTGCTGATCGCACTGGACCTGAAGGGACTCTCTGTAAGCGGGGGGAGTGCATGTCACTCCGGAGCATCGGAGCCTTCGCATGTGCTGACCGCTATGGGGCTCTCACCTGCGCGCGCACGAGCGACCCTGCGCTTTTCTCTGTCGAAGCTCACGACAGAAGCTGAGATCGATGAAGTTCTCAAACTGATTCCAGCGGCGGTGGCGCATCTTCGCGAGCTTTCGCCGACGTACAAAAAACCTGGCGCAGTTGTTGCAGCAACTTAGACTCGACGGCTCTTCGGCGTATCAGAGTACATACTTGCGACGCACATCCTGTTCATGTTTTCTTTGAGAAATCCTCTACAAATGAAAAGGACTTCATGCGTCTTCGGTACTTATTGTGTTTTGCAGCAGCCTTGATTCTCTCCACAGTCGCAAATGCACAAACCGGCATCTACGGAACGGTGACCGGGGGACATCTCGGCGATATGAAGCCACCCTATCCCTACACCGGTTCCTACGGTTTCTGGACTGCAGGCGGCACCTTCGGCCTCTATAACGATTTTGGAAAATTTGGACCGATACATCTTGGTCTCGACGCCCGAGGCAGCATCCTCAACACGCACCAACACAAGATCAGCAGCGGACTTGGAGGTGTGCGCGTGGCGTTCAAACCGCCTGTCCTTCCGCTGCGTCCATATGTGCAGGGATCGGTCGGTGTCGGCAGCACAAACTTTGGCGCAGGCAGCATTACGAAATCTGGCTTTCTGTACCAGGCTCTCGGTGGGTTGGATGTAGCCTTCTTCCCCCACGTTGACTGGCGCGCCGTGGAAGTTGGCGGAGGAGCACTTCACATAAACGGCAATAACCTCGGACTTTTCACGGTAAGTACTGGCGTCGTCTTCCGTATCCGATAGCCCGTCATTCACATGAAGAAAAGCGCAGTACCTTAACAAAGGGGCTGCGCTCTTCCTTTTCATTCTGTTACAGATACCAGGGAATGTTCACGACGACAATTCGCTGGTTTCCCTTGAGCAGCAGCAACAGTTTAAGAAGCTGTACGCGCTGGTTGTGGAGAGCGTTTTCCCACCAGTGACGCACGACCAGCTCTGGAAGAAGCACTGCGATCTTTCGGCCTGGGTTCGTCTCTTCAAGCTCCAGGATGTAGTCCATCAGAGGATTAACGATGAAGCGGTAGTTCGAAGGGATGGCGACCAGCTCCGGCTCCGGCAGGCGCTCGTTCCGGATCGGCGTCAGAATCTTCGCCTGCCACTCCTCTTCAATTCCGGCTGGCTCGTCGTCCGAGTGGACATGCACAATCTTGAGTTCTTTCGACATCAGCAAACCGAAGCGCAGTGCCTTCTCCGAGATGCGATCCCAGCGTGCCATGGGGATGACGACCAGCGGCTCCTGCATGTTTGCCAGGCTTAGCGGAGTCATGTCCTTCATCTCGCGCTTGACGCGGGTGTAGTGGCGCTTGATCACCATCATGATGAGGATGAGCGTCGGCACAAGCAACGCCGTCACCCATGCTCCATCGTGGAACTTGGCAACCAGGACGACCACCAGGGTGATCCCGGTAGCCACCGCGCCGAAGCCGTTGACGAACATGTGCCACATGCGACCCGGGTGCTCTTCCATCTTCAGCCAGTGGACGACCATGCCCGCCTGCGACAGCGTAAAGGCCAGGAAAGCACCAATCGCATAGAGGGGAATAAGCCTGTCAGTGACTCCGCCAAACAGGATCAGGATCAGTGCGGTGAATCCTGTCAGGGCATAGACGCCATGCGAATAGAGCAGCCTGCGTCCCCGCAGCGTAAAGACGTGCGGCAGGTAGTCGTGCATGGAGATCGCGCGGGTAAGCCGGGGAAAGTCGGCAAACGCCGTGTTCGCGCTCAGCGAGAGCGCCATGAGCACGCTTCCCATGGTCAGGTAGTAGAACCAGCCGCGTCCGAAGACCGCGCTTGTAAGGATGCTGAGTACATTCTGGTAGTGGAGCGCGTCCGGCTCCATCGCCGTGACGCCGTATGCCTTCGAGAGCCATGCGATGCCATAGAGAAGCACGATCAAGGTTGCCACGATGATGCTCAGAGTGCGCTGGGCCTTCTTTGGCCGCGGTTCTTCAAAGGCCATCACACCGTTCGAGACGGCCTCAACGCCTGTCATGGCCGCGCAACCGCTGGAGAAGGTCTTCAGCAGCAGCCATAGGCTCAAATACTTCACGGTTGGGAAGGCAGGCGGTGGGGGGGCAATCACCGGGACCGGATGACCTCCCGTGGTGTAAACCCTATATACGCCGACAGCAATGACGGTCAGTAGCGTGGCGACGAAGAAAAATGTGGGGAGGATGAATGCTGCACCCGTGTCCTTGACGCCACGCAGATTGACGATCGCTAGAATCGTGAGAATGACCAGGCAGATGGCAAGCGTGTGATGTTGTAGGCTTTGAACCGCAGACGTCAGTGCTGTAACGCCGGCCGAGATCCCAACTGCTGCTGTCAGGATGTAATCGATCATCAGGGCCGCAGCCGCCAGCAGGCCTGCGCCTTCCCCAAGATTTTCGGTTGCAACGGTATATGACCCGCCGCCCCCCGGATAGGCCTCGATGGTCTGCCTGTAGCTGAAGAAGACAATGACCAGCAGAATCAGAATGGCCGTAATCACCGGCACGATGTGGGTGACACCCTCTATCCCCAACGGGATCAGGAGCGTCATTGCGGCTTCGGGTCCATATGCCGCACTGGTGAGGGCGTCTAACCCAAAGATCGGAATTCCTGCCGCAACTCCAATATGTTCGGCACGTTCGTCACTGGTCGCAAGGGGTCTTCCAAAAAGTACATCAATAAAAGTCATGGGCTTATTCGATACTACTGCGTTCGCCAAAGTTTGCAGGCCTATTTTCGCAGCCAATCGGCGATAGACTGGCTGGTATGGCAGATATTTACAGCATCCCCGTCAAGCGAATTACAGGCGAAACAGCCTCCCTCGGCGAATACCGCGGCAAGGTCCTCCTTGTGGTGAACGTCGCCTCACAGTGCGGTCTGACACCACAGTACAAGGCATTGGAAGCCCTCTACTCCAGATTTAAAAGCGACGGTCTGGTCGTCTGCGGCTTTCCTGCCAATGACTTCGGAGCGCAGGAGCCGGGTACGGATGACGAGATCAAGGCGTTCTGCGCGACGAACTTCTCCGTTGACTTCCCCATGTTCTCGAAGATCGCCGTCACCGGCCCTGCGACCCATCCACTGTACCGCGAGTTAATCGCCGCCCGGCCACAGGCAAACGGTGACTCCCGCGAGGGCTTCCGGCAGAAACTAAACGGATTTCTGGCTTCCAAGCACAATGGCGCCTCCACCAACCCGGAGCCCGGAGTTCTGTGGAACTTCGAGAAGTTTCTGGTCGATCGCACGGGCAAGGTCGTTGAACGGTTTTCGCCGGAGATCACCCCGGACGATCCGTCCGTCATTGCGGCCGTCGAATCGGCCTTGAGATCCTGACACTGCGTTTTTGAATCCGGTTGGAGGGCCTGCCCTCTACAATCTCTCCAACCGGCATCTCCAAACCAGCCTCGACAGGAACTCCATCCTCTATGCGAATTCGCTTTGCCGTCCTTGCGCTTCCGTTGCTCGTCTCCACCTCAGCCATCGGACAGAAGACACCTATTCAGATCGCAGCCGATCTCTCCGACGCGCCACGCAAAATTTACCATGCGGAGATCGATATCCCCGTGAAGCCAGGCACGGTCGCCCTCACAACTCCGAAGTGGATTCCCGGCAATCACCGACCCACCGGGCCTGTGAGCGAAATCACCGGCGTTGTCTTTACTGCAAACGGGAAACCTCTGGCCTGGCGCCGCGACGATGAAGACCTGTATCAGTATCACGTCACCGTTCCCGCCGGGGTGACGACGCTTCACGCGCACCTTGACTGCATTGTGACCGCCCGCGTGAGCCAGAAACTCGCTGTACTGGAGTGGGAGAAGCTGCTGCTCTACCCCGCCAATACACCAGTTAAGGACATTGCTGTGCAGCCTTCGGTCACGGTACCCAAAGGATGGGGAATCGGTACGGCTCTGACTCCGACTGACGGCTACGATCCACAGCATCCAATGGGTGGAACGACGCACTTTGCCGCCACCACAGTCGAGCAGCTTGAAGACTCGCCAGTCATCACAGGCGAATACTTCCACGAGTTTGCTCTTGCCCCCGAGGTCACTCCTAAGCACTACATCGATGTGGTCTCCGACTCTCCGGAAGATTCAAAGTTGCGTCCGGTGCTACTGGCCGAGCTGAACAACCTCGTTCGTGAGACAGGCGCTGCATACAACTCACGTCACTACAACGTCTATCACTTCCTGCTTACCCTCTCCGACGTCGCCGGCGGCGAGGGGCTGGAGCATGGTCAATCGTCGGACAATGGTGTCGGCGAGAAGGGTTTTGCCGACGATGCGCATCAGCTCTCGGAGGCTGACCTGCTGGCGCATGAATTTACACACTCGTGGAACGGCAAGTATCGCCGCCCCTACAACCTCTACCAGGACGATTTCGCCAAGATGCAACAGGGCTCGTTGCTGTGGGTGTATGAGGGTATGACGCAGTACATGGGCAACGTGCTGGCTGCGCGCTCGGGGTTGAAGTCGCAGGCACAGTATCGCGATCAACTGGCGATGTCGGCCGCCAATCTTTACTACAAACCCGGCCGTCAGTGGCGCTCGACGGAAGACACCGCGATCGCCGCCAGCATTCTGCGCGGCCAAGGCGCTGCCTGGAACAACTGGCGCCGCGGACAGGACTACTACCAGGAGGGGGAGCTCTTCTGGCTCGACGCCGATACGCTCATACGAAAGCAAACCAACAATCAGAAGTCGCTTACCGACTTCCAGCATATCTTTCTCGCAAAAGGCGGCAATACCGGTCCGCTCATCATAACCTACGACCGCAACGAGTTGATCGCCGATCTGAACCAGGTGCTGAAATACGATTGGGCCACCTTCATTCATGACCGAATCGACAACATCAATCCTCGCGCCGATCTCGCGGGCATTGAACAGGGTGGGTACAAGCTGGTCTACACCGATAAACCGAATGCTTCGGAGCACACCATGGCCTCGACTGGTGGACGCCGCGGCGGTGGGATCAACGTCTGGTACTCCATAGGTCTTCGCCTCTCCAGTGAAGGCGTCATCTCAGACGTTCGGTGGGGAGGCCCGGCGGACAAGGCCAACCTCGCTCCCGGCACGAAGATTCTTGCGATCAACGGGAACATCTTCTCAGCAGAAGCATTGCGTTCGGCGATCCGTGAAGCCAAGGGGAAGACCGAGCCGATCCATCTGATTCTGCAATCGGATACCTTTGTCTCAAGCGCCGATGTCGATTACCACGAGGGCGAGCGCTACCCTGCGCTCCTACGAGTGGAGGGTACGCCGGCTTATCTCGACGAGATTACGAAGCCGCTTACGACTCCTGAGAAGGCCCCTACAGAAAAGAAAAGTGCCGACTAGATGGTTTTCCCTTGAGGTGTAGTTCATCTCCCGAGAAGGTATGTGTCGCGCCTTCAGCGCTCTGGTTGATCGTCGGCCTGTAAACCTGGGCCTTCGGCCCAGGCTGGTATGTTGGCGGGCCTTCGGCCCTGAAAGCAAGAACTACACCTATAAGGAAAATGCTCTAATCGATTCAATGCCTGACGGCATCTGAAACGCCTTGTGTATTAAAACTGATGGGCGCAGCGGAGTTCGCTGCGCCCAATTCAATTGTTCAAAGTTTAGAAGTTGAAGGTTGCCTGTAGCATGATGCGCCGTACCGCAGTCTGTGAGCTGAACGGGCCAGTAGAGAGCGTCGTGAACTGACCGAATCTCGGCGAGGTCAAGGTGCTGGTCGGGGTACCGTAGGGCACCATGTTGAACAGGTTGGACGCCTGCGCTCCCAGGGTGAGAGAGTAGCGATGGCCAGAGCTTGGACCGCCCATGCCCATCGGTCCGCCGCCACGACCACCACCGCCGCCGCCTGGGCCACCGCGACGACCGCCGCCAGGACCGCCACCCGAACCACCGCCTGCGGCTGCCGCTCCCGTCTTAGGACCAAAGCCGAAGACCTTTGCCACACGCAGATTGATAGAGACGTTGGCAGGACCGGTGCAGTAGTTGATCGGCACAGGTGTAAGGCTGCCGGTCTGGGTTGCGCTGAAGTCGGATGCTACGGCGCAGTTTCCACTGTTGCCATTGGCGAAGTAAGGCCGGGTGTTGTAGATCGACGAGCCGAGAGGGTCTGTTCCGCTGATGATGTTGTACGGAGTGCCTGCCTGCGCAATCATGAACGGGCTCAGGGAGATAAGGTATGGAAGATTCACGCTTCCACCGAAGACCCCAAATTGACGGAAAGCAAAAGTTGCGCGGCCATAATCGACCTTCGTGTTTGTGTTGCTTGTCGGGATAAACCCGGCTCCCGACGTATTCGCGTCCGCAAAACTGATGGCATAAAAGCCGAACAGGTTGGCATTACGCAGCGCGGCTCTTCCGTTGAACATCAACTGGTTCTGGCGGAAGACTCCACCGGACTGATACTGGAAGTCATAGTAAGGCGTTGTCGGCGCAGCAGAATCGTAGAAATTGCGGGCCATAAATTGGTGTACTCCACGCGCATTCAGATAGTTGACCGACATAGTAGCCGCGCGTCCCAACTGCTGATCGATCCCCAAAGCAGCCTGCAATGTATACGAACTACGGATGTTATTGCCAAGCGTGTATTGAGTCGACCGACTTGGTGTTGCCGTTCCGCAGTTCGCTGGATTGTCGGGTGTGCAAGCCACCCCGGGATTGATGAATGTCGATCTCTGCTGATTGACGCCGTTCAATTGCACGGTGTTCAGATAGTTGCCTAACCCAAAGCGGTCGTAGAAGATTCCATAGCCGCCGCGAATGACGGTAATGGGAGACTTTCCACCGGCACGCGGAATTCCCCATGCGAATGCGATGCGCGGAGCAAAGTCGTGGTTACTGTGAATCACGTTTTGCGCTTCGTAGCGAGCACCCAGGGTCAACGTGAGGTTTGGCTTGATCTTCCAGTCGTCTTCCGCATAAAGGCCGATATCGGTTACGCGGCCACCAATCGTTGCATTGTTGATCTTGGTAATCGCAAACTGTCCGGGAGTGCCGCACTGGTATGACGAGATGTACCCCGTTGCGTTACTGGCTGCGCAAGGAACCGTTGCCCCTGGATTGCAGGAGCTCGGCCTCTTTGTCTGGTTGGGGTCGGTGCAAGGGTCGAGCAGATACGAGTAGGTGAAGGTTCCATTCGCTCCCTGGTCCGAGGTGGTCGATTGACTGTTGGTTCGCATGCGTGCGCCCAGCCGCATGAAATTCTTCTCCAAGGCAACCGAGGTGTAGTTCTGCACTTCGATGTGCGTGCTGGCGCTACGCTGAGTCCCCTGGCTGGAACCGCCAGCCGTAAAGATTCCCTGCACAGAGAGCGTCGGCGTCTTGTCCAATGGGTCTGTTGAGGATGCGGCCCGCTGATACTCGAACCTGGTCTCGTTGATCACGCGCGAACTGACGATCTGCGTATCGCTGATCTGGATCGTGTTCTCGTTGGAGTGGGAGTTATAACCTACGGTCGGAAGGCTGGTGTTGCCGACGCCAGCGTTCTGAACGTCGCTCACTTCGTATTGATAACGGAAGGTCAGGGTATTTTTTTCGCCCAGTGCAAGGTCGAGGCGTGGCGAGATGTCGCTGCGGGTTTGCGGATGCGCCACTGCACGGTTCGCTACAGGATAGGACGTGAAGTAAGAACACGTCACCCCAGGCGGCGGAGTACCCGGCTTGCAAGGCGTGGTTGAGGTCGACGAAGTGGCATAGAACCCGCTGGGATTCACGATGCTGTTGTCTTCGATGTCGCGGTGCGACCCTCCTACACTGAAGGATGAGAAGTGATTGATTGGCCCGCTGATGTTACCGAACATGAAGATCGTGTGGTAATCCGGCTGTGTATTGGAAGGCCCGAGGAAAGGGTTGGAGGTGTTGAACGACTTATCTCCGCCCTGCATACTGAAGTTGCCGTGGTACTTATCGGTTCCGGGCTTGGTGAAGACTTCGACGCGGCCGTATCCCAGCTTGTCGTACTGCGCGGAAAACGGGTTCTGGTTGATACGAATCTCGCGAATGGACGATTTGGGAGGAAGCTGGCCACCGGTAAATCCGTCGACATAAATCTGTCCGCCGTTCGGTCCAGCGGACGGACCAGCAAGCGCGGAGAGTTCTGACGACAGCTCATCAGGATCGTCTGAAAGCGCATCGAGATCTTTGCCCTTGATCACGGTCGAGCTGGCATTGCTGTCCGAATCCACGCTGACCTGCGCGCTCTGAGCGGTCACCTGAATCTGCTGCGACTCCACCTGCAACGCCATCTTCACGTCGATTGCGAGCGACTGAGCGGTAATGTGGACGTTCTCCCGGACAAATGTCGCGAATCCGGTCATCGTCACCGTCATGGTATAAGCGCCGGGAGCAACGCCATGAGCGGTATACGCTCCGTCGCTACCCGACTGCACAACGATGGCCTTCCCTTTTGCAGGGGTGAGTGTCACGGTCGCGCCGGGGATCAACGCGTTGTCGGGATCGGTGACGATACCGTGTACCGTCGCTGCTGCCGCCCCGGCAGGCTGCTGCGCATGAGCAGCAAGAGAGATCAAGGCGACAAAAAGGCACACAAAGAGACTCAGTGTTTTACGCAATACCATTACTTCTCCTCAAGAAAAGGAACACAAATTATCTGTTGGGCGGACCTGGCTTACTGTGGGCCGCCAGCTTCCGCTGCGCCAGCCCCTCCGCCCATATTCCAGGGCGAAAGCGTCATTGCAGGCGCTCCAGTCGATGCAGCCAGAATT
This sequence comes from Acidobacteriota bacterium, assembly GCA_018268895.1. Lineage (NCBI taxonomy): Bacteria > Pseudomonadati > Acidobacteriota > Acidobacteriota bacterium. Next base: position 33,792 of record JAFDVP010000001.1, on the reverse strand, counting down.
GGCTCTACTCCCGAAAGCATCGTTACCGCAGTCATGGTGGAAGTGCCCGCATCGGGCTGCGATGCCACAACCATGACCGCTTCTCCAACCTTCAAATCACCAACCGTCTCAGTGGGTAGACGCGACAGCATCTGCGCCAGGTCGCCGCCTCCTGGCCGCGCTGCGCCGCCGGGACCAGCAGGGCCGCGCCCTTCGCGACCGGCGCCCTCGGCCGGCGCTCCAGCAGCCGGAGATGCTCCGCCACCCGCGCGCGGCGCACCGTCGCCATTCGCACCGGCAGCCGCTGCACCACCACGCTCACGCGCAGCAAGCCGCGCCGCCATCTCAGGAGGCAGCTTGCGCAGATCGGAGTTCGACGTCACGCTGACTGTCACCGTCTTCTTCGTGGCAAGGTCCTTCATCGTCAGAGTTCCCGCCGCATGATCGATTGTGGCGATCAACCCGGAGAGGTTCTTGAACGACCCGCTAACAATCTCGTCGGCCTGGATCGTTGCCCCGTCTTCCGATTTATTGCCACGAACGCGAAGCTGATCGCCGGTCTGTACCTGCGCGAGGGTTCCAGGCTTCGCATCTTCAAACTTCACGGAATCGCCGGCGTAACGGCGGAACTTCGTGGTGGGGCCTGTCTCGACGGCAACCTTGCGAGTACCGGAGGAGATTGTGATCGTCTGCCCGTTGACTGCACTCACAATACCGCCTGAACCGCGCCGCTGCCAGTCCGCCTTCTCCTGCTCGTTCTTCTGAGCGATATCCGTCGACTTCATCAGAATTACGCGTGTTGCCGTAAATGAGCCGTCGTCGGCGCCCTTGCCCGTCACGAGAACACGATCGCCGGCGGTAATGTCTCCAAGCGTTATCGGCTGCGCCGATTTTAAGTCCGTGCTTCCGGGCGCCAGTTGAAGAATTTTCGCGCCGTCCGCAACAGTAACGGAGGTCTGCGCGCCGCTATCAGCCGCCAGTGTGACGCTGTTTCCGGCAATAGCCTTAACGGTCCCAATCTGCCGTGTTGCCGCCGGAGCTGCAGCAGGGGCCTGCGCCACGACACGCGGTGCTGCAACTGCGCCTACCGTAAAAAGTGCCGCAGCCAGCATTGCCGTGCGAAAGCTCGAACCTGTTTGCATTGTGCTCAATCCTTGTGCCGGACTCGATGCACTCTCTAAACACGAGGGTTGCACCGAACGCATCCGCGTCCTAAAGCCCGATACGTGAACAGACGGTCAAGCGTTCCAAAAGTTTCCGGTTTTTAGGCTAGTTGCACCAGTTTACTGTATGAGTAACCCTTTTAGGGACAATCGGCCCTGTCCGATATAAGGACGGCCAGCCTTGAAGGCCCAAGAATAACCTTCCCATCTCTTACACAGATATCACTATTGGAGTACAAGGCCAATCTGCAATCATCTTTACAATCGAGCTCGATTGCATGTTCTCCGAGATTGAGCATGACGTAGATTTGCCCGCGTTCCATCGTGAGCCAGTTCGCATCTTCATCAAACCGCACATGGGTATGCCCTGGCCTTTCACTATGCAACCAGGATGCCTTACGACGGAACGCAATTAAGCTGCGGCACCACTCCAGCATCTCGGCATGTCTGCCTTCATTTATCTCGTCCCATCGTAGCTTCGACCTCTCGAACGTCTCCCTGCTCTCGGGGTCGGGCACCAACTCAGGCAGCCATCCGAAGGCGGCGAACTCTCGCCTTCTCCCATCAGATACGGCGCGGGCCATCGCCTCTTCCTCATGATGCGCAAAATACTGAAACGGTGTAGAAGCGGCGAACTCTTCTCCTTGAAAGAGCAACGGCACAAACGGCGACGTCATCACCAGTCCAAGAGCTACCTTGGCACGCTCGAAGCCGACGATGTGTTCCAGACGATCGCCAGTCGCACGATTTCCTACCTGGTCGTGGTTTTGGATGAATCCGACAAAGCATTCCGTTGGTATTCCCTGGACTGGCCGTCCGTGGATCTTATGCCGATATTGGGAGTAGATGCCGTCGTAGACGAAGGCACCGGTCAACGCCTTTGCCAGAGCTTCCATCGTACCGAAGTCGGCATAGTACCCTCTGCCTCTATCGCCTGCGTGGAGCACCGTAAACAGTGCGTGATGGAAATCATCGTTCCACTGCGCATCCATGCCATAACCATTGGCCTTGCGGGGGCGGACCACACGCGGATCGTTCAAATCGCTTTCTGCAATCAGCACAAGCCTCCGTCCGAGTGCCTCGGACAACTGCGCGGTCTCGATTGCAAGCTGTTCCATGAAGTTGATGGCCGAGCGATCCATGTACTCATGCACGGCATCCAGACGCAACCCGTCCATGTGGAATTCAAGCATCCACATCAACGCGTTATCGCAGAAGAACCGACGGACCTGATCGCTCTCCTCAAACTCAAGATTCACAGCATCGCCCCATGGCGTGCAGTGACGGTTGGTCATATAAGGCCCAAACCGGCCAGTATAGTTCCCTACCGGACCGAAGTGGTTGTAGACAACGTCCACCAGCACGGCCAGTCCCCGCGCATGGCAGGCATCGACAAACCGCTTCAGCGCATCCGGGCCGCCGTATTGATGGCGCACGGCAAACAGCGCGACCCCGTCGTACCCCCAGCCAAAATCGCCGGGAAACTCCGCCACGGGCATCAGCTCAATATGCGTAATCCCGAGATCGACCAGATGGCCGAGCTTCGCTATAGCGCCATCGAACGTTCCCTCAGGTGAAAAGGTCCCAACGTGCATCTCGTAGATCACTGCATCGGCCAGCGGCGGAGCGTTCCAACGTTCATCGCTCCATCTGAAGGCTCCTGTGTCGTACACCCGTGAGGGGCCGTGGACGCCGTGCGGCATCCACATGGCGCGAGGATCGGGATAAATTTTAGGATCTTCGTCCACGAGAAAACCGTAGTCTGTTCCCGGGCCAGCCATCTCCACCTGCACGGCCCACCAACCACGGTTGTCACAGCGCTCCATCTCATAACGGGCGTTACCAATCTTCACTGCCATCTTGCCCGCTACGGGTGCCCATACCATGAACCTACGCATGCGGGCTGTCCTCGCGTACCAGCAAGGCAACCGGGAACTCCCGCAACAAAGAGCGCATCTGCACCGCGCCTCCGCTCATCGCCGCGCCAGTCAACCTGTTCGTCCATATGCCTTCAGGGAGAACCACAGCGGTATCGCGCCACGCATCCATGATCTTCATCGTCAGCCTGGGAACGATCGTCGCAACGGCATTGCCACGCGTGTATGCAATCACGTTATCCAGCTTTGCTCCAGTAACGGCCAGCGGCGTATAGGCGGCATCAGCGCCGAAGACCTCTGGCCGCTCACGGCACAACTGCAATGCCTGATGGATGACCCACATCTTTGGCAACCCATCGTCAATGCGCTCCATGACCTTAGCCGCCACATTCTCGCCCACCATGGCACGCATCTCGTTGAATAGCTGACGGCGGTGATCGTAATCCACGCGCCTGCGGTTGTCTGGATCGACCAGGCTCAGGTCCCACACCTCCGTTCCCTGGTATAGATCGGGGACGCCCGGCGCCGTATGTTTGATCAATGTCTGCGTCAGAGAGTTCACTCTTCCCGCGTATTTCACTCGTTCTACAAACTGCTCCACGTCCTTCACAAAAGGAGCGTGCTCCATCGTACGAGCGATAAACTCCAGCAGAGCGTCTTCAAATTCCTTGTTGTTCGCAATCCAGGTGGTCTGCAACTTTGCTTCGCGCGCTGCCTTGAGCATGTAGGATTGCGCTCGCTCAACCGAAAGAGGCCACGCGCCAATCAGGGTCTGATAGAAGAGATATTCCGTATTGGCGTCGGGCATAGAGCCAGTGACAGTACGGACGCGGAACTGGTTGTTCAAACGTGACCATCGCTGAATTACTGAACCGAAGCGCAACGGAATCTCCGACAGGACTGCAAGCCGTGCACGAACGTCGTCGCTGCGTTTGGTATCGTGCGTAGCCAGCGCAGTCATCGTAAGCGGATGTGACGACTGCATCTTCTCGTTGTAGGCGTGAAACTCCGCCACACTCACGCCGCTGCCGCCTGGATTGCCTCCGACCTCGTTCATGCCGGAGAGGCGGTTGTAGCAGTAGTACGCCGTATCTTCAACACCCTTCGCCATCACTGGCCCAGTGAACTGCTGAAAACGCAGAACAAACTCGCTCTCGCGCCTCCCTGTCACGACCATCGTCAGTACATCGCGTAGAAAATCGAACAGATCGCCGTCAATATCGTGACGCCGCGCCTTGGCGCATACCGTTGCCTGCGCAATGTGTCCGCGGTCCTCATCGGTTATCTCGTTACGTCCTGGAACGATATACGTCCTGTAGATGTCGAGGCACGCTGCCAGTTCGCGAATCGCGCGCCGGACCTCGGTCTGCGTGTAGTCGCGGCGGTCGCGGTTCGACTCGCATATCTCCACGAACATGGTTGTCAGACGGTTGACATCGCTGCCCAGCGCCTCCTGTGAGACATTGATCTTTTTATCGTGGGCCATCGCGGGGTAGTCCATCAAACCGGCGGCAGCTTCTCTGCCAAGAAATGCCTGGTATATCCCAGTCAGCTCCTGTAGCCCTTGCGGAGATAACAACACACCGCCTGCGATGTGCATGAAGTCGTAACCTGTCGTCCCCTGGATTGGCCAGCTCTCGCGCAGATATTCACCGGGTTCCAGAATCTTCTCCCCCACAATCCATGCCTCGGGAGCGCGCTCTCGCAACCTCGTCAAGTATTCCAAAGGATCGCGCAGGCCATCGGGATGATCGACACGAACACCATCGATTACGCCGCGCTTCAGCCAGTCCAGTACCAGCGCATGCGTCTCTTCAAACACATGCTCGCGCTCCACGCGCAGCCCCACGAGAGAGTTCACATCGAAGAACCTGCGATACCCCAGCTGCTGACCGGAGGTCTTCCAGTACGCCAATCGATAGTTCTGCTGATTCAGAAAATCATCCAGAGCGTCTTCGTTGCCATTTAGCTCTTCGATCGATCGCTCGATTCCATCGCAGACACCACGTTCCTCGGTACAGAGCCGTTCAAGCAAGGTATAGAGAACGACCTTGTCATTGTGCAGCGCGAGCACTTTGCGCCGGTCTTCATACGGTGGCGCTGGCAGTCTTCCAAAAGACCCCGCAAGGAAGCTGAGCGTCTTCGACCGCGCAACCTCTGCCGCCCGCCCGAGAATTACGGGCAGCGTCTGCGGCGATACCGGAAATGCGTGGCCCGCTGCTTCTACGTGGAACTTATTTCCTACCCGCACGACCCGTATGCCGCCGCGATGCAGGACGCGGCCATACTGGTCGTCCAGTACCGGAGCCAGAATTTTGTCTCTCAGCCTCTCTTCAGCCGGCTGCCAGTCAATATCGAAGAAGGACGCATAACGGCTGGACGTACCGTTCTCCAGCACGTCCCACCAGTAGCGGTTCTCCTTACCCAGGGACATGTGATTTGGCACAATGTCGAGGACCTGGCCCATGCCAAGCTCGTTGAGCTTCGCAGAGAAGCGGTCATGGCCATCTTGTCCACCCAATTCTTGATTGACGTATTGATGCGACACGACGTCGTAGCCGTGCATACTGCCCGGTGCTGCCTGTAGATACGGAGAACAGTAAACATGCGAGATGCCAAGCGCGCGCAGATAGTCCGCTATCGCAGCGGCATCGTCAAATGTGAATTCCTTATGGAGCTGGATTCTGTAAGTGGAGATCGGAACACGCAACATTGAAACAGCCCAGTTGAAGATCGCAGGTTAGGTGCAAGCACAGTACGCTGAACATCTTGGAGAAGACTTGAGAGGTTAGAGTCCAGCTTGGGAGTAACGGTTGTACTCTCGGCCTATCGTCTTAGGAATGAGTACGCTACAACCGCTGGCGCAGGTTGCGCATCTTCCTATGCAACGGAATTTCGAGAGCTGACACTATCGTGAAGAAAGCCGGCAGCGCCACCGATCCACTTTGGTATAAAGACGCAATCATCTATGAGTTGCACGTCCGCACTTTTCAGGACTCCAACGGCGACGGCATAGGCGATTTTCCGGGGCTTATCTCGCGGCTTGATTATCTACAGGAACTCGGTGTCACCTGTCTCTGGCTGCTGCCGTTCTTTCCTTCACCTCTTCGCGATGATGGTTACGACATTGCCGACTATACGAGCGTCAATCCCAGCTACGGAACGATCGAGGATTTCAAGCAGTTTTTAGCCGGAGCTCACCAGCGCAACATGCAGGTATTGATTGAGCTGGTTATCAATCACACCTCGGATCAACACCCGTGGTTTCAGGCTGCGCGTCGTGCGCCAGAGGGCTCGCCAGAGCGCAATTTTTATGTGTGGTCCCACACCGATCAGCTTTACAAAGGTGTACCCATCATCTTCTCGGACACAGAGAAGTCCAACTGGACCTGGGACGATACGGCGAAGGCCTACTACTGGCACCGCTTCTTCTCACACCAGCCCGACCTCAACTTCGACAACCCGGCCGTCATGGACGAGGTTTTAAAGGCCATGCGCTTCTGGCTCGACCTTGGCGTCGATGGTCTCCGTCTCGATGCCATTCCATACCTTTGCGAGAGGGACGGCACGATGTGCGAGAGCCTTCCCGAGACACATGCCATCATCCGCCGTCTACGCGCTGCCATCGACGAGGAGTACACCAACCGCTTTACGCTCGCGGAGGCCAATCAATGGCCGCCTGAGGTCCGCCCGTACTTTGGCAACGGCGACGAGTGCCACATGGCTTTTCACTTTCCGCTGATGCCGCGCATCTATATGGCCCTTCGCCAGGAGGACCGCTTACCCATTACCGACATCATGGCGCAGACTCCCGCCATTCCCGATAGCTGTCAGTGGGGGCTTTTTTTACGCAATCACGATGAGCTGACACTCGAGATGGTCACCTCCGACGAGCGTGACTATATGTATTTCGCCTATTCAGCCGATCCACGTATGCGCGTCAACTCGGGCATTCGACGCAGGCTGGCGCCATTGCTCGACAACAACCGTCAGCGCATCCAACTGCTCAACTCTCTGCTGCTCAGCTTTCCAGGAACGCCCATCCTCTATTACGGCGACGAGATCGGCATGGGAGACAACATCTACCTTGGCGACCGCAATGCGGTTCGCACGCCCATGCAGTGGAACTCCGACCGGAATGCCGGCTTTTCTACTGCGAATCCAGCACGCCTCAGCTTCCCTGTCGTCATGGACCCGGTCTACGGCTACCAGGCTGTCAACGTTGAGTCGGAGCTGGCGGACCAGTCGTCGCTACTGCACTGGACACGCAACATGATTGCGCTGCGCAAGCTCTTCCAGGTCTTCGGTCGCGGCACTCTGGAGTTTCTCAGCCCGGACAACCGTCGCGTTCTCGCTTATGTGCGTCACTACGATCCGACGTCCCGTTCCCGCGAAGATACCGAGGCGGGCGGAAAGCGCAATCTCTCCGCCCGCGGGACCGAAACCATCCTCTGCGTCGCCAATCTGTCACGGTTTGCACAGCCGGTCTCGCTCGATCTCAGCGAATTTTCAAGCATGACCCCTGTCGAGATGCTCGGGTATGTCGCCTTTCCCGTCATTACCGACCAGCCCTACCCTTTGACGCTTGCACCTTACACCTTCTTCTGGCTTGAGCTACAGCCAGCGCCGGAGACCATTTCGCAATGAACCTTATAGATCGTTCCCGCGTCCTAATCTAAGCAGAGGCAGGCTCTCCAAATCGCATGGCAACGACATCCACCAATACGGCCGCACTCGCTTCCGGCGCTGCAACGCCGGAAGCGACCAGCCTGCTTATTCACCTTACAGAGGGTTCTCCTGAAGCCATTGAACCGGCGCTGTCCAACCTGGCGCTTGCGTTCCCGGGACAATCTTTTTCAGTCGCCATTCCCGACGTAGCTCCTAACCTCACGGCAAGTCAATCGTTCGACAAGCTCAAACTAATTCCCTATACACCTGCCGCCCCCTCTGCGACCAATTGGGTACTGACAGCCTCCGACTACGTCAACACATACAAACTTGCGCGGGAGCATTCCGCAACAACATGCCTTATGCTCGGCGCTGACTCGTACACGATCCCCCCGGAGTCCATCCGGGGCCTCGCCGCTACTACTCTTTCTCCCGGTGCTGATCTCGTTGTTGCACGCTATCATCCTGGCCCTCGAGAAAGCCTGCTCAATTCAGCCATTCTGTATCCGGTATCTCGCGCCCTGTTCTGCGCCAGGCCGCGCTTTCCTCTTGCCATCGATCTTGGAGTCTCCGTTCGCATGGCAGAGCGGTTGGCCACAATAGCGCAACGCTTCACAACGGCAACTCAGGAAGATGCCATTCTATGGCCGGTGTCGGAGGCTGCCATGGCGGGTTACACGCTGGCTGAAGCCGATATACCTGTCCGTAGCGCTCCTTCTCCTGCCTCGGCCGACCTGAACTCCCTGCTCAACCATATCTGCGGCTCGCTATTTGCAGATATCGACACGAAGGCAGCGTTCTGGCAGCGAATGCGCAGTACACACCCAGCGCGCAGTATCTCCCAGATACCTGAACCGACTGAAGCGCTCGACGTGACGCCGATGCTCGAGTCCTTTCATCTCGCCTATTCCAACCTGCACGAGATCTGGGCCCTGGTTCTACCGCCTCATGCCCTGCTTGGACTCAAGCACCTCTCCATCATGCCGCAGGAGAGCTTTCGCATGCAGGACAACTTATGGGCGCGCATCGTCTACGACTTCATCCTGGCTTACCGCCTGCGCACGATCAACCGCAACCACCTTCTCGGAGCGCTTACACCGCTCTATCTCGCATGGGTGGCTTCGCATCTGATCCTCGTTCATAGCGGAATTCCTCCTGAACGCCATATTGAGGAACAAGCACTCGCTTTCGAAACCGATAAGCCGTATCTCGTATCCCGCTGGCGCTGGCCTGACCGCTTCAACCCCTAGCCGCACAGGAACGTCAGCCAGCATCCAAATGTAAGGAGATTCGCCCATGTGGCAACAAGTCGAACTCGCCCTTAGCCAATCCGCCCACCGGGCACTGGTGACTCTCGCCAACTTCCTCCCGGGACTTCTTGCGCTCCTGCTCGCAATCTTCATTCTGACCATCGTGGGAGCACTGCTCGCGGCACTGCTCGGGCGCACCTTAACTCTGCTTCGCTTTGATGAGCGCCTTACTCGCAGCTCGATCATCCCCCTTGAGTGGGCGCCTTCGCACAGTCCCACATTGCTCATTACGCGGGTTGTCTTCTGGGGTTCGGTCGTTCTCGGTTGCCTTATCGGAATCTCGGCCTTCGATGCGGCCTACGCCGGCAACTCGCAGATGTCGTTCTTCCTGGTGCCCTATCTCACCCACTCCGTCGGCGCAATCGTTCTCTTCATCATCGGAACCCTCATCGCACGCTTCCTTGCGAGAACCGTCCTGATCGAAGCCGTCAACGCACGCCTTTCCTATGCCCGTTTTCTCTCGCTTGGCGTCAAATGGCTCGTGCTCGTCCTTACAACGGCCATGGTGCTCGATCACCTTGAGATCGGAGGCACCGTCGTCGACCTGGCCTTCGGAATTCTCTTCGGCGGAATCGTCCTCACACTCTCGCTCGCAATCGGTATCGGCTCCCGCGATATTGTCAGCCGCTCGCTGGAAAAGAACGTCGACAGCGAAGTGACACCGATCGACCAGGCCCCCCGTACGCAAGCTACGTCGGAAACCTTGCGTCATTTCTGATCGAAGCCTGGGTTTCCAAGATCGGACTTGATATACGACTAATTTTGTCCTATAAAGATATAGGACTGAATCTGTCCTTATTCAAATCTGCGGACAACAGGCGCTCGAAAACATGCACAGTAAGCCCCTGCTTCTCTCTCTGCTCCTCGCGGTTCCCTTGGCGTCTGCCCAGAGACCAGGTGGCGGACCGCCCCCTCCCCGTCCTGCACTTCTGGCTATCGACACCAATGGCGACGGCAAGCTCTCCGTCGAAGAGATCGCCGCGGCCAGCGTTGGTTTGATCACGCTCGATAAGGACCACGACGGCCAGCTTACGTCCCTTGAGTATCTCCCCAGCCAGAACGATCCCAACGCCAACAAGCCCGACGAGACGGTTCAGCGCCTCATGCTCCTCGATCGCAACGGCGACGGCATCCTCACCAAAGATGAGGTCCCCGAGCGTATGCAGGGCATCTTCTCCCGCATCGACACCGACCACGATGGCAAGCTCACGCCTGACGAGATCCGTGCATCCGCGAGGACCCAGAGCGGCCCCACAGGCCGTGCGCAGCACACCGGCAACGCTACCCGCATGGACCCGATCCTGAGCGCACTCGATACCGACCACGATGGCGTGATCTCCACCGCCGAGATCGCCGCCGCACCCACTTCTCTCAAAACGCTCGACAAAAACGGCGATGGTGAACTTTCCGCGGAAGAACTTCGTCCTAAACAGATGACGCCCGCTGATCGCGCACAACACATGCTCGACGAGTGGGACACCAACAAGGACGGCAAAATCTCCAAAGCCGAAGCTCCCGATCGTATGCAGCAGTTCGAGGCTATCGACACCAACCACGACGGCGTGCTCACCGAAGATGAGTTGACTGTCTACTTCGCCAACATGCCGCAGCAGCCGCGGCGCGCTGAAGGCAACAACAGCCAGGAAGCCAAACCCCAAGGACAGCGCCTCTAAATGAACGCTTTGAATATCTCCGCCGCACTTTCGCTCTCTCTCGCGCTCACTGCTGCCTCCGCACAATCCCGCGTCCGCGTCTTCCATCACGAGAACGTCCTCGGCACATCGCTCGAACTGAAGCTCAAGACCTCCAGCGAAGCGCAGGCCGCCAAGGCCGAGGCCGCCGTCCTCAGCGAGATCGACCGCGAGAACCGCATCCTCAGCGCATGGTCCTCTACGAGCGAGTTCTCGCACTGGACGCGCACGCACAACACTCCCGTCCGCGTCTCGCCTGAGCTCTTCGAGGTTCTCTCGCTCTTCGATCGCTGGCGCGAACGCACCGGCGGCTCACTCGACGCCTCCGCCGAGACCGCGACGCGTGCCTGGAAGCTCGCCGCAGTCGAAAACCGCGAGCCCAGCGCAGCCGAGTTGCAGAAGGCCGTCGAAACAATGCAGCGCCCGCACTGGAGGCTTGATCCTGTGCATCGCACCGCGACCCACCTCGACGACGCGCCCATCGCGCTGAACTCGTTCGCGAAGAGCTACATCGCTGGCCACGCCGCCGATCGTGCTCTCGCGGCAGGGGCTACCGGAGTGCTGCTCAACATCGGGGGCGACATCGTCGTTCGCGGAGCCATTACCGAGCGCGTCGCGATCACAGACCCACGCGCCGCAGCAGAGAACGACGAGCCCATCGACCTCGTTCGTCTCTCCAACCGCACCATCGCGACCAGCGGAGACTACCGCCGCGGCTTCGAGATTCACGGCACACACTACTCGCACATCATCGACCCACGCACAGCTGAACCTGCTGAATCCGTCATCTCCTCCACCGTCATCGCCGCCGATCCCGCTACAGCAGGCGCTCTGGCGACTGCGTTCTCCGTCATGACACCGGAACAGAGCAGCCGCATCGCATCGACTCTTCCTGGCGTCGACTACATGCTCGTCCTCCGCGATGGCCGCACCATTGCCAGCCGCAACTGGTCTTCGCGCGAGCTTCCTCGTCTACAGACAGTCGCCTATGCCCCGGCAAATAAGGCGGCCCCATCCATGGACCTTCTCATCAACCTCGAACTCGCGCGGCTCGATGACCCGCGTTACCGCCGCCCCTACGTTGCCGTCTGGGTGGAGGACGCCGACCACTTCCCTGTCCGCACGCTCGCACTGTGGTTTCAGAAGCCGCGCTGGCTGCCCGATCTCAAGAGTTGGTATCACTCCGACCAGGTGCGCAACCTAGCCGAGGGAACCGACCTGTCAACCACAATCTCTTCGGCCACGAGGTCGCCGGGGAAGTACACCCTGCGCTGGGATGGCAAGGACAACGCCGGCAAGCAAGTCAAGCCTGGCAAATACACCATTCTGATCGAAGCCGCGCGCGAACACGGCACCTATGGCCTCATCAAACAGGAGATCAACTTCGACGGCAAGACATCGGCGCAGTTCAGCCCGCCCGGCAACAAGGAGATCGCAAGCGTATCGCTGGACTACAGCAGGCACAACTAGACGCTGCTTGAAGCGCCACCACGATCAAACATGATGACCTCAACAAAGATCGCAGCAACAAAGTCCGTTACCTTCCGCGCCCATCTGCGAAGAAAGACGGCGGTGGTCTCGCGCTGGCTGCACATTTATCTTTCGATGGTCTCCTTCGCTATCGTGCTCTTCTTCGCCGTTACCGGCCTCACCCTCAATCACGCCGACTGGTTCGGCAACACCGAAAAGACCACCCGCACCACGGGCCAGATGCCGCATGAGTGGCTGCGTCTCGCCCATGGCGCTGAACCGGCGAAGCTCGAGATCGTCGAACGGCTTCGCGCAGCCAACAAGCTGCACGGGGCCGTCTCCGACTTCCGCGTCGACGACTCGCAGATCTCCATCTCCTTCAAGGCTCCCGGCTACACAGCCGACGCCTTCATCGACCGCGATTCAAACCGCTACGACGTCGTTGAGGTGCGCAACGGCTTCATCGCTGTCATCAACGACCTCCACAAAGGCCGCGACTCAGGCAAGGTCTGGTCGGGGCTTATCGACGCCTCAGCCATCCTGCTGACACTGGTCTCTCTCACCGGGCTACTACTTCTCTTCTTCGTCTACAAACGGCGTACATCGGGCCTTGTCCTTGCCGCCGCAGCAACTGTTATCTGCTACCTCATATACGTGCGTTTCGTCCCGTAACGCCTCACTGAATACTCAGGAGCTTACAGCCTCGGGCGACAGTCGCGTGGAAGTAGTTTTCGGCTTCTCTACCTTTTCGGAGGAGAACATGACTACGGACAAACTTCACAATTGCCTTTAGAAAAGGGCGCTTCAGTAAGCAGGACCGGAGAGCAGCGTTCGCTGCGTCGATTGATAAAACCCGTACAGCGCAACACCTGCAAAACCTATCGCCGGAACAATATACCCGAGCGCAACACTTCCGGTTTGCCGGGCGATCAATCCCTGAATTGGCGGAAAAATTGCGCCGCCAACGATTGCCATCACCAGCAGCGACCCGCCCAGCTTCGTGTTCCTTCCCAACCCCTTCAGCCCAAGCGCAAAGATTGTAGGGAACATGATGGAGATAAAAAAGCCGCTGATGACAATTGCATATGCTCCAACCATTCCGGGCCTAGTCACGACAACCAGCATCAGGATCGCGTTGCACACCCCGTAAACTCCCAACATCAAGCTCGGCCTGATATATCGCATCAGCGGAGTCGAGAGGAAACGCCCAAACAACATCACCACCAAGACGGCCGTTAGATAATGAGCCGCCGTCCTCTCACTGGCGGGAGTGTACTGCTTCATGTAAGGGATCAGGCTGCTCCAGGAGGATATCTGCGCTCCTACGTTGCAGAAATTCGCAGCAACTGCAATCCAGATTGCAGGTACTCGCAATAGTGAACCGAGGCTGCCGTGGTCTTCACCGGCTCCCTCATGTTCAACCTGAATCACCGGGAACTTCGTTCGCATGAGAAGAAAAGCGAAAATCAGCACCACGGCGCCGAACGCCATATATGTCGGCACCACGCGCATAATCTCGCCATGCAGATAGCTCTGGTAGGTCCCGGCGTGCTTCATCTGCTCTATCTCGGCCGCGTTCGGCTCAACCCCAGAAAAGATGAAATATGTGCCGATGAGAACTCCAGCAACCGTGCCTGGAGGGTTGAACGCCTGCGAAAAATTCAACCGCTGCTCCGATGTCGCCGGGTCGCCAAACTGCGCAATAAACGGGTTCGCAGCCGTCTCCAGAATGGATGCGCCACAGCCGACAGTAAAAAGCGCGATCAGGAACATTACATACTCGCCGCGCAAAGCAGCAGGAAGAAATAACAGCATCCCCGAACCGAAGAGAAGAAGGCCAGTTACCATGCCGGCCTTATAGCCCCAGCGGCGCATTAGCAGCCCAGCGGGAATCGCCATGCAGAAGTAACCCAGAAAGTTAGCCGTCTGCACCAATTGCGCGCTGAACTGCGATAACTCGAGCGATTTTTTGAACTGTTGAACAAGAATGTCGGTGAGATTATTCGACATGCCCCACAGGAAGAACAGTACCGTAACAAGAACAAATGGCAGCATGTGCCCAGCCGGAAACACTGGATGCTTGCCATTCTTAACTTCTGCCGTACTCTTTGTTCCGACCGGTGCCGAAATCTGCATCTGCTCTCCCTGAGTTATCGCCGCGCTGCTTGCGTCGACGAGAATCTTACATTCCGAACAAAACGTTCGGCACTATATCTCAATCATGATCTTCGTAAAGCGCCCGGGCGCATCGCCCCATTCAGCAAGCATCGTCCCCGCAGCTTCCAGGGGAACAACGCCGCTGATCGCATCTGCTACCGGAAATCTTCCAGCTTCGAGCATCCGGATCACGTCCAGAAAATCTTCCGGCAGCGCATTTCTCGATCCCATAATGTCGAGTTCCTTTTGCACAAACAAACGCGTCTCGTAAGAGACGGGCTCTTTAGCGTAACCGATGTAGACGACTCGGCCGGTAAAGGCAACCTCTTCAACTGCCGCTCGGAATGTTTGCGGCAGTCCGATCGCTTCGACAATCACATCGGGACCATGGCCTCCAGTGATCTGGCTCAATTTTTCATGCAGATTCTCACGTGCAGTATTAATGAGGTGTTGCGCTCCAGCCTTTTTCGCTGTCTCAAGTTTGGCATCGTCCACATCGATTGCAATCGTCTTGGCACCTCGAAATGCGCACGCGGTAATGGCCCCAAGGCCCACGCCACCACAACCAAAGATCGCGGCAATATCCTGCCCTGTGACTCTACCGCGGGCTGCTGCGTGAAAGCCGACGGTTAAAGGTTCGACCAGCGCTAGCTCTGTCGCAGACAGCTTTGCCGTAAACAGCTTTTCCCTGGGTATGCTGATGTACTCCATCATTGCGCCATCGCGCTGAACTCCCATCGTCTGGTTGTGCTGACACGCATTGACACGTCCTCGCATACACGAAGCACAGCGGCCGCAACTGGTATAGGGCAGTACTGTCACCAGCGTCCCAGGTATCAGGTCGCCGCCGCCATCAACGACCTCTGCAGCAATCTCGTGTCCAGGAATACGCGGAAACTCAACCATCGCATTCCTGCCGCGAAACGTGTTCAGATCAGTCCCGCACAGCCCCACCATTTTTACGCGCAGCAGAACCTCATTCGTTATCGGAGTGATGTCTGGGACCGAAATCACACCTGCACTGCCGGAACCGGTAATCTGAAACGCCCTCATCCTTCTCCTTAGATCTCTACTGTTATCTCAGTTTGTAGACCTGTATCGCAGTCCCGCCGAATATCGCTTCACGCTCCGCGTCGCTGAACTTCGCAAAGTAATCGTTCAACACCTCAAACCACCGGACATAACCGCTTGCTACAAGACATACTGGCCAATCCGAGCCAGCCAATAGCCGCTGCGGTCCAAACGCATCGACGACCGTATCCAGATAGGGCTTCAGCAAACCGGCGGTCCACGAAGTCCAGTCGGCCTCCGTCACCAGACCGGACACTTTGCACCACACATTCTCACGCTTCCCCATCTCTCGCACCATGCTGGACCATGGCTCGACCATTCCATCGCGGATCCGCGGCTTCGCAATATGATCCAGCACAAACACCTGCTCAGGGTGGCGGTCGACAAATTCGATCGCCTGCGGCAATTGTCGCTCGTAAATCAGAACGTCATATGCAAGCCCATACTGGAGCAGCATCCGAATACCTGAATTGAAATCTGACCGCAGCATGTAGTCGACTGGTTCCGCCTGCAGAATATGACGCAGTCCGCTAAGTTTTTTTCTTTGGCGGAATTCATCAAGGACGCCCGGGAACTCGCTCCCTACAATCGGAGCCCAGCCAACTACGCCTCTTATCGCATCGCATTCATCGGCCAGCTTCAGCAGCCAGCGCGTCTCTTCGACAGACTGCCGGGCTTGTACGGCTACCGAGCCGTCAATCCCAGCCTCTTGCATGACAGCAACCAAATCGCGGGGAAGGAAGTCATGCTTGAGCGGACTCATCGCATCGTCAATCCAGCCGTACTCCTCGGATGAATATCGCCAAAGGTGATGATGCGAATCGATCGTCACTTCTTTTCTCACTCTCACTTTATTTGAAATAAAATTTCCAATAATGAAAATATAGAATACGACGCTGGCGGTCCAAACCCGCACTACCCCCGGCCATCTTATTTTTATTTACGCCTTCTTCTCGCGGCCACACAGGAATACTATGGTGAACTGCGGACTCTCCCGCCCGGCCCCTTTTTCTCGATCTTCTCCGAAAGAGGTTCAGCATGCCGAAACAGAAGAAACCCACCAAATCCACAATGACAATAGGCGCGCAGCCCCGCATCGTGCTTCGTGGCAGCGAAAAAGCGCCTCTCCCAAGAACAACCGGCGAAAGGCCTGCCCCCCCGTCCGCCCTAATTACCGTCTCAGTCGTTGTCCGGCGCAAGAAACCGCTGCCCACAGCACACACTACAGGTAAGCAGCGCATGACACGAGCCCATTTTCGCTCCAACCATGCAGCTGATCCGGTTGCAGTGAAGTTGGTTCGCTCCTTTGCAAAGGATTTTGCGTTGAAGGTTCAGCCCGGAACGCCCGCTCCTGGACGCCGCACCATCAAATTGTCGGGCACGATAGCGAATATGCAGCGCGCTTTCGGGGTCTCTTTGCTTCACAGAACACTCAACGGCACGACCTATCGAGTGCGCGAAGGAAGCATCGATCTGCCAGGCCAGCTTGAGGATTATGTCGTCGCCGTTCTCGGTCTCGACAACCGACCTCAGGCAACCCCGCACTTTCGCGTTGCCGGTGACGATTCAGCGGCAGCCGCCAACCAGGCGCAAGCATCAGGTTTTGCTCGTCCACATGCCAGCGGAAGCACCTCCTACACTCCAGTTCAGGTGGGGCAACTTTATGGCTTTCCTTCCAGTGCAACAGCTTCCAGCCAGACCATTGGCATCATCGAACTCGGTGGGGGCTTTCGCCAAACCGATCTTACTGCCTATTTCAAGGCATTGAAGCAGAAGACGCCGAAGGTGGTTGCGGTCTCTGTCTCCGGTGGGAAGAACTCTCCTTCGAACGCCAATAGCGCAGACGGCGAGGTGATGCTGGACATCGAGGTTGCGGCGGCCGTTGCTCCGGGTGCGCGCATTGTCGTCTACTTTGCTCCCAATACCGACCAGGGTTTTCTCGATGCCGTTGCTTATGCGATCCACGACACCACCTATAAGCCC
The DNA here is from genome assembly GCA_018268895.1 of Acidobacteriota bacterium. Taxonomy (NCBI): domain Bacteria; kingdom Pseudomonadati; phylum Acidobacteriota; species Acidobacteriota bacterium. Next base: position 16,423 of record JAFDVP010000001.1, on the reverse strand, counting down.
AGCGTGATTTCAATCTCCTGGGGTGCGGCAGAGATCAACTGGACTGCGCAGGCCATGGCTGCGCTCGATGCTGCCTGTCAGTCCGCTGCCGCTTTGGGCATTACGATCACTGTCGCATCAGGCGATAACGGATCATCGGATGGAGTAACGGACGGCAAGAACCACGTTGACTTTCCGGCAGCCAGTCCGCATGTTCTCGCTTGCGGAGGAACCAATCTCCAAAGTTCTGGCTCCGCCATTACATCGGAGACAGTATGGAATGAGCAGCCAAAAGGAGGCGCCACAGGTGGCGGCGTCTCCAACGTATTTCCCCTTCCTTCGTGGCAGTCCAGCGCCAAAGTCCCCTCGCCGGATAACCCGGCGGGCGGGCGGGGAGTGCCCGACGTTGCTGGAGATGCCGATCCAGCCACCGGCTATATCGTTCGTGTCGATGGCAAAATCATGGTGATCGGGGGGACGAGTGCCGTCGCGCCGTTGTGGGCCGGATTGATTGCGCTTGCCAATCAACAGAACGGTATCTCTGCCGGCTTTATCAATCCAGCCATCTATATGGCGAAGGCAAAAAATGCCTTTCGAGATATTCTTGCGACAAACAATGGAGCATTCCGCGCCGGTCCAGGCTGGGATGCCTGCACGGGACTGGGCTCTCCCGTCGCGCCACAACTCATTGCGGCAGTGAACCCTACGAACACCTCCACTAAGAAGGCTAAAAAGCGCGGGATCAGAAATATCTCGCGAGCTGTAGCCGCGAAGAAGCTACCCGGCAAACGTAAACCGCCAACGCTTACGCTCAAGAGGGGCAAGAAGTAACGCTGTCAATTGAGTTTTCATGCTTTGTTTTGTGCCTTTCGCATGACGCTCAACTGAACAGTTCGCGGGCACGCTGAAGATCCTGCGCTGTATCCACATCAAGCTCGCCACCGGGCAACGGAACAGTGTTTGCCTCTTTGAGCAATTCGCGCGCACCAGCATCACCGTGCACCTGCATCAGAGCCGGAAAATACGACGCAGGAAAGTATGCTGGCACACCACGTCTTCCTGAATACTCTGACGCGGTGACTTCGTCGCCTTGCATGAGCCTGCGCAGATGTTCCGATGAAACCGCAGGCATATCGCAAGTGACAATCACGCAACCATCGATGCTGCCGATGAGGCCCCTTACGCCCACTCGCAACGAAGAACCCATCCCCTCACGCCATTCATCGTTTACTACGGTTATTGCGCCTTCCAGATTGCATTGTTCTTGAATGCTCTCTGACGATGCTCCGAGCACCACAACAATCGGTACGCACATCGCCTCACGACATACACGCACGGTCCGTTCGAGAAGAGTCTCATCGGCCAATTGAACCAACTGCTTCGGTTCGCCGAAACGCCGTGACGCTCCAGCGGCAAGCACAATCGCAGCAATGTTCATGATGGATTTGCATCCGCACTGCAATGCACCCGCAGATAGCGGGAAGCATCGCCGTTGCTTAGCTGCAAAGCAATGTCATCTGCCGAAAGACGATGAGATGTACCCGCCTTCCCCATGCAGACAGCCTGTACCTCGGCGACTATCGACAGAGCTATGGCTTCAGGCCCGTCGCCTCCCAGGTCAAGCCCAACAGGCGCCCAGATACGCTTGCAGCACTCTTCAACCGAGAGGCCAGTAAGCGTCGCCGCTTCGCTGACCAACAATGAGCTTCTGTGCCTCGCGCCAAGAAGGCCAAGGTACCGCGGAGAAAGTTGGAGCAGAGGTGGCAACAGCGCTCGGTCCTGTTCGTAGCTGTGAGTCATTAAGACCACAACATCTTCTGAACGTATGCCCAATGCTTCGATGTTTCCGGCCGCAACGCTGAATACGCGGGTTGCCAAAGGAAAGCGCTCTTGCTTCGCCAGGTTCGGACGGCCATCGGCTACAGTCACTGTCCAACCCATCATGGCAGCCATGCTAACAAGCGGTTTTGTATCGTCGCCTGCGCCCAACACGAAAAGACGCCGCGGAGCCTGCAATGCCTCGACAAAGCGGCCTTCGTATCCGAGCCCCGGTTCGAGACCGCGCGCACACTCGAGTTTCTTTTCCCTCAAACCATCGCTCGCAAAAAGGAGCTCCCCGTCGTTGCTTAAGATCGCGCGGCGAAGTGATTTTGCTTCGCCAGGCAGCCAGGTCACAACGATGGATGGTTCGCCCGTCAAGGCCCTTTCCATCGCGTTCATCAGGGCCGAACACTCCGGTGTGTCCGTGGGTTCCAGAAGAAGGTCAACAACACCCCCGCAGCCGAGCCCATAGGGCACCTCCGCAGTGTCGTCGAACATGGTGGAATATCGCTCAACTACAGCTCCAGAACTGACCTTCCAGGCCGCTCGACGCATGACCTCTGCTTCCAGGCAGCCGCCGCTGATTGTCCCTGCACATTCGCCCGCCAGTCCGACCAACAGCCGTGCCCCTGGCCGACGATAGCTCGCCCCCTCAACATGCACAATCGTGACAAGCGCGCGCGCCGAGTGACGACGCCACTGCTCGACGATTCGCCGCTGTTCCACCATCAATTGAGCTTAGTCCTAACTCTGCGGAGAGCCAAGGCTCAGCTCTTTTCAGAGAACGTGTGGATACCGCACTCCAGCTTCTTACCGCCCCATCGCCCACTGCGTGCGTCAGCGCCTGCTTCAGGTATGGCCGTGCAAGGCTCGCAGCCAATGCTCGTGTATCCACGCGCATAAAGTTCAAGTTGCGGAATACCCTCGCGCTCTGCATACTCGTTTACTCGCGCCCAATCCCAGTCGGCCAGAATACTGATCTTCTTCAGATGCTTGCCTGATGGCGTTTTGTGGTCTTCCACCTTCTTCAGCCCCGCGCGGGTCGGCGATTGCTCCCGGCGTAAACCAGTGAACCACCAATCGTAGGGCTGAAGCGAGCGCATCAGGGGCTCGACCTTGCGTGCCTGGCAGCACGCCGTCGGTTGAACGATGTGCAGTTTTCCAAATTGTCCCTCGAACTCCTTAACCGTTGTGGCGGGCAGGGCGTTGATAAGGTTTAGCCCCCATTCCGCGACCATACGATCACGGTACGCAAGCACCTCCGGAAAGTGATATCCCGTCTCGAGAAAAATTACAGGCACATCGGGAAGATGACGGCGCAGCATGTGCAGCGCAACCATATCTTCAATCTGAAAACTGGACGTCAGGCAGACCGGCCCGCCATTGGCCTCGCGAACAATGGCACTGGACAACTCTTCGGCAGTCATCGCTTCATAATCAATCGTCGTATCCAGCACGCTCATCCCTTTACTCCTGCCAACCGGAGAACTTCGTCATCGCTCAAGCCGTCTCCAGCTAAAACACCACCGTCTGAGAAGGTTTCCACGGACAACTCGATTTCAGCCGCAACCTCTGCGGTAATGGCACGCGCAGAGATTGCCGTAACTCCCGCCAGATGCAATGCGCGAACCGCTGCAATCAACGAACCTTCGGGAATCAAAGGATCATCGATTATTACCGCACGGCGGCCATGAGATTCAAAGTCTTCTCGCAAACGTTCGGCGAAGTCTTCCCTGCCCGGCAAAAGCACCAGTGCAGCATGAGCTCTGTCCTGCTCGGAAGTTTCAGCTTTGCCCGTGATCATCGCAGCGCCAACCGTTGCGTTGGTTACACCATCGATCAGTATCAGCGAGCCAGTCGTGCGGCTGTCGGCATATGCGTCGAAGAACAGAGGGAGGTTCGTCTCAAGCTCAACCTCTGCTATCTCATTCATAGCCAGCTGCGACGCGGCAACGTGATCGAGCGAGCCGACGTCTACCCTATACCGTATCGCCTTCACCGTGGCCCGTACGGTGCGCGTTGTATGCTTGGCGATATAGGTGCGCCCTACGTGCAAAGGTTCTTCATGCATCCACACAACCATGGCGTGTAGATGACGGGATACGGCAGGTAGCTGATCCTGAAATGGCGCTACAAGCACCTCTCCGCGGCTAAGATCGATCTCATCCGCCAGCTCAACCGTTACGCTCTGAGGGTACGATGCCGCTTTAAGATCGCCGTCCCAGGTGACGATGCGCTTTACTGTCGTCTCGCGGCGCGATGGCAGCGCCATCACTCGCTCCCCCTCGCGCAATACTCCACGCGCTACCTGCCCGGCGAAGCCACGAAAGTTTGCGTCTGGGCGGAGTACAAGCTGAACCGGAAAGCGCAGAGGGCCTTGCTGCTCTTCTGTGCTGAGCGGCACCGTCTCAAGAAACTCAAGCAGGGTGGGGCCGTCGTACCAGGTCATCGTCGTGCTGGGAGAGACAACGTTATCTCCTTCCAGGGCACTGACTGGAATCGCCGTTACGCTCTTCAACCCCAGACGAGCCGCGAACTCGACGAATTCCGCGCGGATCTCCGCGAAGGTCTCCTCCGAGTAGCCGACGAGGTCCATCTTGTTTACAGCAGCAACGACATGCGGTATCCCGAGGAGCGAGGCAATATAGGTGTGCCGGCGCGACTGAGGAAGCAGCTTGCCCTCGCGCAGATACGCCTTGGCATCAATCAGCACCACAGCTACATTCGCAGTCGAAGCTCCCGTGGCCATGTTGCGCGTGTACTGCTCATGCCCAGGGGTGTCGGCAATAATGAACTTGCGCTTCGATGTCGAGAAGTAACGATACGCCACATCGATCGTGATTCCCTGCTCGCGCTCGGCCTTCAGCCCATCCGTCAGCAACGAGAAATCGACGTGGCCGTTGGCGGCACGGTTCACCCGGCTCTTTTTCACCGCGGCAAGCTGGTCTTCGTAGACGCTCTTGGTGTCGTGCAGCAGACGGCCGATCAGCGTGCTCTTCCCGTCGTCAACACTTCCTGCCGTGGTGAAGCGAAGCAGTTCCTGGCCGAGATGCGCCTCCAGAAACTCCTCAAATCCGCGATCCGCGGTCAAAAGGTCAGTCGTCGCCATTAGAAGTAGCCCTCCCGCTTCTTCACTTCCATCGATCCCTCTTCGTCGTGGTCGATGGCGCGGTTTTCGCGCTCGCTGCGCCGGAAGGTCAGCAGCTCCTCAATGATCTTCGGCAGCGTGTCCGCATCGCTGCGCATCGCGCCGGTGCAAGGCAGGCAGCCAAGCGAACGCATGCGAACCTTTTCTGTCCTCACCTGTTCACCAGGCAATAGCTTCATCCCCTCATGAACCAGCGTCATCTGGCCGCCGCGAACGATCAGCGGGCGCTCCTGTGCGAAGTACAGCGGCACAATAGGGATCTTTTCCGCGTAGAGATAGAGCCAGATGTCGAGTTCCGTCCAGTTGGAGAGCGGAAAGACGCGAATGCTCTCTCCCTTGCGCAGACGGGAGTTGTACAGGCTCCAAAGCTCCGGGCGCTGGTTCTTCGGGTCCCACTGGCCTGCTCCATCGCGGAAGCTGTAGACACGCTCCTTGGCGCGGCTCTTCTCCTCGTCGCGGCGGGCGCCGCCAAAAGCCGCATCGAAGCCGCCTTCAGCCAACCCATCCAGCAGGCTCCTTGTCTTCAGCAGACCGCAGCAGTTCTGCGTACCAAGCGTGTACGGGTTTGCTCCAGCGGCGATCGCCTCTTCATTGCGATGAACAATCAGATCCGCCCCAATCTCCTTGGTGTAGGCATCGCGGAATGCGATCATCTCGGGAAACTTGTAGCTGGTGTCGATGTGCAGCAGCGGAAACGGAATCTTGCCCGGATAGAAGGCCTTCTGCGCGAGACGCAGCATGACGCTGGAGTCTTTGCCGATCGAGTAGAGCATCACGGGACGCGCAAATTCCGCAACTGCCTCGCGCATAATGGCGATGCTTTCCGCCTCGAGCGCCTGTAAGTGATTCAGCTTCTCAGGCTGAAGAAGAGTCTCCGATTCAAGAGCAACGGCGGAAGTCATTAAGTTGGACCTCTGAACCTCCACAGAAAAGAAATCTGCGAAGTTTCAAGCAGTAAGTAAGGTTGTGGTGGTGATGATGGCGACCGCGAACTAACGGCAACAGCGCGGACACGGACACGGGAGCATCCGGCAACAACAACACGCGCGATTTACGAAAACAACCATCTCTATGAGTATAGAACCGACATCGCAGCGGAGCAACAATATCTGCTAAACTAACTCAGTCGGAAACCAGCGTCCTGAGCAATGCCTCAGCGAGTCCCGAAACTCGCCTGAAGACACGGACGTTACGGATTGCGGCCATTCATAGCACAGAGTCGGGGCGTAGCGCAGCCTGGTAGCGCACCTGCTTCGGGAGCAGGGGGTCGTTGGTTCGAATCCAATCGCCCCGACCATTCTTCTGATTTGGCCCTTTTGAAGATAATGTCGAAGGGCTTTCTGTATGTGGGCGTTGCACTTACGGCGTCTACGGAGCAGTTCGAAAATAGCATTCTGAGCAATTTGGCTTTTTCGGTGGAATCCTGCGAAACATACAGGAAATAGGCCTTATTTGCGAGTTCGAAAATCCTTTGCATGTCCAATGCCCGGTCGCCCGTTTCGGCGTTGCTCAGGCCGTCCATGGACATTCTGACCTGCTGCTCTTCCATCCGCCAATCGCTCATCTTGCGTTCCCAGAAGTCTTCCGGGATTTTGCCGTCGAGCTTATCCGCATAGGCTCCATCCATCCTTTTACGGATCGCTGCCAGCCGGGATTCAAGGCGCGAACGTTCCGCATTGACCCTGCTGGCAAATTGTTGCTGGTCTTTACGTATCGTGGCAACGATGCGTGAGACGACCTCCTGCGGCACCTGAAGGCCCTTCAGCGGCTCTCCCAGACGTTCAGCGATATCTTCCTCCCTGAAACGTGGAAGATCGCATTTGCCGCGATGCCCAGTGCAGCGGTAATAAACGTATTTTTGCTTCTGGACGTCGCCTGTGACCATACAGCCGTCATAGGCGCACTGCATCAGGCCACGGAAAGCAATGTCGCGTTTCGAATACTTCGGCCTGTTGTGGCCTGAGAGTATTCCTTGTACCTGATCGAAGAGCTTGGGCATTACGAATACCGGATGCGTGCCGGGATACCTTTCCCCTCGCCAAAGAAACGTACCGATGTAAAAGCGGTTGGTGAGAATACGATGGATGTTTGCGCGGCTGATCGTCTTGCCCGTCTCGATACGTATCTTTTTAGCTATCGTCGTGAGCGTGTGTGCGCTAGTTGCGTACCACTCAAACATCCGCTTCACCGTAATGGAATCTTCAGGATCGATTTCGATGGTGCGTTCCGCTTTGTTGTTCCTATAGCCGAATGGCGCGTGGCCGGGAAAGATACCTTGCGATGCCTTCTCCCGCATACCTTTCTTCACTTCTTCGCTCTGATTCTTGATATAGTGCCGCGCGAGAGCGATGTTGATGTCGTGTATGAAAATGTCATTCGACTTCGATTCCTTCGAGATGATGTGTCCTTCTTTGATGAAATGGACGACGATATCGAGATCATGGACTTTTAGAGCATCATGGGGATTTCGGTACAGTCTGTCAGTCTTCTCCACCAATAAAATCCGACAGGACCGGTTTCGTTTGAAGTAGGCCATCATCTCTCCAAACTGCTTACGACCAGTCTTTTTGGCCGTCTCTACATCTTCGAAGGCTGCAACGATTTTGAAGCCATTCCGGGTAGCGTAATCCTTGAGCAACTTGGCTTGTGCGCCAAGCGAATATCCTTCCTGCTCTTGTTCGCGGCTCGATACGCGGGTGTAGATAAGGGCTTCGGTCATCATTTCTCCGTTCATTTTCGAGTACGAGTATTATCAGGCCGGTTGGCTACGCAGCCAACTGCCGTATAGTTGACTCCTGATAGGTGTGCCGAATCGAATCTTTATCGGGGGTTCGCTCCCCCGAGCCGGGAAAGTAGGCTGCATACCTTCGCATCCAACGCGCCCCATTTCCTTTGGAGTGACGATTGAGCCAGCGACAGAACTCCTGTTTTCCTCGTGCTTGTGCTTCATGACGCAGAGCCATTCCCTTCAGCCACTCGCTGAACTCCTCATCTTCGATGCGCGGTAAGCAAACCGGCGCGCTGTCGATCATCATTGCGTCGAACGGGTCGATCTCCGCCGCGCGGTGCAGCTCTCCGAAAGTTCGTACTTCCTTCGGCAAACGTCCACCTCCGTACTGTCGTTCAATCCGTGTGAGCATGTTCGTTTCCTTGTGCCCGTACTCCTGTTCGAAGACTAACGGGTCCGCATCGCGGCTCTGTTTTCTCTGAGCCTTGCGAAACCTCGATAGCTCTTCAGCCGTCTTGTTGTAGATGCGGTAGACGTTCGGTCTCGCGCCCGCCGTAATCGTCTCAATGTCGGTGTTGCTGATGACATCCCATTTGAGCTTGCCGACGCGGCGCGAGATGCGTTTGTACCGGAAGCTTGCGTGTTCGTGGAACCACACAACCGGTACATCTGGGATGTCGGCGCAGAGGTCGATACGGGTTAATTCAAACTTCGAAGAATCCATCTCTACGATGCTCTCCACGAGGCCGACCAACTCGCTGTAGGGCTTCTTCCCTGTCTCAAAGAGTTCGAGCTTGTGCGTATGCGGCTCGCGCCGCTTGCCGTAGTGCAGCATGGCGTCAAACCCATGTGGCCGCAGGTCCATGACGCCGATATAGTGCTGAGACGGTCTGGCAACTCTGTAGCGCCGCAACAAACCATTGACAGGATTGCGGAAATACGTCGAGACGGGCAAGCGGAGTTCGATCTTGTCGATCACAGGACCAACTCCAAATTTTGTCCAACCTCGTCACCGTGACGTGAGTTGCAGGCTATTAGACACAGCCTGCAACCCGGCACCGCCGGAAATCTGCCGCTACATGACCGGAGAAACATTGCGCCTCCGGTCCCATGCGTCCAGCAGGATAAAGAATTCGATTAGCTTTTGGAGATCATCGTCGTCCAGAAATGGGGAAGGCACGGCGGCTTCGCCGCCGATGAGGGCGCTGCCCTCAAACTCCCGGAACGGCTTTTGATCCTTACCGGCAGCCGGGGATGCTATATCTCCGGCTGCCGTGTCACAGAACGCGACATGCCGTTTAAGTCGCGGGGCGGAGCCGTTCAAGAACCGTTGCCCGCTCTGGTGTTCGTCGCGTTCTGCAAACTCAACCGGTACCGAACTGGACGCGACAGTCGCTTCGTTGCTTAGGTCCATCTCGGATGCGCGTTGTCCGTCGAGTTTCATTGTCCAGGTCGATTTACACTGTTGTTGTTGTATCCCTCAAAAAGACTTTGATTTTGCAAAGAAAAAGAACATCACGCATGGCGCGCAAATCGCAGAACAATTCGACGTATAGCGTGCATAGCGGCAATAAATTCGACGCACGGCAGTCGTGGCGCAAACTTGAGGCGCGGGTGCGACGGTTGGAGGGCAAGATTGCGAGACTCGAAGCCGATCCCTACGAAGGCTTGCTGAATGTTCAAGTCGGGAAGCCGGTTCAGAAGAGAGGACCGAAGAGCATATCCGATTCCGAGTTGGCAAAGCGGCGCGATGAACTGGTCCAGTTCTTCGAAATGAACTGGCCGGAGTTGGAACCACTATGCGCACCAACGCCGAAGTTCAAAGGTCTTAAGCAAGCGTTCGAAGCATTCGCTAATCCAGGCTCCCGCCCAACTCCCTGGGGAACTCCGGTGCAATCGCTTCCATTTGGTTTCGTGGGAAACCATAGCGCAGCCGCGAAGAGACTTCTGCTACCGAAAACGTTCTCAGAACTTCAGGTGTTTCTTGCCAAAGAGCAGAGGAGATTTGCGTCGAATCCTCGCCAATTAGCGAATGCCTTGGCCGGATGTCCTGACCTCGGTTTCTGGGCATCGCTGAAGCGTTGCCAGCGAATTCAAGTCGGATTTGGCATTGACCACCGCGCCATGAGGTCGTATATCCGCAGAGAGCACCCGAGGCTCTATCAGAAGCTATCCGCATCGTCAAACCTTGCAGAACTGGCCAACTTTTTGCGCAAATACCGAACCAAAGACCTGAACATCGGTGGACTTACAGCAGACCACTTGCTCATACTCTGGAAGGCAGGAATGCCCGGATAATTACTCCCAACCAAACTGCCCTTTTGATCAGAAATCAGCAGTCCGTTTGGTACGGATTTTTGGGGCCGCCTCAAAAGTACAAAATCGTACTTCGCTATGTGCGGATACAGGGGAGCACGTCAAGTGTTACGGCGTATCTATACGATGGCATCCGGGAGAGGGACGGATACTTTCTGTGCTGTTGGCACCCTCTACTGGGAGTGGAGGGGCCATACCTAACCTTTTCGGCTGCAAACATCAGGATCAGATCACGCTGACTTCATCGATCAAGGCTATCGCTTTTGTTGCCAGTTCACGCACGTACTCTGATGAATGAGAATTTGAAATTTCGTCTATTAGGTATCGCAAAGTAGATAATTGCTCACAGTTCAGTATCTTAAGCTTCCTTACTGCGAGATTAGTCGTATCGGGCACCAAGTCACGTTTCGGCGAAAAGGAATAGATCAAAAACGATTGGATTTCACTTGGGCTTACTTGCTCCAAACAACGCATCAACCAAGCGGGGAAAAAAAGGGGAAATGCTTGATCTGTCAAAAGCATGTATCCGCTGGGAAGGGAATCCAGTATCTCGCCGGGTATTTGAGTCCAATTCTTGCCTTTTAGGCTTTCATAGAGAGCTTTCTCTTCATCAAGTTCCTCGGTCCACTGTAGATCTACAGGAGTAAGTTTTCCCAAATAAGTATTCGCGGGGAAGTAGCGTTTAATCGCTTCACGCAACTTTGTCACAGTCTTGTCTTGTAAAGTCATATGTTCCTCGTAAAACTAAGGAAGGGCTAGAGCGCCAAAGGTTTCGATTTCTAAACAACCAGGGATTAGCGCACCACATACTGCGGCTGCAACGCCCGCTCCTATCCAATACGGTGCAGAGGAATTAGAAGTTCTAGGCCACGGGGCAACAACAGGTTGGTCTGCCCATTCGGCAATGAATGGTGGAGGTTCGCCGCAAGAATTGCGATATTGGTCAATTTTATCCTTGAGATTACGTTGACGACCTTGGAATTCGCCGATATGCGTTTGAAGCACATCGATGTCACGATAGTTGAACAGTTGTCTAAATCGCTGAGCTAAGCCTTTCTTTATTATCATGCTTGCACCCGGCGGTCTGATGGCGTTGATGTCGTCGAGCATGTCTTCTAATTGTTTCTGGCAAGAAGGGGGCACGGATTTGATGAAGACAACACTCGCAGTGGCTACGGCAATTGGCGCAACTCCCCCTCCACCGTCGGATGGTATCGGCTGCATTGGCTCAAGGTGAGTAGGACCACCTCCGCCAACGGCACCCCATCCCCAACAACTAAAGCCGCACCCTATCAGGCCAGGTCCTTGCATAGTGGGGACCCCATTGTCGCTACCTATTATGTCACCAGGGTTAAGTCCGAGAGGGTCCAGTTCGGTGAGCGGTCGATTCCCCACATAGCTATACCTGTTGAGGCTTTGCGGGCTGAAAACGTCATAGCTGCCGTCGTAAGGGTCGGGACTCATCCATCGTCCCTGCGTCGAGGAGTATTGGCGGAACTGCGCATGGTGGGTGTCGTCGGCGTCGCGGTCCAGTGCGGCGAAGTGGTAAGCGTCGTTGTCGGAGCCTGATGCGCTAAAGCCGTCGCCGAACGGCAGCGATTGATAGGTGCCTTCCACAGCGCCGTTGCGGTCCGTCCGGGAACGCTCCGTTCCCATCCAGTTCTGGTGCTGGAAGTGAATAGCTCCTCCCTGATAGAAGGCCACCGGGCTGTTTCCCCAGTAATACTGTCCGCTGATTTCAGAACGGGTGCTGCCGTCCCACACGGAAACCCTCTGCCCCAGGATGTTGTAGACGTATTCGGTTGACGAGCTGCCGTTTTCCGCGCGAACCCTTTGGTTGAATGCGTTGTAGTAATAGTGGATGTTGTTGTCCACCTGGATGACATTGCCCTCAGCATCATAGACGTAGGTGTGAGTCAGGCCATCGCTCATCATGTTGCCCGCCGCGTCATATTGTATGCCGGAGATCTGGTTGTTGGCAGTGTTGATGGCGTATGACGTGGTGGGTCCGCTCCCATTGCTGTCTTGGGTGATGCTTTGGCTCACGCGATTGCCATAGCCGGTCATAACCGTAGGTGAACCGGGTGGGGAGGATCTATCGGGTTCGAGGTATCGGCTGGGTTGATGTAGGAGCCACCCGTCCGTTACCGTCAGACTTTGTGGCGTGTGTCTGATCTAAGCCACATGATCGCACCAACCACGACAACCCCTACTGACAAAAGAGTTGTTCCAACTACCGCTGCTTTTCCAAGACGCGTGCCTAGTGGCCCTTGATAGACAATCGAATAGGCCAGCAACGTTGAGCCAAATCCAATGATCGAGATGATTTTCTTTTCAACATCTTTGATCTGACGCCTTAGGAAATACAGCCCGGACGCTACCCCGCAAGCTACCCAAATCCCGATTCCCAATGGCACCAGAAGAGACAGCCATTTATGCGTTATCAACATGATTGAACCTCACAAATCAGGGTTAGGAGTGCACTTGCACTACAAACGAGAGCACCAATTCGGATTACTTGCAAAATACGAACGTTTGGCGTGTCACTCCCTCTAAAAATGGCAAATGCAAGCCACTCGGGCTTGAGGGCTAAACCGGCAAATACCGCGCACGTAAACAGCAAGTACGCTATTTCTGCTTTGCTACTCATGTAGACCTCAGCACGGCCCCTTCACTTTGGTATTGGTTGTTGTAGATGTCGTGGCAGCAGCGAACCCTGGGCCAACGGTCACATTGACGGTCCAGATTCCACCGCCATAAGCAAAGCTAAACGACACAGCCGGAAGAGATAGTGTGAATTGTTGAAAGGTACCTCTAGTTTGCTGGACGCTTGCTGCATTGGTAATCATTCCACCTAGTCCTGCTCCTAATCCGGCCCCAAAGATAGTCGGGTTCGTGCCACCCTGCTGATACGGTGCTCCCGGATTGTGGAAACCTGCAACAGCAGTTGCAACATAGTTAAAAAATCCTCCGGGCTTACCCCCGAACAATCCAAAGCCCGCTGAACCTTGAGCTGTTGCACCAAGTTTTGATAGTCCTAGAGTGCCTTCACCCCCGACAACGCCAGCGATTCCGTGGGGCCATAGACTCGGAGTCGCCGAACAGTTCGTCTTATTTGGGAACGGGGTAGAACTGCTACCGCCGCCACCGCCATTGTTGCTACCGCCGGAGTTGGAGGGGTTGACGGCAATGGCACCGAGTCCAGGGCCGGAGGATGGGTCCATCGGATCAGGTTCGTCGGTGGTTACAGTTATGGATGAGTCTGAGTCATACCAAATGCCATACGCAGCCCCGCAGTCCTCTGCGCTGTTAATAAAGGGATCAATGTAGGGCTCCTCGGCATTGCCATATGGAAAGGCACTGACGCAAAGCTGCCCACTTGGATCGAACGAACTTAGCGGCCTGTTCCCCACATAGCTATAGCGATTGAAGCTCTGGGGATCGGATGCGTCATAGCTGCCATCATAGGGATCAGGACTCAACCATCGCCCCTGCGTTGAGGAGTATTGCCGGAACTGGGCATGGTGGGTGTCGTCGGCGTCACGGTCCAGCGCGGCAAAGTGATAAGCGTCATTGTCGGTGCCGGATGCGCTAAAGCCATCGCCGAAAGAAAGGGATTGATAGGTGCCTTCCACAGCGCCGTTGTGGTCCGTCCGGGAGCGCTCTGTTCCCATCCAGTTCTGGTGCTGGAAGTGAATAGCTCCCCCCTGATAGAAGGCCACCGGGCTGTTTCCCCAGTAATACTGTCCGCTGATTTCAGAATGAGTGCTGCCGTCCCACACGGAAACCCTCTGTCCCAGGATGTTGTAGACGTATTCGGTTGACGAACTGGCGTTTTCCGCGCGGACCCTTTGGTTGAATGCGTTGTAGTAATAGTGGATGTTGTTGTCCACCTGGATGACATTGCCCTCCGCATCATAGACGTAGGTGTGAGTCAGGCCATCGCTCATCATGTTGCCCGCCGCGTCATATTGTATGCCGGAGATCTGGTTGCTGGCAGTGTTGATGGCGTATGACGTGGTGGGTCCGCTCCCATTGCTGTCCTGGGTGATGCTCTGGCTCACGCGATTGCCATAGCGGTCATAACCATAGCGGTAGTATGTCAGCGGATTTCCCTGCGCCCACAACTCGATATTGGTTTGCGAGATTCTTCCAAGGTCGTCGTATTGATATTGCGTTCCAGCCTGCATCACGTTGTCGTCCACCCAGCTCACGTTGCTCCCGGCCCAATAGACGTTGAAGCCATAGGGTTGCGTCGCGCAACTCAGGCTGGCCGTTCCCTGACAGACTCGGCTCTCATACGGCCTCCCTGTACTCGTATAGCTCTTCAGTACATTCAGGCCATTGCCAAGGCTCCAGCCCGTAGGCCCGAAGGGGCCATTGGTGATGGACGAAACCAGAGCAGGAGGATTCGTCGGCGTATTCACCGACGAGGTGATGCTGGTGACCTCAGATGCGGGCGAGTATTGATATGTGGTCGACGCGCCTGCGCCGTCCGTTGCACTCGTCATGTTCCCGGCAGTGTCGTATGTGTAAATCAGAGTCTTATCGTAAGTGGCGTTTCCGCATCCGGATGGAAGGCACTGGGATGTGCTCGTAACTCGTCCCATCGAATCATAGATAAAGTAGGCGCCTCCCACCCAATTGGTTGGAGGGTTTGCGATTGCAGATGTAAGTCGCCCTTTACTGCTTCCGAGGCTCAAGGTGCCTGCTCCCCAGGCAGTCGCCTGGTCATACTGGTATGTCTTTGTTGGCGTACCGTCGTCATAGCTTACCGAAACAACGCGGCCCGCAGAGTCGTATTGAGTAACAGTATGGGTCTTTGTAGCGGTATTGGTTTGGTTGGCTTTGGGCCTGGTGCGAGTCACCTGCAACCCGGTCGAATTATATCCATAGCTGTACGTCGTCTCTCCCCGCTCAGGCTCTTTGGTGTAGATCGTTCTACCCAGCGAGTCTGTCTGGAAGATGCGTTGCTGTACGTTCTGAGTGATCGTTGTTGTGTGGTTGACAAGATCATAGGCGTAGGTCGTGAGATAGCCTGTGCCAGCAATGTCCAGATTGCAGTTCTGCGGTGAATCACTCTGGTAAGAGGTGCCCGAAACTTCGCAGATCGCTGCGATCCTCCCCAACGCATCGTACTGCGTGATCTTTATGACCTGGTTGACGTCGGTGGTCTTCACCGCGCGGCCGGCATATTGATATGTTGTATTGCCATCGGGAGTATTGATATTGGTGACGCGGCCAAGAGCATCGTAGGTGTACGTGGTTCCGGTGCCTGAGCACTGTTTCGGCGTATCAAATCCTGCCCCTTGATACCGTGACGGAACAAACTGAAGGTTCCCGGCAACGTCATAGCAGTAGTCGACCTGATACCAGTCCTTCTGTGGATCACTGCTGCCGTTATGAACGGCAACTCGGCTGGTGCGTCCATACGGATCATAAAGTGTTGATGTATACCCTCCGTTCGGAGTCAAAACGTCGACAGTATGAAAGGTAGAGTACATGCCGTAGTTGTACGTCGTGCTTCCGCCGTCCACAGTGTTAATCTGTTTTGGTCTCAGCAACCTGTCGTATTGGGTTAATTGCACCATCGGCGTGGTGGTGTTATTGGCATCCGATGCTGAAAGTGGAATGCCTGAGGCGACATCGTAGCTTGCTGTCGCTGGAAGCGAGACCCCGCTGGATGGAGTAGGTGGCGTCGCCTGCGTCGCGAAGCCCTGCGTGGACTCATAGCTGTACTGTGTCGTTCCATTGGGATCGGTGGAGCTAACGGGAACACCGGTATCGTAATATGTAGCGGCTGTATCGAGCGTCGCCCCGCCGACAACCGGATTGATTACGGTATGCGACGATGTCAGGTTCCCACGCGGACCAGAGACTGCATTGTGTTGTGGAAGCCCCGAAGTCGCAGTCGGTGTTTGCTCGTCGTAGCCATAGGTCACCTGGGATACAGTATGGCCTGCGCCATCCTGTACCCAAACACTCGAAACTCTGCCTGGGGTGACATAGGAATATGTTGTCGTCTGGAGAAGAGCAGAACCATAGTCAAGGTCTTTATGGGTGATAAGCAGCCCGCTTGGGCCGTCATAAGTGTCTTGAGTCTGACTCGAACTTCCGCCGTTTTGGCTCGAAATAATCTTTGTTGCTGTAATCGGAAGTGTAATTGCCTGTCCGTCGCAGGGCGTCGCCGCATTGTTGTAGCAAGTCTGTCTATCGAGAAGGGGAGTGCTGGCAGCCACAGACCCCTGATAAACCTGTCGATGTGTTTCGTAAAATGAATCGCTCGTATCGGTAAAGGTGTACAGCGTCTGATTCAGCGCCTCATCCTGCAAGGTGGTCGTTGAACCATTGGTGCTGGGTGATCGTCCATAGGTTCGTGTGCCGTCCGTTGTGACACGGCTGAGTGATCCCGTGGTGCCATCGGCATTCAG